>JBJMIS010000075.1:0-51749 GCA_045806705.1 Friedmanniella sp.
CGGTCTGCTCGACGCGCTCGACGCGCACCACACCGCGCGTGGCCTCACGCTGCTCACCGAGCAGTTCCGGGTCGCCACCGTGGAGGCCGGGGAGGGCGGCACGGTGCGCTTCGCCTCGACCGGAACCGTCATCGAGGCAGACGGTGCGACCCCCATCCTGGACGCCGCCGAGGAGGCCGGGGTGCTGATGCCGTCCGGCTGCCGGATGGGCATCTGCTTCGGCTGCGTCGTCCCGCTCACCCAGGGGGCCGTCCGCGACCTCCGCAGCGGCGAGCTCGTGACAGCCACCGAGGGCGACGGCGTCCGCATCCAGACCTGTGTGTCGGCCGCGGCCGGCCCCTGCACGATCGACCTCTGAGAGGCACTCCCATGACTTCTGCACCCACGACTCTGACTGCCACCGACGGCCCTGCAGGCGAGACGCCCTTCCGCGGCAGCCGGCTGTCCGTCGCGCAACCCGAACGCCGGCACGTGCCCAAGCGCTCCGGGAAGCCCGACCCCACGGGGCACCTCAGCGCGGAGCAGGTCGAGGCGCTCGGCCGCGAGCTCGACGCGCTCCGCCAGGAGGTGCTGGACTCCCGCGGCAGCGCCGACGCCGCCTACATCCGCCGGGTGATCAAGGTGCAGCGCACCCTGGACCTGAGCAGCCGGGTCGTCCTGCTCTTCTCGATCTTCCCGCCGGCGTGGGTCGCCGGCACCATCGGCCTGTCGGTGGCCAAGATCATCGAGAACATGGAGATCGGGCACAACGTCATGCACGGCCAGTGGGACTGGATGCGTGACCCGAAGATCCACTCGCAGGCCTATGAGTGGGACCACGCGTCGCCGTCCACCCAGTGGAAGCGGTCGCACAACGAGATTCACCACACCTTCACCAACGTGCTCGGTCGGGACAACGACCTCGGCTACGGGATCATGCGGGTGGACGAGGACCAGCGCTGGCACGTGTCCAACCTGGGCCAGCCCTTGTGGAACCTGGTCAACGCCTGCATCTTCGAGTACGGGATCGCGGCCTACGACCTCGAGCTCGGCAAGCACCTGCAGGGGCGCGGCGAGGACATGGAGAAGTTCCGGGCGGACGCCAAGGAGGTGCTCCGCAAGATCGGCCGGCAGATGCGCAAGGACTACCTGGTGCACCCGCTGCTCTCCGGTCCCTCCTTCCTGCACACGCTGACCGCCAACCTCACCGCCAACCTGGTGCGCAACCTGTGGACCCATTCGGTCATCATGTGCGGGCACTTCCCCGAAGGTGTCGAGACCTTCGCCAAGACCTCGATCGAGGGCGAGACCCGGGGCGAGTGGTACCTGCGGCAGATGATCGGGTCGGCGAACATCGAGGGCAGCAAGGCGATGCACCTGATGACCGGCAACCTCTCCCACCAGATCGAGCACCACCTGTTCCCCGACCTGCCCAGCAACCGCTACTCCCAGATCGCTCCTCGGATCCGTGACATCTGCACCCGGTACGGCCTCAGCTACACCACGGGCTCGCTGCCCCGGCAGGTGGCGTCGGCCTGGAAGCAGGTGATCAAGCTGTCACTGCCCAACGACTTCTCCCTCAGGAGCTCGGCCAAGTCGGCGGCGACCTCGCTGGTGGCCCGCGCCCGACGCCGGCCGTCGGTCGGCACCGCCTGAGCAGCCGGGGCAACCGGAGGCCCTCCGCCGGTGCTTGTCCGGCCGGCGCATCCGACCTCTGCAGGGATCCTCACTCCGGGAAATTGGGACGTACAGTGGCCCCCGGACGCAAAGGAGCGGGTATGCGAGTCGGAATCAAAGAGGGTGGCGACGGGGTCCGGTGCTGGAACCGGGAGGCCGTCGGCGCATACGCGGAGCAGGTCAACCGTCGTGAGGCCGAGGTCGCGGAGCACAACCCGGACGTCGTCGTGCTTCCCGGCAGGCTGGTCTGCTACGGCTGCGAGGTCATGGAGTACGACTACGGCATCAAGTGCACGGCCCAGCTGACCCGGACCCGCTACGCAGTGAAGGGCGAGACCGAGCCACGGGCCGAGGACGCCAACGGCTCGCTGCTGGAGATCCCCGGGATGCTGAGCAGGGCCCCGAGCGAGGTCGAGCCGGCGCCCGCCGGCGCCGGGCAGGCCGCCGCGAGCGCTGCTCCCGCAGCGACCTCCGCGGGGTCGCACAGCACGGCGTCGGAGAGCAAGCGCAGCGGGCTGCGGGGGCTTTTCGGCCGCTGACTCAGCCGAGCAGCAACGGCTTCACCTCCGCACCGAGGAACCGGACGAAGCCGAGCAGGTCGGGTTCGTCGGCTGTGGGCTGGATGACCAGCGACGTGGCCCCGGCGGCCGCGAACCGACGCGCTGCGGCCGCGACCGCCGCGGCATCCCCGGCGACCCCGAGACCCGGGCCTGCCGGTCGTCCCCAGCGCGGCACCTCCTGCTCCAGCCGCCGGGCGGCGTCGGCCCCGGTGGCCGCGATCAGAGTGGCGACGAGGGCCTGAGGGCTGCGGCCCGTCACCCGGGTGATCCCGGCCGCGACCTCGGCCACCTCCGACTCCGTCAGCAGGTTGCCCAGCAGCGTGCCGTCGCCCAGCTCGGCGGCCAGGGCGAGGGACTTGGGTCCGGCGCCGCCGAGCATCAGCGGTGGCGGCACGTCGGGCGGCCAGTCCAGAGCGACGTCGTCCAGACGGACGTAGCGACCGGACACGGTGACCCGGTCACCGTTGAGCAGGGCACGCAGGGCGGTGGCGTACTCCCGCAGCAGCGTCAGCGGGGAGGCCACCCGCGCCCCGGCCTGCTCCATCCACGTCTGCACCCCGTGCCCGACGCCGGCAACCAGCCGTCCCGGGAACAGCCGCTCCAGCGTCGCGAGCTCCATCGCCGTCAGAGCGACATTCCGCAGCGGCACCGGCAGCAGTCCGATGCCGACGGTCAACCGCTCCGTCCAGGCCAGCGCGGCGGTCGCGGACGCGACGCCGCTCTGCTTGAAGGAGTCCTCCCAGACCCACAGCTCGTCCAGCCCGCTGTGCTCGGCGGCCTGGGCGAGGGCCCGGAGCCGTTCGGGCGGCATCGTCGGGACGAAGGCGATCCCGAGCTTGGGTGCGTGGTCGGCCATGGCCCCATCCTGTCCGACGGCACCGACGGAAGCTGCGTCACTGATGCAGGTGTTCGTGTTGGCCGGTCTTGGATCCGGTGGCCTTGAGCGAGCCCGCGTGGGCATGCACCGTCGGGTCGTTCCGGGTCTTGACGAGGCTGGCCACCACCACCACGGTCAGGATGCCGAGGATCACGCCCAGGCTGAGCAGCGTGGGGATCTCCGGGACGGCCGGGCTGACGTCCACGTGCAGCCAGTGCAGGATCAGCTTGACGCCGATGAAGGCCAGGATGACGGCGAGGCCGGTCGAGAGATAGACCAGCCGGTCGAGCAGCCCCTTGACCAGGAAGAACAGGGCCCGCAGCCCGAGCAGGGCGAAGGCGTTCGCGGTGAACACGATGTAGGCCTCGCTCGTCACCCCGAAGACGGCGGGGATGGAGTCCAGGGCGAACAGCAGGTCGATGCTGCCGATGGCGATCAGCACCAGGAACAGCGGGGTGTACCTGAGCTTGCCGTCCACCCGCGTCGCCAGCTTGCCGTCGACGTAGTCGTCGGTCATCGGCAGCAACCGCCTCGCCCCCTTGACGACCGCGTTGTCCTCGATGTCGGGATCCTCGTCGCGGTGCCGGAACAGCTGGACGGCTGTGAAGATCAGCAGCAGACCGAACAGCAGGAAGACGACCGAGAACGCCGAGAGCAGGGCGGCGCCGAGGGCGATGAAGATCGCCCGCATGATCAGCGCGAGAACGATCCCGAAGGTGAGCACCTTGTGCTGGTGCTGCTCGGGCACGGCGAACGTGGTCATGATGATCACGAAGACGAACAGGTTGTCGATCGAGAGACTCTTCTCCACCAGGTAGCCGGTGAAGTACTGGGTGCCGAAGTCGCCGCCGTACGCCAGGGTGAACCAGACCCCGAAGCCGATGGCCACGGCGATGTAGAAGACCGACCACGCCGTGGCTTCAGCGAAGCCCACCTTGTGCGGACGGACCGCGGCCAGCACCAGGTCGACAGCCAGGAGCAGCACAATCCCAGCAATGGTGACGCCCCACACCAGGGAGCTGATCTCGAGCACGGGCACCTCGTCCTTCGTCGTGTGGTCAGGAGGCCGTCGCGAACGGCGAATGGCCCAGTGTTGCGGCTGGCCGTCGCCGATTCCCCGTTCCTCAGGGCATCACGGCAGATGCTTGGCCAAGTCTTACCCACCCGGCTCCGAGGCGTTTCGTCGGTGACCGGTGCTGGAATGGCCGAGGGCCGTCGAGGACGGCGGGGAGGAGGACGGATGGACCGGGCGCAGGCAGTCGCGCAGCGCATCCACGCGCAACAGCTGGACCGCCGCACGGGCGCGCGGGCGGCGACGGACGCCGCCGTGCTGGACCTCGGTGTGCAGGACACCGGGCGAGACGGCGCGAGCTGGGCCCTGGTCAACCGCGGCGTGGCGCTGACCTCGGCCGAGCAGCTCGAGAGCGACGACGCGCTCGCCCTCGCGTGGACCTTGCGGAGCGCCCCGCACTACTACCGGCGCAGCGACCTCCCCGACGTCCTGGTGGCCACCTCCCCGTTCAGCGACCGCGACGCCGCGAAGCGGGTGCTCGGGGCGGACAAGCCGCTCGAGGAGGCGGGGATCCCTGTCCGCGCCGGGCTGGCCGAGGTGGCCGGCCGACTGCACGACCTGGTCCGGCAGCCGATGGTCAAAGGTGAGGTGTCGAGCCGCCTCACGGCGGCCCTGCCCGATCCCTACCTCAAGGAGTGCGTCCCCTGCGGGGCGCGGCACGTGTGGGAGGTGCCGTTCCGGTTGGGCGCCCTGTACGGCGGGGTCGAGCTGACGCCCGGCACGTCGCCGCCGGTGCTGCGGCCGGTTCCGGACTGGCCGCGGCGGGACTGGGGGCCCGCTGCCGACCCGCTGACCGCTCCGGAGCGGCTGCAGGTGATCCGCGGCTACCTGCGCCTGCTCGGGCCGGCGTCGAAGAAGGACGTCGCGACCTTTCTCGACGCGCCGCTGACCGAGGTCGAGGCGCACTGGCCGGAGGAGGCGGTACCGGTGACGGTCGAGGGCCGGAAGGCGTGGCAGCTGCCCGACGCAGCCGCGGTGTCGGTGCCGAACGACCTCGTCCGGTTGCTCGGACCGTTCGACCTGCTGCTGCAGGGGCGGGACCGGGAGCTGCTGGTGCCCGACAAGGCCCGGCACCGTGCGCTGTGGCCGACGCTCGGCCGTCCCGGAGCCGTGCTCGTCGGCACGGACCTGGTCGGCAGCTGGCGGCCGCGCGCCACCCGGGGGCGGCTGACGGTCCGGCTGGAGCTCTGGACACCGGTGACGCCCGCCATCTGGGGACGAATCGAGGAGGAGGCGGAGCGACTGGCAGCCCACCGGGGGGCAACGCTCAGCGGCATCGAGCGAGGCTGAGCCCGTCCCTACTCCGCCCGGGCCTTCGGGGTTTCCCAGCTGACCTCCTCGGCCACCTTGTCCCGACGCAGCCCGCGCCAGACCGGATGCCGCATCCGTCCCGGACCGGTGAGCTCGCCGTAGAGCACCTCGCCCACCAGCAGCGGCTCCACCCAGTGCGCGTCCCGGGCGTCCTCCCGCGGGACGTCGGCGAAGGGGCTGGTGGAGCGGGCCAGTGGAGCCAGCTGCGCCTGGATCTCGTCCAGCTGCCGGTCGTTGAAGCCGGAGCCGACCCGGCCGACATAGTGCAGCCCGTCGGAGGCGGGAATACCCATCAGCAGCGACCCGACGCCGCCGTCCCGGCGCCCCTGCCCGGGACGCCAGCCTCCGACGACGACCTCCTGCGTCTTGTGGTGCTTCATCTTCCGCCAGGTCCCGCTGCGACTTCCCGGCGCGTAGGTCGAGCTCCGCCGTTTGGCGACCACCCCTTCCAGCCCCATCTCGTCGCTCACGTCCATGGCCGTGCGCAGGTCGAGGTCGAGCGTCGGCGGCACCTGCAGCCGCGACCCGGGCGCCGGCCGCACCAGCTCCTCGAGGATCCGGCGGCGCTCGTCGTAGCTGCGGCGGAGCAGCCACTCCCCGTTCAGCTCGAGGATGTCGAAGAGCATCAGCTGGGCCGGGTAGCTGGCGGCCAGGCGCTCGATGTCGGCCGGCCGGGTGAGGTTGATCCGGCTCTGCAGCAGTCCGAAGCTCGGCCTGCCCTTGTCGTCCAGGACGACCACCTCCCCGTCCAGCACGGCACTGCGGGCCGGCACCCCGGTCAGTGCCTCCGCCACATCGGCGTACGCGGCGGTGTCGTCGCGGCCCCGACGGCTGCGCAGCTCCACGCGACCGTCCGCCAGATACGCCAGGACCCGGACGCCGTCCCACTTCATCTCGAAGGCCCAGCCGTCCTCAGGCCCGAACGTGTCGACCTCGGTCAGCGTCGCCAGCATCGGCTCGACCCGGTCGGGAAACGGCGTGGGCGCCCCGGCCTCGGCCGCGGGTGCGGGTACCGGCGGCCCTGGGGCCGCCAGGTCCTCCGGATCGGTCTCCATCAGGTGCATCAGCCAGTTCTTCTCGGCTCGCCCCTCACCGCCGGTGTGGATGAGGGCGAACTTCCGCACACCGCCCAGCCCGCCGTCCGGGCGGCCGAAGCAGGTGACGATGACCTCACGACCCTCGCGCCACTTGTGCAGTCGGTAGCTGCCCGCATCCCAGATGCGTACCTGCCCCCCGCCGTACTCCCCGCGCGGGATGCTGCCCTCGAAGGAGCCGTACTCGAGCGGGTGGTCCTCGGTCTGGACGGCCAGGTGGTTCACCTTCGGGTCGGTGGGGGGCGCCTTCGGCACGGCCCAGCTGACCAGCACCCCGTCATGCTCCAGCCGGAAGTCGTAGTGCAGCCGGCGCGCGTGGTGCTCCTGGATGACGAAGGTCTGGCCGTCCCGCTCCGCCGGCGGCGTCGCCGGTACCGGCTCGGGGGTCTTCTGCGGGTCCCGCATGCTGCGGTAGGTGGTCAGCCGGTCCGTCGGGGCGGTGCCCGCCGTCGCTGACCCGCCGCTTCCCAGCAGTGGCGCCAGCGGGTCGCCCTGCTCCGCCAGCCGCTGGACGATCTCGGTGTACTCCAGGTGGCGCAGGTCCGGCGCCTCCAGCTCCGCCCAGGTGCGTGGTGCCGCCACCGTGGGCCGGTGCCGGCCGCGCAGCGAGTAGGGCGAAATGGTGGTCTTGTTGCCGTTGTTCTGGCTCCAGTCGATAAAGACCTTGCCGCCCCGCTCGGAGCGCTTCATCGAGCTGATCACCCGGTCCGGCTGGTCGGCCTCGAGAGCCAGCGCGAGCTCGCGCGCCACCGCCGTCGCCTGTTCGGGGGTCTGGCTGCCGTCGAGGGCGGCGTAGAGGTGGATGCCCTTGCTGCCGCTGGTGACCGGCACCGGGTCGTGGCCGATCGCCCGCAGGATGTCGCGAGCCTGTCGGGCAACCTCGGCGCAGTCGGCCAACGTCACCCCCTCACCGGGATCGAGGTCCAGCACCAGCCGGTCGGGATTGCGCGGACGGCCCGCCTCGTCGAAGCGCCACTGGGGCACGTGGACCTCGAGGGCGGCGAGCTGCGCCAGCCAGGTGAGCGTGGCGAGGTCGTTGACGACCGGGTAGTCGTTGTCGTGGTCCCGGTGCCGGATGGTGTAGCGCCGGACCCACTCCGGTGTCCCGGCGCCGAGGTCTTTGGCGAAGAAGACGTTACGGGCCTTCTCCCCGGTGCCCACGCCGTCGGGCCACCGCTTGCGGGTGGCCGGCCGCTGCCGGAGATGAGGCAGCATCACCGGTCCCACCCGGGCGTAGTAGTCGAGGACCTCCGCTTTCGTGGTGTGGGTCTCGGGATAGAGCACCTTGCCGAGGTTCGTCAGCTTGAGAGTGCGCCCCTCCACGGTGACGACCTGCTCTGACGACGCCTTGGCCATGGGGCCAGTATCACGGTCCGGTACCGAGGCCCGAGGGACCTCGCCGACTTCCCGCCCAACGAGGCACCCGCCTCTAGGGTGTGACGCGCGGCCACCGCGGTCCGCACGGGAGGGCCGGAGGCCCCCGAACGAGAGGAACCTCTGTGGGTATCGGACTGGGCATCGTCCTGATCGTGGTCGGCGCCATTCTGCTGTTCGCGTTGAACGTCGACCTGCCACTGGTCTCCGACGACACGCTCGGGATCATCCTGATCATCGCCGGCGTGCTCGCGCTGGTCCTCGCTCTGGTGTTGAACGCGCAGCGCAGCCGGACCCGGCACGTGCAGGAGACGCGCTACTCCGGCCCGCCGCCGGCCGCCTGAGCGGGACGGCTCCCAGCGCGGCCGCCGACGCGAGCAGGGCCGTCAGGCCGGGGTGAAGATCCGCGGCAGCGCCAGCAGCATGATCATCGACCAGGTGATGTGGGTGAGGATCGGCGCCAGCACACCACCGCCGGCTCGTCGCTGCAGCCCGACCACCATGCCCAGCACGGCGGCGGCGAAGACCAGCACGGGGTTGCCGCCGGCGACGGTGGCCAGCGCGTAGATCAGTGTCGAGATCAGCACGGGCCGCCGTCGACCGATGGCGGCGAACAGGGCGCCGCGGAAGAACAGCTCCTCGGTGACCCCGTTGACCAGGGTGATCACCGCCAGCAGCGGGAGGCTGCCGGCGCGGGCGTAGCCGAGGACGTCCTCGGTGAGGGCGGCCAGCGGCGGGATCTGCCGGGTGACGAGGCCGCCGACGAGAAAGATGCCGCCGAGCACCAGGCCGACCAGGATCGGGGTGACGATCGGCCGCCGCCGGGCCCCCAGGATCTGGATGTAGCCGAGATGCAGCGGCCCCGAGAGGAAGCTGCCGACGGCCCAGGTCGCCGCCAGCCCGAAGGTGAGGGGGTAGAACGCCGGGTCGCCCTGGTTGGTGGCGAAGGACAGCCCCAGCAGGGTGGCTCCCACGACCAGGGTGATGGCGACGACGATCCGGCGGTACCGGAACGCTCGGTCGGACTGGGCGTGGTCGCGCTCCACCTTGTCGATGAGGATCGGCCGGACCACGCCGAGGGCGCGGCCCAGCCAGTGCGTGCGGGTTCCGCTCATGCGGTCGGGGACTGCTCCGGGCGGACGGGCCGCCGGCCGTCCTGAGGGGCTCTGTCGTGGCGGTCGGGCCGGGGCTGCTTCGCCTCGGCCAGGGCCCGGGCGCGTGCGGCGTAGGCCTCCTCGATCGCGCTGGTGTAGTCCAGCGGCTCGCCCGGCACGACCTTCTCGATCGAGTGGTCCAGCACCACCACCTCGTTGCTCATCGAGTCGACGAGGTTGCGCGCCGTCCTGGTGTCCACGTCCGTGACGAACGCCAGCCAGTGGGAGGACAGCCGAGGGGTGAGCAGCGGGATGGTCAGCATCGGCAGGGGACGGTGGTGGTGCGTCCGTGCGACCCGCTGCATCATCTCGGCGTAGGTCAGCACCTCGGAACCGCCGATCTCGAAGACCCGACCGCGCGCCGCCTCCGGTTCCAGCACGCCCACGAGGTAGCGGATGACGTCACGCAGGGCGATCGGCTGGGTGCGTGTGGTCGCCCAGTGTGGGACCACCATCGCCGGCAGGTGCGCGACCAGCTGCCGGGTGATCTCCCAGGAGATGCCGCCATGTCCGATCACGATGGCGGCTCGGAGCACGGTGACCGGCACGCCGCCCTCGCCGAGCAGCCGCTCGACCTCACGGCGCGACCGCAGGTGTGCGGACAGGTTCTGGTCCTCGCGCCCGAGGCCGCCGAGGTAGATGATGCGGTCCAGCCCGGCGCGGGCCGCGGCAGCGCCGAAGGTCCGAGCGGCGTCGGCGTCCCGCTGGACGAAGTCGCCGCTGTCGAGGGAGTGCACGAGGTAGTAGGCGACGTCCACATCCGCCATGGCGCGGTCGAGACCGGCTGGGTCGGTGACGTCGGCCTGCACCGGGTCGCCGGCGCCGTGGTAGGCGTCCGGGTGCCGGGTCATGGCCCGGACGGAATGGCCGGCCTCGACCAGCGCGGTCGCGAGGTGGGAGCCGACGAAGCCGGAGGCGCCGGTGACGAGGACGGTCAAGGGCATGGATGGACCTCCTGGGTCGGTCGACGGCCCCTGGCGAGGAGCGCCGGGTTCCGCCCGCCGGCGGTAGCGCCGGCGTCCAGGGTTCTGCCCGGGGGCGGTCAGGGGATGCAGACCCGCAGGGCGCCCGGCTTCACCTCGGCGGCGAGGGTGCGGCACTCGCCGCTGACGTCACCGTCCATCTGGTAGTTGTCCCTCTCGGCCAGTCTGACCTCGACCCGCCGTCCCTGCCAGTTGTCCACCTGGTCGTCACGCTGCCGGCGGCGGGTGACCAGCCGCACCGCCAGCCGCAGCCAGTGGGTGAACCGGTGCGGTGACGCCACGTAGACGTCGAGCTTGCCGTCCTGGGCCTCCGCCTCGGGGATCAGCACGAGGTTGCCGGGCAGCTTCCCGACATTGCCGATCACGCAGACCATCGCCCGACGGCGGTGCCGACGGCCGCCGTCGATGGTGATCTCCATCCGCTTCGGGAGCCGGCCGAGGGCCTTGCCCGCGGCGAAGAAGTACGCCGCCGGCCCCACCGCCTTCTTCAGGTTCGGGTTCACCTCGTCCATGATCACGGCGTCGACGCCGACCCCGGCCATCACCGCGAAGTGCTCGCGAACACCCCCGTCGATGGTCAGCTCGATCAGGTCGATGTCCCGGGTCTGCCGGGCCAGCGCCACGTCGAGCGCCTCCGCCTCGGTGAGCGGCAGGTCGAGGTTGCGGGCGAGCAGGTTGGCGGTGCCCGCGGCCACCACCCCCATCGGGACGTGGCTGCCCGCCATGCCGTCGGCCACGATGCGCACGGTGCCGTCACCGCCGGCGCCGATCACCAGATCGACTCCCGCGGCCAGCGCCTCCTGGGTCATCCCGCGGCCGGGGTCCTCCTCGCTGGTCTCCAGCCAGAGCGGTTCTGCCCAGCCGGCAGCCGCCAGCCGCTCGACCAGCAGGGAGTGGAACGTGTCGGAGACCTTGGTCGGGTTGACCACGACCGCTGCTCGCGGGCGGTCCGTCGACGGCGACTCGGTCATCGTCGTCCTCCTCGGGTCCTGGCTGTGGCGACAACCTCGTCGCGATCCTCAGCAGGACGCCCTGCGCAGGCACATCCTGTCAGATCGCCTCCCGGGCCGCAGGTGGTTGGTTCGGTGTGAGGCCCGGGCCGGCTGGGTAGGCAGCAGCAACCAATCCCGCCCGTCTCGAAGGAGAGTCCTGTGCCGTCCGATCCCCGAGAGTTCCAGCCGCAGCGCGCCATCGTCACCGCCTCCGACTCCGGCATCGGCAAGGCGACCGCCGTCGCCCTCGCCGAGGCCGGGATGGACGTCGGCATCACCTGGCACAGTGACGAGAAGGGTGCGGAGGAGACGGCCGAGGAGGTCCGCTCGCACGGACGCCAGGCCTTCGTCGCCCAGCTCGACACCAACGAGCTCGAGACCTGCGGGAATGTCATCGACACCCTCGTCGGCCAGCTCGGCGGCTTGGACGTCTTCGTGAACAACGCCGGGACCGGGGACAACAAGCCCTTCCTCGAGCTGACCCTGGAGGAGTGGCGGCACACGGTCGCCACCGACCTGGACGGCGCCTTCGTCTGCCTGCAGCGGGCCGCGCGGCACCTGGTGCAGCAGGGGCGCGGGGGCCGGCTGATCGCCGTCACGAGCGTGCACGAGCACCAGCCGCGCGTCGGCTCCAGCGCCTACGACGCCGCCAAGCACGGCCTCGGCGGGCTGATGAAGACGATCGCGCTGGAGCTCGGGGCCGAGGGCATCACCGCCAACGCCGTCGGACCCGGCGAGATCGCGACGCCAATGACCGGTCAGACCGACGAGGATCCCCGCGGTACCGAGCGTCCCGGCGTGCCGCTGGGCCGGCCCGGCTTCGCCTACGAGATCGCCGACGTGATCGCGTTCCTCGCCTCGCCCAAGGCCAGCTACGTCACCGGGGCCTCCTGGGTGGTCGACGGGGGGATGCTGCAGATGGGACCGCAGGGCGGTTCGCACATCTCGAGCAACGACTGGCGCGAGGGCTGAGCCGCCTCAGCCGCCCTCAGCCTGTTCGCTGAGGGCGGCTTCCCGAGCGTGCTGCGCGGCCGTGGCGACCCGGCGAGCCTCCTGGTGGGCCCGGCGGGCCGCCCGCGCGGCCTCGCGCGCCGCTGTCTCCTCCGCCTCGGTGCGTCGCAGCTCGACCCGCAGCTCCTCGATCCGGTCGGCCAGCTCGTCGGCGTGCGCGGTGGCCTGGTTCGCCGCCGACTCGGCCTCGTCCAGCGCCGCCCGGGCAGCCTCCCAGGCCGCCTCGGCCTCCGCCACCCGGGCTGCCCGCCGGCGTCGTTCCTCTGCCGTCGCCCGGTCATCGTCGGGCTCCTGCACGCGTTCGGCGCCCGCATCCGGCGGCGGCTCCGCTGCCGCCCCCGGGTCCGATGCCGACTGGGCGTCGGGCGTTGACGAGCCATGACCGGCCGGCAGCGACGCGGCCATCGCCGCCATCAGGTCCGACGGGCCGAAGCCGCCGTAGCTCGCGGCCGCCGTGAACCGCCCGCTCCGCAGCTGCTCGGCGACTGCCGGGTCGCCGAGGGCCGCCTGCAGGCTCTGGCTCACCTCCTGCACCGCGCTGTCGGGTGCGGTGTAGCCCTGCTCCGCGCCCAGCCGGACGGCCTGCCGGGCCAGCCGGTCCACGAGGTGACGGCGCTCCTCCGACAGCTGGCGCAGCTCGGCCCCGGCCATCCGCCGCTGGGCGTCCTGCAGGTCACTGCCGAGGGCCAGCAGCCGGGATACCTCCTCGGCGGCCCGGCGGGCCAGCAGGTTGATCAGCCACGCCGTCCGCGTCGGCCGGCGGAGCGCCCCGATCTGCTTGGCCAGCTCACGGTCCTTGGCCGCCCGGGCCTGGGCGACGAGGGCAGTCCTGCGCTCGATGAAGTCGTCGGGGGAACCGGCGTACAGCTCCTCGGCAGCGGAGTCCAGGTCCATCGCGGTGGGTCGGCCGACGGGCGGTCAGGCCGCGGGCTCGACCCGCTCCCGATGCTCGGCGGCGGCGGGAAAGTCGAGCAGCGCGTTGTCGATCAGCCGGGTGCTGCCCACCTTGGCGGCGAGGACCATCAGCGCCTTCCCGGTGTAGTCGTCCGGCACCTCCGCGAACGTGGCCGGGTTCACCATGGCGGCGTAGTCGAGCTCGAAGTCCGGCTCGAACTGGACCCGGTCGAGCACCTCGTTCGCCGCGACCCGGGCTGCCGGAACGCTGCTCTGCGAGGCCGCCTTCTCCAGTGCGGCGGACAGGCTGGTGGCGAGGGCGCGTTCGGCGGCGGTGAGGAAGACGTTCCGGCTCGACAGGGCCAGACCGTCCGCCTCCCGCACGGTCGGGACCCCGACCACCTCGACGTCCATGTTCAGGTCGACGACCATGCGCTGCACCATGGTCAGCTGCTGGGCGTCCTTCTGGCCGAACAGCGCCACCTGGGGCCGGACGATGTGGAACAGCTTGGCGACCACCGTGAGCACGCCGTCGAAGTGCCCGGGGCGGAAACGCCCCTCGAGCAGCTCACCGAGTGCGCCACCGTGCACGGTGACGTGGCGCCCTGCCGGGTACAGCTCGGCCACGGTGGGCACCAGGACGAGGTCGACGCCCTCGGCCTCGCAGATGGCGAGGTCGTCCTCGAGCCGGCGGGGGTAGCGGGCGTAGTCCTCGCCCGGGCCGAACTGCAGCGGGTTGACGAAGATGCTGACGACCACGGCGTCGCCCGCGGCGTGGGCGAGCCGGATCAGCTCGCGGTGGCCGGCGTGCAGCGCCCCCATGGTGGCGACGAAGACGACCCTGCGGCAGCCGGCGCTGTCGAGGTCGGCGCGGGCGGTGGCGAAGTCCGCGAGGGAGTGGGCGACGATCACGACGACCCCCCCGGTAGGGCGACGGCGGGCGGACTGCCGGCCGGACTGTCCTCGAAGGTGTGGGCGGCGGTGGGGAAGGCGCCGTCCGCGACATCCGCCACGTAGGCGGCGGCGGCACCGGAGATCACCTCCGCCAGGTTGGCGTACTGCTTCACGAAGCGGGTGACCTTGCCCTGCCGCAAGCCGAGCATGTCCTGCCAGACCAGCACCTGCGCGTCGCAGTCGGGCCCCGCCCCGATGCCGACGGTGGGGATCGGCAGCTCGTCGGTGACCCGTGCGGCAAGCTCGCCGGGGACCATCTCCAGCACGACCGCGAACGCTCCCGCCTCCGCGACGGCGTGGGCGTCCTCGAGCAGCCGGGAGGCGCTGTCACCGCGGCCCTGCACGCGGTAGCCGCCGAGCTGGTGCTCGCTCTGCGGGGTGAAGCCGATGTGCCCCATCACGGGGATCCCGGCGCCGGTCACCTTGGCGATCTGCTCCGCGACCCGGACGCCTCCCTCGAACTTCACGGCGTGGCAGCCGCCCTCCTTCATGAAGCGGATGGCGGTCTGCAGCGCCTGGCCCGGACCCGCCTCGTAGGAGCCGAAGGGCAGGTCGCCGACCACGAAGGCACGCCGCGTCGAACGCACCACGGCCCGCACCAGGGGCAGCAGCTCGTCGACGGTCACGGGCAGGGTCGAGTCGTAGCCGTACACGTTGTTGGCGGCCGAGTCCCCGACCAGCAGGCCCCACACCCCGGACTCGTCGAAGAGCGCGGCCGTGTACTGGTCGTAGCTGGTCAGCATGGCCCACCGGTGGTGGTTGCGCTTGGCTGCGGCGAAGTCGGGGATGCGGATGCGGCGCGGTGGCGCGCTTGACTCAGGCACAGCTCGACCTCATGTGTTCTCTCGTCCCCCGGCTCGTTCTGACGCGCGGCGACCGCCTCCAGCGGTTGAAGCGTGCACGACCGATCATCCTGGCAGAAACTAACGCATCCGCCTCACGCTTCCCTCAAGGATGACCCCCGAGGCAAGCCTGCCGACCGGCCATTGTCTCACTCCCTCGCTCAGCCGAGCGCTCCAGGTGGCCGCCGGCCGGGTCACAAATGGGACAAGACGACGGCCGACCGGGTCCGGCTCACGCCCGGATGGTTCCGGATCACGCCGAGCACCTGCTCGAAATGGGCGGCGTCAGAGGCACGGACGAGCAGGACGCCGTCAGCCTCACCGGTCACCGTGTACGCCTCGCTCACCTCCGGGATGCTCAGGGCGAGGTCACGCATCCCGTCCGGTGGCACCCGGCCCTCGCAGTAGAGCTCGACGAAGGCCTCGATGGTCCAGCCCAGCGCCGCCGGTTCGATCTCGGCCGTGAAGCGGCGGATGACGCCCTCCTGTCGCAGCCGGTCGACGCGGCGCTTGGTGGCCGCGGTCGAGAGCCCGACCCGCTGGCCGAGGGCAGCGAAGCTCTCGCGGCCGTTCTCCAGCAGTCGCGCAATGATCTTGCGGTCGAGGTCGTCAAGACGCAATGCCTGCACGCATTCTTCGTACATCACGGCAGGGGTATTGCGCAATGCGCCACCTAGACTTCCAGCATGACGTCGAGCGTGCTGACCAGGCCGGACGTCGTCGTGCGCCGCCCCTCGCCCCGGCACTACCTCATGTGCCCACCCACCTTCTTCGAGGTCAGCTACGTCATCAACCCCTGGATGACGCCGGAACCGGCGGTGGACCGCGAGCGGGCGCTGAACCAGTGGGAAGCGCTGGTGGCCAGCTACCGCGAGCACGGGCACCACGTCGACCTGCTCCAGCCGGTCCCCGGCCTTCCCGACCTGGTGTTCACCGCGAACGGGGCGACGGTGCTGGACGGTCACGTCCTCGGCGCCCGGTTCGCCAACCCGCAGCGGGCGGCGGAGGCAGCGGTGCACGAGGCCTGGCACCGCGAGCACCGGGTGGGCCCGGCCGACGCCGCCGCCGACCCGACGGTGACCCGACCCGTCGGCGTGAACGAGGCAGAGGGCGACTTCGCCGTGCTGGCTGACCGGGTGCTCGCCGGTCACGGCTTCCGCACCACTCTCGCCGCGCACGCGGAGCTGGCCGCCCTGACCGGCCGGCCGGTGGTCAGCCTCGAGCTGGTCGACCCGTACTTCTACCACCTGGACGTCGCGCTCACCGTGCTGGACGACCGGCGCGACCACATCGCCTACTACCCGCCGGCGTTCAGCGAGAGCAGCCGGCTGGTGCTCGCTCGGCTGTTCCCCGACGCCGTGCTGGCCACCGAGGCCGACGCCGCGTGCCTCGGCCTCAACTGCGTCAGCGACGGTCGCACCGTCTGGCTGCCGGCGGGTGCCGATCACCTCGCCGATGCCCTCGAGGCGCAGGGCTATGCGCCGGTCGAGATAGACCTCAGCGAGCTCCGCCGGGGCGGCGGCAGCGTCAAGTGCTGCACCCAGGAGCTCCGCCCCACCCGTTCACCCCAGGAAGGATCCACCCCGTGCTGATCACCGAGAGCCCCCGCGTGAGCGAGGCCCTGACCCGGACCGATGAGCTGCTGCGGAGCGAGGACGCGCACGTCGCCCACAACTACCACCCGTTGGAGGTGGTGGTCGCGAGTGGTTCCGGAGCGGTGCTGACCGACATCGACGGCACGGAGTACCTGGACTTCCTCGCGGCCTACTCCGCGACCAACTTCGGCCACGGCCACCCGGTGCTGCTGGCCGCGGCGCAGGCGCAGCTGGGCCGGGTCACCCTGACCTCGCGGGCGTTCCACCACGACCAGCTGGCACCCTTCTCCGAGGCGCTCGCCGCGCTGGTCGGCAAGGAGATGGTGCTGCCGATGAACACGGGCGCCGAGGCCGTGGAGTCCGCCATCAAGGTGGCCCGGAAGTGGGGCTACGAGGTCAAGGGGGTGCCCGACGGCCGGGCGAAGATCATCGTCGCGGGCGGCAACTTCCACGGTCGCACCACCACCATCGTCAGCTTCTCCGACGACCCGGATGCCCACGACCACTTCGGGCCCTACACCCCGGGCTTCGTCACGGTTCCCTACGGGGACCTCGATGCGCTCGCCGCCGCGATCACCGACGACGTCGTGGCGGTCCTGATCGAGCCGATCCAGGGTGAGGCGGGGGTCCGCATCCCGCCGCCCGGCTACCTCGCCGGTGTGCGGGCGCTGACCGCCCGGCACCGGGTGCTCTTCGTGGCCGACGAGATCCAGTCCGGACTCGGCCGCACCGGACGCACCCTGGCCTGCGAGCACGAGGACGTGGTGCCCGACGTCTACCTGCTCGGCAAGGCGTTGGGCGGGGGGATCGTGCCGGTCTCGGCTGTGGTCGCCGACGCCGACGTGCTCGGCGTGCTGCGTCCGGGCCAGCACGGGAGCACCTTCGGCGGAAACCCGCTGGCCTGCGCCGTGGGGCACGCCGTCGTCGGGCTGCTCGGCACGGGGGAGTACCAGCGGCGGGCGATGCGGCTGGGTGAGGTGATGCGCGAACGGCTCGAGGCGATGCTGGGCCGCGGCCTCGTCGGGGTCCGCGTACGTGGGCTCTGGGCTGGGGTGGACGTCGATCCGACCCTGGGGACCGGTCGCGAGGTCTGCGAGGCACTGGCCCGACGGCAGGTCCTCGCCAAGGACACCCACGGCTCGACCCTCCGGCTGGCCCCGCCGCTGGTCGTCAGCGAGGGGCAGCTCGAGCACGGCCTCGAGCAGCTCGGCGCCGTCCTTGCGGAACTGCGGGCCGGCCGGCACTGACGGGCACCCAAAACTTCTTCGCGTTCCGCCGCCGGAGAGGGGCACCCGCGCGCTAGATTTCTCGTGCCTCTTGAGACGGGAGGGGGCTAGCCGAGACGGGTCGAGCGTGGCCGTGACCCTCGGCGCCGGACGCTTCCCCCGACGTCCGGATCGCGATCCCGGAGCTGCGGGTGCGGTCGCTGTCTGGCCGCCTTTCCCCGTCCATCGGGACCGGACGAGAGGAGCGACGGATGACGCTCGCTGCCAACCCGCCACGGCCGGGCCAGGACGGCCGCGACCCGCTGCGACCGGGTGACGACGCTCCGGTCCCCTTGCCCCGGCCGCGCGGACCGGTCAGTGCGGCCCTGCTCGACGCCCTCCGTCGGCGCCCCTGGGAGGCGCGGCTCGGCGACGACCTGTGGTGGAACGGTGCGATCGCGGACGCCGCCACGGACGACGACCTGCAGCTGGCCTTGTTCTGCGGCTACGAGCTGCACTACCGCGGCCTCGACGGCGTGGCAGAGGAGTGGGAGTGGCAACCTGACCTGTTGCGGGTCCGGCACGAGTGGGAGCAGGTGCTGCTGGCCGGGCTGGAGAGCGAGGTGGGCGCCCCGCACAGCCTGCAGCAGCGCAGCCCGGAGGCCACCGTGGGACGGCTGCGGGAGGCCGCCCGGCGGGAGCGGGATTCCGCCCTCTCCGAGCACGTGATGCGCGAGGCCGATGCGGACCAGCTCAGGGAGCTGCTGATCCACCGCTCGATCGCCGAGCTGCGGGCCGGGGACCTCTACTCGTGGGCGCTGCCCCGGGTGTCCGGGTCCACCAAGGCCGCACTGGTCGGGCTGCAGGCACAGACCTGGGGCATGGGCCGGCTGCCGCTGATGCACGCCGAGCTGTTCCGGTCCCTGATGGTCTCCTGGCAGCTCGACCCGGGCAATGGCCGCTACCTGGACCGGGTGCCGGGTGTCACGCTGCTCGCCACCAACCTGCTGACGCTGTTCGGCGTGAACCGTCGCTGGCGGGGCGCGCTGCTGGGCCACCTGGCGGCGACCGAGATGTCCAGCTGGCTGCTGAACGCCCGCCTGGCGCACGCGCACAAGCGGCTCGGTGGCAGCGACGCCGGGGGCGGGTACTTCCACGAGCAGCTGCGCGGCGACGCCAACCGGGAGGAGCTGGCCACGACCGAGCTGGTGGGGGGCTTCGTCACCCAGCATCCCGCCCTCAGTGGGGACGTCGTCTTCGGTGCCAACTGCGCCGCCCTGGTCCAGGACCTGCTCAGTGCGCACCTCCTGCCCCGGTGGAGGTCCGGGCTGAGCTCGCTGCGACCCGCACCCAGCGACCGGACCGGCTGACCCGGCTGACCCGGCTGACCCGGCTGACCCGCGAACTCAGCCCGGCCAGGTCCACTCCGCGACCTCGGGCAGGTCGACGCCGTGCTCCCGGGTCCAGGTGCGGGCCCGGAGCCGGGTGTCGACCATCTCCTGCCGCAGTCCGGCGGCCCGCGAGCGGAGTCCCGGCACCCGGTCGATCACGTCGATGACGAGGTGGTAGCGGTCGAGGTCGTTCAGCATCACCATGTCGAACGGGGTCGTCGTCGTGCCGTTCTCCTTGTAGCCGCGGACGTGCAGCTGGGCGTGGTTCGTCCGGCGATAGGTCAGGCGGTGGACCAGCCACGGGTACCCGTGGAACGCGAAGAAGACCGGCTTGTCGGGGGTGAACAGCGTGTCGAACTCGGAGTCGGGGAGCCCGTGCGGGTGCTCGGTCTCCGGCAGCAGCCGCATCAGGTCCACGACGTTGACGACCCGCACCCGCAGCGAGGGCAGGCGCTCCCGCAGGATCGCCGCCGCTGCCAGCGTCTCCAGGGTCGGGATCTCCCCGGCGCAGGCCAGCACGACGTCGGGGTCGCTGCCGATCTCGTCGGCGTGGCCGGCCCACTCCCAGATCCCGGCGCCACGGGCGCAGTGCAACGCGGCGTCCTGCACGCCCAGCCAGTCGGCCTGCGGCTGCTTCCCGGCCACGACCACGTTGACGTAGTGCCGAGAGCGGAGACAGTGGTCGTAGGTGGAGAGCAGCGTGTTCGCGTCCGGCGGCAGGTAGACCCGGACGATCTCGGGCTTCTTGTTCAGCACCACGTCGAGGAAGCCCGGGTCCTGGTGGGTGAAGCCGTTGTGGTCCTGGCGCCACACATGGCTGGACAGCAGGTAGTTGAAGGAGGCGATCGGCCGCCGCCAGTCCACCGCTGCGCTGGCCTGCAGCCACTTCGCGTGCTGGTTGAACATCGAGTCGACGATGTGGATGAACGCCTCGTAGCAGGTGAACAGCCCGTGCCGCCCGGTCAGCAGGTACCCCTCCAGCAGGCCTTGGCACATGTGCTCGCTGAGCACCTCCACCACCCGGCCCTGACGGTCCAGCCGTTCGTCGAACCTTCCGATCTCGGCCTCCCACCTGCGGCCTGTCACGTCGAGGATGTCCTGCAGCCGGTTGCTCGCCAGCTCGTCGGGAGCGAAGGTCAGGAAGTTGTCCGGATTGGCGCGGGTGACCTCGGCCAGCCAGCGGCCCAGGACGCGGGTGGCCTCGTGCGACGTGGCGCCCGGCGTCGTCACCTCCACGCCGAAGTCCCGCCAGTCGGGCAGCCGCAGGTCCCGCAGCAGCAGCCCGCCGTTCGCGTGGGGGTTCGCGCTCATCCGGCGGTCACCCCGCGGGTTCTGCTCCAACAGCTCGGGCACCGGGCAGCCCTGCTCGTCGAACAGCTCCTCCGGCCGATAGGACCGCAGCCACGCCTCCAGCACCGAGCGGTGGCTGCTGTCGCCGCGCGCGGCGGACAGCGGGACCTGGTGCGAGCGGAAGGTGCCCTCCACCTGCTGGCCGTCGACGACGGGCGGACACGTCCAGCCCTTCGGCGTCCGCAGGATGATCATCGGCCACCGAGCTCCGGGGTCCGCCCCCGCCGTCGGCTCACCCTGCCGCGCGGCCCGCTGGATCTCGGCGATGCCGTCGAGGCACGCCGCCATCGCCGTCGCCATCGCCTGGTGCACCAGGGACGGGTCGTTCCCGGCGACCAGGTGCGGCTCGTAGCCGTAGCCTCGCAACAGCTCCTCCAGCCGCTGCTGGCCGATCCTGGCCAGCAGCGTCGGGTTCGCGATCTTGTACTCGTTGAGTGCCAGGACCGGGATGACGGCGCCGTCGCGTGCCGGGTCGAGGAACGTGTTCGCGTGCCAGCTGGTGGCGAGCGGCCCGGTTTCGGCCTCCCCGTCACCGACCACGCAGAAGACGGTGAGGTCCGGGTTGTCCAGTGCGGCCCCGAAAGCGTGCAGCAGCGAGTAGCCCAGCTCACCGCCCTCGTGGAACGAGCCCGGGGTCTCCGGCGCCGCGTGGCTGGGCACGCCACCGGGGTAGGAGAACTGGTGGAAGAAGGCCTGCATGCCCTCGGCGTCCCGCGGGATGTGGCTGTACAGCTCGGAGTAGGTGCCCTCCAGCCAGCCGCAGGCGTTGGGCCCCGGCCCGCCGTGCCCGGGGCCGGCGACGAAGACGGCGTCCAGGTCACGCTCGCGGATCAGCCGGTTCGCGTGGGCGTAGACGAGGTTCAGACCGGGCACGGTGCCGAAGTGCCCGAGCAGCCGTGGCTTGATGTGCTCGGCCTGCAGCGGCTCGCGCAGCAGCGGGTTGGCCACCAGGTAGATCTGGCCGACCGCCAGGTAGTTGGCCGCCCGCCACCAGGCGTCGAGCCGGCGCAGCTCGTCACCGTCCAGCGGGCCGTCGGTCTCGCGGAGCTGATAGGGGGAGGGCGGGATGGTCTCGCCGCCGCCGACGTCCTCGTTGTCCGCGGCGGTGTCGCCGCCCATGCTCGCGAGCTGGGTCATGGGGGTCCTCCGGTCGGCCGTCGCGGGGGGCTTCAGCGCTGTGGCCGAGCCGGTTCCCACCGTCTCACCGGACCGGGTCCAGGGGTCAAGGGGTGGGGTGCAGAGCGTCGTAGCGGAGGAAGCGCCGCTGCAGCCCGACAACCAGGCTCAGCAGCAGCATGCAGGTCAAGCCGCCGGCCACCGCCGCCCAGCCCTCGCCGATTGCGCTCGACTCGACGCCGAGGACCAGGTCGCCGAGCCGAGGCCCGCCGGCGACCACGACGATGAAGATCCCCTGCAGCCGACCACGCATCTGGTCCGGGGTGGCGGCCTGCAGGATGGTCTGCCGGAAGACCGAGCTGACCGCGTCCGACCCGCCGGCGAGCGCCAGGAAGAGCATCGCCAGCCCCAGGCCGACCAGCAGCACCTGCGTCGGGTGCTCCGGCCCGACCAGGACGAGCACGCCCCCGAAGGCCGCGACCGACGCACCGAACGCGAGGATCGAGCCGGTGATCACCCGGCCCTGCCAGCGCAGTCCGACAAGGCCCCCCGAGAAGACCCCGGCCAGCACGGCACCCCCCGCGTAGGCGGCACTGAGCAGGCCCGTCGTCGTGGCCCCGCCGCCGAGGAACACGACGCCGACCGCGGGGAGCAGCACCCGAGGCATCGCGAAGATCATCGCGATCAGGTCGACCACGAAGGTCATCCGGACGTTGGGCCGGGTCGCCAGGTAGTGCAGCCCCTCGACGATCGAGGCGAACCCCCGCTTCGTCGCTCGCGACTCCGGAGTCCCGTCCGCGGCCAGCGGCGGCAGGTCCGGCAGCCGCCAGAGCGCCCAGAGCGTGCAGGTGAAGAGCGCCGCGTCGATGGTGTAGGCGGGTCCGAAGTCCCACAGCGCCACCAGCAGCGCTCCGAGCAGCGGGCCGACCGTCAGCGCCACGTTGTTCTCGATCGTGGTGAGCACGTTCGCGGCGGGCAGCAGCCGTCCCTCGACGAGCCGCGGGATGATCGAGCTGCGGGCCGGGTTGTTGATCGCGAACCCGGCGGACTGGATCGCGACCAGCGCGTAGAGCAGCAGCACCGAGTCGACGTGCAGCCAGGCCTGCAGGGCCAGCGCCATCGTCACGACCCACAGCCCGAGAGCGGACAGCAGCGCCACCCGTCGACGGTCGTAGGCGTCGACGAGGGCGCCGCCGTACAGGCCCAGCAGTACCAGGGGGACCAGGGCACAGATGCCGAGCACGCCGACGGACAGGGTGGAGCCGGTGATGGCGTACACCTGCAGGCCCACCGCGACGACGGTGAGCTGGGAGCCGAGGTTGGAGATGCCGAGGCCGACCAACAGCCTGCGGAAGGGTGCGCTGGCACGCAGCGGAGTCAGGTCGAGAAGCAGAGCCATGGCCGGCTCAATCTACGTCGTGGCTCCCGGGCCCGAGTGGCGCTCTCACGGTCCAGTCAACCTGCAGCACCGCCGGCGGCCGGTCAGGAGACGGGGTAGGCGACCGACGTCGTGGAGCGGGTGGCGTAGCCGTAACGCCGCGCGGTGGCCCGGACGCTGATCTTCTTGCCGCGGTCCGCGCTGGTCAGGGTGTAGCTGGTGCCGGTGGCCTTGGAGATCGGGACCCCGTTGCGCAGCCACTGCAGCGACATGCTGGCGCGGGTCGTCGGGTAGCTGCCCGCCAGCCACGGCGTCACCGCGGCCGACAGGGTTCGCCCGACGACCTTGGTGCCGCTGATCCGCGGGATGTAGCGCGCGCGGAACTCGGCGTTGACCAGGGTGGTGTCGAGCTTCACGTTCCGGCTCCCGCTCACCGTGATCTTCGCGCTGCGGGTCGCGAAGCCGTCGCCGGAGTAGCGGAAGCGCAGCCAGTAGGTGCCGTTCGGCAGGCCGACGAGGGTGTAGCCGGGGCCGCTGCGGGTCACGCTGACCACCTCACGCTCAGCGGTCACCGCGCTCAGCGCGGTGATGTCGACGTCACGGACGCCGGCGCCGGCACTCGTCACGGTCCCGGAGACGGTGGCCCCACGGGCGACCGTGACCGGCGGCGCGGTCGCGACCCGGCCGAACGCCACCGGAACGGGAGTTCCCCCCGACTGGACGGTGCTGCCCGCACTGCCGGTCCTGGCCCAGCGCGAGGTGAACCCCGCTCGGCCCACGTACTGGATCTTCACCCGGTACGTGCCGGGCCGGACCCGGAGGGAGTACCCCCCGTCGCTCCGCACGCCGCTCTGCGCCGCAACCTCGCTGCGGCTGTCGTAGGCGAGCGCCAGCAGGTCTCCCGTCGGCGCACCGGACACCTTCCCCGTGATGGAGCCGCGGGGCACCGGCGTCTTGGCCTCGGCCAGCTCGGACGAGCCGGTGATCCGGGCGCCCCGAGCGTTCACGACATAGACGCGGGCGAAGTAGGAGGTGTTGTTGGCCAGCTTGGTCAGGGTGGCCGCAGGCTTGCTGAAGGGTCCGGCGGTCCGCCGCGACATCGTGAGCGCGTTGTCGAGGGCGTACTCCACGACGTAGCGGTCACCGGTCTTCAGGTCGGCGACCGGGGTCCAGGTCAGGCTTGCCGACGCCGGCGTCTGCCGGCCGACCGCCAGCCCGTCGGGGCTGCGCCGTGGATAGGCGGAGGTCGTCACCTGGTTCTCGGGGGAGTTGGCGCTGAGTGCCTTGGCCGGTGCGGTCGCGGTCGCCGGCTGCTCCACGTAGGCGCGGATGTAGTAGAGGGTGTCCTTCTTCAGCCCGGTCAGCCTCGCACTGTTCTTGGGAGTCGAGAGCCAGACGATCGGGTTCCCCTCTGACCACGCGCGCACCCGGTAGCCCGGAGCGCCGGGTATGGCCGCCCATCGGAGCGTGATGCTCGACCGGGTCACCGCCGACTCCTGCAGGTCGCCTGGGGCGGCATAAGGCCTGGCCGGAGCCGCACTCGCCGTCTGCAGCATCGCGGTCAGCAACGCCAGGACCAGCGCGACCGCCAGGCTGCGACGGCGCATCAGGGTGCCGACTGCGGCCGGGGTCGGGGGAGCCGCCTCGCGGAACGTCACCGCCGGATCGTAACAACTCGGGACCTTCGTCCATGTCTTTCGCCTGTTACCTCGTCTGCCGCGCCCTTGTTAGTTTTTCACAACGGCGCAGCCAAGTACCAGTTCGGTAACAGTTCCGGCCCTTCTCGGCCGCTCAACCAGCAAGCGGCGCCGTGGCACTCGGGGACCCTGCCGCGTCAGAAGGAGCTGGAAGAACGTGAAGGTCTCGATCCCCGTGGCCCGCCCGGAAGGGCTGGTCGGCCGCCTGGCCGCTGGAGTACTGCTGGTGCTGCTGGTTCTGGCGTCGCTGCCCGTACCCTCAGCGTCGGCCGCCACCGCTGTCCCCACCGGGCTGCGGTCCACGGCGGTCACCCCCACCACCGTGTCGCTCGCCTGGAAGGCGGTCGCCGGGGCGCCCATGTACCGCATCAAGTACTCGGCGAGCGCGTCGATGACCAACGCGGTCTTCCACCGCTACACCGCCCCCTCGGGGCAGGTCATCGGGCTCCAGCCCGGCACCAGCTACTACTTCCAGGTCCGGGTGATCACGACGGCCGGCGCCAGCCTGAGCGCCTACTCACCGGTGGTCAGGGTGGCCACTGCCGCCAAGCGCACCTACAACGGCCTGTCCGCGACGACGCCGCTGCGGGTCGGCAGCTACAACATCAAGTGCGCCAACTGCTACGCCAAGCAGCCGAACGAGCTCCCCTGGTCCGAACGCCGCTCGGCCGTCGTGGCGGCGATCCGCAAGCAGAACCTCGACGTCATCGGTGTCCAGGAGGCCAGCCAGGGCTGGCTCAAGGACGCCAGCGGCGCATCGATCAACCTGAGCCAGTTCGAGGACCTGCAGCAGCGGCTCGGGGTCCCGTGGAAGCTGACCAACGACAAGCGCAACAACTGCGTCAAGTCGACGACGCCCACCGGCTGCGTCTACGCCGACCAGGGCGCCTCCCAGGGCACCCGCATCCTCTACAACTCCGACCGGGTCGAGCTGGTCTCCAGCGGGTCCAAGCTGCTGCCGTCCAAGGACGCCGCCAACGCCCGCTACACCGCCTGGGCCATCCTGCGGCAGCGCAGCACCGGGGTGAAGTTCTTCTTCGCCGACAGCCACCTCGACCCTGACGCGGCCTCCTACGACCTGCGCAAGAAGGAGGCCGAGGTCGCCGTGCAGACCATCAAGGAGAAGAACCCCGGCAACCTCCCGGTCATCTCGGTCGGGGACTTCAACTCCAGCCGCTTCGCCGACCCGACCAACGCCCCCTACGACGTCTACATCAAGGCCGGCTTCGTCGACCCGCTCGGTGGTGCCGCCAACTCCACCCGGGCCGTCGACCCGTGGGCCGACCAGCGGGTGAGCACCTGGCTGAACAGCTACAACGGCTTCGTCCGGCACGCCAAGGGCAACCGGAGCTGGGACAACGGCTCCTACATCGACTACATGCTGACCACCCCGATGCGGATCAGCGAGTGGGAGACGGTGGCCGCCCTGGACGCCAACGACGACTTCGTCGGGATCATCCCGTCCGACCACAACCTGGTGCGGATGACGGTCTACCTGCCGGTCTAGCACCGGCGCACCACCAGAACGAGGCGGGCGTCCCCTTCGGGGGGCGTCCGCCTCTGCGTGCAGGGGGCGCCCGCCGGTCCTACTTCGTGACGGCGAGCAGCTGCCGCACGATCCGCTCGGCCGCGTGACCGTCGTCGTGGTGGTTGAACCGCTGCACCCAGGCCTCGTACAGCTCGGCGTACTTCTCGCGCTGCTGGTCGAGCTCGCGCAGCGCGACTGTGACCTCGTCCTGGGTGTAGAGCACCGGACCGGGGGCGACCTCGGACAGGTCGAAGTAGACGCCGCGGACGCTGTCGCGATAGTCGTCCATGTCCGGGACGAAGAAGATCATCGGGCGGCGGGTGACCGAGAAGTCGAACATCACCGAGGAGTAGTCGGTGATCAGCACGTCCGAGGCCAGGAAGAGCTCGGTGATGTCGGGGTAGGTGGTCACGTCGATGACGCCGGGCAGGGTGACATTGCCCCCGTATGCGACGGTGCGGGAGTGTCCGCGCAGCAGGAGGACGTAGTCCTCGCCGAGGTCGCGGGTCAGGCTCTCCAGGTCCAGGAAGGTGACCATGGAGGTGAGGTTCTCCCGCCAGGTGGGCGCATAGAGGACGACGGTCTTGTCGGGGGCGATGCCCAGCCGGTCCCGGAGCTCCTCCCCGGTCTCGGTGCTGAGGGGGTCGTCCCGCGGGTAGCCCTCCTCCATGATCGGCCGGTCCCAGGCGTAGGCCGACGCCAGGATCTCGGTGCTGTGGTGGTTCTGGGACAGCAGCAGGTCCCACTTCGACCGCTCCCGGAGGATGACCTGCTGCTTCGCCACCGGGACGTTCGGCCGGTCGAGTCCGATCCGCTTCAGCATCGAGCCGTGCCAGGTCTGCAGCACCACCTGGAACGGCCGGGGACGGAACTGCCGCCTGAGCCAGTCGTTGGCGACCACGTAGCGGGAGGTCGCCCGCGCCTCCCACCACTCCCGCGTTCCCCGCACCACCGGGATCGCACCCTCAGGGATGGGGATGGAGGCGTCGTCGATGCCCCAGAAGCGGGTCAGCTGCGGGTAGCGGCGCGCGATCTCCCCGTCCAGGGCGCGGGGGTTGCAGGTGGCGTTGCGCCCGTAGAAGCTCTCGAAGTAGACGGCGTTGCGCGGCTGCCAGTCCGCCGTGCGGTAGAGGTTCCACAGACGCTGCTGGTGGAAGGAGCCGAGCTCGTCGGGCCGGCGGGCCGTCAGCACCCGCAGACGCAGCTGCTGCAGCACGCCGCTCCCCACCCGCAGCCGGAAGTCCTGGGCGTCGTAGGTCTGCGGGGTCCGCACCGTGAGGGTCGGGTGGCAGCTCACCCGCAGCTCCTCTCCGGAGGCCGAGGCGGCCTTGACGAGGTAGCCGCCGGTCCGCGGCGGCAACGGTTGCTGGCCCCAGACCGAGACCAGCAGCGGCACGAAGGACTCGAAGGTGCCGTCGGCAGCCATGGTGAGCTCGGCCGGAAGGTTCTGCCGGGGACCGACGACGTAGAGGGTCGGCGGCTCGCCGCCGGCGCCCAGCACCCGGCCGCGCAACCGCAGCCCCAGCCGCGGCTCCAGCTCGAACGCGTAGTCCTCCACCAGCACCTGCGTCGGGGCGTCGTTCAGTCGCAGGGTCCCGGCCGCGGAGGACGCGAACAGCGTCGCCTCGGGCGGCGGGGTCGCCAAGGTGTCGTCGAGGCTGGTGCGCACCCGGTAGCTGGTGCCGTCCTCGCCCTGGACCGCGACCCCCCAGATGGCCGAGCGGAGGGTGCGGCCCTCCAGCACCCGGTAGGCCTCCGGTACGACGCCACTGATCTCGTAGCAGCCCTCGCCCGCATCCTCCAGCCGCTGACAGGTCAGCGGCACCTCCTCCAGGGAGCCGATGAGCGAGGCCGAGGTGAGGACGGGGCCGTGCGTGCGGACCGAGGCACGGAACGCGCGGCCGTCGAGGCTGATCTCGGTCGCCATCACCGCGGCCTGCCGGCTGACGAAGCGCAGCCCGCGACGCCAGGTGGGAATCACCTGGCGGTCGTCGGCGAAGGTGTGGGCGAAGAGGTGACGGGCGGACCCGCCGCGGTAGCGGTACTTGAAGGGTCCGGTGGGGTTGCGGAGGCGGTCGCCGACCTTGATCTTGACGACCCAGGTCCGGTCGTCCTGCTGGGGCAGCGTGCTCAGGTCCAGCCGCGCCACGAAGCCGGTGTTGGCGTAGTCGAACTCCGCCTTGACCGCCAGCGCGTTCGCCTCGGTGTCCGGACGGGCCTGCACGGTCGCGTCGATCCGCGCCTTGCCGCTCTCAACCCAGACCTCGATCGGGGGTGGTCCGTCGAGGTAGGCGTAGCCGCGCTCGTACGCCCAGCCGCTGACCTCGTAGGTCGACTCGTCCACCCAGCGGGCCGAGCGGAGCGTGGCCATCCACCCCACCTGCCTGCCGGTGAGCACCTTGACCGTGTCCCGCGCCGTCCGTCGGGCCAGCCGGTAGCCGTGGTAGAGCGCCGGGTTCGAGGATGAGCGTGCCTTCCTGAGAACGCGACGCGCCCTGACCTTCGCCTGCTCGGTGCTCAGCCGCGGCACGCCTGACTCCTCACCGGATCACCGTGGCGCTGCGCCGGGCTTCCTCGATCACGCCGGCCAGGGCGATGGACTCGGCCGCGCGGAGCTTGAACGACTCGGGCGTCTCGTTGCGGATCAGCGAGGCGAACTCGGCGACCTCGTAGCGCAGCCCGTCGCCGTCGAACTTGTAGTAGTACTTCTTGTTGTCGCGCTGGTCCTCGAACCGGGCCTCGAAGTACTCGGTCTTCCACCACGGCGCCGGCACGTAGATGTAGCCCTTGGTGCCGGCGACGATGAGGTCGCCTTCGGCCTTGACGCCCAGGCCGACGCGGGCCGAGGCCACGGCGTGCGGGTAGGTGACGTCGATGCGGGAGAACGTGTCGACCTCGCTGTCCTCGGGCCGCAGCGAGGAGGTCGTGATCGCGGTGTAGCCCGTGCCGAGCAGCTTGACGATGGCAGTCAGCGGATAGCTCGCGAGCTCGGAGATGGCCCCGCCGTCCGGCGCCTCGAGCTCCCGCCCCGACCCGACGAGCTTGGTGAAGGTGCCGTCGACCGAGCGGACCTGGCCGATCGAGCCGCTGCGGGCGACCGCGACCATCCGCTGGAACCCCGGCGAGAACGCGGTCTTGACCGCCTCGAGCAGCACCACCCGGTTGTCGCTGGCGGCCTCGAACATCTTCTCGACCTCGCCCCGGGTCAGGGCCATCGGCTTCTCGCAGAGCACGTGCTTGCCCGCGGTGATGGCCTGCAGGGCGTACTCGGAGTGCGTGCCGTGTGGGGTGGCGATGTAGACGGCGTCGACCTCGTCGAGCAGGTCCGGCAGCGAGTCCGCGACCACCCGCAGCTCGTGGGCGTCGGCGAACTTCTGGGCGTTGGCCTGGGTTCGGCTGTAGACACCCTCCACCGTGACACCGCTGACGAAGCGGACCTCGTCGACCAGCCGGTTGGCGATCCGCCCGGCGCCGACCACCCCGAGCTTGAGGATGCCGTGCTCGTCCCGCAGCTGGGTGCTCGAGACACCCTTGGTCCGGTCCAGGTAGACGACCTGGCAGTAGTCCTTGAGGTAGTCGAACTTGCCCAGCCAGTCCGAGCCGATCGCGAAGATGTCCACCCGGTAGCGCTGGATGTCCTGGATCTTCTGACCCTCGTACTCCTCGATGATGATCTCGTCCGCAAGCCCGCTCTTCTGGACGTTGTGGATTCGTTCCATCAGGCTCTGCCGCACGTTGAGCTTGCCGCGGGCGTCGTCGAAGTTCTCCGTCGTCACGGCCACGATGAGGTGGTCGCCGAGCGCCTTGGCGCGCTCGAGCAGACGGACGTGCCCCTCGTGGAACAGGTCGAACGTTCCGTAGGTGATCACCCGCACGGGTCAATCCTCTCGGCTGGGCACGGCTGGAACGCCGGTGGGAGACGGCTCGGACGGTCGGTCAGTTTACCGCGAGCGCGGCCCGCTGCGACGAGGCCGGGCCGGTGATCGGCTGCCGCGCTGCCGGTGCTGGGTTAGGCTGCCAGCCGGTCGGTGCCTGGGAGGTCAGGGATGGGGAAGCTGCTTCGTCAAGCCGGTCAGGTGGTCCGCCGGGTCACGCCCGCAGGGCGTGTCGCGGACCCTGGCTCGGCCGAAGCCGAGGCGCCGGAGGAGACCGACCACGCCTTGCCGACGGCACCGGTGCCGGCACCCCGGTTCGACCGGCTGCCCGACCTGGAGCCGCTGCCGGCAGGGCGGTACGTGTTCGTCGTGGGGGCGGTGCCGCGGAACTTCGGCGGCCGGACGGCTTCGATCCTGAACAAGTGCCGGCTGCTCAAGGAGCTGGGCGGCGTCGACTCCACCATCGTCACGCTCAACTACTCCGCCGAGATCGAGGACATCTCCGCCGACCTGCGGCGGCGGGGACTGCTGGTCGAGGGCGTGAACATCGTCAACCTGCACGACTACTTCGACGGCGACGCGGTGCCGCCGACGGAGGAGATCCGGCACGAGGTGGACGAGCCGGGCATGCACAAGATCCGGGACGAGGACCAGGAGGTCTACCGCTACTTCGAGAACGGGGTCTACCGCCTGTACAAGCGGTTCGACGACCAGGGGCGCCTGCTGGTGCGGGACTGGTTCAACGAGAACCGGGCGCGGACCCAGCGGGACGAGTTCGGCCTGAACGGCCGGATCCGCCGGACCACCTACATGGACCTGCACTTCAACCGGCCGCGGCAGGAGATCTTCTACCGCTCCGACGGCACGCCGTACATGAACAAGTGGCTGGTGGTGAACCCCTCGACGATGACCAGCCGGGTGGAGCGGATCACCCTCCTGGACAGCCGTGGCCGTCCGGCTGAGGTGCTGGACTCCAACGTGGCGCTGATCCAGTCCTACCTGGACAAGCTGGTCGGCGACGAGCACGTCTTCCTCACCGTCGAGTCGCGGCGCTCGGACAACGAGACGCTGACCTACCAGCGCCCCAACGTCAAACACGTCTATGTCCTGCACAACCCTCACGTCGCCCTGCCGGGCGAGGACGTCAGCGCGATCCGGCCCACCTACCGGCCGCTGTTCGAGCACCGCGACGAGGTGGCCGCGATCGTCTTCCTGACCAACGCCCAGCGCGCGGACGCCGAGGCCCACTTCGGTCGGCGGCAGAACTTCCGGGTCATCCCGCACCCGGTCACCCCGGTCGCCGACTCCCCGTTCGAGGACCGCGACCCGAACCTGGTGGTGATGCTGGCCCGGCTCGACCAGCAGAAGCAGCTCTCCGACGCCATCGACGCCTTCGCGGCCGTTGTCGCCGCCGTCCCCGCGGCCCGGCTGGAGATCTATGGCCAGGGACCCGACCGCGACAAGCTGCAGCGGCAGATCGACCAGCTGGCGCTGCGCGGGTCGGTCACGCTGATGGGCTACACCAAGGACCCCTCCGCGGTGTACCGGCGGGCCGCCCTGTCGATGCTGACCAGCAAGTTCGAAGGCTTCGGCCTGGTGCTGCTGGAAAGCCTGGCGCACGGCTGCCCGGTGGTCAGCTACGACGTCAAGTACGGCCCCAACGACATCGTCGCCGACGGCGTCAACGGCTACCTGGTCGCGCCCGGTGACACCCAGGCCCTCGCGGCTCGCGTCGTGGAGGTGCTGCAGGACGGGCTGCGGCGGCGCCGGTTGAGCGAACGCGCGGCCGCGGTCCGGACCGAGTTCAGCGAGGAGGCCTTCGTCGCCCGCTGGTCGGAGCTGTTCCGCGACCTCGACGCCCAGGGCTGGGGCTGACAGCAGGCGGACTGGACCAGCTCAGCGGTGGTCGCTGCCGTCCCGGCCCCGCCGGGTGAGGACGGTGCCGCCCGCGGCGGCCAGCAGGGCGAGGGCGAGCGCCCCCGCGAAGACGAGCAGCGGGGTGGCTCCTCCGCCCGGAGAAGCGCCGCCCGGGGTCCCGGTTGCCGTCGGCAACGGCGACGAGCTGGACGGCTCGCTGCTCGAGGGTGCCGCGCTGGGGCCGGGACGGCTGGGTCTGGTGGGGGTGGGGTGGGGCGAGGACGCCGATGTTCTGGTCGGACTCGGACTGACCGCGTTCGGGTCGGGATTCTTCAGCACCTCGGGTTGCTGCCGCGACCCGGACCAGGTGCGATCGGCGGCGGCTGTGAAGGTGCCACTCCCGTAGGAGAACTGGAAGGTGCCTCCTTGGGGCTCCCCGTCGGACCGGGCGAGCCGGTAGCTGACGGTGTAGGTGCCCCTGGGTAGCCCGTCGACGAGCTGGCTGGACATGTTCGTGCCTTCGACGATCAGCTCCCCGGTCGTCACGTTGGCCCCGCGGGCGTCCAGCACCAGCATCTTCGCCAGGCTGGGGTCGACGGGCTCGCTGAACGCCATGGTGACGAACCCCGGGGGTCGGTCCAGCTCCGCGCGGATGCCCGGCTCGGTCGCGACGAGCTCGTTGTCGGCGGCGTGGGCGGCCGGGGCCACGGTGGCGGCGAGGCCACCGCCGAGCAGCAGCATGAGCACCAGCCGTGCCCAGAACGGGCACCTCGGGCGTGCGGACGAGGGTCCGGGCGGCCCTGCGCCCCGGAGGGCCCACCCTCCCGGCATGGTCAACCAACACCTCTCGACGGCGAGCCGTCCGGCCCAGCTCCTGTGGCATCCTAAGGTCGGTCTGAGCTCCGCTCCAGCGGAGACGCGCCAGGTCTGGACCCTGGAGCGGTTTGGTGGCGAGTGGCTGGTCAGCGGTCTAAAGGAGTGGTGGCGACGTTGCGGAGCAGGCTTTTCCGGCGACTGGCTGCTGCGGTGACGCTGACGCTGGCCCTCGGTCTGACCACCACCGCCGGCGCGGTCACGTTCTCCCGTGGCGACGACGGCAAGGTGCAGGCAGCGACGGACGAGGAATGCCCCACCATCGGCACCCCTGCGCCCTTCGAGGCTTGGTTCAACATCGCCGACATGGAGCAGCGGGGGTTCGTCGACCCCAGGAACAACGCGCCCTGGGAGTTCTCCAACAAGATGGCCCAGGTGATCTGCGGTGCGGCCCCGGGCTCGGAGATCAAGATCGGGATGTTCTTCATCCGCGCTATCGGCACGATGACCGCCACCGGGATGGGCGAGCGACCGGAGACCGACCCCGAGGTGATCTATGACGCCCTGGAGTGGGTGAAGGTCCACCGCGGCGTGACGATCGGGCTGATCCTGGACGGCGGGACGATCACGCCGACGGCCGCCCGGAACCAGATCATCGCCCGGCTGAAGCCGCTGGCCACCCTCACCTGGTGCGCGACCGGCTGCTTCAACACCAACGCCGCCACGGTGTACCCCTTCGCCATCAACCACGAGAAGTTCCTGACCATCAGCGACACGACCTGGGCCAACGGCAAGGCCGGCCCCCACCCAGCGATCTTGTCGATGTCGGGGAACTTCGCCCGCAGCCAGCTGCGCAACTACCACCAGGAGGTGACGCTGATCTATGACGACGTGGAGATGTTCCGCCAGTTCGACCTCCGCTACGACGGCATGCGGTACTGCGCCACCTCGGGCTGCAGCAGCGCCGAGGGCTTCCCGGAGGACCTCAAGCTGAGCAAGCAGCGGGGGATCTGGGTGGACCCCATCTACCGGCACTACACCGACGCCGGCCGCGGCACCTCGGTCTCCTTCACTCCGCAGACTCCCGAGGCCGTGGACTTCTACATCCAGCAGTTCAACGACGTGGACTGCGCGGTGGACCACAAGATCCGGATCGCGATGTTCAAGCTCACCGACGCCAAGGCCCTGCAGATGGTGAACGCCCTGGTCCGGCTGCGTAACCGGGGTTGCGACGTTCAGATGCTGCTGACCTACCAGGGCGGCTCGACGACGATCTCGCCGACCGTCGCCCAGCTGTTGCGCAAGGCCGCCATCCCGGCCCGCTGCACGAAGGTGGCGATGCACACCAAGCTCATCCTGATCGGCCCGGACCACACCGTCGGGCGGGTGCTGACCGGGACGCAGAACATGTCGGTCTCCGGCCTGCGCTACAACGAGGAGCACGTGGTCACCCTCGACGTCCGTCGGGCCTCCGAGGCCTTCCAGGAGTCGCTGAGCCGGGTCTACGCGCAGTACATGAACGGCTGGTACGAGCTCGCGCAGAGCACCCGCTCCTGCACCTGACCGGTACTCGCCGGTCAGGTTCGCGCCACCCGGCCCCCCTTCCGCTGTCCGGTCGCCTCGGCACGGTGATCTATGCTCCGAGTGAGAGGTCGAGGAGCGATGACAGCCAAGGAGCCCGTGGAGCTCACCGGAACGGCCGGTGCGGAGCCCGTGCCCGGTCCCGAGAAGGTCAACACCCCGACCGGCCGACGGACGTTGGACCGACTCGTCATCCTGCACGAGGCGGTTCGCTTCATCGATGCCCACGGTCGGGACCGGCTCACCATGCGGCGGCTCGGTGCCGAGCTCGGGGTGGAGGCGATGGCCCTCTACCGCTACGTCCCCGGCCGCGACCAGCTGCTCGACGGTGTCGTCGAGGTGGTGATGGACGAGCTCTACTCCCAGACCATGACGGGTGCCTGGCCGAGCACCTGGCAGGAGTTCCTGCAGCAGATGGCGCACGGCGTGCGCGCCATGTCGATGGAGCACCCGAAGATCTTTCCCCTGGTGGCCAGCCGGCCGCCGGCGGCGCCGTGGCTACGACCGCCGCTGCGCAGCCTGCGCTGGGTCGAGGGCTTCCTGGCCGGGCTGGAGCACTACGGGTTCGGCGTCGCCGACAGCGTCCGCATCTACCGGTCGTTCTCCACCTTCCTGCTCGGCCACCTGCTGCTCGAGTCGGCCATCTACGCCGTGGAGCCGCGGGTGAGCCCGGCGGACGACATCGAGTTTCTCGAGACCAACGACCTGGCCGCCTATCCGCTGCTGATGAAGATGTCGCCCCAGCTGTCCCTCGACACCTTCGACAACGAGTTCGAGGACGCCCTCGAGGAGCTGATCAACCGGATGACCGTGACGCCCGACTGATGGGCGCCGTTCGTGGCTGAGGTGCACGTCGGCACCTCGGGCTGGAGCTACGACCACTGGGAGTCGGTGCTGTACCGCCCGGGTCTGCCCGTGCGGGACCGGTTGGCGGCCTACCTGGAGGCGTTCGGACCCGGACAGCCCTACGGCACGGTGGAGCTGAACGCGAGCTTCTACCGCTGGCCCCGGGAGGCCACCTTCGCCTCCTGGCGGCGACGGCTGCCCGCCGGCTTCCAGCTGAGCGTCAAGGCCCCCCGCGGCCTGACCCATGCCAAGCGGCTGTACGCGCCCGAGGTGTGGGTCGAGAGGATCTGCTCCTGCTGGCACGAACTGGGGGACCGGCGAGGGGTGCTCCTGCTGCAGCTGCATCCCGCCCACCAGCGCGACGACGCCCGGCTGGCCTACGTGCTGAGCCGCTTCCCGGAGTGGCTGCGGGTCGCGGTGGAGTTCCGGCACCCCAGCTGGGTGGACGAGCGGGTGTTCGGGCTGCTGGCCGAGCACGGGGCCGGCTACTGCGTGATGAGCGGGGCCCGGCTGCCGTGCGTGCTGCGGGCCACGGCTCCCTGGGTCTACCTCCGGCTGCACGGCCCGGACCCCGAGCACCTGTACGGCGGCAGCTACTCCGAGGACGACCTGCGGTGGTGGGCCGGCCGGATCGGGGAGTGGCGAGCCGGCGGCCACGACGTCTACGCCTACTTCAACAACGACGGTCACGGCCACGCGGTGCGGAACGCGCGGCGGCTGGGCCAGCTGCTGGCCTGAGGGCCTTCAGCGGTCCTGCTGTGCGGCCTTGCGCTCGAGCCAGAGCTGCCGGCGCCGGTCGTGGTCCTTCTTCATCGCCACCCGGGGATCCTTGTCGCCATCCTGGGTGGCCGGGCCGAAGACGTGCATCAGCGTGTACTCGATCTCCCACCCGAGCCGGTAGAGGATCGAGTAGCCGTCTCCGGGGGGGACCTTAGCCATGCTGGGAACCTTTCGAGGTGCCGGGGACCTGCCGCTGGTCGTGTCCTTCGGGACGCTGCTTCTCAGCGCAGTGTGATCATTAGTGTACTAATTGTTTGACGCCGCGTACAGTGTCGGGCAATGGACGACCACGTGACCTTCGACACCGCGGACGCCGACGCGCCCGTCGAACCGCGCGACCTGCTGGAGCTCGAGCGCCAGGTCTGCTTCGCCCTCGCTGTGGCGTCGCGCAGCGTGATCGCGGTCTACCGCCCCCTGTTGGAGCCGCTTCGGCTCACGCATCCGCAGTATCTCGTGATGCTCGCGCTCTGGCAGTACGCGCCGCTCAGCGTCACCGAGCTCAGCCACCGGCTGCAGCTCGAACCGGCGACCCTCTCCCCGCTGCTGAAGCGGTTGGAGGCAGTCGGCTACCTTCGCCGCGAACGGGTGGTGGGCAACGAGCGCGCTCTGCGGTTGAGCCTCACGGCGGAGGGAACCGCGCTGCGGGAGCGGGCCCTCGCCATCCCCGAGGCCGTGATGGCCCGGCTGCAGATCACCCTCGCCGAGGCCGAGCACCTCAACGCCTTTCTCACTGACGTCATCACCAGGGCCAAGCGGGCTCAGGCCTGAGGCACTGGCCCGGGGAGCCGTGCTGAGCAAGCCCGAGCGCGGAGGATACGCTCGTCCCGAGCCGGTCCCGGCGTGGCACCCCACGCCGCCGCACCTGCTCGTGCACCTGAACATCCTCCAGCGGAAGCGAGTCCGGCGATGCGACGAGCGATCTTTGTGGGCATCATTCTCGCGATCTCGCTCGCGATCTACGCGGTGGGGATCGTGATCATGCTCAGCAACCCTGACACGAACAGCATCCCCACGCCGGCCGATGCGGTGGTGGGCGCCGCTCTGGCCATGTTCGCCACGCTGGGTGTGTTCGTGACCGGCTTCGTCTGGCTGTCGACCGAGCCCGGCTGACCCCCGCAGCGGCCGCCGCTGACCGCTAAGGCGTGAGGTCGTAGACGGTGGTGCCACCCACGGTGGTGGGGGTGTAGCTCGCCTCGACCCAGGCGGTGATCTCGCTGGCGGCGGAGGTGCCGTTGGCCTGGGGGGCGCGGCCGCCGATGCCGCCACCGGCCAGGAAGTAGCTGATGTCGCCGTTCGCCACGTACTGCTGGAACTGCGCCAGGGTCGGGGCGTCGTCGCTGCCGCTCCAGCCGCCGATGGCCATCACCGCGGTGTTGGTGGACAGGATGTAGCGGGCAGCCGACTGGTCGCCGACCACGGCGGCAGACCAGCGGGTGCTGGTGCCGTTGAGCAGGTCGGCCAGTGCGGTGTTGCTCGATGCGCCGCCGGCGGCACCGCCGCGGATCGCGTTCCCGCCCGGGCCAGCCAGGGCCGAGCCGACGACCGAGGAGGGGCCGGCCATGGGGATCGAGCCGGTATGACTGGTGGCGGCCGTCGCTACGGTGAAGGAGCCGGCCCCCAAGGAGGCGGCGACCGCGCCGACCAGGAGGGCGGCGGTCGCCAGCTTCCTCAGCCGCCCGGTGCAGACGGCGAGCAGCAGGGCGGCGAGGACGCCGCCGAGCAGCATCGCCCAGGCGAGCCCGCTGAGCCAGCCGCTCGCGTCGCGGGCCATCAGCACGAAGCCCCAGACCGCGGTGCCGCCGACCATCAGGGCCAGCGCGCCACGGGCCAGGACGTCGTCCCGGCGTAGCCACAGCGCACGGCCACCGACGGCGACGAGGCCGCCGAGGGCCGGAGCCAGCGCCACCGAGTAGTACGGGTGGATCGTGCCCGACATGAACGAGAAGACGGCTACCGTCACCACCAGCCAGCCTCCCCAGAGCAGCAGCCCGGCGCGGGTCTTGTCGGTGCGGGGCGCGCGGGCGGTCAGCAGGAGCCCGGCGACGAGCGCGAACAGGGCTGCGGGGAGGAACCAGGCGATCTGCGTGCCGAACGCCGCGCCGAACATCCGCAGCAGGCCGGCAGAGCCGCCGAAGCCCGGATTGCTGCCGCCGCCGGGACCACCCCCCGCGGTGCCCGCCGCCCCCAGGATGCGGCCGAGCCCGTTGTAGCCCAGCGCCAGCTCCCAGAGGGAGTTGTTGGTGGAGCCGCCGATGTAGGGGCGGGACGCCGCGGGCCACAGGGCCACCAGAGCGACGAACCAGCCGGCGGACACCACCATGGCGACCGCCGCGGCCAGCAGGTGGCCGATCCGGGCCCGCAGCCGGAGTGGGGAGGCGACCAGGTAGACGAGCCCGAAGGCGGGCAGGACCAGCAGCCCCTGGCCCATCTTGGTCAGGAAGGCGAAGCCGATGGCGCAACCGGCGAGCAGCATCCAGCGCAGGGCTACGGCGCGCCGACCCTCGGTGGTGGGGGCGTCGACGGCCCGGACGACCGCGTAGGCGGCGACCGTCATCAGCAGCACCAGCAGGGCGTCGGGGTTGTTGAAGCGGAAGATCAGGGCGGCGACCGGGGTGAGCGCGAGCAGTGCGCCGGCGACCAGGCCCGCGGCGGCGCCCGACCAGCGCTTGACGGCGGCGTAGAGCACGGCGACGCACGCGACTCCCGCCAGGGCCTGCGGCAGCAGCATCGAGAAGGAGGAGAAGCCGAAAATCCGGGCGGAGAGCACCATCAGCCACAGCGAGGCCGGAGGCTTGTCCACCGTGATGGCGTTGGCCGAGTCGAGGGACCCGAACAGCCACGCCCGGAGCGACTCGGTGCCGGACTTCACCGCGGCGGCGTAGAAGTCGTTGGCCATGCCGGAACCGGAGAGGCCGACGAGGTAGAGCGCGGCGGTGCCGAGGAGGAGCAGCCCGAGGAGCGGACGGGCCCAGCGCGGGTCCTCGTCCGTTCCGCGGAAGGTGCCGTGCAGTGTGCCGCGTGCTGGGCCGACACGGGTGGGTGGTGGGGCGGGTCGCTCGGTCGGGGAGGCGGTCGCCGGCGGGAGCAGCCGGGAGGCGGTCGGGGCGGTGTCGGGCAGGGTGCTGGAACCAGGCATGGCCTCAGCCTCGGCGGCTGCGCTGTGCCGGATGCGGCATCGCCCTGTGGCTCGCCTGTGATCGGGGTGCGACCCTTCTGACCGGGCCCGGACCGGAACCGCCTGCCGGCACGGCGACGTCCTAGGGTGTGGCCATGACTTCATCGAAGGCGATGCGCGTGGCAATTCTGGGCGCCGGGATGATCGGCGCGGTGCACCGACGGGCGGCGCTGCTCGCCGGCGCGGAGGTGGTGGGGGTGCTGGCCTCCACTCCTGAGCGGTCGAGAGCCGTGGCCGAGGCCTGGGGGGCCGAGCGGGCGTTCGGCAGCATCGACGAGGTGGCCGAGAGCGACGTCGACGCCGTCCACATCTGCACCCCCAACTCCTCCCACGTCCCGTATGCGGTGCAGCTGATGGAGGCCGGCAAGCACGTGCTGTGCGAGAAGCCGCTCGGCGTCAGCCTGGACGACGCCCGCCGGGCCGCGGCGGTGGCGGAGCGGACCGGTGTGGTCAACACCATGCCGTTCGCCTACCGCTTCCACCCGATGGCGCGGGAGATGCGCGCCCGGGTGCAGAGCGAGGAGTTCGGGGACGTCAACCTGATGCACGGCAGCTACCTGCAGGACTGGCTGCTCAACCCGCGCGCCACCAGCTGGCGGGTCGACCCGGCGGCCGGCGGCCCGTCACGGGCGTTCGGCGACATCGGCTCGCACTGGTGCGACCTCGTCGAGTGGGTGACCGGGGACCGGATCGCCTCGCTGGTCGCCACCACCTCGATCACCATCAAGCAGCGGCCGGCGGCGACGGCGGCGAGCTTCAGCGCCGTCGAGAGCGACGCCCCGCTGATCGACGTGCAGACCGAGGACACGGCGCTGATCATGTTCCGCACCGCGGCCGACGTCGCCGGTTCGGCAGTGATCAGCCAGCTGAGCGCCGGCCGCAAGAACCGGCTCTGGGTGGAGGTCGACGGCATGCAGCAGAGCGCGGTGTTCGACCAGGAGCTTCCCGAGCAGCTGCTGCTCGGCGACGACGAGGGGTACCGCACGCTGGTCCGCGACCCCAACCACGGGTCGGCCGAGCAGCGCCGGCTGGCGACGCTGCCGGCGGGGCACGCGCAGGGGTACGCGCAGTGCTTCGAGAGCTACGTCGCCGACTCCTACGCCGCGATCGCCGCGGCGAACGGTCAGGGCGAGCGGCCCGAGGGTCTGCCCACCTTCGCCGACGGCGCCCGGGCGGCGGCGATCTGCGACGCGATGCTGCGGTCCGCCGCCGAACGGACGTGGGTCGACGTCCCCTGAACCCGTCGCCAACGAGGGTGCCGCAGGGGCGGTCTACGTCCAGGACCTCGCCGAGCCGGCCGCCGACCTCGGCAGGCTCGGCGGCAAGGCCGCCAACCTCGTCTCGCTGACGGCCGCCGGGCTGCCGGTGCCGGCGGGGTTCTGCGTCACCACCGCGGCCTTCGTTGCCTGGCGGAGAAGCTCCGGCGGCGCGGTGCCGGAGCAGGTCGCGGCCGTCGTCCGCCAGGCCTACCGTGCCCTTGGCGCTGGGGTGGTCCCGGTGCGGTCCTCGGCCACCGCCGAGGACCTGCCCGGCCTGTCCTTCGCCGGTCAGCAGGACACGGTGCTCGGGGTCACCAGCGAGGACGGGGTGCTCGACGCGCTCCTGGTCTGCTGGCGCTCGCTGTGGACCGAGCGGGCCGTCGCCTACCGCCGCCGCTCCCAGGTTGACGAGGCGGGGGTGGCGATGGCGGTCGTGGTGCAGCGGCAGGTGGCCGCGGACGCGTCCGGCGTCGCCTTCAGCCTGGACCCGGTATCGGGCGCCCGGGGGGCCGTCGTGCTGAACGTCGCGCCGGGGCTCGGCGAGGCCCTCGTGGCCGGCGAGGCCGCCAGTACGGAGGTGCGGGTCGACCGGGTCACCGGCGCGGTGCTGCCGGAGGTGCCCGGACTCCTCGACGTTGGGCAGGCGCGGCGGCTGGCCGAGCTGGTGCGCCGGATCGAGGAGCTGCTCGGCACGGACGTCGACGTCGAGTGGTGCCGGTCGGGGGACGAGCTCTGGCTGGTGCAGGCCCGCCCGGTGACCGCGTCCGGGCCCGTCGACCTGTGGAACGACAGCCGGGACGGGGACTTCCTGTGGACGAACACCAACGTCGGGGAAGCCATCCCGGACGTGATGACACCGGCGACCTGGTCGATGGTGCAGGTCTTCCTGCGGGACGCGATGGCCACCGCCTCGATCCCTCCGTACGTGGGCTACGGCCGGATCGGCGGCCGCGTCTACCTCAATGTCAGCGTGATGGCCGCGCTCTCCCGGGCCGTCGGGGTGGGCGAGCGGCGGTTCCGCGCCCTCACCGAGGAGGTGTTCGGCCGGCTGCCGGCCGATCTCGAGATTCCTCCGGTCAGGGTGCACTGGTGGCAGCTGATGCGGGGGCTGCTGCCGATGGGCCTGCACGTGGTCAGCGAGGCCCGCCGTGAGGCGCGGCACCTGGACGACTCCCTCGCCCATTACCCCGCGCTCTGCGACCAACGCCGGGCCGAGATCGGGGTCGTGGCTGACGGGGCACAGCTCGCCCGGCTCTGGGCCGACACTCTCGAGCCGGAGTTCCACCGGGTGAGCTGGCTGCTGTCGGCCGCCACCCGCTCCAGCGGCGCGTCGTTCGTCACCACTCGGCGCCGGCTGCAGCGGCTGGTGGGGGACACCGCGGCCAACGCCCTCACCGCCGGACTCGGTGCCCAGTCCGGAGACCTGGCGAGCCTCGGTCTGCTGGAGGGGCTGGACCAGCTCGAGCGCGGCCAGATCGACCCCGACACCTTCAACCGACGCTACGGGCACCGGGGTCCGCACGAGTTCGAGATCTCCCGACCGCGTCCCGGTGAGGATCCCGGATGGCTCGACCGTCAGCTGGCCGCCCGAGCGGGGGCGGCCACGGCCTACCGGGACCGCCTGCGGGCCCAGGAGGAGGCGCGGGACGTCGCCTGGCATGCGCTGGTGGCGGCCCACCCGCTGCAGGCCCGGGTCCTCGGTCGTGCGCTGGCCACCTGGGGGCGCATCTCACGCAGCCGGGAGCGGGCCCGCGGCGAGGTGATCCGCTACTTCTGGGTGCTCCGGGCCTTCGTGCTGCGGGCCGGTGAGCTGACGGGCCTCGGAGAGGACGCCTTCTTCCTCGAGGCGGCCGAGATCATCCGGGTCCTGCAGGGAGAGACGCTGCCGCCCGGGACTGTCCGGCAGAGAAAGGCCGCCTACGCGGCCTACGCGGCCCTGCCGCCCTACCCGGCCCTGATCCGCGGCCACTTCGACCCCTTCGGCTGGGCGGCGGACCCGAACCGGCGCTCCGACCTGTTCGTCGCCGGAGCGCGGCAGGCCGCGAGCGCGGTCGTCCGCGGCTTCCCCGGCTCGGCCGGCGTGGTGGAGGGCCTCGTCCGGGTGGTCACCGACGCCGACCGGTCCGAAGAGCTGCGAGCCGGCGAGGTGCTGGTCACCACGGTGACGAACGTCGGCTGGACGCCGCTGTTCCCGCGCGCGGCGGCCGTGGTCACCGACGTCGGGGCGCCGCTGTCGCACGCAGCGATCGTGGCGCGCGAGCTCGGCATCCCCGCGGTGGTCGGCTGCGGCAACGCCACGATGCGGCTGCACACCGGCGACCGGGTGCGCGTCGACGGGGCTGCCGGCACGGTCGACGTGCTCGAGGCTGCTGAACTGACGACTTCGGGCTCGTAGTCGACCCGAAAGTCTTCAGTCCCAGCAGGAAACGGCAGACTGCCCCTCGTGACGCTGCTCGACGGACCCGTGGAGCAGGTCGCGCCCACCCTGCTCGGCGGCTTGCTCCGGCACGGCGTCGTGGCGGTCCGGCTCACCGAGGTGGAGGCCTACGACGGACCCAACGACCCCGCGTCCCACGCCTACCGGGGCCGGACAGCGCGGACCGAGGTGATGTTCGGACCGCCCGGCCGGCTCTACGTCTACTTCAGCTACGGCATGCACTGGGCCGCGAACATCGTCTGCGGCCCGGACGGCACGGCGTCGGGGATCCTGCTCCGGGCCGGGGAGGTGGTCGAGGGCGTGGAGGTGGCCCGGTCCCGCCGCGGCCGGGCGAGCGACCGTGACCTGGCCCGGGGCCCGGGACGGCTGTGCCAGGCCCTCGCGGTGACCGGTGCCCAGAAGGGCACCTCCGTCCTCGGCGGCGGACCGGTGACCCTCGAGCTCGATCCGCAACCCGTCGGCACCATCAGCACGGGCCCTCGGGTCGGGGTGTCGGCGGCGGCGGAGCGGCCCTGGCGCTTCTGGCTGACCGAGAGCCGCTTCGTCTCCGACTACAAGCGCAGTCCGCGCGCCCCGCGCTAGTCGAGCGGCTGCAGCGAGCCCAGGATGGAGGGAACGTACTCGGCCATCGTGGGGTGGATCGGCAGCGCGTCCCGGACGGTGGGGTAGCGGACCCCGGCCTGCATGGCGGTGCTGACCACCTGGATGACGTCGTCGGCCTGCAGCCCCAGGATCGTCGCGCCGAGGATCTCCTCGGTGTCGGCGTCGACGAGGATCCGCATCACCCCCGTGGTCTCGCTCTCCAGGATCGCGCGGCTGACCTTGGACATCGGCACCTCCGCCTTGAGCACCCGCCGCCCGGACTTCCGCGCCTCGGCGTTGGTCATCCCCACCCGGCCCAGCGGCGGGTCGGTGAACATCGCGTAGGTGGGCACCCGGCCGTCGACGTTGCGCGGCGGCGTCAGCATGATCTGACCGTCCTGATACGAGGTGTGGGTCCAGGCTCCGCGGCCGTTCACGTCGCCCAGCGCCCACACGCCGGGCACCGAGGTCTGGAACCGGCCATCGGTGACGAAGAAGCCGCGCCGGTCCGTCTCGATCCCGTGGTCCGGGCCCAGCAGGTCCGAGTTCGACCGCCGGCCGACCGCCATCAGCAGGTGACTGCCGGTCGCCGTGCTGCCGTCCTCCAGCGTCACCTCGACGCCCCCGTCGTCGGCCTTGGTCACCGCGCTGGTGCGGCCGGCGATCACCCGGATGCCCTCGGCCTCGAAGGTCTCGGTCAGGATCTGGGAGACGTCGGGATCCTCCCGCGCGGCCACCCCGCCGCCAGCCACCAAGGTGACCTCGGAGCCGAACCGGCGGAACATCTGACCGAACTCGCAGCCCAGGTAGCCGCCGCCCACGATCACCAGGTGCGCGGGCAGCTCGGTGAGGTTCAACAGCTCGACCTCGGTCAGGTAGTCCACCGTGTCCAGACCCGGCGTCGGCGGTATCGAGGCACGGGCACCGACGTTGAGGTAGACCTGCGAGGTGGTCAGCCGGCGTCCGTCCACCGTGACCACGTGCTCGGCCCCCGTCGGGTCGGTGGCCAGCGTGGCGTGGCCGCGGACCAGGTCGAGGTTCTCGACGCTGTCGACGTAGCTGAGCAGCCCTGCGACCTGGTCCTCGATGATCCGGTGCACGCGCGCGATGGCGAAGCCGAAGTCGACGGTGACCTCCCCGGTGTGCACGCCGTAGTCCGCCGCCCGCCGGGCGTGATGGGCGATGACGGCACTGGCCCGCAGCGCCTTGGTCGGCTTGCACCCGTGGTTGACGCAGGTGCCGCCCACCTGCGCCATCTCGACCAGCGCGACCCGTCCGCGCTCGGCCAGCCCGCCAGCCACGCCTGGACCAGCCTGTCCGGCGCCGATCACGATGGCCTCGTAGTGGCTGGTCGAGTCCTGCTGAGGCTGATCCACGGTCATCGCTGAGCCCTCTCGTGTCGGCCTTCCTCACCCTAGCCACGCGGGCCTGGCCGGGTCACGACTCGCGCTCGGTCCACGCGCATTCCGGCCCCGACGCCGCCGCGAGTTGGCCAAAAGGGAGGTGCTCTGCCTAGACTCGTCGGCCGAAGATAACGTTTCGATCTCGGCGCGGTCACCCACCGTTCGGGGGAGTGGAGGGTTCCGTGGTCCAGCGACGTCCAGAACGGGCTCAGCAGGCGCCGTGGCAGAAACGAGTCGCGCGGTTCGCCGTGCCGGCGCTCGTCGTCGGCATGGCGACCACCGGGGTCGTGGTCGTGGCAAGCGGCTCGACATCCTCTGACACAACGGCGGCAGCGTCGAGCAGCGTACTGGCCCCCCCGACGAGCGCGTCGAGCTCGGCCCAGACCGTGCTCCGTGAGAAGTCCATCAGCCGGAGTGCGGCCAAGACGCGGGCCGCCCTCGCTCTCACCGCTGAGAAGAAGGCGAAGGCCAAGGCGGCGGCACAGGCCCGAGCCAAGGCGAAGGCGGCCAAGGCGAAGGCTGCGGCCAAGGCCAAGGCCAAGGCCAAGGCCAAGGCTCGGGCTGCGCAGGCGGCCAGGGCGGCGCGCGTCGCCGCGGCTGCCAAGGCTGCGAAGCGCCCGGCTCTGCGGGTGGTCGGCACCCGGTATCCACGGGTGAGCCTGAACGTGCGTGCTGAGAGCGACGCCGGGTCGAAGCTGCTGGCGGTGCTGGCCCCCGGCTCCAAGGTCTCCATCACCGGCACGGTCCGCGGGCAGTGGCGCTACATCGCCTACCGGAGTGCGGGTGGCTGGGTCAAGAACCAGTACCTCGTGCAGTCCAAGCCCACGCCGAAGGCGGCGCCCCGGCCCAAGCCCCACGCCAAGCGCTCCGCGGTCAGCCGGTCCGTGGGCATCTCCTCGGGTCGCTGCTCCGGCGGTTCGGCGGTCGAGTCCGGGCTCCGGCCCGACGCCATCCGGGTGCACCGGGCCATCTGCGCCCGGTTCCCGTCGGTCAAGGCCTACGGCGGGGTGCGTGCGGACTCGCTGCCCGAGCACCCCTCGGGTCGGGCGCTGGACGCGATGGTGTCGAACACCAGCACCGGCTGGGCGATCGCGAACTACGTCCGGGCCAACGCGAAGCGGCTCGGAGTCAGCCAGGTCCTCTTCGACCGGCGCATCTGGACCGTGCAGCGGGGCAGCGAGGGATGGCGCAGCTTCGCCGACCGTGGCTCGGCCACGGCCAACCACCAGGACCACGTCCACGTCACCGTGTACGGGAGCGCCGGCCGCTAGGCAGCCAAGTTGCGCCCCAACTTGTAGCAGATCTGGGAGGGACCTAAGGTTTCCTCATGGTGGACACCTATCAGGCGGTCCTCGGGGCCGTCGCTGTGGCCATCATGGTGCTCGTCCCGATCATCTGCGTGATCGCGTACGACTTCCTGGCTGGACGCTGGGACGAGACCATCAAAGGCTGGCGTGAGGAACGTCAGCTGAAGCGGGTGCACCGGCGCAACGTCAAGGCCCTCCGCCATCAGCAGGGCCGGCCGCTGGAGCAGGTCGTCGCCGACCTCCGCCGCCTGCGTCTCGCCGTCGCCCAGGACGCCCAACGTTCCGCCGCCCACCAGCTGGGCAACCGACTGGCGTACGACCGGCTGCTCTCCCAGGCCTGCGACATGCTCGAGATCCAGCACGACCTGGCGGTCGAGTCCAGTGGGATGGAGCGGGAGATCGAGCGGATCCGCGTCGAGGCCGAGCTGGAGCGGGTCGGCGTCCGGGTCACCGACCGGCGCTTCGGTCAGGCCGCCTGACCCCCTGCCTCCCGAGCACCTCACTCGGCTCGGATCGCCTGCTGGCCTCGGTCAGAGCGACCCGGGCCATCCCTTCAGCGATCGCGGAACAAAAGTCCCTGCCCGCCTGTTGTTACGATAGGTTTCGAATTCGAAGATTTCGAGTACCAGCATCGACACCAGCAGATCCGGAAGGAAGCACCACCATGTCCCGCCTCGGCAAGGCCATCCAGACCCGTCGCACCCGGCGCGAGCTCGCTCGCGCGATCAGCAACGCCGCCACCCCGGCGATGCGTGACGAGCTGATCCTGGTCGCGCAACGCAACGGCGGCTTCGGCCCGCGCGCCTGAGCACGCGCCACCGGCTCCCACCCTTCCGGGTGGGAGCCTTTTCTGTTCGTCGAGCGGCTAGGACCACGGGACCAGGACGCTGCCCAGCTCGACGAGAGCCGGGACGAGCCGTGCCGCCCCGAGGGCCAGCCCCGCGACGTTGAGCACCCCGAACAACGCCAGCCAGAGCCCCACCGGCACCCGGGTCAGCCGGGAGAGCTGGCTGGCGTCGGAATGCGAGGCTCGCCCCCGTCGGTGCTGACGCACCAGCTCGGCCACCGGCTTGGGCGCAGCCAGCAGCAGCACCCAGGTCAGCAGGGTGGCCAGCGCCGTCTGCGCCGGCGCCGATCCGTACCAGCTGAGCGCGAGCAGCCCGCCGCCGGCGAGGAGCAGCACGAAGAAGCCGTAGAGGTTGCGGATCTGCAGCAGCATCAGAGCCAGCAGCAGCGCAAACGCCCAGAGCAGACCCAGCGCGTGACCCCGGAGCAGCAGGGCGACCGCCCCCAGCCCGACGACCGCGGGCCCGAGATAGCCGGCGACCAGCATCACCACCATGCCGGGGCCGGACGGGCGCCCGCTGGACACCGTCAGGCCCGAGGTGTCGGAGTGCACGCGGATGCCGCGCAGCCGCCGTCCGACCAGCAAGGCGGCCACGGCGTGACCGCCCTCGTGGGTGACGGTGACCAGGACCCGGGTCAGCCGCCACAGAGTCGGCTGCAGTACCAGCACGAGCGCGACCAGGGCGGCGCCGACGACCAACGCCGGTCCCGGCGGCGGCTGGGCGGAGGTTGCGCGGCGCCAGACCTCGACGATCAGCTCCACCAGGCTCAGCCGAGCAGCACCGCGGTCGCCCGGCGGCTCTGCACGCTGCGCACCACCACGACGGCCAGGATCAGCAGCAGGGCGACCACGGCGGCGGCGCCCACCAGGCCCGAGGAGGTCGCCACGACGACGGCGACGAGGGCCCAGCAGACGGCGAACGCGAAGCCGGCCACCGCCAGCAACCGGCCGACCGCGACGATGGAGGCGGCGGCGGCGAGCAGCACGAGGACCAGCGAGACCAGGGTGACCCAGCCTCCCTGCTCCGGCATGCCCAGCGAGCGGAAGGTGGCACCGAAGCCGGCGGCGGTGGCCGCGGTGGCCCAACCGAGGTACAGGGTCACCGGCAGCCGGAAGGCCAGCCGTTCGGCCAGGTCCTCGGCCGGCCCCCGCTCGGTGAAGCGGCGGGCAGCCATCGCCAGGCTGCCGACCAGGACGAGGATGACGACCTGGGAGAGCCAGATCGTCCGGGTGCTGAAGATGGGCACCCAGATCGTGCTGGCCGTGAAGGCGGCGACCAGCCACCAGCCGGTCCGCCGGTGGAGGTCGCGTCCCCGCTGGCCGGGACCCGCCTGGTAGACCGCCAGGACCAGGGACGCGGCATAGATCAGCCCCCAGATGGCGAAGGCGTAGCCGGCGGGGGTGACGGGGCTGTGGTTGGCGTCGGAGATGGCGCCGGCGCTCGAGTCGGGGTCCGTGACGAACGGGGACCCCAGCCCGACCACGGCCTGGGCCACGGCCATGACGACGACGGCCACGCTACGGAGACGATCACGGTCGGCCATACCGGCCATTGTGGCCGACGCCACCCAACGGGGCCCGGACGTCGGCCCCGGGCTAGAGCGAGCCGTTGGTCCAGAGCAGCCCGCTCGTTCCCGTGAGGGTGGCGGCGAAGGCCACAGCCTGGGCGTCGGTGAGGCCGCTGACGAAGTCGATGATCCCGCGTCCGCGACCCATCCGGGCCAGCTCGGCGTCGCCGGTCCGCCCGTCCAGCCACTCTGGGTGGGTCTGCGCGATCCGCTCGTAGCCGTACGTCGCGGCGTTGACCAGGTCGAGCAGCCGCCGGGGGGCGCGAGCGGCGTCGCCGCGGTCGGAGAGCCAATGGTCGAAGCCGGTGACCAGATGGGTGATCGTCCGCTCCTGCCCGCGCTGGAACATCGCCAGGTCCGGACGGTCCAGGATGAAGTAGGAGTTGACGAACTTCAGCACCGACACCTCGTGCCAGGCCCGGGGGCTCATCCGGACGTAGCCGGAGCGCACGTGCGGGTCGGGATCGGGGCTGACCGAGGTGATCAGGTGCTCGATCCAGCGCGAGACGAACCCAGAGATGGCTCGGTCGGCCGTCATCGAGCCGTCATAGGGAGTGGCCAGCACCCCGTCCACGAACTCGTCCCCGACCGAGAGCACTGCGTCGGCGAAGGTCTGCTCGTCGAAGATCCAGCCGTCCCGTGCCTGCAGCCGGCGGCGGAGACGCTCCAGACCCGCACCCGGCTGCCGGCCGGCCGCCGCGAGCTGCTGCGCCTCGAGGGCGGCCAGGGCCTGCCGGTCGGTCAGCCAGGCCCGGAACTCCCCGGACACCGGGGAGAACTGCAGCACCCCGGAGCGGTGGAAGTCCTCCACGTCGTGCAAGGAGTAGGCGATGTCGTCGGCCAGATCCATCACCGAGCACTCGAGGGTCTGCCGACCCGGCGCCCGGCGGGGAAACGCCGAGAGCGCCTGGAGCATCTCGGGCAGGTCGATCAGGTAGGTCGAGAACTTGGCCGCGCCCGTCCCACCGCCCCCGTGGCCGGCGCCGCGCGGCGGGTCGGACCACTCGGTGGGATGGGGGTCGGGCTGGTGGAATCGGGCCCACGGATACTTCAGCACCGCGGCCCGGACGGCGGCCGTCAGGTTCAGGCCGGTATCCCCGGGCCCGTGCACCTCCAGCTCGGAGAGGATCCGGAAGGTCTGGGCGTTGCCCTCGAAGCCGTCGGTCAGGCCGAACCGCTCCCGGGCCAGCCGGTCGAGGGCCCGCTCGCCCAGATGCCCGAACGGGGGGTGCCCGAGGTCGTGGGCGTTGGCGGCCGCCTGGACGACGACGTGGTCGAGCCCGCCGAGGTCACGCAGCAGGTCCCGGTCCTCTGTGCGCAGCAGTCGGACGGCGATGGCCCGGGCGACGGCCGTGACCTTGATGGTGTGGGTGAGCCGGTTGTGCACGACGCCGCTGGTGGCGTTCGAGGTGACCACCTGGGTGACCTCGGCCAGACGGGAGAACGACTGCGCGAACCGGATCCGTTCCAGGTCCGAGCGGAACTCCGACTCTCCCGAGGCGGAGGGGCGGTCGGGCTCCGGCCGCGCGCGCTCCAGCCGGGGGTCCATGCGGCAACGCTACCGAGGGATGCCCGGTCGGCCTGTCCCCACCCGCCGAGCAGCGCGTCGCTAGGGTGCTGGAGGAAGAACCCCCACACCGCTGCCCGGGAGCCATGCCCATGACCAGTCCTGTCGACGCCACCACCACCGCGGCCTGGGCCGCGTTGACCGAGCTCAAGCAGAGCTTCCAGCCGGACCTGCGGCAGTGGTTCGAGGACGACCCGGCCCGCGCCGAGCGGCTCAGCTTCGCGGCGGGGGACCTCTTCGTCGACCTCTCGAAGAACCTGGTCGACGGGGACGTGCTGGAGCAGCTGCTCGCCCTCGCCGAGCAGGTGCGGCTGCCCGAGCGGCGGGCGGCGATGTTCTCCGGCGAGCACATCAACGTGACCGAGGACCGCGCCGTGCTGCACACCGCGCTGCGGGCACCGGCCGGCGCGACCCTGGAGGTGGACGGCACGGACGTCGTCCCCGAGGTGCACGCCGTGCTCGACAAGGTCTACGCCTTCGCCGACAAGGTCCGCAGTGGGGACTGGGTGGGGGTCACCGGCAAACCGATCGCGACCGTCGTCAACATCGGCATCGGGGGCTCCGACCTGGGCCCGGTGATGGTCTATGAGGCCCTGAAGCCCTACGTCCAGGACGGCCTGGAGTGCCGCTTCGTCTCCAACATCGACCCGACCGACGTGGCGGAGAAGACCCGGGACCTGGACCCGGAGACGACGCTGTTCATCGTCGCGTCCAAGACGTTCACGACGCTGGAGACGCTGACCAACGCCCGGCTCGCCCGCAGCTGGCTGCTCGAGGGTCTGCGGTCGGTGGGCGCGGTCGGGGAGGGTGAGGACGCGGCCAAGGGTGCCGTCGCCAAGCACTTCGTCGCGGTGTCGACCGCGCTGCAGAAGGTGGCCGACTTCGGCATCGACCCCGAGAACGCCTTCGGGTTCTGGGACTGGGTCGGCGGCCGCTACTCGGTCGACTCCGCCATCGGCACCTCCGTCGCGGTGGCCATCGGCCGGGAGAACTTCGGCGACTTCCTCGCAGGCTTCCACGCTCTCGACACCCACTTCCTCGACACCGAGCCGGCAGCCAACGTCCCGCTGCTGATGGGGCTGCTGAATGTCTGGTACAACAACTTCTTCGACGCCCAGACCCACGCCGTGCTGCCCTACGCGCAGTACCTGCACCGCTTCCCGGCCTACCTGCAGCAGCTGACGATGGAGTCCAACGGGAAGGGCGTCCGCTACGACGGCACCCCGGTCACCAGCGACACCGGCGAGGTGTTCTGGGGCGAGCCCGGCACCAACGGTCAGCACGCGTTCTACCAGCTCATCCACCAGGGCACCCGGGTCATCCCCTGCGACTTCATCACCGTCGCCACGCCGGCGCACCCGCTGAAGGACGGCGACACCGACGTCCAGGAGCTGTTCCTGGCGAACTTCTTCGCCCAGACCGCCGCGCTCGCCTTCGGCAAGACGGCCGACGAGGTGCGGGCCGAGGGGACGCCGGACGCGATCGTGCCGGCGCGGGTGTTCAGCGGCAACCGGCCCACCACCTCGATCATGGCGCCGGCCCTCACCCCGTCGGTGGTCGGGCAGCTGATCGCCCTGTACGAGCACATCACCTTCACTCAGGGCATCGTCTGGGGAATCGACAGCTTCGACCAGTGGGGCGTCGAGCTCGGCAAGCAGCTGGCCCAGCAGGTCACCCCGGCCGTCGGCGGCGACGAGGACGCGCTGGCCAAGCAGGACGCGTCCACCCAGGCGCTGATCCGCTACTACCGCAGCCAGCGGGCGTAACGGGCGACGGCCAGGCCGTGCCGATCACCGAGCGGGACCGGGAGCACCTCCG
>JBJMIS010000076.1:0-60989 GCA_045806705.1 Friedmanniella sp.
GTCCACGAAGCTGACCGCGACAGTGTTGGCGATCCGGTTGGCGGCCGGCTCGTAAGCGTCGAGGACGCGGTTGAGCAGCCGGAGGTCGGGCTGGTACTTCTCGAAGAGGGAGCGGGCGAGCACGTCCCGCAGCAGCAGCACGATGCCGACGACCTCGTGGGTCTCCACGCCGCGCGGGATGATCCGCTCGGACAGGTCACGGGCATAGTGCTGCAGCGCCCCCACGCTGCCTGTCTCCAGAACCTCGACGTAGTTGTCGTACACCGACGTGGTCTCCGCGCCGATCTCCTGCGAGGTCATCGCGTGCAACAGGTGCGAGTCCTGGATCCGGCTGGCCCACTCGTGCCGCAGCCGGCTCCGGTGCTCCCGCAGATGAGCGACCAGCTGGGGCAGCAGCTGCTCCTCATCACCGCTGTCCAGCGGCGGGAAGTCGTCGGAGGCCTTGTTGTCGTCGAGTGCTTGGTCCGTCATGCTCGTCCTTCCTGTCGCCACTTCGTCATCGTCACGGTGGTCCCTCGGCCAACCTCCGACGCCACGGTGAGCTCGTCCATCAGCCGGCGGGCGCCGGGCAGTCCCAGGCCCAGCCCGTGTGAGGTGCTGTAGCCGTTGGTGAGGGCGCGTTCCACGTCGGCGATACCGGGCCCGGCGTCCCGAGCGACGATCCGGACCCCCGGACGGGGTTGCTCGAGCAGCTCGATCACCACCTCACCGCGCCCGGCGAACCGGACGATGTTGCGCGAGATCTCGGAGACGGCCGTCGCGATCAAGGTCAGGTCGGTCTGGGAGAAGCTCAGCTGCGACGCTACCTGGCGGGCGGCCTTTCGTGCCGCCACGATGTCGGGGTCACTCTGGATCCGCACTCTCACCTCGGAGTCGTTGCGGTGGCCCCGCTGCAGCAGGGGCTGGCTGAGGGTGGCGCACAGGTCGCACTCGAGCAGGTGGCGGGCTGCGTCCAGCTCGCGCTGGCGACGGCGGTCACCGATGGACAGCGCGAACAGGACGGGACGGCAGCGCTCCGTCGGCGGCTCGGTGTCCTGCAGCGCGAGCAGGTACTCCACCCGCAGCCGTGCGCGTCCCCGGTTGAGCTGGGCGGCAACCGCACCGGCGCTCATCCCCAGCTCGTCGCCCAGGGAGCGGGTGTCCTGGCCGGACACCTCATGGGCCATCAGGGCCTGGCGCTCCCGGTCGGAGAGCCGCTCGAGCGCGGAGGCGACCGCCCGCCGTTCCTCCTGCCTGAGCAGGTCCTCGTCCGGCGCCTGGACGGGCACCAGGTCGATCACCCGGTGCTCGTTGCGGCGGTGCCGGTCCTGTTCCTTCCACATCGAGGCCACCACGTTGCGGGCCGTGACGATGGCGTACGCCTCGAGCATCCCCGGCTCCACCCGCGGCGCGGCGCCGAGGAGCTTGACCAGGGTCTCCTGCACGAGGTCGTCGGCCACCGCCGGGTTGCTGACCCGGGAGCGGACGATCCGCCGGACGATCGGGATCAGCGCGGCCACGTCAGAGTCCGTGCCCAGCCCCGACCACGCCTCGACCGCCTCGCTGGCGTTCATAGTGCGCACCCTACGCGTCGCTCCCAGCAGCGAGGCGTTGGCGGGGTCAAGACCTACACGGCGGGTCAGGCTTGAGGTGAAACCTCGTCCCGCTCGGCCGCCGCCGCCTCCCGCGCCGCTGCTTCCTTCGCTGTCGGTGCGTACATGTCCACGTACTCCTGCCCCGAGAGCTCCATGATCGCGTACATGATCTCGTCGGTGATGGAGCGCAGGATGAAGCGGTCCTCGACCATGCCCTCGTAGCGGGAGAAGTCGAGTGGGGTGCCGAAGCGCACCGTCGGACTGACGATCTTGGTGATGATCCTGCCGGGCGGCGCGATCTCGTTCGTGCCGATCACCGCCGTCGGGATTACCGGTACCTTCGCCAGCAGCGCCATCCGCGCCACTCCCGTGCGGCCCTTGTAGAGCCGGCCGTCGTGGCTGCGCGTACCTTCGGGGTAGATCCCGAACAGCTCGCCCCGCTCGAGGACCTTGAGCCCCGCCCGCAGCGCTCCCTGACTGGCTCGCCCGCCGGTGCGGTCGATCGGCACCTGACCGGTGCCCGCGAAGAACCGCTTCTGGGCCCAGCCCTTGAGGCCGACGCCGGTGAAGTAGTCGGACTTGGCGACGAAGGTGACCCGGCGGTCGAGGGCCAGCGGCATGAAGATCCAGTCCGCGAAGGAGAGGTGGTTGCTGGCGAGGATGGCCGGGCCGGTGCGGGGCACGTTCTCCACGCCCTCCTCGACGGGCCGGAACACCCGGGTGATGGCAGGGCCGAGGAGGACGTTCTTCAGCAGCCAGTAGATCCCCCGCCCGCCACCGGCGCGGCCGGACTCGAGGTTCAGCCGGCCGTCCGGAGAGACCGAGACCAGATCCTCACCGCCCGTGGCCTCCGGGCGGTCCGGCTCGGCAGTCACGTCGTCGGCTCCGGGCTCGGGGCGGATGCCCGCGAGGCGGGGACGGGCGGCACCGGCCGACCCTCGCCGGGCCGGGCGAGCACCCGGGTCGGGAAGTCGCGGCCGTCGCGGGCCGCCTCCTTCACCGACGTCGCGTACGCGTCGACGTACTCCTGACCGGACAGCCGCTGGACGGCGGTCATGATCTCGTCGGTGACCCAGCGCAGCACGTCACGGTCGTTGCCAGCGTCCGCGTACCGGTCGAAGTCCATCGGTACCCCCACGCGGACGCCGGGGCGCCGCATCACCGGGATCCGGAGCAGCGGCAGCCGGACGAACTGGGTGTCGACCATCCCGACCGGGATCACCGGGACCCGGGCCTGCAGCACCAGCCGGGCGACGCCGGTCTTGCCCTTGTAGAGCCGGCCGTCCGGGGAGCGGGTGCCCTCGGGAAAGATGCCGAGCAGCTCCCCACGCTGCAGCACACCGAGCACCCCGGTCATGCTGGAGGCGCTGGCCCGACCCCCCGAACGGTCCATCGGCAGCATGCCGACGCCCTCCAGAAACCACTTCAGGACGCGGCCACGCAGGCCCTTGCCCTCGAAGGCCTCGGCCTTCGCGGGGAAGGTCACCTTGCGGGGGACCAGGGCCGGCAGCAGGTAGGTGTCGCCGGCCGAGATGTGGTTGGCGACCAGGATCGCCGGCCCCGACGCGGGCACGTTCTCCTTGCCGGTGATCCACGGACGGAAGAGCACCCGGATGACCGGAAGGAAGACGAACCACTTCAGCACCCAGTACAGCAACCCGACCTCAGCTTCCGCCGCTCCGTCGACTGAGGACGGCCCTCAGACGGTGAGACGTCGAGCCTAGTGGTCCTGGCACCGGAGCGCGGCGGGGCCGAACCCTGGACAGGGGGCACCCCGTCCACCGGCCACGCTCTCCGTGCCACCATGCCCCGGTGGGGTCAGCGCCGCGACGGCAGAACGGGTCGAGCAGCTCGGGGTCCGGGCGGGCCGAGGTACGCGCCGGACTCGGCTGGCTGCGGCGTGACCGCGGTGGCCCCGGCCCCACGTCCGCCCCCGTCGTACCGACGGCGGAGCCGTACCTCGGCGGCTCCGGGCCTCTCGGCGTCCTCCTCTGCCACGGCTTCACCGGCTCCCCCCGGGCCATGCGGCCCTGGGCCCAGCACCTCGAGACCGAGGGCTTCCGGGTCAGCGTGCCGCGGCTGCCCGGCCACGGCACCAGCTGGCAGGAGCTCAACCGGACCGAGTGGACCGACTGGTACGCCGCGGTCGACCGGGCGTTCACCGCGCTCGGGCGCACGTGTGAGCACGTGTTCGTCGCGGGGCTGTCGATGGGTGGAGCCCTGGCGCTCCGGCTGGCCGAGCAGCACGGCGACCGGGTGGCGGCTCTGGCCTTGGTGAACCCGTGCATCAACATCGCGGACCCCCGGATCCGGATGCTGCGCTGGCTGAGCGTCGTGCCCTCGCTGGGCGGCATCGGCAACGACATCGCGATGCCGGGTCAGGACGAGCTGGGCTACGACCGCAACCCGCTGCGCGCCCTGCACTCGCAGACCAGGTTGTGGGCCGAGGTGCGCTCCGAGCTGCACCGGGTGACGCAGCCGACGCTGGTCTACTGGTCGCGGCAGGACCACGTCGTGGATCCCTCCTCGCTGAGGCTGATCCGCGGGGGGATCAAGACCTCCGATCTCGAGGTGGTGACGCTGGAACGCAGCTACCATGTAGCCACGCTGGACTACGACGCGGAGGACATCTTCCGCGGCTCCGCGGACTTCTTCCGCCGACACGTGGGGGACCAAGCATGACCGGGCCGAGCGAGGACGACCGCGCCGAGGTCGACCGCGCTTTCGCCGAGATGGTGGCCGGCTACCACCTGACCGCCGAGCCGCCGGCGCCGCTGCCCGTCGAGCCGCCGTCGGAGGACCGACCGACCGCGCAGCCGGACCCGCAGGCGGCGGCCAGCGGTCGACCGAGCGAGGTCGCTTGGACCGCAGACCCTGACCCGCGCTGGGCGGAGGACCACCCGCTGTTCCGCTTCGTCGACCCGGTGCCCGAGCCGGTCCAGGCGGAGCCGACGGTGGCGCGCTATGTTCCTGAACCGCTGCCGCCGCTGACGACTCCCGCCGTCCCCGCCCTGCTGGGCTGGATCGGCATCGCGTGGGCGGCGCTGGTGGTGCTGGCCGCGGCGTTCGGCATCCGGTTCCCGGCCTGGGTGGGCTGGGTTGCCGTGGTCGGCTTCGTGGGCGGGTTCGTCATCCTGGTCACCAGACTGCCGCGGCACCGCTCGCCCGACGCCGGTGACGGCGCGGTGCTCTGAGCGCCTCAGCGGCTCAGCGCGATCCCAGCCGGCTCAGGCTCGGGGGACGGCCCACCGGCTCTCCCGGCGCGGACGTACCTTGCGGGCCTTGAGCTTGCGACGCCGCGGCCAGAAGCCGAACTGCGCCGAGTCGGGGGGCTCGACCATGGCGTGCCGGGCGAGGTCGGCGGCCCCGATCAAGCCGGCGTCGTTGCGGAAGTGCGCCAGCTCCAGCCGGGCCTCCTCCCGGAACCCCCGGCCGGTCAGCGTCCGGCTGAACGCTCGTCGGGCGGGCAGCAACAGCAGGTCGCCGGCCGCGCTGACCCCGCCGCCGATGACCACGACCTCCGGGTCGAGGGCGGCCGCCAGGTTCGCGATGCCGCGGCCCAGCCAGGTGCCGACATCGGAGATCAGCTCCGCCGAGTTCGGGTCGCCGGCGATCGCGGCAGCGGTCACGTCCGGTCCGGTGATCCGCTCCGGGTCCCCTTCGGCGATCTCCAGCAACCGGTGAGCCGTCGGGGAGTTGGTCCTCGCGAGTGCTTTCGCCTCCCGGACGAGAGCGTTGCCGGACGCGTACTGCTCCCAGCAGCCGCGGTTGCCGCACTCGCACCAGTAGCCCTCGGGTACCGCGATCATGTGGCCCCACTCCCCCGCCATCCCGTAGGTGCCGCGGAACAGCTGCCGGTTGATCACCAGGCCACCGCCGATGCCGGTGCCCAGCGTGATGCAGACCATGACCGAGGAGCCCCGGCCGGCTCCGAAGCGGTACTCCGCCCAGGCAGCGGCGTTGGCGTCGTTGTCCACGATCAGGGGCAGGCTGATCCGCTGGGCCAGCCGTTCCCTCAGCGGTTCAGACCGCCAGGCGAGGTGTGGGGAGAAGCGGACGACGGCCTGGGCGTTGTCCACCCAGCCCGCTGCCCCGATGCCCACCGACTCGACCCGGTGCCTTGAGCCGAGCGTCTCGACGAGCCGGAGAATGGCCTGCTCCACCGCCTGGGGGCTGTGCGAGGGCGTCGGCTCCTGCAACCGCTCCAGCACCACCCCGCGCTCGTCCACCACACCGGCCGCCACCTTGGTGCCGCCGATGTCGATGCCGATGCTCAGCACCCGCGGGACGGGCCGAGCGGGGCTGCGCCGCTGGGCAGCGGCCGCCGGGGTGCTCAGCGGCCCGCCCTGCTGGTCGGGCCCCCCGGGGAGGGCACGGTGATCCTCTGCTGGTCGGCCACGCCCTCGCCTCTCGCCCTCGGATATCGCCATGCTGCACTGCCGGGTCGCAGACCACAGTACCGACTGTGGCGCCGGGCACCGTGGGCACGGCCCGTCACTCGAGCGCCAGCGCCTGCCGGATGGTTCGGCGGGCCTGGTCGCTGCCGAAGTGGGCTGCGGCGTGACGACGACCGGCCGCACCCATGGCACGCGCGCAGTCGGCGTCGAGCAGCAGCGGCCGCAGGGCCGCGGCCAGGCTGCCGGCGTCCTCGGGGGGCACTACGGCGCCCGTCACCCCGTCGACGACCGTCTCCGGTGCGCCGCCGGAGCGGGCCACGACCACCGGCAGCCCGCAGGCTGCCGCCTCCACTGCGGCCAGCCCCAGGCCCTCGGCGTTCAGGCCCGCCAGTCGGCTGCGTACCGGCAGCGCGAAGACCCGGGCCTGTTGCAGCTCGGCCAGCACGGCCGACCGTGGCAGGGCGCCCGTCATCCGGACCCGGCCGTCCAACCTCAGCGCGCTGACCTGCCGCCGCAGCTGCTCGCGCCGCGGCCCGTCGCCGACCAGGACGAGCTCGGGTGGCTCCAGCCGCGTCGGCCAGCCCGCCAGGAGGCGGCCCCAGGCCGCGAGCAGGATGTCGAAGCCCTTCTGCAGCACGAAACGCCCGACGGCCACGCAGCGCACCGGTCCGGGCGCCGGCGCTCCGGGTGCGAACCGCGCCAGGTCGACGGGCGGCGGCAGCCGCAGCAGCCGCTGCCGGGCGGCCGCCGAGAGCGCCGGAGCGATCCGTGCCGTCGTGAAGTCCGAGATCGTGGTCAGGTGGTCGCACCCGTCACCGACCCGGCGGAGCAGCTGTCGGGCGCCGGGGACCTGGGCCCACCAGACCTCGTGGCCGTGGGTCAGGCCGACCAGCCGTCGGGCTCCCGCCCGTCGGAGGGTGGGCGCGAGCAGGCCCAGCGGGGCGGCGGCCCCGAACAGCACCCGGGTGGCGGCATGCCGGCGCAGCAGACGCACCGCAGACGCTGCGACGGCGGGCGTCGGCAGCAGCAGACTGCCGTGCCGGACGACCAGGTGTCTGCGGTCGCCGTCGCTGGAACTCACGCCGGCCGGGCCTGAGGTGAGGACGACGACGTCGTCGTCCAGCAGCCGGCAGAGATCCTCGACGAACGACTCGATCCCCCCGATGCGGGGCGGGAAGTCGTTGGTCACCACCAGGGTGGGCGGCACCTCAGCTGGCCAGCCGGACGAGGTAGCGCCGCCAACCGGTCGTCAGCTCCTGAGTGCTCACGCCGAGCTCGTCCTGGACCGCCTCGTCCAGAGCGACGCCGGAGTCGACCGCGGTGTACAGCCGCTGCAGGGCCGCTGGGGAGTAGCGCTCGGCGATGTAGCGGCACGCCAGCCAGGCCTCGGCGTAGCTGACGGCGAGATCGTCGGCAGCGGCCCGGAACCGGTCGTCGGCGGGCAGCTGCTGGGGCGCCCCGCGGGCTCGCACCCGCTGCAGCAGCGGCTCGGCGGCACCAGCGGCGGCGCTGCGGTGAGCCTGCAGGGCGACGTAGTCGGCCAGCCCCTCGACCAGCCAGGTCGGCGCCGGCGACTGGGCCGAGCGGGACGCGACGTGCACCATCTCGTGCAGCAGGACGATCGCGACTCCGGTCCCGCTGAGGGTCCTGGTCACGTCAGGGTTCACCACGACCCGGACGGCGGCACGGGCTGCGGGACCCTCCGGCAGCGTGACCGCCGCGATGTTCGCATAGCTGCCGTCAGCCGAGCCCAGCACCGCCTCGAAGCGGGCCCGGCTGGCGGGCACCTCGACGACGACCGACCCTGACCAGCCCGCTGCCGGTCCCGCGGTCAGCCGGCGCTGCACCTGGGTCACAGCGGCCCGGACCCGGCTCGACCAGGCTGCCGCCGGTTGCCCGGCCCCGACGAGCACCGACGCCGGACCGCTCCGGACGGCCGTCACGGGTCCGGTCCACCAGATCGGCTCGGGCGCGGCCCGCCCGCTCGGCGTATCCGAGGTGCCCGCCAGCAACGGGATCCCCTCCCGCAGAGTGAAGGTCAACCAGACGGTGTGCTCGGCAGCGGCCCCTTCCCCCACCAGCCGCCAGGTCACCGTTGCCGGCTGCCGCCAGGCGTCCCGTCCGAGGAGTTCGCGTCGCGCTGCCGGCAGGTCCTGCTCACCGGGCTGCAGCCGGAGCTCGAGCTGCTCCAGGGGGAGACTGCTGAGATTGGCGTAGAGCAGCCGCGCGCGGTCACGGAAGGACGGATCCCGTCCCGACACCGTCAGGTCGAAGGCGGCACGGTCGTGGCTGCGGGTTGCCCCGACCAGCCTGTCGAGAGCGGCCTGCGCGGCAGCCGACCGGGACGGGGAGACCGTCGCCGCCGCCGGTGGCGGAGGCGGCGGGTTGCTGCTGGTGCACCCGGCTGCCAGCGGGAGGAAGAAGAGGAGCACGGTGGAGCTGAGACCGCGCCAGCCGAGCCGGACCAGAGGGGGAACGGGTCAGCCCGGGCGGCGGGCGACGGTGAAGGGCATGTTCGCCAGCTTCGTGTACTCCACCGACTTACCCGGTCGGGGCGCGTGCAGGATGATCCCGCCGCCGACGTAGAGGCCGACGTGGCTGGGGGCAGTGCTGCTGTAGAAGAACACGAGGTCGCCCATCCGCAGCTCGGACTTGGCGACCGGCCGACCGACCGAGACCTGAGCCTCGGAGGTGCGGGGCAAGGTGACGCCTGCCGCCTTCCACGCCTGCAAGGTGAGCCCGGAGCAGTCGAAGGCGGCGGGCCCGGCGGCTCCGAAGCGGTAGGGCCGGCCCAGCTGCTTGCGAGCGAAGGCCAGCGCGGTCGCGCCGCGGCCGCTGCCGGTGACCGTGGCACTGTCGCCACTCCCTGAACTGTCGCCGCCGCTACCGCCGTTGTCCTTCTTCGCGGCGTCGGCGGCGGCCCGCTCGGCAGCCGCCTTGGCCTCCTCGGCCGCCTTCTTCTCCGCAGCGGCGATCGCGGCCCGTTCAGCAGCGTTGAGACGGGCGAGAACCCGCTTCGACTCGGCGACCTTGGCCTCGGACTCGGCACGCAGCTTGGCCAGCTGCTTCTCCTGCTCGGTGAGCGTGGCGAGGTCGGTGGCGCTGGAGTGCTCCAGCTCGGCGAGCTGTGCCTGCTGCTCCTGGTAGTCCTGGAGCACCCGGTTCTGGTTCTCGCTCACCTTCTCGACGGTGGACACCCGGCTGAGGAAGCTGTCGGTGTCGGAGTTGAGGAAGATCTGGGCTGCCGTGTCGACGTTGCGGTTCTGGAACTGGGCGAGGGCGACCTGGCCGACCTGCAGGCGAATCTTCCGGACCTTCTGGGTCTGCTGAGCCATGTCCGCCTGCTTCAGGGCGAGCTTGGCGCGACCCTGGTCGAGCTGTTCCTTGATGCCCACGTAGTTCTGGTCGAGCGCCTCGGCCTCGACCTCGAGCTGCTCGATCTGCGCCTTGGCCTCGGCGACCGTCACGGCCGTGGGTGCGGCTGATGCCGGCAGCGCCGTGGGCAGGGCGAACGTCGCGGCGCTCAGCGCCAAGCTGGACAGGCCGATCAACGCCTTCCGCGCCGTTCGTTGAGCGCGGGAGTGCGGACCAGCGTGGTCAGCCTCGCGGCGGCATGAGGTCAAGCGAGATTCCCCTTCTCAGTCATTCTCCACCCATGAGCTGGCGGCGTCGGACTGTCGGACGTCCTCCCCGGCCGAGGCCGGTTCCCCTCACGCACCTGCTCCCCGAGCTCTGACGCCGGCTCGCGGTGAGCAGTGGTCAGAAGTTCAAGTGTAGGCCAGCGCACGCGGCAGCGGGTCTGCTTGGTCAGAGCTGCACCACGTTCCGCACCTGCCGGACCTCACCCTAGGTCACGGAGAGATCACGGGCAAAAACGGTCCGCTTCCGGTCCCCCACTCACGCGTAGTCCTGCCAACTCAGCGGGGCCTGTGTCACCTGACCCCGTCGGGCACCGGGAACCAGTCGCAGCGGCGGCACCAGACCCTGGTCGGCCAGCGCCGACAGGGCGGCCCGCTCGTCGTGGTCGAGGTCCACCCCTTGCGGGGGGGACCCGAGCAGCACGCTGATCACGCAGTCGCCGCAGGCCGGCCCCCGTGCCACGCAGCTCTCGCAGTCCACATGCAGCACGTCCATCTCGTCTCCTCGCCTCGTGGCTCGCCACGCCGGTCGTCCAGCCTGTCGCCGTCGTGGGACCTGTCCCACCCCCGCGTCCAGAACTGTGCGTGAGGGGTCTGACACTTTTCAGGTGAACGCCCGCGAGACCTACTCCCACGGCCACGACGAGTCAGTGCTCCGCTCGCACCGCTGGCGCACGGCCGAGAACTCGGCGGGCTACCTGCTCCCGCACCTGCGTCCGAACACCCGGTTGCTCGACGTGGGCGTTGGACCCGGCACCATCACCTTGGATCTCGCCTCCCGGCTGCCGGTCGGCCAGGTGGTGGGTATCGACAACGCCACCGCCGCCGTGGACGCCACCCGAGCCCTCGTCGAGGAGAGCGGGGCGGACAACGTGCAGGTAGAGGTGGCCGACGTCTACGCCCTCGACCTGGCTGACGCCGAGTTTGACGTGGTGCACGCCCACCAGGTCCTGCAGCACCTCGCCGACCCGACGGCTGCCCTGGCCGAGATGCGGCGGGTCTGCCGCCCCGGCGGCCTGGTCGCACTCCGGGACGCGGACTACGCGGCCATGACCTGGTACCCGCAGTCACCGGAGCTGAGCCGGTGGCTGGACCTGTACCGGGCGCTGGCGCGGGCGAACGGCGGCGAGCCGGACGCGGGCCGCCGGCTGCGCAGCTGGGCCCTGCAGGTCGGCTTCGCCGAGGTCACCAGCTCGGCCTCCGCCTGGTGCTTCGCCTCCAGCGACGACCTGGCCTGGTGGACCGGCACCTGGGCGGACCGTCTCACCGGCTCCGCGTTCGCCGAGCAAGCGATCAGTCACGGGCTGACGGACGCCGACGAGCTCGCCGCCCTGGCGGCGGGCTGGCGGGCCTGGAGCAGTCGGCCGGGCGCCTGGTTCACCGTCCTGCACGGCGAGGTGCTCGCCGAGGTCTGACCGGCGACCGCGCCACCGGCCAAAGCTGTCAGTGCGCTTCTCTAGCGTTCCTGCCGTGGCTCCACCCGCACCTGCTCCCCCGCTGCAGGCATCCTTCGACGACCTGGGCACGCCCCTGTCGCAGGTCACGTTCTGCGTCGTCGACCTGGAGACCACCGGCGGCGCCGAGACCGACATGATCACCGAGGTCGGCGCGGTCAAGGTTCGTGGCGGCGAGGTCCTGGGCGAGTTCCAGACGCTGGTCAACCCGCGCTCTCACATCCCCCCGCTGATCGCGGTGCTGACCGGCATCACCAACCAGATGGTGGCGGCCGCGCCGTCACTTCGAGAGGTCCTGCCCGCGTTCCTCGCCTTCGCCCACGGCACCGTCATCGTCGCCCACAACGCGCCGTTCGACGTGGGGTTCCTGCGACGGGCGTGTGAGTCCCTGGACTACACCTTCCCCCGATGGCCGGTGCTGGACACCGCAGCGCTGGCCCGCCAGATCCTGCTCCGCGACGAGGTGCGCAACTGCAAGCTCTCCACCCTCGCCGCCCACTTCCGGACGGCCGTGACGCCCAACCACCGCGCGCTGACCGACGCCCAGGCCACGGTGGAGGTGCTGCACGGGTTGATCGAACGGGTCGGGAACCTTGGCGTGCACACGCTGGAGGACCTGCAGGAGTTCGCCCGGCGGGTCTCCCCGCAACGCCGGGCCAAGCGCACCTGGGCCGCCGAGCTGCCGGAGCGACCCGGGGTCTACCTCTTCGTCGCCGAGCACGAGGGCGAACGGCAGGTCCTCTATGTCGGCAAGTCCAGGAATATCCGCAGGCGGGTCCGCAGCTACTTCACGGCGGCGGAGAAACGGCCGCGGATCGATGAGATGGTGCGGGTCGCCACGGGCGTCGAGGCGGTGCCCTGCGTGACGGGTCTGCAAGCCGATGTCGTCGAGCTGCGGCTGATCGCGGCGCACGCCCCGCGTTACAACCGCCGCTCCAAGTACCCAGAACGCGTGCAGTGGGTGAAGATCACCGACGAGGCGTTCCCGAGGCTGTCGATCGTGCGAGCCGTCCGCGACGACGGCGCCACCTACTTCGGCCCCTTCTCCCGCCGGCAGGCGGCCGAGGACGTGCTGATGGCCGTCTACGACAGCTTCCCGATCCGTCAGTGCACTCCGCGGCTGAGTCCTGCCGGGACGGGCTCCGCCTGCGCCCTGGCCGGAATGGGCCGCTGCTGCTCCCCCTGTGACGGAAGCGTCACCCGGGAGACCTATGCGGGGCTGGTCGACCAGGTGCGGACGGCACTCTCCCGGGATGCCCGGCCGGCCGTCGCGGGAGTGCAGGGCAGGCTGGTCCGCCTGGTCGACCAGCAGCGCTTCGAGGAGGCGGCCACCATCCGGCGCCGGCTGGAGACGCTGACCCGGACGGGGGCGCGGTTCCACCGCGTCTCCAGCCTGGCGGCCTGCGCCGAGATCGTCGCCGCCCGCCGGGAGGGCCCGGACTGGGAGATCCATGTGATCCGGCACGGCCGGCTCGCCGCGTCCGGCGTCGCCGGTCCGCACGACGTCCCCCAGGCGGTCGCGAGGGCGTTGCGCGCGACCGCCGAGACGGTGCCGCCGCCACCCGCCCCGCTCCCGGCCGCCAGCATCGAGGAGGCGGAGCGCGTGGCCGACTGGCTGGAGCGGCCCGGGGTCCGGCTGATGGAAATCACCGGCGACTGGATGTGGCCGCTGCACGCGGTGCTGGACCACGACGCGCTGGTGCAGCACGCCCTCGGACCCCGGACACTAGGGTGACCAGCATGGCCGTCGCCCCGGACTACCTTCGTCACATCGCGGACGAGTCCGCCCGCTTCCGCGCCGTGCTGCGGACCACCACGCCGGGTGCGGTCGTGCCGACCTGCCCCGAGTGGGACGCCGCCGACCTGGTCTGGCACCTCGCCGAGGTGCAGTCGTTCTGGAGCCGGATCGTCCAGCAGCGGTGCAGCAGCCCCGAGCAGCTGACCGGCGACGACCCCGCCCGCCCGGACCGGTACGACGACCTGCTCGACCTCGCTGCCCAGTCGGCGAAGGAGCTGGGCAAGGTGCTGAAGAAGACGGCACCGGACACGGCGGTCTGGACCTGGGCCGAGGACCAGAGCGTGGGCTTCGTGCTGCGGCGCCAGGCGCACGAGGCGTTGATCCACCGCGTGGACGCCGAGTGCACGGTCGACGACCGCTCCCCGCTGGATGTGGCGCTAGCCACCGACGGTGTGGACGAAGCGCTGCGCGTGATGTTCGCGGGGGCACCACCCGGGGCGAACCTGACCGTGGACGCGCTCGCCACCGTACGGCTGCGCACGACCGACTCTGCGGCCAGCTGGCTGGTCAGACTTGCACGCTTCGACAACCCGGAGGGCGAAGGCGAGCACACGGCCGGGCCCACCCTCGTGGTCGAGGAGGAGGACCACGGTCTGCCCGCGGCCGCCACCGTCAGCGCGGGGGCGGGTGACCTGGACTGCTGGCTCTGGGGTCGTCCCCCGCTCGGGTCGGTCGACCTGTCCGGCGACGTCAAGGTGCTGGCCGGGCTACGGGCGGTCGTCGACACCGGCATCAGCTGAGAACGGGGCCCGCCGGACACCGAACACTAGGATGACGCCATGGTCACCGCGATCGTGTTCATCAAGGCCGATGTCGCGCGCATCCCGGAGGTGGCGGAGGCGATCGCAGCCCTCAGCGGGGTCAGCGAGGTGTACTCCGTGACGGGCGCCATCGACCTGATCGCACTGATCCGGGTGGCCGACCACGAGCAGATCGCCGCGGTGGTGGCGGACTCGCTGAACAAGGTGCCCGGGGTGATCAGCACCGAGACCCACATCGCCTTCCGGGCCTACTCCGCCCACGACCTCGAGGCCGCCTTCTCCCTCGGCGGCTGAGCCCCCGAAAGGGGCTCAGCCCAGGACGAGCCGGGCCAGCACCGCCACCAGGCAGAGCAGCAGAACCCCGAGCAGTCCGACCACCTGGACGGTGCCCCGGTTGCGCCGGGGCGCGTACGCGAACACGGCACCAGCCAGGGCGCCGACGGCGATACCGCCGAGCAGGGTCAGCCAGCCGAAGCTCTGGAAGCCCACGAGCAGGGCGTAGAGAAGGAGAAGCACGAACAGCCCGATGTCCGGCCGCACGTCCTCCTGGTTCTTGAGCTTGCCGATGGTGTTGGCCGCCAGCAACCCGATCACCGCGGAGGAAGCCCCGATCGAGACGCCGAACGGAGGGCCCAGGACGAAGAACAGGGTGGCCCCTCCCAGCCCGGCCGCCAGGTAGAGGACACCGAACCGCCACGCCCCCAGCTCGGCTTCGATCGCCCGCCCGGCCAACCACAGCACGAGCAGGTTGGTCAGCACCCCGAAGAGGCTGCCCGAGACAAGGGCCGAGGTCAGCAGCCTCCAGAACTGTCCCTGGGAGACGGCGAGGTTGCTCATCGCGAGCAGGCCACTGGCCAGCCCCCCGGTCACCAGGTCCAGCAGGTAGACCACACCCAGCGCGGCCATCACGACCTTCGTCGCCGTGCCCTCACCGGCCTGGAGCGAGGCCCCGTACCGGGTCCGAGGCTGCCGAACGCTGGCCTGGCCCCGGCCCACGCACCGCGGGCACTGGAAACCGACCGAGGCCGGCTGCATGCACTCCCCGCAGATCGGCCGGTGGCAGCGCTGACAGCTGATGCCCGTACTGCGCTCAGGATGCCGGTAGCAGCCGACGAAGCCGGGCGGGGAGAAGTCGGGGCCGGCGGGGTCGGAGCTCACTCGGTGATGTCGACCGACTCGATCACCACGTCCTCGGCGGGACGGTCGTTGCGGCCGGTAGGCACGCGTCCGATCGCGTCGACGACGTCGCGGCTGGCCTGGTCGGCCACCTCGCCGAAGATGGTGTGCCGGCGGTTGAGATGCGGCGTGGGGCCGAGGGTGATGAAGAACTGGGAGCCGTTGGTGTTGGCGCCCGCGTTGGCCATCGCAAGCAGGTACGGCTTGTTGAAGCTGAGCTCGGGGTGGAACTCGTCGGCGAACTTGTAGCCCGGACCGCCGATGCCGCTGCCCAGCGGGTCGCCGCCCTGGATCATGAAGCCACCGATGATCCGGTGGAAGATGAGCCCGTCGTAGAACTTGCCGGTGGTCGGGCGACCGGACTCCGGGTCCTTGTACTCCTTCGTGCCGGTGGCCAGGCCCACGAAGTTGGCGACCGTCTTCGGCGCGTGGTCCCCGAAGAGGTTGATCCTGATGTCGCCGTGGTTGGTGTGGAGGATGGCGGTCTGTGCCACGTCGCAGCACCTTTCTGTGAGTCGGACGGGTGCTTGCCGGCAGCCATCCTCCCAGACCGGGCAAGGTGCGCCGACCGTTCCCCGCGGCCTGTGCGGGTCCCCCACTCCGTCACCCGGAACAGCCCTGGGCGCTACGGTGGGGGAATCAGCGAATCCGATCGACTGGTGCAGACAACGGAGGAAACGTGAAGCGAAGCAAGCGCGTCGACGCCGCTGGGAGCAAGACCGCCCCGGTAGCCGGAACCTGGACCCAGACCGCCTCGGGAAAGATCGTGCCCCTCGCGCAGACCGCGGCGGCCATGGCTGTGCCGCTGGCGCAGAACGCGGCGGCCAAGGCCGGGCCGATCGCGCAGAACGCTGCCGCGATGGCCGTGCCGCTCGCCCAGGGCGCGGTAGCCAAGGCCGGCCCGATCGCCCAGACGGCAGCAGCAGCGGCCGTCCCGCTGGCGACGCATGCCGTCACGTCGGTGGCGCCCTACGCGCACTCCGCCGTGCAGGCGGTGTCGCCCTACGCCCACACGGTCGCCGACCGGGTCGGCCCCTACACCGCCAGGGCCTCGGAGCGGTTGGCACCACTGGCCGTCGGGGGCGCGCACGTGGCGCACGACGCCATGGACCGGGTCGGACCCGTTTTCGAGTCCGCCCGGGAGCGGGTGTCCGACGAGCTGTTGCCGAAGCTGACCACGGCCCTCGGCACGGCAGCGGCCTCGCCGATCGCCGTCGAGGCGGTCAAGCGGGGCCGGGCCACCGTCGCTGCGGCACGGGGCGAGCTGACCCTGCCCGAGCCGAAGCCCGGCCCGAGCTGGGTCAAGAGGGTCGCGCTCGTGGTTGCCGTCTCCGGCGTGGTCGCGGCAGTCGTGGCGGTCGTGGCCCGTCGGCTCCTCGACGGCGGCACCGGCTCGGCCTGGCAGGCGGCGAGGCCGTCGGCCGCACCGTCCAGCCCCACCACCAGCACGGCGGCCGGGAGCACGGCCACGACCAGCACGTCGTCGAGCGGTGCCGGGTCGGCTGCCGCTGACGAGGATGCCGGGCCGGATGCCGACGGCACGGGGAGCGCGTCCCGCTACGGCGAGGGTGCCTACGTCGGTGACGAGCCGCCGGAAGGCTTCGTCATCAAGGGCAACGAGAACTCGATGAAGTACCACCTGCCCGATGGCAGTGGCTACTTCGAGACCAAGGCGGAGGTCTGGTTCAACAGCGAGGAGGCCGCGAAGGCCGCCGGGTTCCTCCCCGTCCAGGAGTGAGCCTGCTGCACTGACGCAAGACTCTCGACGAGCTGCCCCCGCCGGTCCCGGCGGGGGCAGTCGTCGTCCTGGGCAGAAAATCCGCGCCCCTCGTTAACATCGGCCGCCGTCCGCCGGCCCTCCTTCTGTAGAGACCCGACCTGAGGGAGGACGAGATGGTGGCAGCGACGGCGCCCTGGGTGGAGGCGGGGCCGTTCCGGGCCCACCTGCGGCACGTGATGGCGGTGGGTGAGCTGACGGCCACGGAGGTTGCCGCGTTGGCCGGGGTCTCTCCCCGGCTGGTGACCTCGCTGCTCCGCGGGCGCGGCGGCCGTCCCGTCCGCCGGATCAGCCCCGACACCGCTCGGGCGCTGCTCCGGCTTCCCGCGGCGCAGGCACGAGAGCTGCGCACCCGACAGGTGCCGGCCGCGGAGTCCCGGCTGCGGCTCCGCCGCCTGCTGGGCCGCGGCGCCGACCACTTCGCGCTCGCGGGGGAGCTGGGGGTGACGACCGAGGTGCTCGCCGCGCTGGAGCAGGAGACGACCACCTGGTGCAGCGCCCTGCTCGCGCTCCGCCTGCTGGCCCTCACCCGCGGGTCGGAGCCGGACGAGCTCGAAGCCGAGGCCGCGGCTCGGCTGGCGGCGTGACCAGATGGCGGCTCGCCGTTCATAGGATCGGCGGGTGACGTCCGGTGCTGTCGTGGTCAGCGTGGCGGTGCTGGTCACCGCGCTGGTCACCGCCGGGCTCGTCCGGCCGCTGCTGCACTGGCTGCCGGAGCCCGAGGGCGAGGACAAGGTGGCCTACCGAGACCTCGGCAGCACCCGCTTCGTGGTCGGCTGCGCCCTGTGCTCGGCGCTGGCGGCCGGAATCAGCTGGGCGACCCTGCCCGCGACCCTGCAACCGCTCTGGTCGGTGCTGGCGGTGGGCGGCGTGCTGCTGGCGGCGGTCGACGCGGGAACGACGTGGCTGCCGCTGCCGCTGGTGCAGCTGACCTGGGCGGCGATGGCGGTGGGCGTGTTGGCGGGCGGCTGGCTCTCAGGCAGCTGGTCCCTGCTGCTCCGGGCCGCGACCGGGGCGGCGCTCGCCGCCGGGCTGTACCTGCTGGTCTGGTTGGCCTCCCGGGGCGGCTTCGGCTTCGGTGACGTGCGCTACGCGCCGCTGCTCGGCGCCGCCGCTGCCGCCGACAGCTGGCCGTTGCTGCTGTCGTCCCTCCTGGCCGGGACGCTGCTCGGCGCCGTCCACGGCACCCTGCGGCTGCTGCTGAGACGACGGGGCAGCTTTCCCTACGCACCGGCGATGCTCGGCGGCAGCTACCTGGCCGCGGTGGCTCAGTGGCTGGGGTCCTAGTCAGCCGGTCGGGTCCAGGGCGGGCGGCCCAGGACGTAGAGCAGCGCCTGGCCGTAGGCGTCGGCCGCGTCGCTCTCGGGATCGGTGTGGTGAGCCCGCCCCGGTCCGCTGACGGTGACCACGAAACCGTCGGCCGAGGCGTCCAGGGACAGGAACCAGGAGCCGAGCAGGTGACGAAGCTGGTCCTCCCGGGGCAGCCAGACCACGGCGTCGGACTCCACCGAGTCCAGCGCCCACTCGACCGTGCCGTTGAAGTGGAATCGGGTCTCACCGAAGTGCGTCACCATCTCGACCACCATGTCGCTGACGGTGAATACGGAGTCGGCAATCTCCGGCCGCGGGATGAAGAAGAGGTCCCCGTTGGTGGGGGTCCAGGACAGCAACGGCGCCAGGGCGGTCGCCAGATCGCGGGAAATCACGGATGCAGTATGGCCGCACCGGCCCAGGCCGTGGCGGAACTGCGGCCACCGCCGCGCTTACCGTCGGGAGCGGTTTCGCGGCCGGGTTAGGCTCGCGAGGTGAGCGCTGCCCCGCGGCCCGGCTGGTACCCCGACCCGGCCGGCACGCCCGAGCTGTACCGGTGGTGGGACGGCGCCGACTGGACTCAGGCCATCAGCGAGTCTCCGCGAGCGCCCACCCCCCGGCTGCACTCCCCCGCCGGACCTGAGGACGAGCTGGTCCGGCGACGCCCCTCCCGGCTGCGCTCCGTCGTCGCCCTGCTGCTCTGCCTGGCCCTGTTCCTCGGTGCCACCGTCGGCCTCGGGTTGGCAATCTGGCAGGACACGCCCACCGTCCAGCGCTCCGGCCGGCTGCCGGTGGCGGGAACGGTCGCGCCGCCGAGCACACCAGCAGCAGGTGCCCTCGGCCGGCTCGACCAGAAGACGCGGGTGGCGACGATCGGCAACGCCTCCATGACACTGCCCGACCAGCCCTACCTGCTCTCCCCGAATCCTTTGCAGACGACCGGCCTCGACGTGTTCTTCCTGGCGAGCGCTCCGGTCCACCCCGGCTTCGACGGCTGGCGCAGCTGGTCCGCGGTCGTGCTGCTGGCCAGGTTGACGCCCGGCGAGCCCGGCAAGGACCTGGCCGCACAAGCTCAGGAGGGGGTCCGTCAGCTCAGTCGCACCCTCTTCCGCGACCACCGGACCCGGGTGGAGTCGGTCCTGGTCACCGACCACTCCGTGGACGGCAACGCCGGCCTGATGGTGACGGCGGAGGTGCACTACGACATCGACCACCTGGCGAGCCGCTATGACAGGGTGGCGGCGGTGCTGGTCCAGCTGGACGACGGGTCGGTGGTGGCTGCGGTGAGCTCGGTCCCCGACGACAGCGGGGATCTGGTCACCCTTGGAGCCGAGCAGGCGCTCGACTCCCTCACCCTCGGCTGACGGCGGCCTGGGTGGCGGCCACCCAGCGAGCCAACGTCTCCGCGGCCGCCCCGGTGCTGATCGCCGTCTCCGCCGCCCCCAGCTGCTCCCGCAGCTGGTCGGTCAGCCGGTCGGGCTCGGGCCCGGCGAACGCCACCAGCGTGGCCGCCGCGTTCAGGACGACGATGTCGTGCACGGGTCCGGGCCGGCCCGCCAGCACGTCCCGCGCCACCTGCGCGTTCTGGCCGGCGTCCCCGCCGACCAGGTCGGACAGCTCGGCTCGCCGCAGTCCGAGGTCACGTGGCTCGAGGACGGCCGGAGTGACGGTCCCCCCGCTGTGCACCCAGACCTGCGAGCTCGTCGTGGTGGTCAGCTCGTCCAGGCCGTCGCCGCCGTGCACGACCATTCCCTGGTTCCCGCGAGCCGCGAAGACCCCGGCCATCAGCTCAGCCATCCGGGCGTCGGCGACGCCGACGGCTTGGGCGACCGGCTGGGCTGGGTTCGCCAGCGGCCCGAGGAAGTTGAAGGTCGTCGGGATGCCCAGCTCCCGCCGCGGCACGGCCGCGTGCCGCAGGCCCGCGTGGTAGAGCGGAGCGAAGAGGAAGGCGATGCCCGCCTCGTCGACCACAGCCTGCTGAGCCTCGGGGGAAAGATCGAGCACCACTCCCAGCGCCTCCAGCACGTCGGCGGACCCGCAGGCCGAGGACGCCGCCCGGTTGCCGTGCTTCACCACCCGGGCGCCGGCGGCGGCAGCGACGATCGCGGCCATCGTCGAGACGTTGACGGTGTTGGAGCGGTCACCGCCCGAACCCACCACGTCGACCGCGACGCCGCTGATCTCGATCGGTGTGGCGAAGTCGATCATGGTGTCGGCCAGCCCGGCGATCTCCTCGACCGTCTCCCCTTTGCTCCGCAACGCGACCACGAAGGCCGCGAGCTGCGCAGGACTAGCCTCCCCGCCGAGGATCTGCTGCATCGCCCAGGCCGTCGCCTCGCGGCTCTGGTCCTTGCGCTGCACCAGCCCGCCGAGCAGGGCGGACCAGCTGATCGCCTCGCTCACGCTGTGCCGGCGGCGTCCGAGGTCGCCGCTGACCGGCGCAGCAGGCCGGCCACCACCTCCGGCAACCGGACCGGGTCGACCGGGTGGCCGACGACACCGTCCGCACGGGACCAGGTGGCGAGCCAGGCGTCATCGCGCCGTCCCGTCAACACCAGCACCGGTGGACAGTCGAAGACCTCGTCCTTGAGCTGGCGACACAGACCCATGCCTCCGGGCACGGCCTCGCCGTCGAGGATCGCGAGGTCGATGCCACCGGCATCCATGGCGCTGAGCACGGCGGGCTGGGTCGCAACCTCGACGACCTGAACCTCGGGCAGGTCCCGCGCGACCCGCCGGCCGAGGGCCAGCCGCACGTTCTCCCGCGTCAGCCGGTTCGAGGCGTAGAGCAGGATCGTGGCCACCGGGGCCGGCGGTTGGGCTGCGCTGCTCATCGCGGTGATCACTCCAGTTCGTCGTCGGGCGGGCACGAGCCTAGCGCCCCAGGTCCTGGCCACCAGGTAGCCGACAGGTCGACGGGCGAGCCAGCACGCCCCCCTGGTGGGGGCGGCGACCACCGGTCAGGCCGCCTCCGGCCAGCGCCCCATGGCGTCCCATGCGGGGGGTGAGGCAATAATGACCCCGTGACCCACGCACACGCCATCTCGGGCTCGATGACCAAGCCCGAGAACGCACTGCACCCGCTCCCTCAGTCCCGGCTCCGCGGCCACCCGGGCCGGCCGGACATGGTGGCGGTCGGGACCATCGTCTGGCTGGCTTCGGAGCTGATGTTCTTCGCGGCGCTGTTCGCGGCGTACTTCACCATCCGCAACGTCACGAACGCGCAGGCGACCGGGGAGATCGCGCAGACGCTGTGGTCACAGCGCACCGCCTTGCTGAACATCCCGTTCGCCATCGTCAACACCTCGGTGCTGGTGGCCAGCTCCTTCACCTGCCAGATGGGGGTCTTCGCCGCGGAACGGGCCCAGGTCTCGCGCACCGGCAGCCTGTTCGCGATCACCAAGTGGGGGCTGCGGGAGTGGTACTGCCTCACCTTCGTGATGGGTGCCTTCTTCATCGGCGGCCAGACCTTCGAGTACGCCGCCCTGATGCAGGAGGGGCTCACCCTCTCCAGCGACGTGTACGGGTCGGTCTTCTACCTCGCGACCGGCTTCCACGGGCTGCACGTCACCGGCGGTCTGATCGCCTTCGTGCTGCTGCTCGGCCGCACCTACCTGGCCCGGACCTTCACACACGAGCAGGCAGTCAGCACCATCGTGGTGTCCTACTACTGGCACTTCGTGGACGTGGTGTGGATCGCCCTGTTCGGGGTCATCTACCTCCTGAGGTGAGACGGGGGCGCCGACGCATCCGTCCCGGCCAGGACAACTGAATACCTTGCAAGCCCGCCATGCAGCACCAGCAGAACCGAGAGGGACCCACCGTGCGATTCCTGTCCTCACGACGACGGCACCCAGCAGCCAGGGCGATGCTGCTGGTGCTGGGGCTGTTCGTCATGGGCGCCCTCTACAGCGTCCTCGCCCCCGCCGGCCAGGTGTCGGCCGACACCGGGACGAGCCAGCAGATCGCGGAGGGGAAGGCACTGTTCGCCGTGGGCTGCTCGTCATGCCACGGGCTGAACGGTGAGGGACAGCAGTCCGGCGAGATCCAGGGCCCGTCGCTGGTCGGGGTGGGTCCTGCCGCGGTGGAGTTCCAGGTCGCGACAGGCCGGATGCCCCTGGCCCGTCCTGAGGCGCAGGCGCCGGTGAAGCCCAACCGCTACACCCCGGAAGAGGTGGCCGCCCTGGCGGCCTACGTCGGATCCCTCGGTCCGGGTCCCGAGATCCCCGCCCCCGCCGAGTACGACCCGTCCTCGGTGAGTGAGGAGGACATCGCCCGCGGCGGCGAGCTGTTCCGCACCAACTGTTCCGCCTGCCACAACTTCGAGGGCGCCGGCGGCGCCCTGCCGGGGGGCAAGTACGCCCCGTCGCTGTTCGGTGTCAGCAACCTGCACATCTACGAGGCGATGCTGACCGGGCCGCAGCAGATGCCGGTCTTCTCCGACGGCGTGATGCGACCGGAGGACAAGCGCGCGATCATCGCCTACCTCAACACGCTGCACGAGCAGCCGAACGAAGGCGGCCTGAACCTTGGCGGCCTGGGGCCGGTGAGCGAGGGCCTATGGGGCTGGATCGTCGGGATCGGCGGGTTGGCCGCCATCGCCGTCTGGATCGCAGCGAAGGGAGCGAAGGCGAAATGAGTGACCTGACCCACCGCGACGGGGGCCACGAGGTCGACTCGGAGGCGCAGCGCTCCGCGGAGCTCGCCACCGTCCGCGACGAGGAGCGCTACCCGGTCCCGGACCCCGGCCTGGAGGAGCACCTGCCGCGGCTGACCGACGTCGACGAGAAGGCCTTCGACCGGGCGACCCGACAGGTCGCCACCATGTTCGGTCTGGTGCCCCTGCTGGCCATCGGCTTCGTCGTCATCTACTTCGCGGTCCCCAGCGAAGCGGCGGTTCTCGGCATCGACGCGAAGAACCTGGGTCTTGGCGTGACGGGCGGCCTGGCCCTGCTGCTGATCGGTCTCGGAGCGGTCCAGTGGGGTCGCCAGATCATGGACGACCGCGAGATGGTCGACCACCGCCACGGTGCCGCCTCCACCGAGGAGGACGTCGAGTACGTGCTCCGCGAGCTGGAGGCCGGTACCGACGAGTCACGGATCCGGCGCCGCAAGGTGCTGGGTTACAGCCTCATCGGGGCGCTGGGAGCCCTGGCGCTGCCGGTGATCGTCAGCTTCGCCGACCTCGGTCCGTGGCCGACCAAGCGCGTCCGGCAGGCGACCATCGAGTCGACCATCTGGAAGAAGGGGACCCGGCTCGTCCACGACATCACGTTCGTGCCGATCAAGGCGAGCGAGATCGTCATCGGCCAGCTCGTGAACGGCCAGCCGGAGAACCTGGAGGACTTCCACGGCACGGCGAACCTGGTCGAGAAGGCCAAGGCGTCCATCATCGTCGTCCGGATGGACCCCAACTCCATCAAGATCCCCCCGTCCCGGGAGGACTGGCACGTGGGCGGAATTCTCGCCTACTCCAAGATCTGCACGCATGTGGGCTGCCCGATCAGCCTGTGGGAGCAGCAGACCCACCATCTGCTGTGCCCCTGCCACCAGTCGACGTTCGACCTCGGTGACTCGGGCGTGGTGGTCTTCGGCCCGGCATCGCGAGCGCTGCCGCAGCTGCCCATCACCGTCGACGCCGAGGGGTACCTCATCGCGCGTGAGGGGTTCACGGTCCCGGTCGGCCCCAGCTTCTTCGAGCGCGACTCGCGCGGCGACTTCAAGGGAGAATGAGTTCGCATGGCGAAGCCAGCAACAACCGTCAAGGGCGACCAGGCCATCGAGGCGCACGTCCCCAAGAAGCAGCTCGGCCCGGTCTTCAAGGCTGCGTCGGGTCCGGCGAAGTGGGCGGACGAGCGGGTCGGCGTCGCCAGCCTGAGCCGGCCGTTCATCCGGAAGGTGTTCCCGGACCACTGGTCGTTCCTGCTCGGTGAGATCGCGCTCTACTCGTTCATCATCCTGCTGGTGACCGGCGTCTGGCTGACGATCTGGTACAAGCCGTCGATGGCCGAGATCGACTACGACGGCACCTACCAGCTGCTCCGCGGCGTGACCATGTCGGAGTCCTTCGCCTCGACCCTGGCGATCTCGTTCGACATCCGTGGCGGGCTGCTGGTGCGGCAGATGCACCACTGGGCGGCGGCGCTGTTCCTCGCCGCCATGCTCGCGCACAGCCTGCGCGTCTTCTTCACCGGCGCCTTCCGCAAGCCGCGCGAGATCAACTGGGTGATCGGCGTCGCCATGCTGATGATGGGGCTGATCGAGGGCTTCGCCGGCTACTCCCTGCCGGACGACCTGCTCTCTGGGACCGGGCTCCGCTTCGTCGACGGCCTCATCCGGGCCATCCCGCTGATCGGGACCTGGGCCGAGTTCTTCGTCTTCGGCGGCGAGTTCCCGGGCAGCCTGATCGTGTCGCGGCTCTACATGGTGCACATCCTGCTGCTGCCGGCCATCATCCTCGGGCTCGTTGCCGCCCACCTGGCGCTGGTGGTCTACCACAAGCACACCCAGTTCCCCGGCCCGGGCCGCAACGAGAGCAACGTCGTCGGCTACCCGGTCTTCCCCGTCTACATGGCCAAGGCCGGCGGCTTCTTCTTCATCGTCTTCGGCGTGATCACGCTGATGGGCGGCCTGATGCAGATCAACCCGGTGTGGACCTACGGCCCCTACAACCCGGCCGAGGTCACGGCCGGCTCCCAGCCGGACTGGTACATGGGCTTCGTCGAGGGCGGCATCCGGATCATGCCGAACTGGGAGTGGCACATCGGCAGTACGACCTGGTCGTGGAACATCGCGATCCCCGGCCTCGGCCTGATGGGTCTGTTCTTCGGTGTGATGGCGATCTACCCCTTCGTCGAGCAGTGGGTGACCAAGGACCCGTCGGAGCACCATGTCGCCGACCGGCCCCGGAACGCCCCCACCCGCACCGCCTTCGGTGTGGCGGCGATGACGGCCTACGGCATGCTGTGGATCGGTGGCGGCAACGACCTGGTGGCTACCCAGTTCCATGTCTCGCTGAACGCGGTCACCTACTTCCTGCGGGTAGCGGTGTTCGTCGCCCCGGTTCTCGCCTTCCTCATCACCAAGCGGATCTGCATCGGCCTGCAGCGTGCCGATGAAGCGCGGCTGCTGCATGGCGCCGAGACCGGCGTCATCGACCGCGACCCGTCGGGCGCCTACTCCGAGCGGCACGCTCCGATCAGCGTGGGCGAGGCGTACACCCTCACCCAGCACAAGCAGCTGCCGGCGCTGCTGCCGGCGCAGGACGGCGACGTTCCGGCCAAGCAGCTCAAGCGGGAGAACCTGCGGCGCAAGGCCACCCGGTTCTACTTCATCGACGACCTGCGCAAGCCGACGCGGGCTGAGCTGGAGGAGGCCGCCCACCACGGCCACGGGGACGACCACGCCCTGACGGACGGGCATGACGGCGACGGTCACAGCGGGCACCACGCCATCGCGGCGGGGACCCAGCAGAACGTCACCGACCAGTAGCGGCTGGTTGGCGCCCCCGGTCCGCCAGGACCGGGGGCGCTGTCATGCCCGGACTCGCTCACCGGGTCGCTGTGGGGTTGGTCACTTCCGCCGGAACGCGACAACGATCCGACGGTCCGCAGCGTTGACGGGTACTGGACGAGGAGCGCCGCGAGGCCCTCCACCACGCCCGAACCGAACTGAGGACATGAGAACCGAGCAGCGCCAGAACCTTTCCCCCGCCCCTGCCGAACCCTCCGTCGAGGAACCCGCGAAGAACAAGGTCGACCTCTCCCTCACCCAGGTGCTCGGCGGAGCGCTCGCCGCGATGACGGCAGCCTTCCTCGGATCCCGGTTGAGCGTGGCCGGCACCGTGGTGGGTGCAGCCGTCGCCAGCATCACCGCAGCGGTCGCCGGCAGCCTCTACACCGCGTCGCTCCGGACGACCCGGGAGCGGGTCCGGACCGTCTGGCAGGGCCGGGTGCAGGGTTCTGCCCTGCCGACGCGGCTGGAGAGCACGGGCAATCGGAATCTGAGTTCCACCACCGATGCCCCAGCCCAGCCCAGCGCCCCGGTCGCCGTCGCGTCCTCACACCTCAACTGGCGCACGGTGCTGATCGGCGCGCTCGCGGCGTTCGCGTTGGCGGCCGTCGTGCTGACCGGGGTCGAGCTGGCCACCGGCAGCTCGCTCTCCGGTGGCGGCGGCACCACCATCAGCCAGGTGACCGAGCCGCGCCGGTCGGCGCCGCAGCAGGACGCGACGCCGTCGGCGGCGCCGTCGTCAGCCACCCCGTCAGCAACTGCGACGACAAGCCCCACGCCGTCGACCGCTCCCAGCGAGACGTCGACGCCGGCACCGGCGCCCACGGCGAGCAGCACCGAGCAGCCGACCGCCGCGCCCAGCACGACGGCACCGGCGGTCTCGCCGACGCCGGAAGCGGTCCCGAGCGGCACCCCCACCCCGCAGGGCTAGTTCGCCGCCTGCAGGCCGGCCCACCGCTGGTGCAGCGGTGAGCCGGCGAGGTCGTCGCCGAGGTAGCGCAGCAGGAAGCAGCCGGGGTCGGCCAGCCGGAACATGGTGACGCGGTCGCCGTGCGAAGTCGGTGGCCCGAGGCCGAGGGCGAGCACGGAGTCGACCACCCGCAGAGTGCCCAGCATCCCGGGCAGCGTGCGGTGCCCGACCGGGTCGAGTTCGGCGTCCTCGGCCAGCACCGGCCGCCCCGCCCGTCGCACCTCCGTGCGGTTCCGCAGTCTGCCCCCGACCTGCCCGGCGCGGCCGAGCACCAGGGTCTCCCGCACCAGGGCCCGGGATCCCTCGGCCAGCTCCAGGAGCAGGCTGCGGGTGACGTCCGCCCCGTCGGCCACGACCAGCGGCTCGCCGGCCCAGCGCAGGCTGCCTCCCTCGGCCACCCGCACCCGGACCGACCAGGAGGCCGGCAGGCCCCGACCGTGGTAAGCCACCGTGCCCGCGACGTCGTAGAGCTCCAGGCTGACGCCGGCGCCGACATCCACATCGAGCTCGACGGCGTCACCGCCGAGGAGCAGAGCGTTCGTGGCCAGCAGACCGACCCGGCACCGGTCGTCCGGTCCGTGCAGCTGCTGCGGTCGGAGCAGTCCCGTGCGTAGCCGGGTGTGGAACCGGCCGTCCTGGCGGCGGACCGAGACGACGGCGGGCGCCCGGTCGGTGGCGTTCGCCAGGGAAAGGTTCAATGCCGGTGGACCAGACCGTCGGCGTGGCCGTGCAGCTCCTCCTGGGCGTGGCGGTGCGGGGCCATCGGGCCGGGATCGGTCGGCACCAGGCCGCCGCACCGGAACTCCTCCAACGTCTGCAGCACCCACGTCCGCAGTTCCGCGACAGAGGCCGGGTCGCTGCGGGACAGCGCGATCACCCGTCGGCCGTCCCGGGCGTGCTCGGCGTCGTGCACCATGGCCGCGACATCCACGCCGACGTAGGGAGCGAGGTCGGTCTTGTTGACCACGAGGACGTCGGCCCGGGCTATCCCGGGGCCACCCTTGCGCGCCACATCTCCCCCGCCCGCCACGTCGAGGACGAAGAACTGCGCGTCGACCAGCGCCGGGCTGAAGGTGGCCGTCAGGTTGTCACCGCCGGACTCGACCAGCACGACGTCGACGGGGGCGAAGTCGTGTTCGAGATCCTCCACCGCGATCAGGTTCTGGCTGACGTCGTCCCGGATCGCGGTGTGCGGGCAGGCTCCCGTCTCCACCGCCCGGATCCGCTCCGGCTGGAGCACCCCGGCCGAACGCAGAAAGCGGGCGTCCTCGTCGGTATAGATGTCGTTGGTCACCACAGCCAGGCTCAGCTCCGCGCCGAGCTCGCGGCAGAGCAGCGCGATCAGGGAGCTCTTGCCGGTACCGACCGGGCCGGCGACGCCGAGACGGAGGGCCCGGCCGGGAGCGGGGACGGTGGGGGGCAGGTCAGGCACGGAAGAGCCGCCTTTCGGTGTCGCGGTGCTGCTGGCCCCACTGCTCGAGCAGCGGGGCGGTGCGGGCGGGCAGGTCGTCCACCCCGGTGAGGCCGGCGACCCGCTGCACCATCCGCTCCACCTCCGGCCGTGCGGCGACTGCCCAGGCGACGCTCTGGCTGGGGTCGAACGGGATCAGCTTGAGCGCCGCGGCGAGCACGGTCTGCACGTCCTCGAACCCGACCAGCCGTGCGGTGTCGGTGGCGGAAAGTCCGGCCGCCGCTGCGGTCGCCCCGACCACGACCGCCCGGCACCAGGTGCGTCCCGACAGGACCAGCTCGTGCAGGTCCCAGACCGACCCGGCCATCCGCAGGTAGCTGCGGCCGAGCAGGTCGGCAGCGTCACGCAGGGCGTCGGACACGGTCCGAGCCCGCCAGGCGTCGTCGAGCAGGCCCAGCACGGTCAACCGGCGCTCCGGGTCGCCGAGCCACCCCCGGCGCGCCAGCACGGCGACAGCGGCCTCGACCTCGGTGACGGTCCGCAGCCGCACGGTCAGGTAGTCCGGCACGTCGGCCAGCCGCATCCCGGCGTGGAAGGCCGGCTCCACGCCTCCCGACTGGGTGTGCGCGCCGGTGGGCAGCCGGCCGTCGCCGAGCAGCATCGTCAGGTAGGGGGTGGACACGTCAGAACATCGCGTAGAGCTGAGCCAGGGGCAGCTCGTGGGCCGGAGCCGGCACGATCTCGGTGCCGTCGACCTCGATCCGATGGCTCTCCGGGTCGATGACGATGCTCGGCAGCGCGTCGTTGAGGACCATGTCGGCCTTGCCCACCTCTCGGGTGGGGCGAACCGGGACGAGCTGCCGGCGCAGACCCAGCTCGTCGGCCAACCCGCCCTCGAGCGCCGCCGGAGCGACGTAGGACTGGGAGCGGTAGGAACCGCTGCCGTAGTACAGCGCGGGGCGCATCAGCACCGGCTGCGGGGTCGGGATGGAGGCGTTCGGGTCACCGAGGGCACCCACCACGATGCCGCCCCCCTTGATCACGATGCTGGGCCGGACGCCGAAGAAGCGCGGGTCCCACAGCACCAGGTCGGCGAGCTTGCCGACCTCGACGGACCCGATCTCGTGGTCCACGCCGTGCGAGACCGCGGGGTTGATGGTGTACTTGGCCACGTAGCGGCGGGCGCGGAAGTTGTCGGCGGGCAGGCCGCCGGCCAGCTCACCCCGCACCTGCTTCATCACGTGCGCCACCTGCCAGGTGCGGGTGATCACCTCCCCGATCCGGCCCATCGCCTGAGCGTCGGAGGAGGTGATGGAGATGGCACCCAGGTCGTGCAGGTGGTCCTCCGCCGCGATCGTGGTGGCCCGGATCCGGGACTCGGCGAAGGCGAGGTCCTCCGGCACCGAGGGGTTGAGATGGTGGCAGACCATCAGCATGTCGAGGTGCTCCGCCACGGTGTTCACGGTGTGCGGCAGCGTCGGGTTGGTCGAGCCCGGTAGCACATGCGGCAGACCGGCGATCGTGAGGATGTCCGGAGCGTGCCCGCCGCCTGCTCCCTCGACGTGGAAGGCCGAGATGCTGCGACCGCCGATCGCCCGGACGGTGTCCTGGACGAAGCCTGCCTCGTTGAGCGAGTCCGCGTGCAGCGCGACCTGCAGCCCCCACTCCTCCGCCGCCCGCAGCGCGGCGTCGATGGCCGCCGGGGTGGAGCCCCAGTCCTCGTGCACCTTGTAACCGCCGGCGCCGGCGCGGGCCTGTTCCTCGAGGGCCGGCATCGACACCGTGTTGCCCTTGCCGAGGAGCAGCAGGTTGACCGGGAACTCGTCCAGCGCCCGGTGGGTCTGCTTGAGGTGCCAGGCACCCGGGGTGACAGTGGTGGCCTTCGAGCCCTCGGACGGGCCGGTTCCGCCACCGCCCAGCGTCGTCAACCCCACCGCCAGCGCCTCGGCGATCTGCGACGGTGACAGGAAGTGCACGTGGGAGTCGAAGCCGCCGGCGGTGAGGATCTTGCCTTCACCCGAGATCACGTCGGTGCCGGGACCGAGAACGAGGGCGGGGTCCACGCCGTCCGCGATGTCGGGGTTGCCGCTGCGACCGATCCCGACGATCCGGCCCTCGCGGATGCCGACATCGGCGCGGACGATCCCCCAGTGGTCGAGCACGACCACGTTGGTGATCACGGTGTCCAGCGCCCCCTCGGCGGAGGTGAGGAGTGACTGGTTCATCGACTCCCGGATCGACTTGCCTCCGCCGAAGACGGACTCCTCGCCCCCGAACGTCAGGTCCTGCTCGATCTCGATCCACAGGTCCGTGTCGCCCAGCCGGATCTGGTCGCCGGCGGTCGGGCCGAAGATCGCCGCATAGTCGGAGCGGTCCAGAAAGGCCATCTCAGTCCTCCCGGTTCCGGAGCTGGAGACCGGGCACCGCGCGGGCTCCGCGCAGGGCGACGATGCCGACCGTGCGGGAGACGCCGGGCTCGAAGCGGACCGAGGTCCCCGCCGCGATGTCGAGCCGGAAGCCGCGCGCTGCCTGCCGGTCGAACTCCAGCCCGGCGTTCACGTCGGGCAGGTGGATGTGGGACCCGATCTGGATGGGCCGGTCGGCGACGTTGGTGAACGTCAGCTCGCCGCGCTCGTCGTCGGCACGGTCGGCGTTGATCTCCACAGTCCCCGGTCGGACCCGGACGGCGCCGGGTCCCGAGCTCGACGCTCCGGCCATCTCAACGGTCCTCTCGGCAGCGCCCGGAGGTCGGGCTGGTCACTGGATCGGCTCGTGCAACGTGACGAGCTTGCGCCCGTCCGGGAAGGTGGCCTCGACCTGGACGTCGGTGACCATCTCCGCCACGCCGGGCATCACCTCGGCCCTGGAGAGCACCTCCCGACCGCTCGTCATCAGGTCCTCCACGCCGGCGCCCTCGCGTGCTCGCTCGATCACCCAGGTGCTCAGCAGGGCGACGGACTCGGGATAGTTGAGCTTCACGCCCCGGGCCAGCCGGTCACGCGCGACCATCCCCGCGACGGCCTGCAGCAGCTTCTCGGTCTCCGACGGAGCCAGGTTCATCCTCGTCTCCTCCAGAGTCGACGTCGAGCCAGCGTGCCGCCACCGTACCGACGCATTGTTTCGCCGGCGTTGCGGCCGAAGGCGGTGCTCAGGCGGCCGCGTCGACCCCGTGACCGGGCGGGACGACTTCCGCCGGCCGCGGCGGAGGCGGTGGCGTGCCGTCGCCGAACGGGCGCCCGCCGAGCTGCTCACGGTAGTGCGGGGACAGCCAGCTGCGCAGGTCGGGTCCCTTGGGCACGACGCCCGTCGGGTTGATGTCGGTGTGCACCAGGTAGTAGTGCTGCTTGATCTGCACGAAGTCGGTGGTGTCGCCGAAGCCGGGGGTCTGGAACAGGTCGCGTGCGTAGGCCCAGAGCACCGGCATCTCCGACAGCTTCTGCCGGTTGCACTTGAAGTGGCCGTGGTAGACGGGGTCGAACCGGGCCAGCGTGGTGAACAGCCGCACATCGGCCTCGGTGATGGTGTCCCCCACCAGGTAACGCTGGGTGGCCAGCCGCTCGCTGAGCCAGTCGAGGGCACCGAAGAGGCGGTCGTAGGCCTTGTCGTAGGCCCGCTGGGAACCCGCGAAGCCGCACCGGTAGACGCCGTTGTTGACCTCGGTGAAGACCCGCTTCGCCACCGTGTCGATCTCGTCCCGGAGCGGCACCGGGTACAGGTCCGGTGCACCCTCGCGGTGGTACTCGGTCCACTCGGTGGAGAGGTCCAGCGTCATCTGGGGGTAGTCGTTGGTGACGACAGCCTTGGTCGGGACGTCGACGATCGCCGGCACGGTGATCCCCCGCTCGTAGCCGGGGAACCGGGCGAAGTAGGCCTCCTGCAGCCGCTCGTAGCCGAGCACCGGGTCACGACCGTCCGGGTCGAGGTCGAACGTCCAGCTCCGCCGATCGTGGGTCGGTCCGCACATGGCCATCGAGATCGCGTCCTCGAGACCGAGCAGCCGCCGAACGATGATCGCCCGGTTCGCCCAGGGACAGGCGCGGGCCACGACCAGGCGGTAGCGACCCGGCTCTACCGGGTAGCCGTCCCGGCCGTCCCGGGTGATCCGGGTGGCGATGTAGTTCGTGTCGCGGCTGAACTCGCTGCCGGCCGCCACATAGGCGCCCACCGTCGAGTGGTCGTCGTTCATGGCACCAACGTAGACGACCTCCGCCGAGCGCCCACCGGCACGGGTGAGGACCCTCCGGATCGCCAAACGACCCCAGTGCGGTGAGAATAAAGGCCGTGCGCTTCCTGAACTCCCCGCCCGACCACGACCTCACCTACTCCGACGTGTTCATGGTGCCGCGTCGCTCCGGGGTCACCTCCCGCCTCGACGTGGACCTCGCGAGCACCGACGGCATCGGCACCACGCTGCCGCTGGTGGTGGCCAACATGACCGCGGTGTCCGGTCGCCGGATGGCCGAGACGGTAGCCCGGCGTGGCGCCGTCGCGATCATCCCGCAGGACATCCCCACCGATGTGGTCGCCTCGGTCACGGCGAAGGTCAAGGGGGCGCACGTCCTCTTCGACACCCCGATCTCGGTCACCCCGGACACCACCGTGGGCGAGGCCCTGTCGCTGCTGCCCAAGCGTGCGCACGGACTGGCGGTGGTGGTCGAGGACGGCCGCCCCCTCGGCACGGTAAGCGAGGCCGACGCCGCCGGTGCCGACCGCTTCGCCCAGGTGCACGAGGTGATGTCCGACGACGTCCTCACGGTGCCGCCGGACAGCTCGCCGACGGCGACGTTCGACGCGCTGAGCAGCCGCCATCTCGAGGCGGCCCTGGTGGTCGAGCGGGACCGGTTGGTCGGTGTGATGACCCGCAAGGCCGCGCTCCGCTCCACCCTGTACCGGCCGGCCCTGGACACCGACGGCAAGCTGATGATCGGCGCGGCGGTCGGCATCAACGGCGACGTGGCCGGACGGGCCGAAGCCCTGCTCGCGGCCGGGATCGACGTGCTGGTCGTCGACACCGCCCACGGCCATCAGGAGAAGATGCTGCAGGCACTGAAGCGGGTGCGGGACGTGCGTGACCGCCAGGTGGAGCAGGGCGGGCGCCGGATCCCGCTGGTCGCCGGCAACGTGGTCACCGCCGACGGCGTCCTCGACCTCGTCGAGGCCGGGGCCGACGTCGTCAAGGTGGGCGTCGGCCCGGGGGCGATGTGCACGACCCGGATGATGACCGGGGTGGGACGGCCGCAGTTCAGCGCCGTGCTGGAGTGCGCCGAGGCGGCGCGTTCGGTCGGCCGGTCGGTCTGGGCCGACGGCGGGGTCCGCTACCCCCGCGACGTCGCCCTCGCCCTGGCCGCCGGAGCCGGCAGCGTGATGATCGGCTCCTGGTTCGCCGGCACCTACGAGAGCACCGGCAACCTGATGACCGACGCGCAGGGCCGCCAGTACAAGGAGTCCTACGGGATGGCCTCGGCTCGGGCGGTCAAGCTCCGGACCCGCGACTCCTCCGGCTTCGACCGGGCGCGGGCCGCGCTGTTCGAGGAGGGCATCTCCACCGGCCGGATGTACCTGGACCCCGAGCGACCGAGCGTGGAGGACCTGATCGACTCCATCGTCGCGGGCGTCCGCAGCAGCTGCACCTACGCGGGCGCGGCCAGCCTGGAGGAGTTCCACGAGCTGGCGATGGTCGGGGTCCAGTCGCACTCGGGCTACGACGAGGGGCGTCCGCTGCACGCCAGCTGGTGATCCTGGCGCCTGTTGCGGACCTCGAGAGGAGCCGCCGGTAGCGTGCAGGCATGCCACCGGAGTCCATGCCCCAGCTGGCCCTCGCGATGCGTCGGCTGGCGGGGGACCTGCTCGACTCGCTCGACGACGGCCAGCGGGCGGCCGTCACAGGCCCGTTCGACGCCGCTGAGTGGCACGACTGGACCTACCTGCCGGGCACCCGGCCGGGCCTGCGGCTGGGAGAGCTGACCGCGGACCAGCGGGAGCGTGCGTTCGACCTGCTGCAGATCGCGTTCAGCCGTCGCGGGGTCTCGGACCTGCTGCTCGTGCTGCGGACCGAAGAGATCCGCCGCGAGCTGTCGTCCCGGGACCGGACGGCGTTGCCACACCTCGACCCGCCGTACTGGTTGCGGATCCTCGGCCACCCCTCGGCGAAGCCGTGGGGCTGGCGGATCAGCGGGCATCACCTGCTGGCCCAGGCCACCGTGGTCGGCGACGACGTCGCGACCGCGCCGCAGTTCTTCGGTGCCGAGCCGGCCGAGGTGCCCGTTGGGCTTCACCGCGGTTTCCAGTCCCTGGCGCGTGAGCAGGACCTCGCCCGTGAGCTGGTGCTGGTCCTCGACGACGACCAGCGGCGCCAAGCTGTCGCCTCCCCTGTCGCCCCCGACGACATCCTGACCCGGCAGGACCCCGCGGTGGCCGGCTTCCGCGCAGCTGGGCTGGCCCGCTCCGGGATGGACCGTCGGCAGGCAGACCTGCTCGAGGCGCTCGTCCGGCAGTACCTGGACCGCTCTCCTGCTGCCGTCGCCGACCAGGCCTGGGCGCGCATCCTCGACGCCGGCTGGCACGACGTGCACTTCACCTGGTCAGGAGCCCTGGAACGGGGAGCCGGGCACTACTACGCGGTGACGGGGCCGACCTTCGTGCTGGAGTACGACAACACCCAGGACTCCGGCAACCACATCCACAGCGTCTGGCGGGACCGCCAGCGCGACTTCGGCCGGGACCTGCTGGCCCGCCACTACGCCGCCGCGCACCGCGACGAAGCCGCCGGCCCGCGCGGCTGAGGGGTCAGGCGGAGGCGAACCGCTTCGCCGAGCGGGCGCGGGCCTTGGCCGCCTCCTCGTCCCGGTTCTTCGGCGGTGCCACCGAGACGAGGTCGGCCAGCAGGTGCTCGGTGACATGGGCGATGTCGTGCACCGCGCGGTTGAAAGCCTCCTCGTTGGCCTTCGACGGCCTCGCGGTGCCGGCGATCTTGCGCACGTACTGCAGGGCCGCGTCGTGCACCTCAGCGCTCGTCGCCGGCGGGTCGAAGTTGTTCAGCGGTCGGATGTTGCGGCACATGCTGCGAGCGTAGTGCCAGGCCAGCCTGCCCGAGTCTCGAGCGCAAGCAGAACGGTCAGTGCGCGTGGTCCCCGCGGTAGAACTCATACAGCAGGCCGGTGATCGCGACGGAGCCGAAGCCGAAGCCGAGGATCGTCAGCCACCAGCCGAACACCGGTCCGAGGCAGACGAGCGTGAAGCAGGCGGCCACGAAGAGCGGCCAGATGCTCTGCGGCGCGAAGAAGCCCAGCTCCCCCGCCCCCTCGGCGATCTCGCCGAGGTTCTGGTCCTCCGGCCGGGGGTCCAGACGTCGGGAGATCAGCCCGAGGTAGGCCGCGATCATCAGGCACAGGAAGAACGTGAGGATCAGGGCGGCCGTCCCTGTGGGGTCCCGGGACAGAATCCAGTAGACCGGTGCGACGACGGACAGGAACCCCGTCAGTGCGAGGAAGATGTAGGCCTCGATCTTCACTGGCCCTCCCCCGGCCGTGGCGACTGGCTCGGGTTCGCCTGGTCGTGGGCGACCGTCGGGTCATCGGAGACGCCGTCGACCCGACGCTTGAGCTCCTCGGCCCGCCCGGTGTCCTCAGCCACGTCCACCGACGACTCGTCGAACATCTTCCCTGAGGTGCCCTCGTACTCGCTCAGCGCCACCTCGGGGTGGTGCAGGTCGAAGGCCGGGGCCTCCGAGCGAATCCTCGGGATCGAGGTGAAGTTGTGCCGCGGCGGCGGGGACGAGGTGGCCCACTCCAGGGAGCGGCCCCAGCCCCACGGGTCGTCGTTGTTCACAAGCGGGCTGTTCCGCGTCTTCCAGACGTTCCAGAAGAAGGGGATCATCGACGCGCCCAGCAGGAACGCGCCGACCGAGGAGATCTGGTTGAGGATCGTGAAGCCCTCGTTCGGCAGGTAGTCGGCGTAGCGGCGGGGCATGCCCTCGACCCCGAGCCAGTGCTGCACCAGGAAGGTGGTGTGGAAGCCGATGAAGAGCAGCCAGAAATGCACCTTGCCCAGCGTCTCGTCCAGCATCCGCCCGGTGAACTTCGGCCACCAGAAGTAGAAGCCGGCGAACATCGCGAAGACCACCGTGCCGAAGACCACGTAGTGGAAGTGCGCCACCACGAAGTAGCTGTCCGAGAGGTGGAAGTCCAGCGGCGGGCTCGCCAGGATGACGCCGGTGAGGCCACCGAAGAGGAAGGTGGTGAGGAAGCCGATCGCCCAGACCATGGGCGTTCGCATGGCGAGGTTGCCGCCCCACATCGTGCCTATCCAGTTGAAGAACTTCACGCCGGTGGGCACGGCGATGAGGAAGGTCATGAAGGAGAAGAACGGGAGGTTCACGGCGCCCGTCACGTACATGTGGTGGGCCCACACCGCGACCGAGAGGGCCGCGATCATCAGGGTCGCCCCGACCAGGCCGACGTAGCCGAAGATGGGCTTGCGGCTGAACACCGGCAGGATCTCGGTGATGATGCCGAAGAACGGCAGCGCGATGATGTAGACCTCAGGGTGCCCGAAGAACCAGAAGAGGTGCTGCCAGAGGATCGGGCCGCCGTTCACCGCGTCGAAGACGTGGGCGCCCAGCTTCCGGTCGGCCTCGAGCACGAGCAGCGCGGCCGCCAGGATCGGGAACGCGATCAGTACCAGGATCGAGGTCACCAGGATGTTCCAGGTGAAGATCGGCATCCGGAACATGGTCATTCCCGGCGCCCGCATGCACAGGATCGTGGTGACGAAGTTGACCGAACCCAGAATCGTGCCCAGACCGGCCATGTAGAGGCCCATGATCCAGAGGTCGCCGCCAACGCCCGGGGAGTTCACCGAGTCGCTGAGCGGGGTGTAGGCGAACCAGCCGAAGCTCGCGGCCCCGGACGGTGACAAGAAGCTGGAGACCGTGACCAGCGCACCGAACAGGTAGAGCCAGTAGGACAGCATGTTGAGGCGCGGGAACGCCACGTCGGGCGAGCCGATCTGCAGCGGCATGATCGCGTTCGCGAAGCCCGCGAACAGCGGGGTCGCGAACAGCAGCAGCATGATGGTGCCGTGCATGGTGAAGAACTGGTTGTAGGTCTCCCGGGACATGTACTGCATACCGGGGAACGCCAGCTCGGCCCGGATGCCGAGGGCCAGGACGCCGCCGAACAGGAAGAACGCCATCGAACTGATGAAGTAGAGGTTGCCGATCACCTTGTGGTCGGTCGTGACCAGCCATTTCCAGGACAAGGTGCCGAGCCGGCGGCGGGCCGGCGCGATCTCGCGAACTGTGGCGGTGCGCTGCAGAGTGGTCATCGGTCGCCGACCTCTTCTCCTTCGTAGACCTTGGCCGTCCCCTGGGGGTCGGCGTTCGCGGGGCCGCGGATCTCACCGACCTGACCCTTGGCGGCCAGGGTCTTGAGATAGGCGTTGTACTCGGCCTCGCTGACGATGTGCACGGTGAACAGCATCGCCTGGTGGTAGGTGCCGCACAGTTCTGCGCACTTGCCCCGGTAGACACCTTCCCGCTGGGGAATGACCTGCAGGTTGTTGTTCCGGCCGGGGATGACGTCCATCTTGTCGTAGAACGCGGGCACCCAGAAACTGTGGTTCACGTCCACGGCGTTGAGGTTGAACTGGACCAGCTGGTTCACCGGAAGGTAGAGGTCCGGCGTCGCCGAGATCGTCCCCACCTCGTAGACGTTCTCACCCACCGCCGGGTTGCTCGCCGAGCGGTAGTTGAAGGTCCACGACCACTTCTGAGCGACGACGTCGACGGTGACGGCGGGGTTCGGGTCCTTCCGCGTCACCGTGTTCTGCGCGAGGATCGTGTAGTAGAACAGCACGCCGATGATGACGAACGGCGCGGTCGTGTAGAAGATCTCCATCGGCAGGTTGTAGCGGTTCTGCCTCGGCATGTTGTTGTTGTCGCTGCGGTACCGGAGCACCACGTAGCCGATCATCCCCCAGACCGTCAGGCCGACGATGCCCGCCGCGATCCAGGAGCCGATCCACAGGTCTCCGATCGGGGCTCCGTTGTCGCTGGCCGACACCGGAAGACCCAGCCGTTTGAGCGCGGCCACGTCCTGGGAGGAACAACCCGCGAGGAAGAGCAGCGCCGGGATCGAGGCGAGGGCCACCAGAAGGCGTGCTCGGGACGACCGCGTCCTGGGAGCGGGTCGTGCGCTGCTGCCACCCACGTCGTGCCTTTCGTCGAAGCGTCGGTTCGGAGCGGTGCCCGGCAGGGCGCACCGCGCACCGCCCCGACCCCGGGTCTTGGTGCTCACCCTAACCCAGCCGCCAGAGGCCACGACCGTCGGTCGGATGCGAGGTGGCCGGCGTCGCGCGGCTGCCGTCTGCGGCCGATCTGAACCCCTCCTGCGGGTTCCCGGCGGGGCCGCGACGCCCGGCAGAGCGCTCAGGTCGAGGGGCATCGGCACGACCACGGTTCCCCGGGCGTGCCGGCCCCGGATGCAGCCGGGCGCTGGGACGACCGGGCGCCGCTCGGCGACCCCTTCTTGCTCAATCTGCGGGGGCGGTGAGACTGAGGTTTGCCTGGGGCGGGGAGGTCAGCGGCCGCCTCCCCGGACCGGAGGACGACAGAGCCCTCTGCCCCCGGACTCGGTGGGGGCAGAGGGCTCTGAAGCTCTACGGGCCGGCTGGCCCTTGCGCTCAGTGGAAGCTGTCGCCGCAGGCGCAGGAACCCGTCGCGTTCGGGTTGTCGATCGTGAAGCCCTGCTTCTCGATCGTGTCGACGAAGTCGATGGTCGCGCCCATCAGGTACGGCGCGCTCATCCGGTCGGTGACGACGTTGACGCCACTGAAGTCCTTGACGACGTCGCCCTCGAGGGTGCGCTCGTCGAAGAACAGCTGGTAGCGCAGTCCCGAGCAGCCACCGGGCTGAACGGCCACCCGGAGCGCGAGGTCGTCACGACCCTCACCCTCGAGCAGCGTCTTCACCTTGTGGGCCGCCACATCGGTCAGCACGACACCGTCGGCGACGGTGGGCATGCCGAGGTTGGTCTGTCCGGGGCTCTGGTCGGTTGCCGTCATATTGGTCTCCCGCTCGGTCTGGGCACTCTCAGCTCGGGTCAACCGGACGTATGCCACGGCTATTCCCTCCGAGCCAGTGTAAAGGCCGCCCCGAACCCCTCCAAGCGCGCACAGGTCGAGGGCTACCAGCTCCACGACCGGGCGACCCGGCGGGCGGTGCTGCTCAGCTCGGTGCCGGTCACGTCGCCACCCACCGGGGCGTCGGCGGTCGACTCCCGGACGGCATAGGCGGCCTCCACGCCCAAGGTGCGCATCTCCCGCGTCCCGATCAGCACCTCCCCCGCCACGACGACGCACGGGGCCAGCGCCGACGCCGCTGCCTCGGCGGCCGCCGCGACCACGCCACCACCCCGCGTCGCGAAGTCGAAGGTCGAGCAGCCGGTGACCACGAGGTCGGCGCCCTGCAGCGCGGCCCTGCCGGCCTCGGAGTCGAACGTCACAGCAGGACCGGTGGTCAGCCGGCCGCCGAGCGCCAGCACCGCCAGCCCCAGGCCGCCGCAGGCACCCGCACCGGGGCTGCCGGTCAGCTGGGGCGCGGCCAGCCGGGCGAGCTGCTCGAGGGCGGCGTCGGTCCGCAGCAACGTCTCCGCCTCCAGCCCTGCTGCCCGTCCTCGCAGAGACGTGATCCCGCGCAGCCCCAGCAAGGGCTGGCTGAGCTCGGTCGCCGGCACCACGCCCACCAGCTCCACGGCACCGAGGCGTCCTCGCGCGGGGGCCAGGTCGAGCCGCTGCAGCCCGGTCAGACCCGCGACACCGGCGTCCAACCGAACGTCGCCGCTCGCGCCCAGGGCCCCCAACAGCCCCGCTCCTCCGTCGTGCACCGGCAGCCCGGCCAGGTCGAGGTAGACCCGACGCAGGCCCGGCGTGGCCAGCAGCTCCGCCAGCGCCGCGCCGAGCGGCGCCGAGCTGGCGTCCAGCGCGAGACCGTCCGGTCGGACGGAGGCCTCGACCAGCAGGACGGCCGCTCCGTCGCCGCAGACCTGGGTGACGACGACCTCGTCGACCGCAGCCGACTCCAGCGGCGCGGCCAGCAGGTCGGCCGCCGCCCCGACGAAGCCGGCCCCGGCCACTCCGGTCGGGAGCACCGTCACCTTGGCTGCAGGCCAGCCGGCGGCCAGCGCCGTCCCCGACTGCAGGCTCGTCAGCGCCCCGATCTCGTCGGCGGCCACCACCACCCGCACGTCGGTCGCCTTCCAGGTCGAGCGAAGGACCGGCTCAGCCGGGAATGAGACCTTCGTCGGAGGTGGTGAGGAGCTGCCGGATCTCCTCGATCGTGGAGTCGGCCGCCGGCAGGATCAGGTCGGAGTCGGCCAGCTCGTCATCCGGCACCTGGGTGCCGAGGGTGCGCACCTCCTGGAGCAGCGCATGCAACGCCGAGGCCAGCTCTGACTCGTCGTTGGTGGCCACCGCCTCCTCCACCGCGTCGTCGAGGCGGTTGAGGTCGGTGACGGCACCGTCCTCGATCCGCCACTGCCCCTCGTTCAGGATCCGGACGATCATCGCAGGTCTCCCGTGTTGGGTTGGGCCTCCGGCTGGTTCTGGTAGGTCTGCGGGGGCTGGTAGCCGGCCGCCGGCTCGGTGGCGGGCTGGGCCCCGATCGCGGGTGTGGCGGCGCTGGGACCAGCGTTGAGCGAGGCCTTCATCCGGGCCAGCTCGTTCTCCACGTCGGAGGTGGAGGCCAGCTGCTCCAGCTCGAGGGTGATGTCGTCCTTGGTGGTCCCGGTCGGGTCATCCAGCGCGCCGCTCGCGAGGAGCTCGTCGATCGCGCCCGCCCGGGCCTGCATCTGCTGGGTCTTGTCCTCGGCCCGCTGGATCGCCAGGCCGACGTCGCCCATCTCCTCGCTGATGCCGGAGAACGCCTCGTTGATCCGGGTCTGGGCCTCCGCGGCGGAGTAGCTGGCCTTGATGGTCTCCTTCTTGGTGCGGAAGGCGTCGACCTTGGCCTGCAGCCGCTGGCTGGCGCGGGTGAGCTTCTCCTCCTCGCCCTGCAGCTGGGCGTGCTGGGCCTGCAGGTCGGTCAGCTGCTGCTGGATCCCGGAGCGGCGGGACAGCGCCTCGCGAGCGAGGTCCTCGCGGCCGACCTCGAGCGCCTTCTGCGCCTGCTGGGTGAGCTTGTCGGCCTGCGTGCTCAGACCGTTCGCCTGCAGCTCCACCCGCTTGCGGCTGGTCGCCACGTCGGCCACCCCGCGACGGACTTTCTGCAGCAGCTCGAGCTGTCGCTGGTAGGAGTAGTCGAGCGTCTGCCGCGGGTCCTCCATCTTGTCCAGGGCTTGGTTGGACTTGGCGCGGAAGATCATCGACATGCGCTGGAAGATGCCGCTCATAGGGTCTCAGCTGGTCCTTCCCGGGTTCGTCGTACCTGTGCGGCACGCTCGCTCACAGGGCACCACCGTATCTCGCGGCTCAATGCCCGGACAGCCGGACAGCGGGCCTTGCTGCCGAAGGTTTCGCCTTTGGGTTGAACCCCTGAGACAATCCAGGGCAGGGTCGCGGGACCCTGGTCCGAACCCCGAATCCGCAGGACGTGGCGGGTTTCCAGCAGCGAAAGGCAGTCGTGGCACTCTTCCGACGAGGCACCGAGGACAGCGAGCCTGCGCGGCCGGCGGCTCCCGCCGCGGGTGCCGGCCGCACCTCGGCCGGGAAGAAGGACCGGCCCACCCCGAGCCGCAAGGAGGCGGAGGCAGCACGACGGGCGCGGGTAAACCGGACCCTGACGCCCAAGGAGGCGAGACGGCTCGGCGCCCAGCAGAACCGCGAGCAGCGGATGCGGGCGCTGAACGCACGGGAGGCGAGCCCGGAGAAGGCGCTGATGCGGGACTACATCGACACGCGCTTCAACCTCGGCGAGTTCCTGCTGCCCAGCCTCGTCGTGATCCTCGCGCTCAGCTTCCTCACCGTGGCCTACCCGCGGGTCAGTGCCATCACAACGTTGGCGATGTACCTGTTCATCTTCTCCGTGCTGGCCGACAGCGCGCTGATGTGGCGGGGCTTCAAGCGGGTCCTGGCCGAGCGGATCCCCGGGGCCTCCACCCGGGGCCTGATGATGTACGGGATCAACCGGGCCATCCAGATCCGCCGGTTCCGGATGCCGAGCCCCCGGCTCAAGCGCGGCGACACCTACTGACGCACCACCGGTCACCACTTCGCGACCCCCTGGCGGAGCTGTCAGTGGCGCACGGTTGACTGTCCGCCGGGATGGCGAGACGCCACCCGGCATGTCGACGTGGAAGGTGTGAGCATGGAGTTCCGGTATCTCGGTAACAGCGGGTTGAAGGTTTCCGCGGTCAGCTACGGCAACTGGGTCACCCACGGGTCGCAGGTGGAGGCCGACCAGGCCAGCGCGTGCGTGCGGGCGGCGCTGGAGGCCGGGATCACGACCTTCGACACCGCCGACGTCTACGCGAACGGCAAGGCCGAGACGATCCTCGGCGATGCGCTCGCGGGCGAGCGGCGCGAGAGCCTGGAGATCTTCACCAAGGTCTACTTCCCGACCGGCCCCAAGGGGCCCAACGACACCGGGCTGTCCCGCAAGCACATCTCCGAGTCGATCAACGCCTCGCTCAAGCGGCTGCAGACCGACTACGTCGACCTGTACCAGGCGCACCGCTACGACCACGAGACGCCTCTCGAGGAGACGATGCAGGCCTTCGCCGACGTGGTCCGCGCCGGCAAGGCGCTCTACATCGGGGTCAGCGAGTGGACGCCCGACCAGCTGCGGGCGGGGCACGCGCTGGCACAGCAGCTGGGTTTCCAGCTCGTGTCGAACCAACCGAAGTACAACGCGCTGTACCGGGTGATCGAGCCGGAGGTCGTCCCGACGTCGCGCGAGCTCGGCATCAGCCAGGTGGTCTTCTCCCCCATCGACCAGGGGATCCTGACCGGCAAGTACAAGCCCGGCCAGCCCGCGCCGGAAGGTTCGCGCGCCACGGACACGTCGGGCGGTGCCAACTTCATCAAGGGCTCGCTGCGCGACGAGGTGCTCACCCGGGTGCAGCACCTGGCGCCGCTCGCCGAGGCGGAGGGCCTCAGCATGGCGCAGCTGGCCGTGGCCTGGGTGCTGCAGAACGACAACGTGGCCTCGGCCATCACGGGCGGCTCGCGTCCGGAGCAGGTGCAGGACAATGCGGCTGCTGCCGGCAAGAAGCTCTCGGCCGAGACGATGGCCGGCATCGACGACGCGCTCGGTGAGGTGGTGGAGTCGGACGGTTCGGTGGTGGGGACGTCCTCACCGAAGAGCCGGCTGACCTGAGGTTGCGGTGAGCACCAGCGGCGCGCCGCAGCACCCCTGGCACTGGGAGGGCGACCGCGACCCCGGGGACGGGTCGCTGGACCAGGCGTTCCCGAGCCAGGGCGAGGCCGAGTCCTGGCTGGGTGAGGTCTACCTCGACCTGATCGACCGGGGGGTCCGGGCGGTCAGTCTGCGGGAGGCCGACCGGCTGGTCTACGGTCCGATGGCCCTCGAGCCGGAGTAGCTCCGGACGGCTGGAGGATGGCCGGCCGTCGCAGCGTCGCGCGACGGATCGCGCCCGTCGGCGGATAGCCTCGGCGGGTGCCCACCCCGCCGTTCGTCCTGGATCTCCGGCGCTGCTACGGGTCGGGCCTGCTGCTGCTGCCTGGCGTCTGCGCCGTCCTGGTCCGCGAGGACCTGGAGGCCGGCCGGACGCATGTGCTGCTGGTGCGTCGCGCCGACAGCGGGGCCTGGTCGCTCCCGGCGGGCATCGTCGAGCCCGGTGAGCAGCCGGCGACCACGTTGGTGCGGGAACTGCTGGAGGAGACCTGCGTCGTGGCTCGGGTGGAGCGGCTGGCCTGGCTGGGCGCGGACCCCGAGATGGTCTACCCGAACGGGGACCGGTGCCAGTTCATCACCATGGTGTTCCGCTGCAGCTACCTCTCGGGGGAGGCCGGCGTGGGCGATGACGAGTCGACGGCGGTGCGGTGGTTCCCGACGGACGCCCTGCCGGAGCTCGACGGCCTGCAGCGGCAGCGGCTGGCGCACGGGTTGGCCGGGGAAGAGCGGTGCGCCTTCCCGACCTAGCGGCGATCAGCCGGCGGGGTGAGCCCGTCGACGCAGCTCCCCGACCAGCAGCACCACGCCGAAGCCGGCCAGGAGGGCTCCGCCGACCGCGATCACCGGACGGGCGTTGCGCGCGTCCCGGGCCCGCTGCTCATAGGTCTGGCTGCCGCTGCTGTCGGCCTTCGCGCAGGAGTCGCCGGGCTGCATGGTCGCGCCCCGGCAACTCGGATGCGGGATGGCACCGAGGGTGAAGGGGTAGGCCAGCACGACGAGCCCGACCACGACGACGAGGGCGTGAGCCAGCCAGGTCCCGCGTCGCGGGCGGGCGGTCACGGTTCGCGCACGCCGGCGGCCACGAACGGCGGCCGGGTCACCACGAACTGCTCCCGCCGCTGCCGCACGTCCACGGTCACGACGGCGTCCTCGCCGATCCCGGGGGGCAGCAGCGCGAGGGCGATACCGGTCTTCAGGGTCGGGGAGAAGGTGCCGGAGGTGACGACCCCGACCGCTTCCCCGTCGCCATCGCGGACCGTCATGCCCGGGCGCGGGATGCCACGGCCGACGGCGAGCAGCCCGCGGAGCAGCCGGCTGGGTCCGGCAGCCTTCTCCGCCCTCAGGGCGGTGTCGCCGAAGAAGGCCTCCTTCGTCCAGCCGACCGCCCAGCCCAGGCGCGCCTGGACGGGGGTGATCTCGGGAGACAGGTCCTGGCCGTGCAGCGGGTAGCCCATCTCGGTCCGGAGCGTGTCGCGAGCGCCCAGCCCTGCGGGCTGCAGGCCGTACGGCTCACCGCCGGCACGGAGCGCTGCCCACAGGGCCGGCGCGGCACCGGCCGGCGTGACGAGCTCGTAGCCCCGCTCGCCGGTGTAGCCGGTCCGGCAGACGAGGACGGGAACACCCTCGTGGTGGACGACCACGAACGACATGTAGGGGTGCCCGGCGGGCAGCCCGGCCGCGGTGAGCACCCCGTCGGCTTGAGGACCCTGCACAGCCAGCACGGCGTGGCCCTCGTGCTCGTCGACCACGCTGACCTCGGCCGGCGCTGCCGCAACCAGCAGCTGGACGACCTGGGCGGCGTTCGCCGCGTTCGGGATCAGGAAGACCTCGTCCGGGCCGAGGAGGTAGGCGATCAGGTCGTCGACGACGCCGCCGGTCTCGTTGCAGATCAGCGTGTACTGAGCCTGCCCGGGAGCGATCTTGCCCAGATCGGCGGTCAGGCAGCGGTTGACGAACGCTGCTGCACCCGGGCCGCTGACCCGGACCTTGCCGAGGTGGCTGACGTCGAAGATGCCGACGGCGCTGCGGACCGCGGCATGCTCGGCCAACACGCCGGCACCCGCGTACTCGAGCGGCATCGACCAGCCCCCGAAGGCCGCGAACTTCGCGCCTGCAGCGACGTGCTGCTCGTGCAGCGGCGACACCCGCAGGGTGGCCGGCGGCCCTGGCGCCGACCCTGATGGCGTCTGCCCGTCCGCCTGCACAGCCACCTCACTCTCCGCTTGTCCGGTGGAACCTAGCGCAAGGCTAGCGACGGGATCACGGGCTAGCCTGAGCACGCCCCGGCTGCCCCCGCCACCACCTGCCTCATCTGAAAGGACGGCGCACTGTGCCCATCCCTCCGCTCCCCACGCTGACTGTCTCCCCGACGCTCCCGCGTTCCGTCGACGTGCTGGTCGTCGGTCTGGCCGAGTCGGGGATCCGCGGACTGCCGGACGGGGTCCAGAGGGACTTCCGCAAGCGCTACGGGGTGGGTGTAGCCGAGATGGCTGCCTCGCTGGGAGCCAGGCACGCCGCCGGCTCGCGGCGGACACTTCCCGCCGTCGACGGCGGACCGCGGCTGATGGTGATCGGGCTGGGCGACGGCGAACCGGGCCCGGAGGAGCTGCGCCGAGCGGCCGGGTCGGCGGCCCGGGACGCCGGGTCGCTCGCTGCGGACGGCCGGTCGCTCTCGGTCGCGGTCGGGTTCGGGACGACGACGGTGGAGGAGTTGGAGGCCGTCGCCGAGGGTGCCCTGCTCGGTGGCTACCGCTACACCCCGATCACCACCTCCCGGGAGCAGGCACCGCGCCCGGTGGCCTCCGTCGCGGTGCTGCACGTCGGTACGACCCGGACGGCGGACGGGGCCGAGGTGACGGCGGTGGCCCCGACGGTGGCCGCGGCGGTGCTCACCGCCCGGGAGTGGGTGAACGTGCCGCCCAACCTGCTCTACCCCGAGTCCTTCGCCGACGAGGTCAAGACTCTGGTCAAGGACGCGAAGATCGGCGTCGAGGTGCTGGACGGCCCGGCGCTGGCCCGCGCCGGTTACGGCGGCATCCTGGCCGTCGGCGGTGGCTCGTCCCGGCCGCCCCGCCTGGTGCGGCTGAGCTACCGCCCCCGGGGGGCGAAGCAGCACCTGGCCCTGGTCGGCAAGGGGATCACCTTCGACTCGGGCGGCCTCAACCTCAAGCCCGGTGACGGCATGTACACCATGAAGTGCGACATGGCGGGCGCGGCCGCCGTGCTGGCCGCGACCCACGGCATCGCCCGACTGGGTCTGCCGGTCCAGGTCACCGCCTACGCCGCGCTGGCGGAGAACCTGCCCTCCGACACCGCCTACCGGCCCTCGGACGTGCTCACCATGTACGGCGGGAAGACGGTGGAGAACGGCAACTCCGACGCGGAGGGTCGGCTGGTGATGGCCGACGCCCTCGCCCGGGCCAACGAGGACAAGCCGACCCTGGTGGTGGATGTCGCGACGCTCACCGGTGCCTGCATCGTCGCCCTCGGCGACCGCACCTCAGGGCTGATGGCGACCGACGACGAGACGGCGGACCTGGTGCTGGACGCGGCGGAGGCCGCCGGCGAGGACTTCTGGCAGCTGCCGATCCCGAAGGAGACCCGCGGCAAGCTCGACTCGAAGGTGGCCGACCTCAAGTCGACCGGCAGCGACCGTTTCGGCGGCGCCCTGGTCGCCGCCGCGTTCCTCCGTGAGTTCGTCGCCCCCGGAACCCCGTGGGCTCACCTCGACATCGCCGGTCCGGCCTTCTTCGACGGCAAGCCCTACGGCTATGTCTCCCCCGGGGGCACAGGGGTCGCCGTCCGCACCCTGATCGCGCTGGCCCGCTCGCTCGCCGGCTAGTGGCTCAGCGCAGGTCCGGGTGCTTCTTGTTCCGGGTGTTGTAGTCGCGCATCCGCTGCGGGTAGCCCACCACCGCGGCGTCGTACCCCGGGATCTGCAGGTGCTCGGCGAAGGCGTGCGCCCACTGCGGCGACGGCACGACGCGACGGGTCCACTCCCCGTCGTAGGCGACGAGCAGCAGCGTCACCTGGGTGACTGAGGTCTTCGGCTCGACGAACGCCTCCACGCCACGGCGTGTCCGCGCGAACTGCGTCAGGTGCGTGGTGACCGCGTCGTCGACCGCGCGGTTGCCCGTGGCCACGGTGCGGCCCCGCTTCACCCGGTTCGTGGTGCGCTTGAGCCAGCTCATCCCTCCAGTATGGCGGCCTGCAAAGATGGAACGATGAGTTCTTTCGACCTGGTCGTCCTCGGTGCCGGCAGCGGCGGCTATGCCTGCGCTCTCCGCGCGGCACAGCTCGGGCTGGACGTGGCGCTGGTGGAGAAGGACAAGGTCGGCGGCACCTGCCTGCACCGCGGCTGCATCCCGACCAAGGCGTTGCTGCATGCGGCCGAGGTCGCCGACGCCACCCGGGACGGCAGCCAGTTCGGGATCCACGCGACGTTGGACAAGATCGACCTGGCGGGCGTCCAGTCCTACGCCGACGGGGTCGTCAGCAAGCTCTACAAGGGTCTGACCGGCCTGGTGAAGGCGCGGGGAATCACGGTGCTGAGCGGCGAGGGGCGGCTGGTCCGGACTGAGTCGGGACCAGCGGTCGCGGTGGGTGAGAAGCTCTACCCCACGGCCGCGGTGGTACTCGCGTCCGGGTCGGTGCCCCGGTTGCTGCCCGGCGTCGAGATCGACGGCGAGGTCGTGCTGACGAGTGACGAGGCCCTCCACCTCGGTCAGCTGCCGGCCAGTGCGATCGTGCTGGGAGGGGGCGTGATCGGCTCCGAGTTCGCCTCGGCCTGGAGATCCCTCGGCGTGCAGGTCACCGTGGTCGAGGCCCTTCCCCGGCTGCTCCCGCAGGAGGAGCCGGCCCTCTCGGAGGCGTTGCAGCGGGCCTTCCGCAAGCGTGGCATCACCACGCTGACCGGCGTCGCGGTTCAGGAGTGCACCCGGACTGGCACCGGCGCGGCGGTGAGCCTTTCCGACGGTCGGAGCCTCACCGCGGACGTCCTGCTGGTGGCCGTCGGGCGTCGGCCCGCCAGTGAGGGCCTCGGGTACGCCGAGGCCGGGGTCGAGCTCCAGCGTGGCCACGTCCGGGTCGACGACCGGCTGGAGACCCGGGTCCCCGGTGTCTTCGCGGTCGGCGACCTGGTCGCCGGCCTGCAGTTGGCCCATCGCGGTTTCGCGCACGGGATCTTCGTCGCCGAGGAGGTGGCGCACCGGGCCGGCCGGTGGGATGCGGTTCCGGTGCCGCCGCGCGACGTGGACCTGCCCAGGGTCACCTACTCCGAGCCGGAGGTCGCCTCGGTCGGACTGACAGAGGAGGCGGCGCGGGAGGCGTACGGCGAGATCGAGGCCTTTCGCTATGACCTGAGCGGCAACGGCCGGTCGCAGATCCTGCGCACCACCGGCTTCGTCAAGGTCGTCCGTCGGGTCGACGGGCCGGTCGTCGGGGTGCACATGATCGGCTCCCGGGTCGGGGAGCTGATCGGCGAGGCGCAGCTGATCGCGGGGTGGGACGCCTATCCGAGCGAGGTCGCCGCCCTCCAGCACGCGCACCCGACCCAGCACGAGGCTCTCGGCGAGGCCCACCTCGCACTCGCCGGCAAGCCCTTGCACGTGCACGGCTGAGGATCGGGTGGGCTAGGGCACAATCAGCCTTGATGAGGCAGGGGTGGCTCGGACACCCCGGCGGAGGCTGGATCGGCCCCCGGTCGGGAGAACGTCGTCAAGGCTAGGCTGAGCCGCAACCAGCACGAGGCACCGCGATAAAGGAGTCCCAAGCCACGATGTCGACCGATGTAACCCTCCCCGCCCTGGGCGAAAGCGTCACCGAAGGCACCGTCACCCGCTGGCTGAAGCAGGTCGGTGACACCGTCGCGGCCGACGAGCCCCTGCTGGAGGTCTCCACCGACAAGGTCGACACCGAGATCCCCTCCCCCGCCGGCGGCGTGCTGCTGGAGATCCGGGCCCAGGAGGACGACTCGGTGGAGGTGGGAGCGGTCCTGGCCGTGATCGGTGAGGCGAGCGAGGCCGGCGGCTCCGAGGCGGAACCGCCCGCCGAGGCGCCTGAGGCCGCCGAGGCGCCCGAGGCAGCCGCCCAGACCACCGAGCCCGAGCCCGAGAACCAGGCGGACGAGGAGATTGCCGAGGACGACCCGCCGGCGCCGACCGCTGAGCGCACGCGCGGAGCCGACACCGGCGGCGGCACCGAGGTGACGCTGCCCGCGCTGGGCGAGAGCGTCACCGAGGGCACGGTCAGCCGCTGGCTGAAGCAGGTGGGCGACAGCGTGGACACCGACGAGCCGCTGCTCGAGGTCTCCACCGACAAGGTCGACACCGAGATCCCCTCCCCGACGTCGGGCACCGTGCTCGAGATCCGGGTGCAGGAGGACGAGACGGTCGAGGTCGGAGCCGTGCTGGCCGTGGTCGGTGAGGCGTCCGACACCTCCGGTGCGCCCTCCGCCCCCGCCGGCGAGGACACCCAGCCGCACGGCGACGACGCGAACATGGCCGCGACCCAGGGCGAGGAGCCGGTACCACCCACGACCGCCGCGGTGACCGACGGCACCGAGGTCGAGGACCAGGCGGCCGCCGGCGACGAGGGCGGCCAGGCACCCATCCCCGCGCCGGAGCCGGCCTCCCGCCCACTGCCGGAGCCGCGGCCGCAGCCGGCTGCTGCCTCCAGCTCCTCCACCGCGACCCCCCGGGACCTGACCTCGAACGCTTCCCGGGAGGACCCCCAGCCCGAGCGTCACGGGCCCTCCGTCCCCGCCAGGACCTCCGCCACGCCGGTGGCGGCGGAGGGGGACTCGGTCTACGTCACGCCGCTGGTGCGCAAGCTGGCCAAGGAGCACGACGTCGACCTGTCCTCGGTCAGCGGCAGCGGGGTCGGCGGCCGGATCCGCAAGCAGGACGTGCTGGCCGCCGCCGAGGCTGCCAGGGCTGCTGCCGAGCAGGCGAAGGCAGCGCCGGCGGCCCAGCCCGCGGCAGCGGCCGCTCAGGCCAGCCCGGCCGCACCCGCCGCCCAGCCCAGCTCGCTGCGCGGGACGACGGAGAAGATGTCCCGGCTGCGGAAGACCATCGCCAAGCGGATGGTCGAGTCGCTGCAGGTGTCGGCACAGCTGACGGCGACCGTCGAGGTCGACCTCACCGCCATCTCCCGGATCCGGGTCCGCGCGAAGGACGACTTCAAGAGGCGGGAGGGGGCGAGCCTGTCCTACCTCCCCTTCATCACCAAGGCGGCGGTGGAGTCGCTCAAGGTGTTCCCGAAGGTCAACGCCACCATCGACACCGAGGCCGGCGAGGTGACCTATCCCGGCGCCGAGCACATCGGCATCGCGGTGGACACCGAGAAGGGCCTGCTCGTCCCCGTGATCAAGGACGCCGGCGACCTGAACATCGCCGGTCTCGCCAAGAAGATCGCCGACCTCGCCGCCCGGACCCGGTCGAACAAGGTGACGCCCGACGAGCTGAGCGGCGGCACCTTCACGATCACCAACTACGGGTCCGCCGGCACCCTGATGGACACGCCGATCATCAACCAGCCACAGGTCGCGATCCTGGGCACCGGTGCTCTGGTGAAGCGTCCGGTGGTGGTCAACGACCCCAGGCTGGGTGAGGTGATCGCGATCCGCGACATGATGTATCTCTCGATGTCCTACGACCACCGGATCGTCGACGGCGCCGACGCGGCGCGCTTCCTCAGCGCACTGAAGCAGCGGCTGGAGGAGGGTGACTTCGGCAGCGAGTTCGGCCTCTAGGCCGACGCCGTGAGCAGGTGGCTGCTGGCCGGCGCGTCGGGTTTCCTCGGCACGGAGCTCCGCGACCGGCTGGCCACCAGCGGCGAGGACGTGGTGCGGCTCGTCCGACGAGAGCCGGCCACCTCCACGGAGTTCCGCTGGGACCCCGACCGGGGGCAGCTCGACCCGGCGGCCCTGGACGGGGTCGACGTGGTCGTGAACCTGGGCGGCGCCCCGGTCTTCACCCGGCCCTGGACCGCATCGCGACGGGAGCTGCTGCGGGGCTCGCGGGTGGCCACGACCAGCACCATCGCCCGGGCCCTGGCCGCACGTGCGGCGGCCGGACCGGCTCCGGTGCTGCTGCAGGCGAGCGGCATCTCCTGGTACGGCGGCGTCTCGGGCGCGGAGCCCGGGACGGAGGACAGTCCGCCGGCCGACGACTTCCTCGCTCAGGTCGCGGTGCAGTGGGAGGCGGCGGCCCGACCGGCGCTCGAGGCCGGGGTGCGCACGGTGTTCCTGCGCACCAGCCCCGTCCTGCATCGGAGCGGCGGCGCGTTCGTGCCGATGAAGCTGGCCTGGTCGGCCGGGCTCGGCAGCACCCTCGGCAGCGGCCGGCAGCGGATGCCGATGATCAGCCTGGACGACTATCTCGGGGTGGTCCGCTGGGCCGCCGGGACCCCTACCGCAGCCGGGCCCTACAACCTGACGATCCCGGTCCCCGCCACCAACGCCGAGTTCACCGATGCCCTCGCCGCAGCCCTGCACCGGCCCCGACTGCTCAAGGTGCCGGGTGCGGTGCTGCGCAGGGCCCTGGGCGAGCTCTCCGGGCAGCTGCTCGGCGACACCTACGTCGTCCCCCGACGGCTGACCGAGGCCGGCTACGTCTTCACGGCCCCCGACGTCGCCAGCACCATCGAGCGGGCGCTGCACGGCTGAGAACTGCCCTTCCGGTGACACCTACACTTCCGGCATGAGCCTCGACTTCCTCTACCCCGGGCTGGGCAGCGAGCAGATCGACTACCGCCAGGCCTGGGAGCTGCAGCGCAGCCTGCACGCACAGGTCGCGGCCGGTTCCGCTCCCGACACCGTGCTGGTGCTGGAGCACGCGGAGGTGTACACCGCCGGCAAGCGGACGGAGCCGCATGAGCGGCCGGTGGGCGGCAGTGTGCCGGTGGTGGAGGTGGACCGGGGCGGCAAGATCACCTGGCACGGCCCGGGGCAGCTCGTCGTCTACCCGATCGTCCGGCTGCCCGCTGGGGTCGGGGTCGTCGACTACGTCCGCCGGCTCGAGGAGTCGATGATCCGGCTCTTCGCCGAGTACGGCCTGGGAACCGGCCGGGTGCGCGGGCGGTCCGGGGTCTGGCTCGCCGCCGACCCCGGGAGCAGTGCCGGACCGGCCCGTCCGGAACGGAAGATCGCTGCCATCGGCGTCCGGGTCGCGTCCGGCACGACGATGCACGGGCTGGCCATCAACGTCGATCCCGACATGAGCGGTTTCGACCGGATCGTCCCCTGCGGCCTGACCGACGTCGGCGTCACCTCCATGGCCGCTGAGCTCGGCGAGGCCCCGAGCCTCCCCGAGGTTGCCCACCGGTTCCGCCCGTACCTGGAGGAGGCCCTCGCCTTCGAGCCGTACGAGCAGTCACCAGACATCCCCACCGCGCCGGCAGTGACCTACGGGCTGACGGTCGGCGCCGTCTGACCCCTCGCCGTCCGGATCCGGCGGCCACGGAGTGCTGACACGCCAGGGAAATCCGGGCCCGGAGGTCTCCCCGTCGCTACCGTGGGCAGCCCCTGCCAGGAGAGGTCGGCGATGACGGTCGGCGCCCCACCCGGACCTGCCCGCGATCGACCGCTGGCGGTCGAGACGCGCGGCCTGCGCAAGACCTACCGCAGCCGGCAAGGTCGCAGCGTCGCCGTGGCGGGGCTGGATCTTCATGTCCCGCGCGGTGGCGTGCACGGCTTCCTCGGTCCCAACGGGTCCGGCAAGACCACCACTATCCGGATGCTGCTGGGGCTGATCAAGGCCGACTCCGGGGAGATGGCGGTCTTCGACCAGCCCGTCCCCGAGCGGCTGGGCGAGGTGATCGGAGCCATCGGCGCGATCGTGGAGCAACCGAAGTTCTTCCCCGCCTTCACCGGGCGGCGCAACCTCGAACTGCTCGCCACCGGCATCGGGGCGCCCCGGACGCGGGTTGACGAGGTTCTCGGCGAGGTCGGTCTGCTCGGTCGTGACCGCGACGCGTTCCGCAAGTACTCCCTCGGGATGAAGCAGCGGCTGGCGATCGCCGCCACCCTGCTCAAGGACCCCGACCTGCTCATCTTCGACGAGCCCACCAACGGCCTCGACCCGGCCGGCATCCACGAGATCCGGGCCACCATGCGCGGCCTGGCCGACAGGGGCAAGACCGTCCTGGTCTCGAGCCACATCCTGAGCGAGGTCCAGCAGGTCGCCGACACCGTCTCCATCATCGGCCGCGGCCGGCTGCTCGCCCAGGGCAACGTGACCGACATCCTGGCAACCTCCGCGGGGCAGGCCGTCCGGGTCGGCGTCGCCGACTCCGATCGGGCGACCGCGGTGCTCGGCGCGGCAGGGTTCAGCGTGGCCACCCTGCCCGAGGGACGGCTGGAGGTCCGGCGCAGCGGTGACCAGCCTGCCTTCGACCCGGCTCAGATCACCTGGCTGCTGGCGCAGCAGGAGCTCTTCGTCTTCGAGCTGGTTCCGGTCCGGGTGGATCTGGAGTCGGTGTTCCTCGAGCTCACCGCGGAGGAGCACCTGGGGGCGGCCCGGCCGGGGCACGCTCCCGCCCCACCGATCTCAACGCCTGGTGCGCTTTCGGACAGGGAGGAGCTCCCGTGACCCGCCTGCTCAGGGCCGAGCTGCTCCGGCTCCGCAGCCGCCGGATGACGCTGTTCGCCGCGATCCTGCTGCTCGTCGCGGTGGCCCTGTTCCAGCTCGCCGTGAACGAGGCCGTCACCCCGCCGAGTGGAGCGGAGGTGGCGGCGGCGCAGCGGGAGTACGAGCAGTCGCGGCAGGACTGGGAGGCCAACCACCAGCAGTACGAGCAGGACTGCCGGGACGAGGGGCTCAGCGAGCAGCAATGCGTCATCCCGGCGCCCGTCGAGTCCGACCTCGTGCCGCAGGCGGCGTCCTTCGCCACCATGGCCGACGTCGGGGTCTACCTCGTCGCGGTCCTGGTGATGCTGACCGGCTACCTGCTGGGGGCCTCCCTGCTGGGTGCCGAGGTCAGCACCGGCTCGATGGCGAACTGGCTGACCTTCGTGCCGCGTCGCGGCTCGGTCCTGGCGGCGAAGCTGTTGGTCCTCGCGGCGGCGACGGCGGTCGCTGCCGCGGTCCTGCTGGCCTTGACCCTGGCGCTCACGGCGCTGCTGGTCCGGATGCACGGCGGGGTCGTCACCGGGGTGCCCCCGCTGGTGGCGATGAGCGGCCGCGCCGTCGTGCTCGCCATGGTCGCCGCGGTGCTGGGTGCCTGCCTGGCCCTGCTCACCCGGCACACGGTCGCGGCGCTCGGCATCATCCTCGGCTACGTCGTGGTCTCGGGAGTGCTGTCGGCGCTGATGTTCACCGTGCCGGCGCTGAGCGAGCTGCCACCCTGGCTGCCGCAGTCGAACCTCACCGCGTTCCTGCGCCACGGCTCGACCTATGAGGTCATCCAGCCCTTCGCCGAGGGCGGTGCGACCCTCGAGCGGAGAATCAGCTTCGCCCATGCCGCGGTCTACTGGGCGGTGCTGACGGCCGTCGTCATCGCGGCCACCGCGCTGGTCTTCCGGCGCCGTGACGTGAACTGAGCCCAGCCGGCACGGCGGGTAGTCTGAGCCGGTGACCATCGCTCCGGAAGGGCGCAAGATGCTGCGCCTGGAAGTCCGCAACTCCTCTGTGCCGATCGAGAAGAAGCCGTCCTGGATCAAGACGACCGCGAGGATGGGGCCGGAGTACCGCGAGCTGCAGCAGATGGTGAAGTCGGAGGAGCTGCACACCGTCTGCCAGTCCGCTGGCTGCCCGAACATCTTCGAGTGCTGGGAGGACCGGGAGGCCACCTTCCTCATCGGCGGCGACCAGTGCACCCGGCGCTGCGACTTCTGTCAGATCGACACCGGGAAGCCCGCCGACTTCGACGCGGGCGAGCCGCTCCGGGTCGCGGAGTCGATCCAGAAGATGAACCTCCGCTACGCGACCGTCACGGGCGTCTGCCGCGACGACCTCCCGGACGAGGGCATCTGGCTCTACGCCGAGACGATCCGCAAGATCCACGAGCTGAACCCCGGCACCGGGGTGGAGATGCTGGCGCCGGACTTCTCCGGCAACCTGGACTACCTTCACGAGCTGTTCAGCACCCGGCCGGAGGTCTTCGCGCACAACGTCGAGACCGTGCCCCGCATCTTCAAGCGGATCCGCCCCGGTTTCCGCTACGAGCGCTCGCTGGGCGTGCTGCGGGCGTCGCGGGACGCGGGTCTGGTGACCAAGTCGAACCTGATCCTCGGGATGGGCGAGAGCCGCGCCGAGGTGTCGGAGGCGTTGCGTGACCTGCACGCCGCGGGCACCGAGCTGATCACCATCACCCAGTACCTGCGGCCCTCCCCTCGGCACCACCCGGTCGAGCGCTGGGTGAAGCCGGAGGAGTTCGTCGAGCTGAGCGCTGAGGCGACCGAGATCGGCTTCGCGGGCGTGATGAGCGGCCCACTGGTCCGCTCCTCCTACCGCGCCGGCCGCCTCTACCGTCAGGCACTGGAGTCGCGGCACGGGGTGGAGGGCGTCGCTCCGGTCGGCGCTTTGGGCTGAACCGCCCGAAGGGCGGACAATCGGGTGCCCGAGGGGGCACCGTCGTCATCGAGAGGCAGGGCCACATGGCAGAGCAACCGCGCACGAAGGCGGCCGCCGCGACCGCTCTGAGCCCCAAGCAGGCGAAGCAGAACGCGCGCGCCACCAAGAAGGCCGAGCGGGCCCGTCGCAAGGCGAGCACCGATCCCGCCGACATGGGTCGGCTGCGGCAGATCCGGCGGGCGTACGAGCTGACGCACGAGTACGACCGGCAGCTCCCCTACGTGCTGCTGGCCGCCGCGCTGGTGCCGCTGGTGGTCGGCGTCGTGGTCGGCGTCCTCACCGATCACCCGATCTACCTCAGCGTGATGGGACTGCTGCTCGGCGTGCTGCTGGCCATGCTGCTGCTGGTGCGCCGGGCCAAGGCGGCCACGTACAGGCGCTACGCCGGGCAGGCGGGCTCGGCCGAAGTGGCACTGCAGATGCTGCCGAAGCAGTGGGTGTCCTCGCCCGTGATCGCCGCGAACAAGAGCCGCGACGTGGTGCACCGCACCGTCGGACCCGGTGGCCTCGTCCTGATCGGCGAGGGTGAGCCTGGCCGCGTCCGGCAGCTGCTGGCCAGCGAGGTGCGCAAGCACGAGCGGGTCGCGTACGGGGTCACCGTGCACCAGATCGTGATGGGTGACAAGGAGGGCCAGGTGCCACTGGGCAAGCTGGCCGACCACATCCGCAAGCTGCCCAAGACGCTGCAGCCGCACCAGGTCACCGACGTGCGGGCGCGGCTGCGGGCCCTCGACGCGGTCCGGCCACCGGTGCCACTGCCCAAGGGCCCGATGCCGACCAGCGCTCGCCAGGTGAAGGGCTCACGTCAGGCGATGCGCGGCCGCTGACCTGGCCTCGCGGACCGCCGATCACAGAACAAGGGTCCGAGCCGGACCCACGAGGAGAGCCAGAGCCGTGTCAACAGGTTGGTGCACGCGATGAGCAACCTGGTCAACGCCGAGCACGTCAGCATCAGCTTCGGCACCCGGATCCTGCTGGACGACGTCAGCCTAGGTCTGGGCCGTGGTGACGTGATCGGGGTGGTGGGCCGCAACGGTGACGGCAAAACCACCTTGCTCCGCATCCTGACGGGGCTGACGGAGCCGGACGGCGGCCGGGTCACCCGGACGGGGACGGTCTCGGTCGGCTATCTCCACCAGGCGGATGACTTCTCGGCGGAGAGCACCGTGCGGGACGTCATCGTCGGCGGCCGACCGGACCATGTCTGGGCAGCGGACGCGGCCACCCGGTCCGTGGTGGAGCACCTGCTCGCTGACGTCGACCTGGATGCCCCGGTCAGCTCCCTCAGCGGTGGCGAGCGGCGGCGGACCGCCCTGGTCGCGCTGATGCTGGCCGACCACGACCTGCTGGTGCTGGACGAGCCGACCAACCACCTGGATGTGGAGGCGGTGGCCTGGCTCGCCGAGCACCTGCGGGCGCTGCAGGCCCGGGACACGGCCATGCTCGTGGTCAGCCACGACCGCTGGTTCCTGGACGCCATCTGCACCCGGATCTGGGAGGTGCACGACGGGGTCGTCGACCCCTACGACGGGGGCTACGCGGCCTACGTGCTGGCTCGCGCGGAACGAGCCCGGCAGGCGGCCGGGATGGCCGCCCGGCGCAAGAACCTGCTGCGCAAGGAGCTGGCCTGGCTGCGTCGGGGCGCGCCGGCCCGGACCTCCAAGCCCAAGTTCCGGATCGACGCGGCGAACACCCTGATCGCCGACGAGCCGCCGCCGCGGGACCGGCTGGAGCTGGAGCGGTTCTCCGTCTCCCGGCTGGGCAAGGACGTCTTCGACCTGCAGCACGTCGATCTCGCCGTCGGCAGTGGCGACAACCGGCGCGTCCTGCTCCGTGACCTCAGCTGGTCGATCGGTCCCGGCGACCGGATCGGCCTGATCGGCGTCAACGGCGCCGGCAAGACCTCCCTGCTCCGGCTGCTGACCGGGGAGGTCGAGCCGGATGCCGGGCGGGTCAAGCGGGGGCGGACCCTCGCGCTCGGCCATCTGTCCCAGAACGTCAGCGAGCTCCGCGGCTCTGAGCGGGTGCTGGACTCGGTCAACGAGCTCCGACGCTCCACCCAGCTGGCGTCCGGCAAGGAGGCGTCGACGAGCAGCCTGCTGGAGGACTTCGGGTTCACCGGTGACAAGCTGACCACCCGGCTCTCCGACCTCTCCGGAGGTGAGCGCCGGCGGCTGCAGTTCCTGCGGCTGCTGCTGGCCGAGCCGAACGTGCTGCTGCTCGACGAGCCGACCAACGACCTGGACATCGACACCCTGACGGTGATCGAGGACTACCTCGACTCCTGGCCGGGCACCCTCGTCGTCGTGTCGCACGACCGCTACTTCCTGGAACGGGTCTGCGACGTCACCTACGCGCTGATGGGCGACGGCAGCTGTGTGCTGCTGCCCGGCGGCGTGGAGCAGTACCTGGAGTCCCGACGGAGCCGGCCGGCCGCGGCGTCGGCTCCCGCGACCGGGAGCGGTGGCGCGACGACCGTCTCCTCCGCCACTGAAGCGCGGCAGGCGAAGAAGACGCTGGCCAGGGTGGAGCAGCAGCTCAGCAAGCTCGACGAGCGGATCGCGCGGCTGCACGCCCAGATGGTCGACGCCGCGAGCGACTACGCCAGGCTGTCGGGGCTGCAGCGCGACCTCGACCGGCTGGACGCCGAGAAGGACGACCTCGAGCTCGCCTGGCTGGAGGCGGCAGAGCAGGCGGGCTGAGCCCTTCGCAGCCGGGGCGTGAGCAGGACCGGCCGGGCGATCGTCGTAGGTTGAGCCCATGGCAGCAACGACGCCGTTGGCCGAGCTGGTGGCGACCCTCGGGGACGTGGTGCGCACCGACGCCGTGACCCGTGAGAACCACCGCTATGACTGGGCGCGCGACCCGGCGGCCGGGACGCCCTCGGCCGTCGTCCGGGCGCGGAGCGCCGGCGACGTGCAAGAGGCGCTCCGCTGGGCCAGTCGGCATGGGGTGCCGGTGGTGCCCCGGGGGGCCGGCACCGGGCTCTCCAGCGGGGCCTCGGCGCTGGATGGCGGGATCGTGGTCAGCCTCGAGGAGATGCGGAAAGTCGAGATCGACGCCGACACCCGGGTGGCTGTCGTCGAGGCCGGTGCGCTGAACAGCGAGGTCAAGGCGGCGGCGGCGCGGCACGGCCTGTGGTACCCGCCCGACCCGTCGTCGTACGAGATCTGCTCGATCGGCGGCAACGTGGCCACCAACGCGGGCGGCCTGTGCTGCGTCAAGTACGGGGTCACCAGCGACTACGTGCTGGGCCTGGACGTCGTGCTGGCCGACGGCACGCTGATCGTCCTGGGCGGCAAGCGGATCAAGGACGTCGCCGGCCTCAACCTGCTCAAGCTGTTCGTCGGCAGCGAGGGCACGCTGGGCATCGTCACCCGCGCCATCCTCCGCCTTATCCCGGCGCAGCCGCCGCGGGCGACCCTGGTCGCGAGCTTCCCGACCGTGACCGCTGCCGCCCACGCCGTCGTGGCCATCGGCCGGACGCTTCGGCCGTCGATGCTCGAGCTGATGGACTCCCCCTCGATCAACGCCGTGGAGGACTACCGCGCGATGGGCCTGGACAGGACGGCCGGCGCGCTGCTCATCGCCCAGTCCGACGCTCCGGCGGGAGCTGCCGCGGAGGAGGTGGTCGCGATCGAGGCGGCGTGCGTCGCCGCCGGAGCGGGAGACGTGTTCGTCACCGACGACCCGGAGGAGGGCGAGCTGTTCATCGCCGCCCGGCGGCTGGCGTTCCCGGCCATCGAGGCTCGCGGCTCGCTGATGCTCGAGGACGTCGGGGTGCCGGTGCCGCTGCTGCCCGAGCTGGTCGGCGGGATCGCCAAGATCGCCGAGTCGCTCGACGTCGAGGTACCCGTGGTGGCCCATGCCGGTGACGGCAACGCCCACCCGATCATCGTCTTCGACCCGACGGACCCGGCGGCGGCCGCGCGGTCCCAGCGGGCGTTCGAGCAGATCATGACGCTCGCCCTCAGCCTGGGCGGCACCATCACCGGTGAGCACGGAGTCGGCCGGACGAAGAAGGGTGCCCTGCCGGCCCAGCTCGGGGACGACGTGATGGCCCTCTCCCGGCGGGTCAAGGACGCGCTCGACCCGAAGGGCATCCTGAACCCGGGTGCGATCCTGTGAGAGTCAGCGGCGGTTCACGACAGCGGTGCCGGCGGCCAGATCCTGCAGCCCGCGCCGGTCGGGGCCGATGATCAGCGGTGGGAGCGCGAGGCTCACCAGCGCGGCGCGCAGCACCGAGCGGGGCAGCCCGATCGGGACGCGGTCCAGCCGGATCACCCCGATCCGGCAGATCAGCTGACCGAAGCTGCCGCCCGTCAGCCAGCACAGCACCGTGGACTCGGCGAAGAACGTGCTGAGGATCATCCAGGAGCGCCACCCGCTGCCCGTCAGGACCGGAGTCCCGAAGAACCCGACGGCGACCGCCATGCAGGCGGCCCAGTCGAGGACCAGCGCCGCCACCCGTGAGCGCCAGGACGCGAGCGAGCCCCGACCGTCGGGCGGCAGCCCGAGACGCTCCCCCGGATAGACGCCATCGCCCGCGGCGGAGCTGGTTCGGACCTCGGGCACTCCTCGAGGTTAGCCGCGTCGCCCAGCGACCCAAGGGTGGCAGAGCGGAACCGAACAGCCTCCCGACGAGGTCTGTTACCGTGCCGAAATAATCCCGGAACGACCGAGTAACCGCCCCTCCCTAGATTCCACGCAGACTGTGGCAGTCATCCCGGGGTCCGCTCGTCCAGCTCGGGACGTCACACGCGCGTGCTCGGCCGAGCACGTCACCTGCCTACTTCACCGGAGGACCGATGTTCCAAGGAGCCGACGACCTGTTGGCCTACATCAAGGATGAGGGCGTCGAGATCGTCGACATCCGCTTCTGCGACCTGCCCGGCACCATGCAGCACTTCACCGTTCCGGCAGGATCCTTCGGGCCGGAGGTCTTCGAGGACGGGCTGGCCTTCGACGGCTCGTCCATCCGCGGCTTCCAGAAGATCCACGAGTCCGACATGGCCCTGATGCCGGACCCGACGACCGCGTACCTCGACCCCTTCCGCGTCGCCAAGACCCTGTGCCTCAACTTCTTCGTGCACGACCCGCTGACCAAGGAGCCGTACAGCCGCGACCCGCGCAACATCGCGCGGAAGGCCGAGAGCTACCTGGCCTCGACGGGTATCGGCGACACCGCGTTCTTCGCTCCCGAGGCAGAGTTCTACGTGTTCGACGACGTCCGGTTCGAGACCAAGCAGAACACCGGCTACTACTCGATCGACTCGGTGGCCGGCGCCT
>JBJMIS010000077.1:0-4747 GCA_045806705.1 Friedmanniella sp.
GCAGCCGCAGCACCGTGGCCTGGGAGACCCGGTGCCGGTCGTGGCGGCACATCGCCCACACCCCTGCGGTGTCCCAGGCCGGATGGGCCAGCGCGTGCCGGCGGGCCGCGTTGCGGACACGCTCCCGCGCCGGCCGCGGCCACGGCCCCTTCACCGGCTGCCTGGCTCGCGCCCGGGCCTGGTGGCGACGCCAGGTGCGCTCGGGCACGCCGATCACAGCGCAGAACCTCGTGGTCGGCATGCCCGCCTGGATGCGGATCACCTCGAGGTCCGCGCAGGGCCCAGCCGGCCCTCCGCGGACTTCTTCCACACCCGCAGCTCGACCGCGGCCTCACCCAGGGCCTGGGTCAGCTCGGCGGCCTCGGCCGCCAGCGGCGCCTCCCGGGTGGAGGGCCCGGGCTTGCCGGCGACCAGGCCGCCCGGCCGGATTCGAGGAACTGCCGCTTTCAGTTGCCGACCGACTGCTCGGATACCTTCGCCCGGCGCGCGGCCGCGGCGACGGTGACCTCACCGGCCAGGATCGACAGCACGATCCGGACCTTCTCCTCGGCCGGGAACGCCGGCGGTCTCGCCATGAACGATCAGACTCCTTGCCAGGTCAGGCCAGCAAGCAACGGGCCCTGCCAAAAGTTTGACGCGCGACACCAGCACCTCGTCGAACACCGAGCAAGACGGCCCGCCCGGCACGGAGGACTCCCCTCCGGTAGCGGCAGACGACAACTCTCCTCCAGCGGAGGAAAACGCCGCTGTGCCCGACCCTGCCGCTACTCCCGAAGCCAGCAACGACCCCACGCAGGCAGAACTCGACGCAACGCTCACGCCACAGCCGACGCCCACGTCGAGTCGAACGGTGATCGAGGAACCCGCCGGAGAACCCCTTGATCCGAAGACCCCCATTCGCCGGCTACAACCCCGCGGCTATGGGCGCCTGCAGTAGCCGGTCGGTATAGCCGCCGCCTCACCGTAGCGCTCCTAACCATCACGGACAGGCAGTCGAAACCTGTCGCCGTAGACCTCCCAGGTCAGCGGCGGCTCGAGGGCCAGGTTGCCTTCCTGCAGCAGTGAGCGCAGCGCGTCGACACGGGATTTGGAGGACGCGTCAGCGTTTTCCGTCGTGTCTCGGTACATGTCCAGCAGATGGCGGAGTCGAGCGTCGAGAAAGGCGTCAAGCCAGGCGGATTCGCTCTGGTCGATCGGCCCCTTGTTATCCCGTGTTTCCTCGATGATCGCCCAGGTGCCATCGTCGCCGCCCGCTCCGTGCTGAATCATCGTGTCCCACATGATCAATTGCCCCAGCGGTGTCTCGATGCCCAGGTCCGCGGCCATCGCCATGGCCGGGAAGAAGTACAGCTCGTCCACCAGCTGATCTTGCAGGCTCCGAAAGTCAGGGTCCTCGGCGGCTTCAGCCCAAGCGTCGGTGAAACCGGTCAGGCCCATCTGCGAGTCCGTGCCGTTGACAGCCTCCAGGGACGGGATGTAGGTCTCGAGGACGTTGCCGGGTTTGGCCTCGGTGTAGCGCCGGATCAGAAGGAGGAGATCGCCAGTGGCGGAGGTGAACCCGGCTCTACCGGCGGTGATGCCCCGTCGGTCCCCGATGTCCTCGACATAGTCGTATTGCAGCTCGAGGGTGGAGTTCTCGAAGGTCGAGGTGATCTGGGCGGCGCGGTGCTTGCGTTCTGCGTCCACCGTCAGCGACAGGCGCGGATCACTCGGGTCAGGCAACTCCGCGCCGCCAGAACTGTTGGTCGAGGGCCGATTCGCCACGGTGATGGCGACAGCGCCGAGCACAACCAGCGCGATGATTACTAGTGCGGCCGCGCCCCAGCGCGACAGTTCAGTCGTGCGTTTCATGCGGCCCCCTCCGTGGTGACTCGACCCAAGAGGCGAGCGGTGTGCCGGCACCGGCCGCGGCCGCTGCCCGGAGGTCTAATTGCCGGGCGAGCAATCGCCTCAACAGCGTAGGCTGGTACGCGGCGGGGATTGATCGTCCCACATCCACGCTGTTCGCCGGTTCTCACCCGCCGATGGGGAGGACGCTCACCGGCGGTTCAGACAGCCGTACTGCTGGCTGGGCACACCAAGATCTCCGGCTGACGGGGTCACTTCGTGCGCCAGCTACGGCATGGTCACGGCTTCCGCTTGACTTCCTCGCGCAACACGGTCAGCCGGGCGTGCTCGTCACGCAGCCAAAACACCCCGAGCAGGAAGCCTGCCGCCAGCAGAACTAGAGCCGTGAACAGAATGAACAGAAGCACAATCATCAGTTGCCCACCCCCCGCGTCGAAAGCATCGGCCTCTGTATCAGTCGAAGTCCATCTCGTACAGGCGGCCCGTCTGGTACCGGGGCTCGTGGCTCACGCTGATGCCGTCTTGACCGTGACGGGTCGTCTGCGCCTGACGGTCCGGTCGTCGGACGGATGTCGTGCCGCCGCGCCCGGCCGGCACCCGTGTCGATGCCATGGTGGCATCGTGCCAGCCGCGGCAGGACGGGCGCAGCCTGAGCAGAGGGGCAGGGCGAAACCAAGAGTGCCGCCGCCGCGGGCCGCCAGGCCTTGAGCCTCATCGGCGCTCCGGATTGGATTCCAACGCCGGGTGCGGGCCGTTCCGACTGCCACGCGGTTGTGCCAGATGGCGGCGGTGAGGCCGACCAGGCGCTGGGCGATGCGGACGGTCACTCCCGGCCGGCTGCGTCCGCCGTGTAGCTCCACGTCGAACTGGCCTTTGAGGGTGTCGTAGACCGACTCGATGAACAGGCGGATCGGCGCCAGCAGGGCCTGCCCCGGACGGGGTGTCCAGCTGCTGTAGGCCGGGCGCAGCAGCTCGGCGCCCTGCCGATGCAAGTAGTCGTCGAGCTCAGCGGATGGGTAGCCCTTGTCGGCGATGAGCAGCAGCCCGAGACTGGTGGCCGGCAGATGGCCCGTGGAGTTGCGGCCGACGGGGGCTGGGGTATGGCGGTGGCCCGGCTGGGTCAGAGCGCCCAGTCAAGGATCGGACGCTCAAGCAGCTGGCCGCCGGGTGGCCCCCGCCGCTCCGAGGGGACCCGAGCAGATGAAGGCGGTCGTCACCGCCCGCCTGCGCCGGCTGCAGCGCCTACCGCAGATCGTCCGGGGCTTCTTTGGCGACCCCGAGTTGGCGTACATCACCGCTGTCGCCTGAAGTCATGCACCCTGCAATCTCATTGGGTAAGGGCGGCTGTTATAGGAGCGGTTCGAAGTCGAGCCTCGTGCTGGCGTGGAAGCTGACCAGCAGTGCTGGGCGGTACTGCACCCGTTTCCGGCGGATCCTCACCAGCGCGGTCAGTTCGGTGATGTTCCATGGTGAGGTTGACCGTGGTGAGGTTGGCCGACATCCGGATCATCGCAGCCGGATTGCCACCTCCCGAGCGCTGACCTCTCCGCCCACAGCAGGATCTCGGTTACCCGTTTGCCACCCGAGGGCCAGGTACCGTGCCCCAGGAGTACCGAATCCATGGAGGCACCTGTTCCATGACCCACGCACCAACGGAGCACCCCGCTGACCCGGAGGGCCACAAGCTCAAAAGGAAGCCGATCTACAAGCGGGTCTGGTTCTGGCTCCTGGCGATCATCCTGGCGATGATCCTCATCTCAGCCGTGTCCGGCGGCGGGAACGACCCCTCGGGCGGCTCGGTTAGCAGCGATGCCGCGGAGGACGCGGCTAACACACCTGCTGGCCCGACCTTTTCCGGGCAGCAAGAGAGGGACACCGTCGCCGAGGCATGGCAGACCATCACCCTCAACAATGTCGAGATCACGACGACTCCGTTGTATGACGGCCAGGCGGTCGGCTCCGCTCCGGTGGTGTGTAGCACCGTGACCATCGTCGACAACGGTGACGCCGCCGTGTCCTTCAACGGCGGGCTCGACTGGACGTTGCAGGATCCGGCCGGCGTGGCCCGCGGCACCATCATAGGCGGCACCGACACCCTGCTCGGCTCCGGGGAGCCGGCACCCGGCGGCGCCGTGACCCGTGACGTCTGCTTCGACAACACCGCTGGTGCACCGGGTCAGTACGCGCTCATCTACGAGCCGGCCTTCTCCTTCTCCGGCGACCGGGCGGTGTGGCTCAGCACCCGCTGACCACCGACGCACCAGGTGGACGGTGATGCGCACCAGGAGTGGAGATGATCCACAGGTCAACGGTGTACAGAGACCTGACCGTGGAAGTTGCGGTAGCTCTGCGGGTGGCCCCTGAAGTGGATGCCGCCCGCCCACGCTGCCGGCCAGGCTTCCTGCCCCATTACTCAGGCTCGGTCTCGGACCATCCTGAAACCCACACTTAGGTCTCTGTAGTGCTGCAGCTGATGCGCAAGGGATCTCGCCCAGCGCGGACCGGCCACTGCCGACCGGGTCAGGCCCTGATGCTGGCCTCGCTTCCCCGGGAGTAGACGAGGAGCGCGTCTTCCGATCACGGTCTGCGCACGGGCGGTCGCCGCTGGCCGCGCTAGGGTCGCCGCCGTGGCACGGCGCCTGGTCCCGTTGGTGGCCCTGGCGCTCGTCGGCTGCTCGATGGGAGCAGAGGGCGGCGCCACCGGTCGCGCGTCGGGCACGGCTACCGTGCCGTCGTCCACGTCCGCTCCGGCTCCCACCCCGCCGCCGGAGGGCCCGGTCACCCTCGCCTTCGCCGGGGACGTGCACACCGCGGGGCGGCTGGAGGAGCGCTTCTCCCAGCCCGGGACCGCACTCGCTCCGGTGGCCCCGCTGCTGAACGGCGCCGACCTCACCATGGT
>JBJMIS010000078.1:0-45571 GCA_045806705.1 Friedmanniella sp.
GACGAGGAGCAGGGCGACCGGTGTGCCGCGCCGGGCGAACTCGACGACCGCGTCGAGCGCCTCACGGCCCGACCCGGCTTTCACGACGCGAAAGTCGTCCCGATATCTCGCTCGAAGGTCACGCGCGATCGTGTCCAGCACGTCTGGTTCGTCGTCGACGGTCAAGATGACGGGCTTGGCCATGGTCAGTCCTGCCGGAACTCGTCGGTCGCAACGACGTCCGGAGGCAACCGAACGGCGAACCGGGTTCGACCGGGTGCCGACTCGACGGCAAGCTCGCCGTGGTGCCTCTTGACCACGATGTTCCGGGATATCGCGAGCCCGAGCCCGGTGCCCTCACCAGGCGGCTTGGTCGTGAAGAACATGTCGAACAGCTTCGCGAGGTTCTCCGTTGGGATGCCCGGCCCGTCATCCTCGACCTCGACCTCGACCATGTGGCCCGCACGCCTCGCACGGATGCTCAGGGTGCCGTGACCGTCCATCGCATCGACGGCGTTGTCGATGAGGTTGGTCCACACCTGGTTGAGCTCGCCGGCGTAGGACTCGATCAGCGGGACGTCGGATCCGTACGCCCGCGTCACCGTCACGCCAGCCCGGAGCTTGTGGCCCAGCATCACCAGGGTGCTCTCCAGGCCGTCCCGCACGTCCAGCCGCTGCAGCGACCCACGGTCCATCTGGGAGTAGGACCGGACGGCACCCACCAGCTCCGAGACCCGCCGCGTCGACTCCTTGACCTCCGACAGCAGGGCGCCGGCCGCGAACGTGCTCGCCAACCATTCCAGTGCCGGCTCCACGGCGGCGTCGGGGACCAGGGTCGCCACCTGCTCGCACCAGGCCACGTCGAGCCCCGCAGCGGCCAGCGACGGAGCGATGCTCCAGTCCCGTTCGACGCCGTGGGCGACCAGCCAGTCCGTCAGCAGGTCCTCCGCGTCAGCCCGGTCCACCGGATCCAGCTCCACGGCCTGCGGACGGGCCTCGCGGCGGAGGTCGTCGAGCGCGACGAGCTGGGGACCCGAGAGGTCGCCGTCGGCAAGCCGACGCAGCGAGGAGAGCAGCGTCTGTGTGGCGACCTCGAGGGCGCCGACCGCTCTCGCGGCGGCGGCCGCCGGGTTGTTGAGCTCGTGGGCCAGTCCCGCGGCGAGCGTGCCGAGGGTGACCAGTGACTCCCGCTGCCGGACCGTGGCCTCGATGGTGCGGGCGGTGGTGTACAGGCCCTGGATCAGGTGGCCGGCGAACGGGAACCAGGCGCTGGACCGTTCCCGGAGCGCGGTCGCCGGCACCCGCAGCACCCGTCCCGGCACGGCTCCTCGACCTGAGGCGAGGTAGACGCCGTGCTCGTCCCAGGCGCGGAAGCCGCCGGCCCAGCGGCCCGGCACGTCCATCCTGGCGACCACGGTGTCCTCGCGGCCGACGTGGCGGACGAGGTCGATGGCGCCGTCGACCAGCACCCACCAGAAGTCGGCGTGCTCGCCCTCGTGGAAGAGCTCGACGCCCGGCTCGATCGGCACCTCGGTGCCGGCCAGGATGAGCTCGGCGAGCTGCTCGTCGGTCAGGCCGTCGAACAGGCTCAGCGGGCGGAGGTCAGCAGTGAGCATCAGATCGTGGCGAGGTAGCGGTGCACGAGGTAGACCGTCATCGCGCCCTCACCGACCGCGGAGGCCACCCGCTTCATCGAGTCGAGCCGCACGTCCCCGGCGGCGAACACGCCGGGCACGCTGGTCTCGAGCCCGAAGGGTGCCCGCGCCAGCGGCCAGCCGGAGGCGCGGTGCGGGGCCAGCAGGTCCTGGCCGGTGACCACGAAGCCCTTCTCGTCCCGGGCCACCTGAGTGCCCAGCCACTCGGTGTGCGGCGAAGCGCCGATGAAGACGAAGAGCCAGCTCGCCGCGACCTCCTCCCGGACGCCGGAGTCGCGGTCCGCGAGGGTCAGCGCCTCCAGGTGCCCGTCCCCCCGGCAGGCCACCACCTCGCTCCGGAAGCGGACCTCGATGTTGTCGGTCGAGGTGATCTTGTCGATCAGGTAGCGCGACATCGTGTCGTCGAGCCTTGCCGCCCGGACCACCAGCACCGCCCGCGCCGCGTAGCGGGCGAGGTTGAGCACCGCCTGGCCGGCCGAGTTGGCCGCCCCTACAACGTAGACGTCGTCGCCCTGGCACTGGCTGGCCTCGCTGGCGGTGGCGCCGTAGTAGACACCGCGACCCGTCAGCTCGTCGAGGCCGGCGGCGTCGAGGCGGCGGTAGGAGACGCCGGTGGCCACGATCAGTGCCCGCGACTCGATCGCGCCTGCCCCCTCCAGGAGTGCGGCCCGCACCGGCCCCCGGGTCTCGAAGCCCACCACCTCGCGCGCCAGCACCAGCTCTGCACCGAAGCGCGACACCTGCGCGACCGCTCGCTGGGACAGGTCGGAACCGCTGAGGCCCTTCGGGAAACCCAGATAGTTCTCGATCGCCGCGCTCTGCCCGGCCTGCCCGCCGGGTGCCTCGCGCTCGACGATCACGGTGCTGAGCCCTTCCGAGGCGGCGTAGACGGCTGCTGCGAGGCCGGCCGGCCCGCCGCCCACGATGCACACGTCGTAGAGCGGCTGGTTCGCGGTGGTCCGCAGGCCGAGCGCCCCGGCCAGGGCAACGGTCGTCGGTGACCGGAGCGGGTCCCCCTCGGGAAGAAGCACCAGGGGCAGGTCCGCCGGCGTCGCCTGGGCGAGCGTGCTGAGCCGCACGGCCTCACCGTCGCGGTCCAGGTCGAACCAGACGTAGGGGACGTGGTTGCGAGCCAGGAACGTCTTCACCTCATAGCTGCGGTCCGACCACCGGTGCCCGACCACCCGGAGATCCGACGTGTGCTCGGGGTTGGCCTGCCGCCAGTCGCCCAGCAGGTCGTCGATGACGGGAAAGAGCCGCTCCTCAGGCGGGTCCCAGGGCTTGAGCAGGTAGTAGTCCAGCCCGATGTCGTTGATCGCCTTGATGGCGACGTCGGTGTCGGCGTAGGCGGTGAGCAGCAGCGACTTCGCGCCGTCGGCCTGCGCCCTGGCCTGCTGCAGCAGCTCGATGCCGGTCATCTGAGGCATCCGCTGGTCGGCGGCGATCAGCGCCACCGGCTGGTTGCGGAGCGCGAGCTTGGTCAGGGCGGCCAGTGCCTGGGCCCCCGACGTCGCCCGGACGATGCGGTAGTCACCCCCGTAGCGGCTCCGCAGGTCGCGCGAGATCGCGGCCGACACCAGCTCGTCGTCGTCGACGGTGAGGATGGTGGGTCTGCTCATCGATCAGCCTCCGGCCGGCGTCGTTGCCTGCAGCGGCGCCGTCCTGGGCGCGACAGACCCGCCCGGGCAGCGTAGCGCTCCCGGCGCCGCCGTGGCCCTCTCCGGCCAGAACCCCGTGCCGTTGGCGGCACTCCGCACGCCGCCATTGACCCGGGGTGACGCCAGCCGCCACGCTTCCAATGGGACGAGGGTTGCGCAGGGGAGGGCGGCCTCCGGACCGCACGGCGGCCGGCGGGTTCGGGGGGCCGCGTGAGCACCGCGTCAGCTCGAGGAGTCAGGATGAGGGGTCCCACCACGCCAGCGATCACGGGTGCGCACCCTGGCGCTTTCCGTGGCCTGGTCGCTCGCCGGCCCGTCCTCACGCTCTGTGTCGTGGTGATCGGTCTCAGCGTCTCGCTGCAGATGGCGCTGGTCCTCACCGGCAGGGACATCTTTCCCGGCAAGGCCGCCGAGCTGCTGATCCTGCCCGGCACAGCGGTGCTGCTGACGGCGTGGCTCGAGGGGCGGGCCGGGGTCGGCCGGCTGCTGGCCGGGCTGATCCGCTGGCGCATCGGGATGCCGCGCTGGCTGCTCATCCTGGTCGCCATGCCGGTGCTGACCGTGGGGGTCGCCGCCGCGGCAGGCACCCTCGTCGCGCCCGCCAAGGGGTGGGGCGACATCGCGCTCTGGTATGTCATCATCCTCGCCTTCAGCGCCCTCACGGCGAACCTCTGGGAGGAGCTGGCCTGGTCGGGGTTCGTCCAGGTGCGCTTGATGAGCCGGCACGGGCTGCTCGTCGGCTCGCTGCTGACCGCGGTCCCGTTCTTCCTGATACACCTGCCGCTGGCCTGGGAGAACGCCGGCTGGGCGGGCACGAGCTCCCATGACGTCCTCGTCACCTGGGCCTGGCTGCTGGTGGCGCTGCCGTTCTTCCGCTACCTCGCCGGCATGCTGCTCGTCGACACCAAGGGCAGCGTCCTCGCGGTGGGAATCCTGCACGGGTCGTTCAACGCCGCCGGCGCCATGGCGGTGCTGGCCGGGGGATGGGAGTACGTGCCCGCGGTCGTCCTGCTCACTCTGCTCGTGGCCGGGGTCCGGGCGCTCCGCCGCCGTCGGCTGGGTGTCGTGACCGACCTGGTGATCTCTCGCGGCACTGGCCCCGGCTGATCCCCTTCGACGCCGGAAATCGCCCCCTCATGACTCGCGGCCGGGTCTGCACTCGGCGTGTCGCCTCTCCGCAGTCCGCGAGTGGTCACTTTCCCGGTGACTGCGTGGTGAGCTTCACCGCAGACAGCTAGGCGCTCAGCTGGTAGAGGTCGTGCAGGATCCGCAGCGTCTTCTGAGCCTCTCGAGGGCTGATCCAGAAGGGCTCCGGATCGCCGAGGCGGGCATAGAAGTCGGCGATGAGCAGCTGGTGGGAGGCCCCCCAGTAGGACCGCCCCGCACTCGTCGCGGACCGTTCGGCGACGACCTCGGTGCGACCGTCGGCCCACGCCACCGTGAGGTCCCTCCGCAGGTGCAGCGTCGCGTTCTCGGCGGTCAGGTCCAGGGTGACGGGTGCGTCGACGGTGTTGGCGACGGTGGCGAAGAAGACGCTGCGGGCGTTCCCGACGTGGCGGAGGACAAGCTGCGCCGTGTCCTCCACGTCGATCACGCCGTCGAGGCTGTAGGTGCCGGCGCGACCGGCCACCTCGGTCACCTCGCCGACCAGCCACTGGACGAGGTCGAGGGTGTGGATGGCCTGGTTGATCAGCACCCCGCCGCCGCTCTGCTCCCGCCGTCCACGCCACGGCTTGGCCTGGTAGTAGGCGGGGGTTCGGTGCCAGAGCACCGTGGCGGCGCTGCCGGTCACGGCGCCGAGCCGGCCCGAGTCCAGCAACGTGCGCACCGCCTGGACGGCGGCGTTGTACCGGTTCTGGAAGCAGACGCCGATCTTGGTGTCCGGATGCTCCTCGGCCGCGGCGAGGATGCGCTGGGCGTCCTCGAGGTTGTGGGCCAGGGGCTTCTCGAGGAGCACGTTGACCCCGGCGGCGAGGCAGTCCACCGCCACCGGGGCGTGCTGGTGGTGCGGGGTGGTGATGTGCACCACGTCCGGTCGCACCGCCTCGAGGAGCTGGCGATGGTCGGCGAACGCAGGGACGCCGTGCCGCTCGGCGGCCGCGGCAGCCGTGGTCGGGTCGGTGTCGCAGATCGCGACGAGATGGGTGTCCGGAAGCGCCTCGATCGCTTCGAGGTGTACGACCGAGACGTCCCCGCACCCGATCACGGCTGCCGTAGCCAAAGCTCTTCTCCTTCGTGGGTCTACTTCACCCCGCCGGCGGTGAGGCCGCCGACGAGGTAGCGCTGGAACAGGAAGTACAGCACGACGACCGGGACGCTTCAGACCAGGGCTGGCGCCGTCATCGGTGACGACGCCGGGATCGCCACGCCTCCTGGGGCCGTCACGGGTCTCGGCGCCTCAGGGGGTCGGCACGGCTCTGGCCTGGTCGGTGACCGTGGCGAGCAGCGGCTGGTCGTCCGCCAGCGCGGCGTCCAGCAGGGAGACCACGTCGACCACCGCCCGGTGGAGATCGGGATGCGCCGCGGCCTGCCGGTACTCCTCCGCCCGGGGGTCGGTCACCGGCACGGCCTCCTCGCGCAGGTGCAGGATCCAGCCGGCCAGCGCTGTCGCGCAGCCGAGGGGGACGCGGCCCGCGGCACGTTCGGCCCTCAGGGTCGGGAGGATCCGGACCGGCAGCTTGATCGAGCCGTCGGCAGCGATCTGGGCGAGCCGGTGCCGGATCCGCGGGTTGCTGAAGCGGGTGATCAGGGCGTTGCGGTAGTCGCGGATGGCGTCCCCCTGGAGCAGCAGGTGCCGCTCGGCCTCGTCCCAGAACTGCTCGACCCAGTCCCGGCAGGCAGGGTCGCCGATCGCCTCGTCGATGGACGTGTGGCCGCGGACGCTGCCGGTGTAGGCGAGCAGCGAGTGCGACCCGTTGAGCAGCCACAGCTTGCGCTGCTCGAACGGAGCCACGTCGTCGACGAGGGTGGCCCCGGCGTCCTCCCAGGCCGGCCGCCCGGCCGGGAAGGCACCGCTGATCACCCACTCGCTGAAGGGCTCGGTGGCCACGGGAGCGGCGTCCAGGTAGCCCTGGTGCTCGGCGACCAGCTGGCGGTCGCCCTCGGTGGTGGCGGGGGTGATCCGGTCCACCATGGAGGAGGCGAAGTCGACGGTCCGCTCCACCCAGCGCGCCAGGTCCTCGTCGAGGCGCGCGGCGAACTCGAGGGTCACCCTCCGTGTCACCTCCCCGTTGTCGGGCAGGTTGTCGCAGGACAGCAGGGTGATCGGCCCGGCACCCGCCGTCCGCCGCGCGAGGAGCCCGGCGACCAGCTTCGCGGGGAGGCTCGCCACGGCCCGGCTGGGGTCGGCGCGCAAGCTGGCGAGGTCGGCGTCCAGCTCGTCAGTGGCGGCGAGCCCACCGTCGGGGCCCCGGAGGTAGCCGGCCTCGGTGACGGTGATGGTCAGCACGGCGACGTCGGGTCGGCGCAGGTAGTCCAGGTACTGCTCGTGGTCGGAGGCCGGATGGACCGCCGAGAGTGACCCGACGACCTCGAACTCGTCCCCGTCCGTCGATCGGGTGATCAGCGTGTACAACCCGTCCTGCGGGGCCAGCGCCGCCGCCGCGGCCGGCCGGCGGCCGGAGAAGGCGGCGATGCCCCAGCCGGCGGCGTCGGGAGCGTGCTGGGTGTACCAGGCCTGGTGCGCCCGGTGGAAGTTGCCTACGCCGAGGTGCACGATCCGCACGGGCGCGGTCCTGGGGGTGCCCGGAAGCGCGCGGGACAGGGCCGCCAGCCGGGTGTCGGTCACAGCTTGAACGCCCGTCGCGGGTTGCCGACGACCAGGTCGTGCAGCACCTCATCGGCCTCGTCCTCGTCCAGCCGGTGCTCGGCGACCAGCTGAGCGACGAAGCCGGCGTCGAGGCGGCGGGACATGTCGTGCCGTGCCGGGATGGAGCAGAAGGCGCGGGTGTCGTCGATGAAGCCCGAGGTCTTGGCGAAGCCGGCCGACTCGGTGATCGCGGCCCGGTAGCGGCGGATGGCGTCGGGGGCGTCGAGGAACCACCAGGGCGCCCCCGCGAACACCGACGGGTAGAACCCGGCCAGCGGCCCGATCTCGGTGGAGAAGGTGGTCTCGTCGAGGGTGAACAGGACGAGCTGGAAGTTGGGGTGGGTGCCGTACCGGCCCAGTAGCGGCCGCAGGGCGTCGGTGAACTCGACCCGCAGCGGGATGTCGGCGCCGACGTCGCTGCCGTAGGCCTCGAAGGTGGGCTGGTGGTGGTTCCGCCGGACGCCGGGGTGCAGCGTCATCACGAGGCCGTCGTCACAGGCCATCCGGGCCATCTCCGACACCAGGTGCCGGCGGAGCGCGGTCGCCTCGGTCGGGCTGATCTCGCCCTTCCGCGCCAGCGTGTACAGGTGGGCGGCGTCGGCCTCCGCCAGGATGTCGGTGCGGGCGTCGGTGTGGCTGTGGTCGGAGGAAACGGCGCCATGGTCCTTGAAGTAGCGGCGGCGGTCCTCCAACGCGGCGAGGAAGCCGGCATAGTCACCGGTCTCGATGCCCGACACCTCGGCGAGCCGGTCGACGTCACTGTTCCAGGTGGGGCTTGCCGGCTCCAGGTAGCGGTCGGGCCGGAAGGTGGGGACGACCCGGCTGGTCCAGGTCGGGTCCTCGGCCAGCTGCTCGTGGTAGCCGAGGTCGTCGCACGGGTCGTCGGTGGTGGCCAGCAGCTCGATCCGGAACCGCTCGTACAGGGCCCGGGGTCGGAACTCCGGTCGGGTCAGGCAGTCGGCGACCTGGTCGTAGATGGCGTCGGCGGTGGCGGCGCTCGGCCGGACGGTGACCCCGAAGATGTCGGCCAGCTGGGCGTCCAGCCAGTACCGGACGGGCGTCCCGCGGTAGATGTCCCAGTTCGAGCAGAGCAGCCGGAAGGCCGCCCGGGAGTCGGCCTCGGTCAGCTCCTGCCGCCCGACTCCGAGCTCGCCCAGGGACACGCCATGCGCGTGCAGCAGCCGGTTCACGTAGTGGTCGGGGGTGATCAGCAGCGAGGTCGGGTCGCGAAAGGGCGTGTCGAGCGCCAGCCACGACGGCGGCACGTGCCCGTGCGGCGAGATCACCGGCAGGTCGGCCACGCCGCCGTAGAGCTGCTCGGCCAGGCGACGGACGCCGGGGTCGGGGGGGAGGAGGCGGTGAGGGTGCAAGCTCAGACCTGCAGCAACGGAGGACATGGGGTCATCCTCGCCGACGGGCGGCCGGCCACGACACGGGTTGCCGGGAGTTGTCATCGACCCGCCCACGGCGGGTTGGTCGGGCGGGCGTGGATCAGGACTTCGGTGCCTGCCCGCTGGAGTGCCGCACCACCACCCGCGCCGGCAGCACCACCGAGTCGCCCTGACGCTGGGTGGGCAGGACCGCCGTCTTGAGCAGGTGGTTGACCGCCGCCGAGCCGAGACTCCGCAGCGGCGACGCGATCGTGGTGAGCGCCGGCTGGATCAGCTCGGCTTCCCGGATGTTGTCGAAGCCGACGACGCTGACCTGCCCCGGCACCTCGATCCCGCGCTCCTGAACCGCCTGGATGAAGCCGATCGCCACCAGGTCGTTGTACGCCACCACGCCCGTGCTGGGGGCGGTCAGCCAGCGTTCCGCAGCCTGCCGGCCGCCCCCCAGCGTGGGGAGCTGCGGGCCGATCCGCCGCACCTTGATGTCCAGCTCGTGACCGGCCTCCAGCAGCCCCCGCCAGCGCATCCCGTCCGCCCAGGACGCCTCCGGCCCCGCCAGGTAGGTGAGGCTGCGATGGCCGGCGTCGGCCAGGTGCTCGACCGCACGCTTCACCGCCTTCACGTTGTCGCTGGCGACTGAGGGCACCTGGTCGACCAGGCGGTTCAGCACCACGATCGGGGCGGTCTTGGCGAGGGTGCGGATCACCGCGTCCGACATCCGGGAGGAGGTGAGGATGATGCCGTCGACGGAGGGACGGACCCGCTCCAGCAGGGCGCGCTCTGCCGCCTCCGACTCCTGGGTCTCGACCAGCAGCAGGGTGTACCCGGCGTGCATCGCGGTCCGCTCGGCGCCGCGGATCATGCCGAAGAACACCGGGTTGGTGATGTCGGCGACGACCATCGCGAGCATCGAGGTCGGCGACCCCTCCAGACTGCGCTGCCGGGTCCCGGTGCGGTAGCCCAGCTGCGCCGCGACCTGGCGCACGTGCTCGGCTGTCTGGAAGCTGACCCGGCCCGGCTTGGAGAGCGCCCGGGACACCGTCGACGGGGCGACGCCCGCCGCGGCCGCCACGTCGTAGATCGACGGCGGCCTCCCGGGAGGGGGCGTCGCCACACCGGAACCCATCCCAGACAACTTACGGCAACAACTGGCCGGGGTCGTTCCCGCGGTGGCTGAATGGGGTCAACCTCAAGGAAGGAGGATGGGCGGATGTGGACGCTGTCAGGGTTCTCTGACGAGATCGCCGACGACTTCGACGAGCAGTGCAGGGTCGCCTCGGGTCTCGGGTTGCGGTACCTCGAGGTCCGCAGCGCCTGGGGGAGGAACATCCTCGACCTCGACGCCGACCAGCTCGAGCAGCTGCAGTCGACGCTGGCCGCGTACGGGCTGCAGGTCTCCAGCATCGGTTCCCCGATCGGCAAGATCTTCATCGACGAGCCGTTCGGCCCGCACCTGGACCGGATGCGGCACGCCGCCGACGTCGCCACCCGGCTCGGCGCCCCCTACATCCGGATCTTCTCGTTCTTCCTTCGCCCGGGAGCCGACCCGGCCGATCACCGGCTGGAGGTCCTCGACCGGATGCGGGCGCTGGCCGCGGTCGCCGAGCGGGCCGGGGTGACCCTGCTGCACGAGAACGAGAAGGAGATCTACGGCGACCTCCCCGAACGCTGTCTCGACATCGTCACCTCGGTCGGCTCGCCGCGGCTCCGGCTGGCCTGGGACCCGGCCAACTTCGTCCAGGTCGGGGTGAAGCCGTTCTCCGACGGCTATGCCCTGCTCCGTCCGCACCTGGAGTACATCCAGATCAAGGACGCCCTGGCGGCCGACGGCACGGTGGTGCCGGCCGGGGAGGGCGACGGCGAGGTGGCCACCACCATCCGGCACCTCCGCCAGGACGGCTTCGACGGGTTCTTCTCCCTCGAGCCGCACCTGGCCAACACCAATGCCCTGGGCGGGTTCTCCGGCCCGGAGCTGTTCACCCGGGCCTGGAAGGCCTTCACCGACATCCTCAAGACGGAGCAGATCGAGTACACATGAGCACACAGTCCACCTCCTCCGACCGGTTGCGCTTCGCCCTCGTGGGCGCCGGCGTGATCGGCGCGCAGCACGGCAAGGTCATCACCGAGCTCGCTGACCAGATCGAGCTGGTCGCCGTCGTCGACCCGGTGCTCGAGCGCGCCGAGAAGCTCGCGGCCGAACGTGGCGGCAAGGTCTTCGCGTCATTGGCCGAGGCGCTTCGCGCCGTCGATGTCGATGTGGTCGTGGTCTGCACCCCGACCGGCCTGCACGGCGTGGTCGCCATCGAGGCCCTCGACGCCGGGAAGCACGTCATCATCGAGAAGCCGGCCGAGACCACGGTCGCCCGGACCGACGAGATCATCGCCGCCCAGCAGCGCGCCGGCACCCTCGTCACCGTGATCTCCCAGCACCGCTTCGACCACTCCACCGAGGTCGCGGTCGAGGCGATCGCCCGCGGCGAGCTGGGCCGGCTCACCACCGGGATCGCCTCGGTCGACTGGTGGCGGGGGCAGAGCTACTACGACTCCGGGGACTGGCGCGGTACCTGGGAGCTCGACGGCGGGGGTGCCCTGATGAACCAGGGGGTGCACACCGTCGACCTGCTGGTGGCCACAATGGGGCGCCCGGTGGAGGTGTTCGCCTACACCGGCACCCTCGCGCACGAGCGGATCGAGGTCGAGGACGCGGCCGTGGGGGTGGTCCGGTTCGAGAGCGGCGCGCTCGGTGTGCTGCACGCCACCACCGCCGCCTACCCGGGCCTCAGCGCCCGGCTGCAGGTCCACGGTGACAAGGGCTCGGTCGTCATCGACAACGACCAGCTGGTCTTTGTCCACCTCACCCCGGCGGGGTCGGGCATCGAGGAGAAGATGATGGGCAGCAAGTCCACCTCGGTCAACCAGGTGGAGGACTACACGACCGGCGAGGTGGGCGGCGCGACCGCCGGCAGCAACCCGGGGCAGCTCTCCGACGCGCACCGGTTCCAGTACCAGAACTTCCTGGCGGCGCTGGCGGGCACCGAACCGCTGCGGGTCGACCTGGCCACCAACCGGCAGGCGATCAGCATCATCACCGGCGTCTATGAGTCGGCCCGGACCGGAAAGCCGGTGGCGCTGTGACGAGCGCGGGCCTCGGCGCCGGGCCCGGCACCGGCAGCCCCGCCAGCTCGCGCCGGCCGCGGATCGCCGCCAACCCCATCCCGTACTGGGCTCGGGACGGCAAGACCAAGGAGGTCTTCGACCAGGCGTTCACCGACTTCGCGGCCATCGGCTTCACCGCCGTCAAGGCTGACGTTCCGGAGGGGATGACGGCGGCGGAGTATCTGGACTGGATCAGTGGGTACGGCCTGGCTCCCGCGCTGAGCCTGTTCAGCTCGCCGTTCGACGAGACGATCGACATCTCCGAGGAGGTCGAGCGAGCCAAGGCCTTTGCCGCCATCCAGGTCGAGCTGGGGCTGGACCGCACGATGATCTCGTCGATGGCCATCCCGGCGCGGCGGGAGCACCCGGCTGTGGGTGCCGACTTCAACCCTGACCGGTTGGCCCTGGCGATCGAGAACTGCGGCATCGTCTGCCAGGTGCTGCAGTCGGAGGGGCTCCGGCCCCTGCACCACTCGCACGTGGGCGGGGTGTTCGAGACCGAGCGGGAGATCGTGCAGCTGCTGGACGAGCTGGGCCCCGATGTCATCGGGTTCGGCCCCGACACCGGCCACCTGCGCTGGGCCGGGATCGACCCGGCGCCGTTCATCGCCCGGTACGCCGACCGGATCGGGGGCATCCACATCAAGGACTGCTTCCCCGACTACCTGACCGGCGACGGGGTGCAGCACGACCTGAGCTACCAGCAGCTGCAGGCGACCAAGCGGCTCTGGGCCGAGCCGGGGCTGGGGATCGTCGACTTCGACGCGGTGGTGGCGGCCATCCCCGACGACTACGACGGCGACTACATGATCGAGGTCGACGAGCCGAGCATGGACTCCCGGCGCGAGTCGCACCAGATCTCGTTCGACTGGGCGCGCCGCAGCCTTCCTGCCACGGTCTGACCTCGGCGGCCGTGCGACCGGCGGCGTCCCCGCCGGCGCACGCCGTTCAGAGATTGGTGTTGTTCGCCGGGACGTCGTCGGGCAGGGCGGCTGCGGGAGTGACGCCGTCGCCCGCACCCGCGCACTGCAGGCCGAGGGTGTAGGCGGTCATGCTCAGCGAGCCGTAGGCGTAGCCGTCGACCAGGAGCTCGGCGTCGTCGTTGCTCTCTCCGGCCAGCCCGGCGAGGTAGAGCAGCGGGATGAAGTGGTCGGGGGTCGGCACGGCGACGGGGAAGTCGCGGTCGCTCCGCAACCCGGGAGCCTCGGTCGGCCGGCTGGTCATCGTCTCGCGGGCGCGCTCGTCGAAGCGCTGCGCCCAGTCGAAGCCGCTGTCGGGGCGAGCGGCGGTCATCCCGCCGAGGTTGTGCACGATGTTGCCGCTGCCGATGATCAACACCCCTTGCTGCCGCAGCGGCGCCAGCTGGGCACCCAGTCGAAGGTGGTAGTCGAAGTCGCGGTCGGCGTTGATGCTCAGCTGAACCACGGGGATGTCGGCGCGCGGGAACGCGTGGCAGAGGACGGACCAGGTGCCGTGGTCGATGCCCCAGCTGTCGATGTCGGCGCCCACCCAGGTCGGCTTGACGATCTCGCTCACCTCCTCGGCGAACCCCGGTAGTCCGGGTGCGGGGTACTCCACGTCGAACAGAGGTTGGGGAAAGCCGTAGAAGTCGTGGATGGTGCGCGGACGCGGCATGGCGGTCACGGCGGTCGCGTTGATGTACCAGTGGGCCGACACGACCAGGATCGCGCGGGGCCGGGGCACGGCAGCACCGAAGGCCCGCCAGGCCTGGGTGTACCGGTTGTCGTCGAGCGCGTTCATCGGGTTGCCGTGGCCGAGGAAGGCGGCAGGCATCACCGTCGGGCCGTCGGAGCTGGTCATGCTGTCCTTCCCCTTGCCATCTGTGGATCGTGAAATCATCTGTCCCGGCGGCCGAGAACGGGTCAGTCCCGGTCCTGCCAGGTGCACAGGCAGACACGGTTGCCGTCGGAGTCGGCGAGCACCCAGAAGCTCGGAGCCTCCTCGTCACTCACCAGGCTGCCGCCGGCCGCGAGGGCGGCATCGATCCGGGCCTGGACCGCGTCGGGGTCCAGCCACACGTCCGGGTGCCAGCGCTGCCGGTCGGTCTCGCGGCCGGACCGCTGGAACCACACGGTCGGCAGCACGCCCGAGGGGTCTCGCAGCTCGTCACCGGCCTCCGGTACGACGGCGTCCAGCCCGAGCACCGCCGCCCAGAACGGCAGGACCTTCTCGAAAGCAGGGGCGTCCAAGGCGAGCTCGAGCCGGGACAGGCTGCCGGCCTCGAGGTGCAGCCCGGCATCGGCGGCGATGGTGGAGATCCGGCGTGCCAGGCGGATGTCCCGCTTCGTGATTCCGTGGGTGTCGTGGCTGCTCAGCCGCACGTCCAGGTGGCCGTAGCGCAGGTCCAGGTCGGGGTGGTGGTCCATCTCCTCGGCCGCTGCACCGATCGCGTTGACCACCGTCAGTCCGGTGGCGAAGCTCCCGGTCGGGATCCTGGTCTGCAGACCACCCACCAGGTTCACCCACCCCGCGAGCGCTTCGTCGGCGACTTGCTGTCCACTCAGGTTGCTCATGGCGTCATGCTTGCGCAGAACCCAGGGCTGCGTCGCCCCCAACGGACTCGATCTCGAGCACGAGGCGCTCGACCGGGTGCTCAGTCGGTCGAGCGGAGCGAGTAGGTCAGGAGGGCGTTGCCCACGCTGGTCCCCACGGCCCGCTCGAGCGACAGACGGGTGGTCGGCACGCTCTCGTCGAACAGCCGGCGCCCCTCGTTCGTCACCACCGGGTGCATGGTCAGCAGCAGCTCATCGATCACACCCGCCAAGAACAAGGACCGCACGGTGTCGACCCCACCGGCGACCGAGATGTCTCCGCCCTCCTGCTGGCCGAGGTGCCTCACGTAGTCCACCGGATCGCCGTTGATCGCCGTGCTGTTCCACGGCAGGTCGCCGGACAGGGTCGAGGTGACGACGTGCTTCCGGACCGGGTTGATGAACTGCCCGAACGGGTCGTCGGCGCCGGGCCAGAACTCCGACCACTCCTGCCAGAGTCTGCGGCCGATGACCACGTCGGTCACCGGAGCGATGACCTGGCCCATCAGCTGGCCCTCCTCGGGACCGAAGGCATCGAACTGCCACAGGTTCGGGCTCTCGACAACGCCGTTGACCGAGCTGAACAGGTGGGCGGTGACCTTGCGAGGCATGACTGAATCCCTTCGTCGGGGTGCTTGGTACCTATGGACGCGGGCCGTGCCGGGAAGTCATCGGCCGGCCGGCCCGGAATCTTGCCGACGGCAGATGGCCACGTCAGCCCTCGCGTTGCTGCCGCGACCTGTCGAGGTGATCCAGTGCGACCTGCAGCCAGAAAGCGAGTTGCTCGTCCGTGGTCAGCCCGTCCCGGGAGACGCTGATCCAGCCCGGTCCCATGGGCCGGTCGGCCCCCATCACGGCGGGTCTGGCACCCGAAACGGCCAGCAGCTCCTCGCTGCTTGCGGGGTCGATGCGGACGAGCAGGTCACCGTCGCGGCCGGCCGCGGCCACCATGCTGTTGTCCACCATGAACGACAGGCCGCCGAACATCGACACTTCGCGGACGGGGCGGTCCGCGGGCAAGGCTGCGCGGATCCGGTCGGCCAGGACTTGCCGTGCTTCGGTCACTGTTCGGCTCCTTCGCCGTTGTCCGTCCTCACGGGGGCGCGGCTGCCTGCTTGCCCGGGAAACACGAGTCGGATCCTCGCAGACGAGGCCGCTCCTGCTCGTGGCACCGATGGGTGTGTCGCCCCTACGTCCCGCCGATGACTTCCGGTCACGGTCGAGGTCTAACCTGCACCGACCACTTCCCGACGGAGACCCCCGATGACCGCACAGCTGGTGACACGACGCCTCGACGTCCCGGGCGGCAATCTGTTCTACGAGGTCCGGGGCTCCGGGCCTCTCCTGTTGGTGATCGGCCAGCCGATGACCAGCGGCCCGTTCGCCCCGCTGGCCGATCTGCTCGCCGCCGAGCACACCGTCGTCACCTACGACCCGCACGGGCTCGGCCTGAGCACCGTGGACGACGAGTCGCTCGACGTGACACCCGAGATCGAGGCGGACGACCTCGCCCACCTTCTGGACGCGCTGGGGGGCGGACCGGCCGACGTGTTCGGCAGCAGCGGTGGTGCGGTCGCCGGCCTCGCCTTTGCCACCCGCTACCCCGACAGGGTCGGCACGCTGGTGGCGCACGAGCCGCCGGTCACCGAGCTGCTGCCTGACGCCGCCCCTGTCCGGGCTGCCATCGACCGCGTCGAGGACGCCTACCGGGCGGGGGGTTCGGCTGCGGCGTGGGCGGCGTTCGTCTCCCTCGTCGTGCACAACGGTCCGGTGACTGAGGCGGGGGTGCCGCCCACCAGCTGGCCGCCCCCCGGCCGGGGCGACGCTGCGGAGAGCGACGAGGCCGGTAGCGGAGCTGAGGACCGGGGGAGTGGTGAACCGCCCCCGGCGCCGTCGGCGAAGGCGGAGGCCGACGGCGCACTGTTCTTCCTGCGGATGCTGAAGCCGTTCACCCGCTACCGGCCGGACATCGCGGCGCTGCGGTCCGGTGCACCCCGGGTGCTGATCGGTCTGGGGGCGACCTCCCGGCAGGAGCTGGCGCCGCGCTCCGCCGTTGCCCTGGCCGAGCGACTCGGCACGCCGCCGGTGGTCTTTCCGGGCGACCACGCGGGGTTCATGGCCGATCCGTCGGGCTTCGCCGACACGCTCCGCAGGGCCCTCGGCAGCTGAGTCTTGAAGCCGGCCGGGTGGGCAGCAGTGTGCCGACCGCCGTCCCGATCCCCGCGAAGGAGAGCCATGCTCTGCGCCGGCGGCTTCACCCCTCGGCCGATCCGCCCGGCGACGGACTGGAAGGGCGGCAACTCGTTGGGCGTTTCCCCGCCAGCACCGAGGTCCTGCACCGGCCCGTCGACCTCGTGGCGCACGCCCAGCTGCTGGCGGCCGTCGGGAACCGGCCCCCGGATGCCCGTTGACGGCAGTTCAGCTGAGCCGTCGGCTGAGGTGCACGTCAACCGTGTCGCCCTCGCCCTTGCCGAGGGCTCTCCTCAGCTCGGTGGGCGTGCTGATCCGACGACCTCCAGCGTGTTGCCATCCGGATCGGTGAACAGAAACATCGGCGGCGCGCCGCGCCAGTGCAGCAGCTCGCCCACCTCGACACCGCGGCCGGCCAGCTCCTGGTGCAGAGCGGCGGCGTCGGGTGTGGTGAGCCGGATCCCGGTGTCGACGCCCGTCGGGTGACCGCTGCGGGCGGGGACCAGCGCGATGGACGTGTCGGCACCCTCGGGGACCACCTCGATCCAGCGACCGCCGAGCTGCTCGACCTCCGCGTCCAACCGGGTGCTCAGGCCGAGCACCTCGGTGTAGAACCGAAGGGCTCGGTCCTGGTCGCTGACGGGTACCGCCACCGTCCGGAGCCCGGTCACCCTGTGGCTGTCTCCACTGTCCATTGCTGCCTCCCATGTCTGCGTGTCACAGCTTTGACCGTCGGGGGCGGCAGAACTGAGCGGGTCGACCTGGCAGCGACAGCTTTTCGCGAGAGGGTCGAAGGTCCCGCTTGGGGGTCAGGACCTCCGACCCGGACACGGTAGCCAGCCAACCTGTGAGCTCTTTGTACCGCGAACCACGCCTCCAGGAGGCGACGCCGGGGGGACCGGTGTCAGGACGATCTTGACATGTTGTCAGGAAGCGCCTGACACTTGCTCTATGTCCCCGATATCTCACCGTTGCTCGTTCTGCCTCAAGCCCGAGGCCGAGGTCGCGAAGATCGTGGCCGGGCCCGGCAGCTTCATCTGCGACGAGTGCGTCAGCCTCTGCGTCGAGATCCTGGGGGCGCCCCCTCAGCCCGGGAGCGGCCGGACCGAGCCCGACGTTCCGTCGTGGTCGGCGCTGTCGGATGAGGCCCTGCTCGGCCGGCTGCCGCTGATCGCGGAGTCAGCCGACCAGGTGGAGGCGGCACTCGAGCAGTGGGTGACCGAGGCCCGGCGTCGCGAGGCGTCCTGGGCTCGGATCGGGGCTGCGCTCGGGATGACCCGGCAGGCCGCCTGGGAACGCTTCGCGCACACCGGCTGAGAGAGGAGCGGCCGGGGCTGCTCAGTCGCCGACGGCTACGGGGCGCCCGGGGGCGTGGCTGTAGGCGGACCACGATCCCGGGTAGAGCCGCCCGGGTCGGAAACCCGCCACCTCCAGGGAGAGCAGGTTGTGGCAGGCGGTGACGCCCGATCCGCAGTAGGAGATCACCGAGGCGTCGTCATCGACCCCGGCGGCACGGAACCGCCGCCGCAGCTCGTCGGCAGGCAGGAGACGCCCGCTGGGGTCGAGGTTGGTGCGGCAGGGGACGTTCCGGGCGCCGGGGATGTGTCCGGCACGGGGGTCGACCGGCTCCTGCTCGCCCCGGAACCGGACGGCGTCGCGGGCGTCGAGCACGACCTGGCCGGGGTCGACCGCGTCGTCGATGTCGGCCAGGCGGTCGGCCGGCCAGGCACGCGGGGTGAAGGAGGCCGGGGGACGCGGCCGGATCTCGCGCTCCAGGGGCCCCTCGTAGGCGGTCAGACCGCCGTCGAGCAGTGCGGCCTCGTGCCCGGTGACCCGGAGCAGCCAGACCAGACGGGCGGCGATCACGCCGCCGGCGTCGTCGTAGGCGACGACCGTGTCGGTGTCGGCCACCCCCAGCTCGGCCATCCCTCGCGCGAACACCTGGGGATCGGGCAGCGGGTGCCTACCGGCGTCGGGGCTGGCTGGCGCGGCCAACCAGCGGTCCAGGTCGACGAAGACGGCGCCGGGCAGGTGCCCGGCCTCGTACCCGGGGCGTCCGGGCCGGCCGTCCAGGTACCAACGGACGTCGGCCAGCACACAGTCCGGATGGGCCTGGACCCACTCCCAGGAGACGACCGGCGGCAGCATGACGCCGAGGGTACGGCGAGGTGGCGGCCCGGGTGTCCGCGGTCCGCCGGCCGAGCGGTGCTCAGCGGAAGTGGACGGTGGCCAGCATCTCCTCGAACAACCGGCTCTGCTCCCGGAAACCGGTGGCGCGGTCGTTGCGCAGCCAGATCAGCAGGGTCCGGCCGTCCACGTCGACGACCGCGAGGCGCAGCCGGCGCTCGGGCCGAAGTCCGAAGCACCTTGGAGCCGGGAGCGTCGCCCGCGAACAGCCGACCGCACCGGACAGCCGCCGGTTGGCGGTGGCGGTCAGCAGCACCGCCGGCCGGCCGCCCACCTGCGTGGAGCGCTGGTCGCTGATCCGGGCACCGCGGCTGGTCTGGTCCAGCAGGTAGGCCAGGTAGTTCCGGGGTGGGGCGGCCGGACCCCGGCGACCTGGCGGGTAGACAGTGGTCGGCAGCAGGAACCGCACTCCGACCTCCGGCGCCTTCCACGTGACGAACTCCGGCTCGTCGACCGTCGGTTGGGGCGTCACCCAGGTGGGCGCTGCCACGTCGAACGGCACCGTGAACGTGCTGCTCGTGTACAGCGGCAGCTTCGGGGGAGGCGTGACCGGGCGGGCGGGGGAGTCTCCTCGCGTGGTGAGCGCGGGCAGCAGGGCGACGGCCAGGATTGCCAGGCTCAGCAGAGTCGCGACGGCGGCAGCGGCGGTGGCCGGTGTCGCGGCGCGGCGACCCCTGTGCTCGGTCGCCGGCGGCCCGGCCGGCTCGGCGGAGGCTGCCGCGGTGCTGGGTGGGGACGCGAGCCCGGCGACGGGTGCAGCCGGCGGGCCGACCAGCCGCCCCGCCGGCGCCGTCTCCCGACCGCTGAGAGTGGTCAGGCCGGAGACGACCTGCGCCATCGAGGGCCGGTTCACGGGGTCGGCGGCCAGCATCCGGAGCAGCAACGGCCGCAGCTCGCCCGCGACCCGTGGCGGCTCGATGTGGCCGGCCGCGACGCGGCGCATCAGCTCCAGCGGGTCCGGGTCGTTGCCGAACGGCGGGACGCCCTCGACCGAGGTGTACAGGGTGGCGCCGAGGCCGAAGACGTCGGAGGCGAAGCCGGGCCGGCCGCCGCGCGCCACCTCGGGGGCGAGGAAGGCTGGGGTCCCGTGCACCATGTCGGACAGGCCGGGCGTCACCTCGTCGACGGCGTTGGAGATGCCGAAGTCGCTGATCCTGGCGCCGCCGTCGTCGCCGATCAAGATGTTGGCCGGCTTGACGTCACCGTGCACGATGCCGAGCTGGTGCGCCGCCGCCAGCGCGGAACCCACCTCGACCCCGAGCCGGGTGGCCTCCTGGACGGACAGCACCTCGAGCCCCTTGATCAGGACGGCGAGCGACACCGACGGCACGAGCTCCATCACCAGGCAGGGCCTGCCGTCGTCGTCGACCACGTCCAGCAGGGACACGGCGTGGGGATGGTCGAGACGCGCGGTGATCCGCGCCTCCCGCATGGCCCGGCTGTTCGCCAGCTCCGCCGCATCCTCGCTCACCTCGAGCACCGACCGCAGCAGCTTGACCGCCACGGGCCGGTCTAGCCGCTCGTCCCGAGCCTCCCAGACCACTCCCATTCCCCCGGCGCCCACCCGGTGCACCAAGCGGTACCGGCCGGCGATGAGGTCATTGGCTCTGCTCACGGCGCCCCCTGACCGCGTTGTCCTCGGGCGAAGCCCAGCAGTCCCACCGTGAAGCCACGCCCAGAGCCAATCTACGGTGCCCGGCGCTCGGTGGCGCGTCGTAGCAGGACGAGGACGACGGCAACCGCGGCCAGGCCGGCCAGCAGGCCGAGCCAGAGCACTCCGCCGCCGGTGCCGGCCGGATCCTGGACCGGTGCGTCCGGCGCCGGTGGCAGGGTCGACGGGCCGTCCGCCCGCTCGGTGGACGCAGCGGTGGCCTGGAAGGTGAACCGCCCCGAGATGGGGTGCCCGTCAGCGGAGGTGACGCGCCAGAGGACGGTGTAGGGGCCGGCGGGCGCCCCCGGCTGCAGCGGCTGGGTGACGGTGTTGTCGACCAGGCGCGGAGCTCCGGCTTGGATCTGTTGACCGGCCGAGCTGGTCACGACGACAGCCGTCCCGAGCGCGAGCGCAGGCTGGTCGAACGTCAGCACGATCCGCGTCGGTGCGTGGGCGACCCTGGCACCGTCGGCAGGAGCGCTGGAGACCAGGGCGTCGTGTGCCGCCGCCGGGGCGGCGGTCACGGCCAGCATGACCATCGCCCCGAGCAGGCAGGCCAGGACCGGCCACACCGCGGGCACGCGTCGTCCCGCTGCCCGCCGGTCGGCGGCGCGGCCGCCGTCCCCGGAGGTTCTAGCGACGGGCAGCACGGCTGAGCCCGAGGGCGCCGACCGCACCGGCGACGAGACCGACGAGGAGGGCGGCCCCGGCGAGCGCACGGGCCGTCGTGTCGGACCCGCTGCTGACGGTGGCCGCGGCCGCCGGGCCGGCCGCGGGTGCGGCGCTGGCCGCCCCAGCAGGCTCACCGTGCGTGTGACCCTCGCCCTCAGCGGCGACCACCTCGAAGGTCGGCACCGGGTGCTCCGGCTCCTCACCGCCGGCGGGCATCGGCTCGTCCCACGTGACCACCTTCCCGTCGGAGTAGGTCTGGACGGCGGGCAGCGTCAGCTCCTTGGGCTCCGGCAGCGGGCCGGCAGAGATGGAGAACTCCTGGTACTCGCCGGGGGCGATCTGCGTCCCCTCGTCCGCGGTCCAGGTGACGGTGCGGGCCGCCTTGGTGATCGTGGTGCCCTCCTCCTCGACGGGCTCGGGCAGCGGCGCCTGCTTGACGGTGACCTTCCAGCCCGGGACCGGCTTCGCGCTGACGAACGGGAAGGGGTCGTCCTGGGGGAGCTGGACCTGCAGCTTGACGGTGCCGCTGGTGGGTGACTCGTTGGGCACCCGGAAGGTGATCTGGCTGAACGAGCCCGTAGCCGTGCTGTCGGCATGGACGCTCACGTGGGCCTGCGCCGCGACAGCCGTCGCGCCGAGCAGGCCGACGGAGAGCACGGTGACAGCGGCGAAGCGACGCCGGGCTGTCGAGATCGAAGACGAGCGGACTGAAGGCATGGGAGTTCCTTTGACGATGACAAGGTCGCGTTGTCAGGCGCGACGGCTGGTGCTGACCTGCCGGTCCCCTTGGGGCCGACCCTACGTTTCGGGACGGCGGACGGCAGCCGCCTCAGCAGAGAGCGGTCAGCCGACAGCCGGCAGACAGGCCGGTGGTCCCCGGGGCGGCGGGTCCGCCCGGTGCGGGGATACGACCGGCGCCGGCAGCGGGCCGCCGGTCCCGGTGAGCGCCAGGGACGGCCAGCGTGTCACGGTCGGCAGCGCGGCGCGGACGAGACGTTCGGCGAGGCGCCAGACGGCGGCCTCGCCCCGGGCCAGCAGCCATGCGGTGACCACGGTGGCCAGCGCGTGGCTGCCGAACATGAGCCAGGTGGAGACCGTGCTCCCGTGCGGTGCCGCTGCGGCGACGGGGGCACACGCCATCGCGCCACCGTGAACCGCGGGCATGGCGGCACAGCTCATCGAGCCGCCATCGGTGAGCAGCGCGTGCAGGGTCAGCTGCTCGGCCCCGAGAGTCGGAAGCAGTAGCGGGAGCCCGCAGCGTCGTGCGGTCAGCACGACCGCGACCGTGCCGGTCGCCGCGACGAGCAACAGTCCCAGTCCCAGGTCGGGACGCCCGCCGCCGCCGAGGACGTGAGCCAGCCCGGCGAGCAGCAGCGACGCCGTGCCGAACACACCGGCCCTCAGCAGCCGGGTCCACCCCGTCGTCGGGGGAGTGCCCTCCAACGCGGAGCGGTCCGGCGTGGCCCCAGCCACCGGTCGTCTGGTCATGGCCGGGACGTGCCCCCACCGGCCAGTGCGGGGGCCTTCTCGACCGACTCCGCGGACGCTGGCTGGGCGCCGGCGCTGCCGAGGGAGCCACCGCCGCGGGTCTGGCGCAGGCCGTGTCGAGTGAAGGCGGCACCGGCGACCACGAGGAGCACGATTCCGGTCACCCAGACGAGCTGACCGCCGAGGCGCTGGTCCTGGAGCAGGGCGCCGACATCCTCCTGTCCCAGTGCCCCCCACCAGCGGGCTGCCAGGACGGTGGTCGACCGCTGCAGGGTGAGGCCGAAGATCGCCAGCAGGATGCTCGTCAGCGTCAGGGTCAGCAGCCGGATCTGCAGCGGGTAGGCGGAGCGGGCCCGGTCCTGGTCAGCGCCGAGCAGGACCCAGACGAACAAGCAGCCCGCCGCGAGGAAGTAGACGGTCATCAGCACGTGACCGGTGTGGGTGAACAGGGCGAGCTGGAACGCACCGGTCACGTAGTAGAAGGCGATGAAGCCGCCGGCGAGCAGCCCAGCGGCCGCCACCGGGTCGCGGAGCACGGCGAGGGGACGCGAGTGCAGCACCATGACCAGGGTCTCGCGCAGCCCGACGCTGCCGTCGGGTCGGCTGGGAAGGGTCCGCAGCGCCAGGGTGAGCGGGGCGCCGAGCACCAGGAGCAGGGGCACGGCCAACATCAGGCTGAGGTGCTGCACCATGTGCGCGCTAAAACTGGTCCGGGCGTAGACGGCGACGCCGCCGCTGGTGGCCGCGGTCAGGGCGAGGCAGCCGGCCAGCCACGCCAGGGTGCGCGCCAGCGGCCAGGCCTGGCCCTGCCGGCGCAACCTCACCACGGCGCGGAGGTACCACGCGAGCGCAGCGAGCGCCGCCAGCAGCCAGAGCAGGTCAGGGTAGAACTCGGTCAGGTAGCTGGCCGGGGTGAGCGGCGGGGGGACGTAGCCGAGCAGCTCGGCCGGGGTGTGAGCAGGGGGGTGCGCGGCGGTCGGGGCCGCACTCCGCGACAGCGCCACGGCCAGCCCCATCGTCGCGCCCATCACGAGCAGCTCGACGCCGGCCAGCCGGAGGAACGCCCGTCGGCCCCGGCTCTGCTCGAGGCGGGGGAGGATGGCCCTCCGGTGCCGCCAGCCCGCCAGCCCCAGCAGACCCAGGGCAGCGACCTTGGCCAGCGCCAGCACCCCGTACAGGGTGGTCAGCTTCGACAGCGAACCCAGCCGCAGGGCGGCGTTCACCACGCCGGAGAGCGCCACGAGGGCGAAGCACCAGCCCGCGAGGGTGGAGTAGCGACGCACGACGGCCGGCAGCTGGGCCCCCAGCCGGCGTGCCATCAGCAGCAGCGCGGTCAGCCCGCCGACCCAGAGGGTCACCGTGACCAGGTGCAGCGCGAGGCTGCTCGCCGAGTTCTGGTGGTCGCCCGAGCCGGAGGCGTGCCCGGTCAGCGCGAGGGGCAGCAGTGCCACAAGGGCGACGCCAGCCGCCCAGGCCGCGCAGGTCACCCGAGCCGAGAGCACGGTGAGGACGGCGACCGCCACCACCAGCAGCAGGCTGACCCAGAGAGCCCGACCGAGCTCCACCTGGGTCACGAAGCCGAGCACGGTCGCGCTGAAGGTCGGTGCGTCCAGCCGCAGGCCCGCCACATCGGCCACGGTGAACACCAGGACGGCCGTGGCCGAGAGCAGCCAGGCGCCCACGCTGACCGACGCGACGCGGACCATGGCCGCTCGCGACCCCGTCAGGCGGTCGTCCGATGACCCGGACTCCGGTGCCACCGCCCAGACGGCGAGGACGAGCAGACCGATCGTCAACGACGCCGCCAGGTCCTGCAGGGTGCGGGCCACCGGCAGGCCGACCCGGACCAGCAGCCCCGGGTCGAGCAGGCCGGCCGGGTCGCCGCGGAGCTCACCGGCTCCGCCCAGGATGCCGACCGCGACCACGACCGCCGCCGCCGCCATGCCGGTCAGGAGCCAGGCGGCGGAGCGCGGCACGCGCCGGGCAAGGTCACCGGCCGCCGGGACCCCGTCGGGCGCCGCGAGGCGGGACCGCAGCGTGACAACCTTGGAGCCAGTGCTCATGAGTCCCCCGAGGACGACGACGAGAAGTCCTTTCAGCGTAGGGACGATCCGCGGCGGCGCTCACCCCAAAGGGGACGGGTCCAGGACCCTTAAAACGAGGGGTCGGAGGCCGTCGCCGAGACTGTGGTCGCGACGAGGGAGGCGGCGTGCTCGACCGCCCCGCGGAGCTGGTCCGGGCTCGTGCCGAGCCCGCCGAGCAGCAGCCCGACCTCCTCGGCGAAACCCGGCGGGGCGCCGGGCAGTCGAGCGGCTGACCGGACCGCACCCTTCTCGTTGACCAGCCAGCGCCCCGCGTGACCGTGCAGCGCGTGCACGCAGACGCCGACGACCCGGAACAGGCAGCCCGCCAGGTAGGCGGTGTCACCGCGGCGGGCGGCCTTGCGGGCGGCCGCAAGCAGGAAGTCCGCCTCCCACAACCCGGAGACGAGCGCCTCGGACAGCGCGGGAGGGTACCGGCGGGTCTCCTGCTGCAGCCGGCTCAGGAGCCCGCTCGGGTCGGCCAGCACGACACCGAGCGCAACCTCCCCGGCGTAGGCGAAGTCGGGCACGCCCAACGGATGGCCGACCTGGGCATGGAAGCGGTACCGACCCCGCCGAGCGTCCTCCCAGGCCGCGCGGACCCGGTCCACGTCGCGGTACAGCCAGTCGACTGCTGCGCCGCCCACCTGCAGCCAGCCGCCCCCATCCACCCATGGACCCCACGCGCCGACCTCCGTCAGCTCGGCGTCCGGCCCCGCCACCTCCCGAGCCAGCACCCGCAGGCCGACGACGTCCAGGGGAGGGCGGTAGTAGAGGCCCAGATCGGTGTCGGAGTCGGGGCTGTGCTCACCGCGGGCGCGGCTGCCACCCAGCATCACCGCCACCACACCGGGCACCTCGACCAGCCGTTCGGCCTGGTCGCGCAGCCAGCTCTCGGGCAGCTCCACGCGCTGCCGTCCCGGCAGGACGGCCCCAGCTACCCCTTGACCCGGCGGCGGGTCTGGGCGGGCCATGAGTCGCTGCCGGGCGTCCAGTTCAGGATGCTGGCGCGCTCCATGAACTCCTCCGAGGAGAGGTCGCCGCGGGCGAACCGGTCGGCAAGGATCCGCTTCGCCTCGTCCTCGGGCGCCGGCCGGGCGGGCCCGACCAGCGAGGCGAGCCGCCCGCTGCGGTACAGGTAGAGGGCGGCGAGGGTGAGGGCGACCAGCAGGACGAGGAACATCGAGACTCCCAGGAAGGGGAAGAAGGGTCCGCCGTCGTGGAAGTCGTGGTGCCTGTGGAAATCGAGCGGTACCAGCAGCGGTGTCGGCATGGGTCCATCCTGGCCCGGCGCCGCGGGCTCTGCATCGGTTGCCGGGATGATTCTCGGCTACGTTGCCAGGCGTAGGTCCGCTGCGTCGTCTGACGTACGACAGGGCCCGGTGCCGTGACCTAGGCTGGATCAGCCCGCCGCCCGCGGCGCAGGAGCAGATCGAGAGTGAGCGGATGACCAGGCCCCAGCTGCGATGCGGCGTGGACCTGCTGCTCGCCCTGGTCGTCGGTGGCCTCACGCTGGCCAGCAGCCGGGTACCTGAGCTCGGCGAGCGGCACCCCGGGCAGATGGGCCCGCGACACGGCGGTCCGCGCCAGCCTGAGCCGTCCCTGCCCCCGCTCAACTGGTCCCTGGTCGGCATCACGCTGGTCCTGGTGACGGGCCTGGCGCTGCGCCGCAGCCGGCCGCGGACGTCCTACGCCGTGGTCGTGGCGGCGGTGACCGCGTTCCTGCTGGCCGGTGGCCACTACGGGCCGGTCCTGCTGGCCCCGGCCCTGGTGGTGCAGACCCTGACCACCCGGCTGCCCTTGCGGCAGTGGGTCCCGCTGACGCTCGCGCTGCCGCTGATGCTGTCGGCGGGCTTCTGGACTCAGCCCTACGCGGGGCTGACCGACCCGGGTCTCTACGCGGTGGTCGTGCTGGGCACCGCCGGCATCGTCCTGCCGGGGCTGGTCACCCTCGTCCTGGTCGCACGCCACGACGCCGAGCTGCAGGACCGTGCCGCGGACCGCCGGCGGGCCGCCTACGAGGAACGCCTCCGGATCGCCCGCGAAGTGCACGACGTGGTGGGTCACAGCCTGGCGGTGATCAACATGCAGGCCGGCGTCGCCCTGCATGTCCTCGAGAAGCGACCCGAGCAGATGGGTCGCTCGCTGGAGGCGATCCGGACCACCAGCAAGACGGCCCTGGCCGAGCTGAGCAGCACGCTCGCGACCCTCCGCGCAGAGCCGTTGCACGGTGGCCGTCCCCCCGGCTCCGGCGACCCGTTCGCCGGCTCGCCTGGCCTGGTCACCCTCACCGGCCTGGTCGCCGCCCTCCAGGCCGCGGGTCGGAGCGTTCGGTTCGAGCACCCGGCCCGGGGGTGGGCGCCCGTGTCGCCGGCGGTGGAGCACGCCGCCCTGCGGATTGCGCAGGAGGGCCTGACCAACGTGGTGCGGCACGCATCGCCCGAGGCGTCGATCACGGTCGCCCTCGTCCGCCGGGGGCCGGTCCTGGTGGTGGAGGTGATCGACGACGGGGAACCCACTGCTGACGAGGGCTTCGTCGAGGGCAGCGGCATCGCTGGGATCCGGGAGCGCGCTCGCACGGTCGGCGGCAGCGTCAGTGTGGGACCCCGGCCCGAAGGCGGCTTCGCTGTCCACGCCGAGCTTCCGGTCGACGGCCGGCGACCGCGGCGATGACGATCACCGTCGGCATCGCCGACGACCAGCAGCTGATCCGGTTGGGGCTCCGGGTGCTGATCGAGTCCGAGGACGACCTCGAGCTGAGCTGGGAGGCGGAGGATGGGCGAGAGGCACTCCAGCTGGTGCGCCGGATGCCCCCGGACGTCATCTTGATGGACATCCGGATGCCGGTGCTGGACGGCATCGAGGCGCTCCGCCAGATCGCGGCCGATCCCGCCCTGGCCTCGGTCCGGGTGGTGGTGCTGACCACCTTCGAGTCCGACGAGTACGTGTTCGACGCGCTGCGATCGGGGGCCGCGGGCTTCCTGATCAAGGACGCCGACCCGTCCGACCTGCTGCGGGCGGTGCGGTTGGCAGCCGCCGGGGAGTCCCTGCTCTCCCCATCCGTCGCCCGCCGGGTGATCGACTCTCTCCGGGGGCAGCGGGAGCCCCTCGGGCACCGGCGACCTCCCGGTCTTGCCAGCCTGACGGACCGGGAACGCGAGGTGCTGGCCCTCATCGGCGAGGGGTTGAACAACGAGGAGATCGGCCGCCGGCTCTTCGTCAGCCCGGCCACGGCCCGCACCCACGTCAGCCGGGCGATGACCAAGCTCGGCGCGCGGGACCGGGCGCAGCTGGTCGTGATCGCCTACCAGTCGGGGCTCGTGGCCTGACGAACCACCGGTTCACCTCTGCTGCTTTTTCCGGGCTCCAGCCATCGCAGGGGCGGTTCGGCCAGAATCAGACCCGATGCAGCGGCGCCGCGGGCACGACCGCGGGCCGCCGGACAGGAGGAGCTCAGGATGACCGAGGAGAGTGCCGCCCTGGCGACCGCGCTGGCCTACCACCGGGCCTGGACCGGTGGGGACTTCGAGCGGGCGATGACCTACATCGCCGACAACATCATCTGCCTGACTCCGGCGGGGCGGCTGGACGGCGCCCAGGCCTTCCGCGGCTTCATGGGCCCCTTCGCGTCGACCCTCACCCGGTCGGAGCTGCTGGCGGCGTTCGGGAACGAGACGAGTGCGTTGCTGATGTACGACACCGACACGGTGCACGTCCACGGCGCCCCGGCGGCGGAGCACCTCGAGGTCGCCGACGGCCGCGTCGTGCGGCTGCGGATCATCTTCGACCGGACCCCGTTCGACGCCGCGCGCCGGGCGAGCGCCGAAGGCTAGGCGCTCAGCCGGCGGTGCCGACCGCGGCCGCACGGCGGTCGAGGAGGCGGACCTGCTCCTCGAACCCCGAGCAGAGCGCGTGCAGTGCCAGCAGCTGGCCCTCCTGGACGTGACCGCACCGGCCCGGCAGGGTGAGCGCGTCGTCGCAGGCCTCGGACAGCGGGTTCGGACCGGGGCCGGTCATGGCCCAGCTCGTCGCCCCGGCCTCCACTGCGGCCTCGGCCGCCAGCACCAGGTTGCGGCTGCGGCCGCTGCCGGACAGCAGCACGACGAGGTCACCCGGCCGGGCGTGCGCCTGCACCTGGCGGGCGAACACCGACTCGTAGCCGTAGTCGTTCGCGATGGCGGTCATGCTCGAGGTCTCGGCGTGCAGGGCGATCGCCGAGAAGGGACGACGATCCCCGTCGTAGCGACCGACCAGCTCGGCCGTCAGATGCTGCGCCTCGGCGGCTGACCCGCCGTTGCCCGCCGCCAGCAGCCGGCCGCCGCCGACCAGGCACCGTGCCATCGCCTCGGCCCAGCGGGTCAGCCGGTCCGCCTCGCGCTGCAGCTGGTCGAGGACGTCGTTGAGGCTGCTCAGGTGCGCGCGGACCGCCTGCTCGGTCGCGCTCAGGCTGATCGTGGTCGGGACGGCTGGGCTCACGAGCGCACCTCGTTCAGTTCGGGCCGGCCGGCCTGACGAGCCGGCCGGGAGAGAGTGTCGGTGTAGATCCGGGCGGTCTGGGCCGCCACCCGGTCCCAGGAGTACAACGACCGGACCCGACGACGCCCGGCACGGCCGAGGGCAGCGGAGGTCGCCGGGTCATCCACGATCTGCTCGACCGCTCGGGCGATCGCCGCGGGATCGCGCGGCGGGACGTGCAGACCGGTGACCTGGTCGACGACCGTGTCGATCAGGCCGCCCACCGCGGCGGCGATCACCGGCACCTGGCAGGCCATCGCCTCCAGCGCCGTGATGCCGAAGGGCTCGTACCAGGGGGCACAGACCACCGCGTCGAGGGAGCGCAGCACCGCCGGCAGCTCCGGCTGGGGCACCTGGCCCCGAAACTCGACCCGGTCCCGGACCCCGCAGCTGTCCGCCAGCTGCATCAGCCGGCGCGCCTCGGCGTCACCGACCAGGTCGTCCGGACCGCCGGGGCCGCCCACCACGACCAGCTCGAGGTCGTCGCGGCCGGCCGCCGCGAGCAGCCCCAGGGCGCTGATGGCCAGGCCCATCCCCTTGCGCGGGACCATCCGACCCACCACCCCGATCCGGTGCGGGCGGCCGCGCGGCTCCGCGGGACCGAGCGGGCTGAACGCCTCGTGGTCCACCCCGCACGGAGCCACTGCGATCTTGCCGGCCGGGACCCCCATGGCGCGGAGCTCGCCGGCCTCGTCCGAGCACGTGGCCAGCACCACGTCGACGTCCTGGCCGAGCTGCGCCTCGAGCGCGACCCGCGAGGGCGGGCTGGTGTCCGCCGGCCCCTGCTGGCGGCGCTTCACGACCCCGAGAGCGTGGTAGGTGTGCACGACGGGGACCGGCGGGCCCGGCAGCGCGCGGACGGCGGCCGTCGCGGCCAGGCCGGACATCCAGAAGTGGCTGTGCACGATGTCCGGGCGCTCCTGCCACCACGCCTGGGTCAGACCGTCGGCGAGCGCCGGGACCCACGGTAGGAGCTCGTCCTTGGCGACTCGGGTCGCCGGCCCGGCATCGAGGTGGCGAACCACGACTCCAGGCCCGAGCGGCACCTCCGCGGGCAGGCCCGGGTCGTCCCGACGGGTGTAGACGCTGACCTGGTGGCCCTGCTCGGCCAGCGTCCGTGCGAGTGCGGCGACGTGGACGTTCTGCCCGCCGGCGTCCACACCGCCCAGCACCGCCAGCGGGCTGGCGTGCTCGGAGACCATCGCGATCCTCACGGGACCTTCCTTTCCGGCCCGGGCTGGTCGATCAGTCGCAGGCACGCCTCGACGACCTCCTCGGGCGTGACCGATGACAGGCAGGGGTGACCGGGAACGGGGCAGGTTCGGGCCCTGGTGCCGCGGCAGGCCGCATCCTGGTCGCCGAGCAGCTCGACCGGGACGCCGTACGGCGCCCAGCGGACCGCCGGCACGACGGGTGAGAACAGGCTGACCACCGGCGTCCCGACCGACGCCGAGAGGTGGGCCGGGCCGGTGTTGCCGGCGATGGTGACCTGCGCCCCGCGGAGCACCGTGGACAGCTCGGCGAGGTCGGTGCGCCCGCCGAGGTCCTCCCCGCCAGCCGCCGCCACCTGCGCCGTGAGGGCGCGTTCCCGCGAGCCCCCCGTGACGAGGACACGCAGCCCGGCCCCAGCCAGCAGCCGGACCGTCCGAGCTGCGCTCTCCACCGGCCAGGCGCGGGACGGCACCGCGGCTCCCGGGTGCACCACCACGTAGGGAGGATCCCCGACCAGCGCGGACACGTCGGGGCCCGGCCGCACCGCGAGGCGCCCGGAGTCCCCAGCCGGCAGCCGGTACCCCGCGGCCTGAGCGATGGTCAACGCGCGGACCGGTTCCGGCTGGTCCTCCGGGAAGTCCTCGCCGGGCCGCAGCCGGACGTCCAACAGCTGACCCGCGAAGTCCACAGAGGCTCCGGTGATCCGCCGGAAGCCGTTCAGCCGGAGCAGCAGGGCCAACGGCAGCGGCGACTGGTGGAACGAGGTCAGGATCACGGCCTCGTCGGCGCCGGAGGCCGCCAGCAAGGCACTCAGCTCGTCCAGGCCCGTCTGGCTCACCGGGGGAGCGGGGTCGACGATCCAGGGGCACGACCACTCGAGCACCTGCCCGACGCCCGGCAGGCGACGGGCGGCAGGTGCGCCCTGCGGCCCGCACAGCAGCGAGACCTCGGCGGGAGCGCCGTCCCGGCCGGCGGCGACGGCCCGGACCGCGGGCCCCGCGAGCAGCACGTCGCCCACCGAGTCGAGTCGTGCGACCAGCACCCGCCTCATGCGTCGCCGAGGGTCACGGAGCGCTCGGCGGGCGCATGGAGGATGGCCGCCACGGCCTCGGCCAAGGTGGCCGCCGTCCGCGGGGCCCGCCGGACCTCGTCCGGAAGGGTGGCCGCCGTCGGCACCAGGACGCCCTGGGCGCCGGCCGCCTCGGCCGCCCCCATGTCACTGCCGATGTCGCCGACCACCACGAGGTCGGCGGGCGCGACACCGAGGGCCTCGGCAGCGGCCAGCACCAGACCCGGTCGGGGCTTGCGGCAGCGGCACTCGTCCTCCGGTCGGTGCGGGCACACCTGCCAGGTGTCGAAGGGACCGAAGATCTCCTCCACCCGGGCGTTGACTGCGCTGAGCTGGGCGGGGGTGATCAGCCCGCGCGCGACCCCGGACTGGTTGCTGACCACGCCCAGCGGTACCCCGGCCTCGCGGAGCGCCCGGACCGCCGAGAGCGCGGTCGGCATCGGTTCGACCAGACTCGGGTCGCTGTTGTAGGGGACGTCGACGACGAGAGTCCCGTCCCGGTCGAACAGCACGGCGAGGGCGCGTGCAGGGCTGGTGGGGGTCACGGCGGCGTGCTGTACCCACGACCCGTCCCTGCTCAACCCCCGCACCCGTTCCGTCCCCTTCCCGGCGTTTGCCGACCGCATCGGCCGAATGAGGAAGTGTGGGCCGTCAGCGGACAGTTGTCCACCCGGCCGTCCAGGTCCGCCTCCCTCACGCCGCTCGGGCCACCATCAGCACGGGGGCGAGCAGTCCTGCACGGGTGGCTGCGAGGTTGTTCCGGACGCGCTCGCTGAAGCTCGGACCGAAGACGGCGCCGGGGCTGAGCCGGCGGTCGCCGGCGCCGCCACGGTCCGCCGTGGCGGCGGCTCTGTCCTCCACCTGTTGGACGGCGAAGCCGGCCGCCTGGAGGTCCTCGACGTAGCCGGCCCGGTCGGCCAGGAACGAGGTGGACGCGTCCTCTGCCCAGGGCAGGGGGTAGGTCAACGGCCCGTACCCCGTCCGCACCTGCTCGAAGAGCCCGAAGAGCCCACCGGGTCGAAGGACGCGGCGGACCTCGCGGAACACGGCCGGCTTGTCGGGGAGGTTCATCCCGACGTGCACCAGCATCGCCCGGTCGAAGGAGGCGTCCTCGAAGCCGAGCGACTCCGCCGCGACCACCCGGTACTGCACGAGGCGGCTCAGGCCGACCCGGGCCGTCAGAGCGTCAGCCGTCCGGATGAAGTCGGGCGACAGGTCGACGCCCACCACCGCACAGCCGTACGCCGCGGCCGCCGCGCGTGCAGGTCCACCGATCCCACTGCCCACGTCGAGCAGCCGGGTCTGCGGCCCCAGCTGCAGCCGAGCCAGCAGCACCTCGGTGGCCGCACGGCCGCCGGCATGCAGCTGGTCCAGTCCGCCGAGATCGGCGGCGCTCATCCGCGCCGGGTCGACCCCCGCCTCTGCCAGAGCCCGCAGCACGATGTCCTCCAGGTCGGCACGACCGTAGTGGCCCAGCACGACGTCCCTGACCTCCATGGCACCTCCGGGGCGACCGTACCGAGGTCGAGCACCGCGGAACAGCCGCAGTGCCGCGAAGAAGTCGGACGGAGGCGGGACCTGACCACCTCGCGTCCCGGAGTTCAGGTTGGTCTCAGGTTCGCCTCCCTAGCGTCGTGTGCAGATTCGGGTGCGCCTGCCCACCGGTCAGGCATGGAGGCGAACGACATGGGGCAGGGCCAGCAGCAGCCGCGCTTCTCGGTGATCGTCCCCGCGTACAACGAGGGTGCCTACCTGGGACGGACGCTCGCCTCCTTGCAGGCGCAGGACTTCGCGGGGCGGTACGAGATCATCGTGGTCGACAACAACAGCGACGACGACACGGGTGCGGTCGCCCGCAGCTTCGGGGTCGAGCTGGTGGACGAACCCGAGACCGGGGTGTGCGCCGCCCGTCAGCGGGGGGCCTCGGCGGCTACGGGGGAGATCCTGGTCTCCACCGACGCCGACACCGAGCACCCCCGGGACTGGCTGCGGCGCATCGACGAGGCGTTCCAGGCGAGCGATGCTGCGGTCGCTGTCGCCGGTCCTTGCAGGTACGAGGGCGAGCACGGCTGGACGAGGACCTACCCGGCGCTCCTGTTCGGGGTTGTCGCCCGGGTCTTCGAGCTGACGGGGATCGTCGCCTACGTGAGCGCGACGAACCTGGCCATGACCAGAGCCGCCTTCCCCGGCTACGACCGGACCCAGACCCAGGGCGGGGACGAGCTGGACCTGCTGCGGCGTCTGCGCCGGCAGGGTCGGGTGGTCTGGAACCGCCGGAACGTCGTGACGACCTCCGCCCGGCGTCTCCAGCGTGGGCTCCTCTACAACTTCTTCGTCACTTTCCTGACCTACTACCTGCTGGCCTATGTCGTGAACCGGCTGTCCGGGCGCCGCTGGTTCGGCATGGCACCCGCTGTCCGGCGCCAGCACCAAGGAGAGCCCGTTCGCCGGTGGCCGGCGGTGCTCGCCGGTGGGCTGGTGCTGGTGGCCGCCGCGTCCGTGGCCGTCGCCGTCGGCGCCCTCGACGTGGCGTCGCCGCTCCCGGTCGAACGGCTTTGGGCGCGGCTCTGACGCGCCCGCGTCGCTAGTCTTTCGCCGTGATCCACCACGGGGGAGGATGAGCGGCGCGGAGGCGCCGGTCGAGAGCGGCCGTACCGCCTGGTCCTGGGTCCGCGACACCCCGCTGCGGGCCTTCATCCGGACCGAGACCGGCAGCGCCGTGCTGCTGCTGGTCACCGCGCTGCTGGCCCTGGTCTGGGTGGCGGTGGCGCCCGCCAGCTACGAGCAGGTGTGGACCGCGCCGCTGTCGCTCCGGCTGGGGGCCATGGAGATCAGCCAGGACCTCCGGGGCTGGATCAACAACGGCCTGATGACCTTCTTCTTCTTCGTCATCGGCCTCGAGGCCCGCCGGTCGATCGACATCGGTGACCTCCGGGAGCGGAGCCGGGTCCTGCTGCCGCTGCTCGCCGGTCTCGGCGGCATGCTGACCTCGATCGGGATCTATCTCGCCGTCAATCACGGCGGTGCCGGTGCGAGCGGCTGGGGCATCGCCATGTCCACCGACACCGCGTTCGCCCTCGGCCTGCTGTCGCTGGCCGGCGCCCAACCCCTCGCGGCGCTGCGCGGTTTCATGCTGACGGTGGTCGTCGTGGACGACGTGATCGCCCTCCTGGTGATCGCGATCTTCTACAGCGACCGGGTCGAGGCGGTGCCGCTGCTGGTCGCCGCCGCGGTCTTCGGCGTCGGCCTGCTGGGTCTGCGGCTGCGGGTCCATGCCGGCGGCTTCTACGTCCTCGTCGGGGTGGGCACCTGGCTGGGGCTCTACAGGTCGGGTCTGGACCCGCTGATCGTCGGTCTGGCGATGGGGCTGCTCACCTACGCCTCGCCGGTCGGTCGGGATGCGCTGGAGTCGGCGACGACCCAGTTCCGGCTGTTCCGCGAGCAACCGACGTCGGAGATGGCGCGCGCCGCCCAGGTCGGCCTGCGGTCCGCGCTGCCGCCGAACGATCGGCTGCAGGGGATCTTCCACCCGTGGACGAGCTACGTGATCGTGCCGTTGTTCGCCCTGGCCAACGCCGGCATCGCGATCGACGCGGCGTCGCTGGCGCACGCCGTCGCCTCCCCGATCGCCGTCGGGGTCGTGGTGGCCTACGTGCTCGGGAAGCCGCTCGGGATCGCGGTCAGCTCGGTCGTCGTCAGCAGGGTCAGCCGCGGCCGCTTTCAGCCGCCGGTCGGCTGGGGGTCGGTGCTGGGCGGTGGTGCGAGCGCGGGGATCGGCTTCACCGTCTCCCTGCTGATCGCCACCCTGGCCTTCGAGGGTCTCGACCTCGAGGCCGCCAAGCTGGGGATCCTCGCCTCGGCGGCGTTCTCGGCCGGGGTCACCTGGCTGGTGTTCCGGCTGATCGAGCTGCTGCCGGGGCAGGTCCGATCCCGGGCCCTGTTCGGCTCGCTGCCGCCGTTGACCGACCTGACCGAGCCGGTCGACCCCGACCGGGACCATATCCGCGGCCTGGTCGGCGCCCCGATCACCCTGCTGGAGTATGGCGACCTCGAGTGCCCCTACTGCGGTCGCGCCGAGCCGGCGGTCCGTGAGCTGCTGGCCAGCAGCGAGGACGTGCGGTACGCCTGGCGGCACCTGCCCCTGACCGACGTGCACCCGCACGCGCAGCTGGCGGCCGAGGCGGCCGAGGCGGCCGGCTGCCAGGACCACTTCTGGGAGATGCACGACCTGCTGCTCAGCCATCAGGACGCGCTGGAGGCGCGCCACCTGCTCGGCTACGCCGAAGAGCTGGGGTTGGACCTGCCGCGGTTCCGCGACGACGTGCACCGGCACGCCACGAGGACGCGCATCGCCGCCGACGTGGAGAGTGCGGCGGCGAGCGGGGTGGTCGGCACGCCGACCTTCTTCGTCAACGGACGCCGGCATCACGGCGCCTACGACGTGCAGGCCCTGCTGGCCGCCGTCCAGGAGGCGCGCGACCGGCCGAGCTAGCCGCCAGGTGTGACGGTCGGGACCGCAGTCACGAGGGGCCGGCGTCCCGATATCTCGGTCGAGCGCCAGGACCTGGGCGGTCTAGGGTTGTGGCCGGGCCGCCGGCCCGCATCCCGCCGCTCGGAAGGTCCTGCTGAACGTGTCCAGCCTGTCGATCACCCTCGTCCGCGACGCTGCTCGTGAGCCTCGGGCGGTCGAGACCGGCACGACGGCGCTGGACCTCTTCGGGGACGACCGGAGCGTCGTCGCCGCCGTCATCAACGGGGAGCTGCGCGACCTCGACCAGCCGCTCGGCCACGGTGACCTCGTCGAGCCGGTGCGGATCGACAGCCCGGACGGGCTGAACGTGCTGCGGCACTCGGCGGCGCACGTCGCGGCCCAGGCGGTGCAGGCGCTGCATCCCGACGCCCGGCTGGGTATCGGACCGCCCATCGTCGACGGCTTCTACTACGACTTCGACATCGCCGAACCCTTCACGCCCGAGGACCTGCGTGAGCTGGAGAAGGCGATGAACCGGATCGTCAAGGAGCGGCAGCGGTTCCGCCGGCGCGAGGTGAGCGACGACGAGGCCCGAGCCGAGCTCGCCGACGAGCCCTACAAGCTCGAGCTGATCGCGGACAAGGGTTCCGCGTCCGCCGATGCGGCCGGGCCCGATGGGCTCGAGGGCGGCGGCGACGCGGCCAGCGTCGAGGTCGGCGCCGGCCAGCTGACGATCTATGACAACCTGCGCCGGGACGGCTCGGTGGCCTGGAAGGACCTGTGCCGCGGCCCGCACCTGCCGCACACCGGCTACATCCCGGCGTTCGCGCTGACCCGCAACTCCGCGGCCTACTGGCGCGGCGACCAGAAGAACCAGCAGCTGCAGCGGCTCTACGGCACGGCCTGGCCCAGCCGCGAGGCGCTGAAGGCCTACCAGACGCGGCTCGAGGAGGCGGCCAAGCGCGACCACCGCAAGCTGGGGGCCGAGCTGGACCTGTTCAGCTTCCCCGACGAGCTCGGCTCCGGGCTGGCCGTCTTCCACCCCAAGGGTGGGGTGATCAAGCGCGAGATGGAGGACTACGTCCGGCGCCGGCACATCGAGGAGGGGTTCTCCTACGTCGGCACGCCGCACATCTCCAAGCAGGGGCTGTTCGAGACGTCCGGGCACCTGCCGTACTACGCCGAGGGCATGTTCCCGCCGATGGAGATGGAGGGGGCCAGCTACTACCTCAAGGCGATGAACTGCCCGATGCACAACCTGATCTTCCAGTCGCGCGGCCGCTCCTACCGCGAGCTGCCGCTCCGGCTGTTCGAGTTCGGCAGCGTGTACCGGCACGAGAAGTCGGGTGTGGTGCACGGGCTGACGCGGGTGCGCGGGATGACCCAGGACGACTCACACTCCTACACGACGGCCGAGCAGGCGCCGGGGGAGATCGAGCACCTGCTGAGCTTCGTGCTCGGACTGCTGCGCGACTTCGGGTTGGACGACTACTACCTGGAGCTCTCCACGCGCGACGACTCCACCAAGTTCATCGGCTCGACGGAGCAGTGGGAGGTCGCCACCCGGGTGCTCGAGGACGTCGCCACCCGCTCGGGCATCGAGCTGGTGCCTGATCCTGGCGGCGCGGCCTACTACGGCCCCAAGATCTCGGTCCAGATCCGCGACGCCATCGGCCGCAGCTGGCAGATGTCGACGATCCAGTACGACTTCAACCAGCCGGAGCGCTTCGGGCTGGAGTACCAGGCCGCCGACGGCAGCCGGCAGCAGCCGGTGATGATCCACTCCGCCAAGTTCGGCTCCATCGAGCGCTTCATCGGCGTCCTGGTCGAGCACTACGCCGGCGCCTTCCCGCCCTGGCTGGCGCCGGTGCAGGTGGTCGCGATCCCCGTCGCCGACGAGTACGACGACTACCTGGCCGGGGTTGTCGCGCAGCTCCGTGCCGCGGGCGTGCGTGCCGAGGTGGACACGTCCGACGACCGGATGCAGAAGAAGATCCGCACCGCGCAGAAGGCCAAGGTGCCGTTCATGCTGATCGCGGGTGGTGAGGATGCGGCGGCGGGGGCCGTCTCGTTCCGCTACCGGGACGGCCGGCAGAACAACGGGGTGCCCGTCGCCGACGCCGTCGCCGAGATCACCGACGCGATCGCACGGCGGATCCAGGTGTAGCCACCGCGTCCAGGTCCGGCCGAGGTGTCCCTGCGGCGGCCCAGCACGTAAGGTGCTCAGACGTCGGAGGAGTAGGCGAAGGAGTGGGTGCAGCGTGAGTGAGGTCGACCACGCCGCCGACCTGCCGGGCGATCCCGACGGTTTCGAGCGGCTCTGGACGCCGCACCGGATGGTCTACATCGGGGGCCAGGACAAGCCGGCGTCCGAGGCGTCGGGGGACTGCCCGTTCTGCAGGATCCAGCACCGCGAGGACCGCGACGGCCTGATCGTGCACCGCGGTGCGCTGGCCTTCGCCGTGCTCAACCTCTACCCCTACTCGCCGGGGCACCTGCTGGTCTGCCCGTACCGGCACGTCGCCGACTATCCGGAGCTGAGCGAGGACGAGACCGCGGAGGTGGCCGCCATGACCCAGCAGGCGATGCGGGTGGTCCGGGCCGCCAGCGCGCCGCACGGGTTCAACCTGGGCATCAACCAGGGCGCCGTCGCCGGCGCCGGCATCGCCGCTCACCTGCACCAGCACGTCGTGCCGCGCTGGGCCGGCGACGCCAACTTCCTGCCCGTCGTCGGGCAGACCAAGGCGCTGCCGCAGCTGCTCGACGACACCTGGCAGGTCGTCCGCTCCGCCTGGGACCGGCTGGCCTGAGGTGCTGCCCGCGAGAACCCGGACCGAGGACTGATGCTCGAACGCTTCCGCGGCCTGTCGGCCAAGCTGCTGGGTCCGATCGTCCGGGCCCTGCTCCGGCTCGGGATCTCCCCGGACCTCGTGACCGTGCTCGGCACCGTCGGCGTCGTGCTCGCCGCGCTCGTCTGCTTTCCTCAGGGCTGGCTCTGGCAGGGCGTCCTGATCGTGACGGTCTTCGTGCTGTCCGACATGCTCGACGGCCAGATGGCCAAGGTGAGCGGCAGGACCAGCGCCTGGGGGGCTTTCCTCGACTCCACGTCCGACCGGCTGGGGGACGCGGCGGTGTTCGGCGGCATCCTGCTCTACTTCACCTACCAGCGGGACTCGACCCTCTGGGCGGCTGTCGCCCTGGCCGGGCTGGTCTTCGGCCAGTGGACCTCCTACGTCAAGGCTCGCGCCGAGAGCCTCGGCTTCACCTGCACCGGCGGCCTGGCGGCGCGGGCCGACCGGCTGGTGATCATCCTGGTCGGAACGCTGGTGGCCGGGTTCGGGGTGCCGTACGTGCTGGAGGCTGCCGTCTCGCTGCTCGCCGTGGCCAGCATGATCACGGTCGTCCAGCGCATCGTCCAGGTCAAACGCCAGGCCGAGGCCCTCGGTGCCCGCGCCGGCTGACCCGGCGCTGACACCACCCCTGTCCGACCGGGCCCGGGACGCGGCGCTTCGCGCCGTCTACCGGTTGGGCTGGCGGGTGGCGGCGCGGGTGCCCGAACCTCTCGTCAGGACGCTGCTGCCGGTCGCGGCCCTGCTCGCCGTCCGGCTGGGCGGCACCCACGTGAGGACGCTGCGGCACAACCTGGGCGTCGCGGCCGGCCGGCCGGCCGACGCCCACCTGCTGCGCGCGGCGCTGGAGTCCTACCTGCGGACCTTCTGGGAGGTGCTGGCCCTCCCGGGCTGGACCCCCGCCGAGACCGTCGGCCGCGTCCGGACCGAGGGCGAGGGGTGGCTGCGGGACGCCTTCGCCGCCGGGGGAGCGGTGGTGGCCCTGCCCCACAGCGGGAACTGGGACCTGGCCGGGGCGTGGGCCTGCCAGACCGGGATGCCGGTCAGCACCGTGGCGGAGCAGCTGCCCGAGGCCGAGTTCAGCGCCTTCGTCGCGTTCCGGGAGCGGCTCGGGCTGGAGGTGCTGTCGCACCGCGATCCGGGCGCCCTGTCGGCGCTGGCCACGGCGGTCGGCCGCGGCCGGCTCGTCTGCCTGGTCGCCGACCGCGACCTCGACGGCCGGGGGGTGCCGGTGCGGTGGCGGGATCGGACCGTGACCATGCCGGCGGGACCCGCGGTGGTGGCCCGGCGGACGGGTGCCGCCCTCGTGCCCGCGGTCTGCTCCTACCAGGGACCGGCGATGCTGATCCGTTTCGGCCCGCCCGTGGCGCCGCGGCCCGGTCGGGCCGGCTTGGTCGCCATGACGCAGGAGGTGGCGGACTTCTTCGCCGCGAGGATCGCCGAGCGGCCCGAGGACTGGCACATGCTGCAGCCCTTCTTCGACCGGGAGCGGACGGCATGACCGTGGAACCGGCCCGGCCGCTGCGGGTGGGGCTCGTCTGCCCCTACTCCCTGGACCGACCGGGCGGGGTGCAGAACCACGTGCTCGGGCTGGCGGCCTACCTGCGCGACGCCGGCCACGAGCCCGCGGTCCTGGGGCCCGGAAGCGCGGAGGACCTCACCGACCGGGACCTGGCCGGACGGTTCACCTCGGCCGGCACCGCGGTGCCGGTGCGCTACAACGGGTCCGTCGCCCGGGTGAACTTCGGTCCGCTGAGTGCCGCCCGGGTCCGCCGGTGGCTGGGCGCGGGCCGGTTCGACGTGCTGCACCTGCACGAGCCGGTCACCCCGAGCATCTCGCTGCTGGCCCTGCGGGCGGCTACCGCACCCGTGGTCGCCACCTTCCACACCGCCACCCCACGGTCCCGGTCGATGCAGCTGGCCGGCGGCGCGCTGCGCGGAACCATCGACAAGATCGACGCCCGGGTCGCGGTCTCCGAACCGGCGCGCCGGGTGGTCACCCGGTACCTGCACCGCGACGCGACCGTGATCCCCAACGGCTTCCGCGCTGCCGACTTCGGACCGGGCCCGGGCCGGTCGACCGGCTGGCGGGGCGGGTCCCGGCCTCGCCTGGTGTTTCTCGGCCGGGTGGAGGAGCCGCGCAAGGGGCTCGACGTGCTGCTGGCCGCCCTGCCCGAGATCCTCGCCGCCCGGCCCGACCTCGAGGTGGTGGTCGCCGGTCACGGGCACCGCCCGCTGCCGGCCGGGATCCGCCGGGAGCACGGGGTGAGCGACAGCCGGAAAGCCGAGCTGCTGGCCAGCGCCGACGTGTTCGTCGCCCCGCACACCGCCCGCGAGAGCTTCGGCATCGTGCTGCTGGAGGCCATGGCCAGCGGAGCCCCGTTGGTCGCCTCTGATCTGCCGGCCTTCACAGCGCTGCTGCAGGCCGACCGCCGGCGCCCCGCCGACGGGCTCGGGACGATCTTCCCGGCGGGCGACTCCCGTGCGCTGGCCGGGGCCGTCACGGCGGTGCTCAGCCGCCCCGACCCCGGACGCCTCGCCCGCGCCCGGCAGCACGCCCAGCGTTTCGACTGGGCCGGCGTCGGACCCGAGCTGGTGGCGGTCTACCGCGGTCTCGCCCAACCGTTCCGACGAGGGACCCCGTCGGCCCTGGCGCCTCCCGGGCGGGTCTCGTGAACCGGACACACGTCCGCTCGGAATAGGGCGGGCCGCCCCCGAACAACTAGCCTTGACGGATGACCGGAGAGCAGCCCCTGGGCGTCGAGCACCCCGGGGCAGACCACCAGGAGGTGGATCTGACCGCGGGTAGCGGCGCGCCCGCCCGCGTGCCGCGGAAGGCGGACGCGCTGGTCCCCGGCTATGACACCGAGCGGGTCTGGACCCTGCCCAACGTGCTGAGCTTCCTCCGGCTCGCCGGCGTGCCCCTGATGATCTGGCTGATCCTCGGCCCGCGCTCGGACCTGCTGGCTGTGCTCGTCCTCGCGGCTGGCGGCTTCACCGACTGGCTGGACGGCTACATCGCCCGGCGATGGCACCAGACCTCGCGGGTCGGTCAGATGCTGGACCCGGTCGCGGACCGGCTCTACATCCTGGCGGTCGTCGTCTGCCTGGCCCTCCGCGACCTGGTGCCGTGGTGGCTGGTGGTCGGACTGGTCGCGCGGGACGTGATGATCGCGCTGCTGGTGCCCGTGCTCCGCACCCGCGGATTCTCCTCGCTGCCGGTGCACTTCCTCGGCAAGGCGGCCACCTTCAACCTGCTCTACGCCTTCCCCCTCATCCTGCTCGGTGCCGAGGACGGGACCGGCTGGCTGTGGGCCCGGGTGCTGGGGTGGGCCTTCACGTTGTGGGGCGTCAGCCTCTACTGGTGGGCCGGCGTCCTCTACCTGGTGCAGACGCTGCAGCTGGTGCGGGACTTCCCGCCGACCTCCGACACCACCCGCTGAGCGCCCCGTGACCGTCACCCCCAGCCCGCCGCGTCCCCACCTTCCCGGCCCGTCGACCGACGGGGCCGGCAGCCGTCCCGACGCCAGCATGGACGTGCTGCTGCAGATCATCCGGCAGCCCGTGGATCCCGACTACGCCGTTGTCGCGGCCCGCGGTGAGCACTCGTCCCGCCGGCACTGGCTGCTCGCCGTCGTCGCGCTGGCCGTCGGTGTCCTGTTCGCGGTCGCGGCCGTGCAGACCACCCGCTCCGCTCCCGCCTTGCAGTCCGAGCGCCGTGAGCTGATCCAGCGGGTGCAGAACGCCGAGGCCCAGCAGGACGAGCTGCGTGCCCGGGTGACCGCCCTGACCGCCGAGAACGCGACGCTGCGCGATGCCGCGCTCAGCGGTGACGCCACCTCCCGGCAGCTGGAGCGCCGGATCGACGCCCTGGAACCGACCGTCGGGGCCGTCGCCGTCAAGGGGCCGGGACTGCAGATCACCGTCGACGACGCCGTCGACCCCACGGGTGCCCCGGAGGCGGCGGCCGACCGGGTCCTCGACCTCGACCTGCAGATCCTGGCGAACGGGCTCTGGCAGGCGGGCGCCGAGGCGGTCGCGATCAACGGGCACCGGCTGTCCAGCCTGACGGCGATCCGCAGCGCCGGCGAGGCGATCACCGTGGACTACCGCTCGCTGACCCGCCCCTACCAGGTCGAGGCCATCGGCGACCGGCGGACGATGCCGGCCGCCTTCGCCGAGTCCCCGGCGGGCCGCTGGTGGCACGACCTCCAGCAGAATCGCGGGATGCGCTACGAGCTGGCCGACGCCGCGGAGCTGACCCTCCCCGCCGACCCCGGACTGACCCTGCGCTGGGCGAAGGCCGCCTCATGATCCCGCTGCTGGGGCTGCTGGCCGGGATCGTGGTGGGGCTGGTGCTGGAACCGAACATCCCCCTCGTGCTGCAGCCGTACCTGCCGATCGCGATCGTCGCCGCGATGGACGCGCTCTTCGGCGCCTTCCGTGCCTACCTCGAGGGCAACTTCAACGACAAGGTGTTCGTGGTGTCCTTCATCTCGAACGTCCTGATCGCCGCCCTGATCGTCTACGTCGGCGACCAGATCGGCGTCGGGTCCCAGCTGTCCACCGGAGTGGTCGTGGTGCTGGGTATCCGGATCTTCACCAACGCGGCCGCCATCCGACGGGCCCTGTTCCATGCCTGACCAGGAGCCGGGCCCTGCTGAGGGCCGCCCCGCGTCGCGGCGGCGGCCGGCCCGACCGTCCTCGCCGGCCGGCCGGCGGCTGCAGGCGCTGCGGCGAAGCCAGCGGCGCATCACCGGGGAGTCCGAGGGGGCGGGGCCGCCGAGGCGCGCGGGGCGGTCCGCGGGTCGGCGCCGGAGCCTGGGGCTGAGCCGGCTGTGGGCCTCCCTGGTCAACCCCGGCCGCGGTCAGACCATCGCTGCCGTGATCTTGTTCGTGGTCGGCGTCGGCGGGGTGATGCAGATCCGGATCAACACAGCCGACGACACCTACACCAACGCCCGCCGCGAGGACCTGATCCAGCTGCTCGACGGGCTGGGTTCGGAGTCCCGCAGGCTGGAGAGCGAGGTCGCCGACCTGGAGCGGACCCGCTCGGAGCTGCAGTCGGGCGCCGACACCGAACGGGTCGCCCGGCAGGAGGCGCAGACCCGGGCCCAGGAGCTCGGCATCCTCGCCGGCACCGTGCCCGCGCAGGGCCCCGGCATCCGGCTGCGGGTCGCCGACCCGAACCAGAAGGTTGACAGCAACGTGCTGCTGGACGCGGTGGAGGAGATGCGGGACGCGGGCGCCGAGGCGATCGAGGTGAACGACAGCATCCGCGTGGTGGGGTCGACCTGGTTCGGCTCCGACGCCGGCGGGCTGCTGGTCGACGGCAACCACATCCAGCGGCCGATCACCTTCGAGGTCATCGGTGACCCGCACAGCCTGGAAGAGGCGGCCCGTTTCCGCGGCGGGATCGTCAGCGAGATCACCGGTCCCCGGATCGGCGGCCAGGTGCAGATCGACCAGCTGAACAGGGTCGTCGTCGACTCCTTGCACGCCGCAGGCGACAATCAGTACGCTCAGCCGGCATCGCCACCCCCCACCCCGCGCTGACCATCCCCCACCCCGTACCCAGGAGCAGGAGCACGCCGTGCCGGACTATCCCGAGGACCTCAAGTACTCCGCCGATCACGAGTGGGTGCGCAGCGGCAACGGGTCGACCGTGCGGGTCGGCATCACCGAGTACGCGGCCGACCAGCTGGGCGACATCGTCTTCGTGTCACTGCCGTCGGTGGGGGAGTCCGTCGCCCCGGGCGACGCCTGCGGCGAGCTCGAGTCGACCAAGAGCGTGTCCGACGTGTTCTGCCCGGTGGCGGGAACCATCGCCGCGGTGAACGAGCTGCTCGAGGGCAGCCCCGAGACGATCAACGCCGACCCGTACGGCGACGGGTGGCTCTTCGAGCTCGACCTGGACGCCGACGCCGACCTCGACGACCTGATGGACGCCGACGCCTACGCCGAGCAGGCCGCAGGCTAGCCGGTCGGCGTGACGGTGCCACTGCACAGTGGTTCCCAGCCTTACACTCAGGTTCACCGTTCGACTTGACCCCTCGGACTCCGAGTCTCGACCGAAAGCCGACCCTCATGCCGTTCTGCACCAACTGTGGCCACGACAACCCGGAAGGGAGCAACTTCTGTGGCCAGTGCGGTGCTGCGCTGAACGTCCCTCCGGCCGGCGCCAGCGCCCCCGGCTCCGGCGCCAGCCCCGAACCCGAGCGGACACCGACGGGCGACACCACGAAGACCTTCCCGGCCGTCACCGAGGACCGCGAGATGGAGGCGCTGTCGGCCGATGAGGAGGCCGCCGTGGGTGCGTTGCCCACCGGGTCGGCCCTGCTGATCGTCAAGCGGGGCGCGAACGCCGGCAGCCGCTTCCTGCTCAACACCGACACCTCGTCGGTGGGGCGCCACCCCGACTCCGACATCTTCCTCGACGACATCTCCGTCTCCCGGCGGCACGCCTCCTTCCTGCGCACGCCGGAGGGGATCGTGGTCCGTGACGCGGGCAGCCTGAACGGCACCTACGTCAACCGGGAGCTTGTCGACGAGCGGCTGCTGCAGCACGGGGACGAGGTCCAGATCGGCAAGTTCCGCCTGGTCTTCTACGGGAGCGCCCAGGACTGAGCGCTGCCGATGACGACCGATCCGCGCCCTGCCGGCGTCTCCCGCAGCATCGGCCAGGTGCTGGCGACCCTCAAGGGCGACTTTCCCGACATCTCCATCTCCAAGATCCGCTTTCTCGAGTCCGAGGGTCTGATCGCCCCGCAGCGCGCCCCGTCCGGCTACCGCCGCTACAGCGAGACCGACCTGGAACGGCTCCGCTACGTGCTGTCGGTCCAGCGTGACCACTACCTGCCGCTCAAGGTGATCAAGGAGCATCTCGACGCCATCGACGCCGGCGCCCCGCCACCTCCGGTCCGCTCGCTGACCCCGGTCGTACCCGGCGCCGGCGAGGGATCCACGAACGGGTCGACCGAGCCGAGGTCC
>JBJMIS010000079.1:0-16374 GCA_045806705.1 Friedmanniella sp.
ACCCCACCTTGATGCTGCTTGGTCCGGTCGAGCTGCTGGGCGCGACCGGCGAGCTGCCGGCGCGCGCCGCGAAGCAGTGCCTCGAGTACTGCGCCTGGCTGCTGGAGTTCCCAGGTCGATCGGCGCACACGATGGCCGCCGCGCTGGCGGTCGCGGAGGGGACCCGCCGGTCCAACATGAGCCGGCTGCGCCGCTGGCTCGGCGAGAGCGATGAGGGAGCCGCCTACCTCCCCGACGCCTACACCGGACGGATCGCGCTCCATTCCGCCGTCAGCTCCGACTGGCAGCGGCTGCAGATCCTCACCGCCTCGGGGATCAACCGGGCCAGCACCGAGGCGCTCCGCGCAGCACTCCAGCTCGTGCGCGGCGCGCCGCTGGCCGACGCCGCACCCGGACAGTGGCACTGGGCCGAGGAGCTGCGGACGGACATGATCTCCTGCATCCGCGACACCGGGGTCGAGCTGGCCCGTCGGGCCATGAACGACGGCGATCTCGACCTGGCCCGCTGGTCGGCGGCCCGGGCGCTGGCGGCGGCGCCCGGCGAGGAGCTGCTGCTGGCCACCCGGATCCGGACCGAGCACCTGGCAGGCAACCCGGTCGAGACCGAGCGGCTGACGCTGCAGCTCGCGGCCCAGGCCCGCCGGCTCGGCGTCGACCTGGACCCCGCCACCGTCACTCTGCTGCAGGAGGTGATGGAGGGCCGGGTCCGCGCCCGCCTCGCCTGAGCCGCCGGAAGTGTCGGCGGGTCCTGGCATGGTGAGCAGATGAGGACCCAGTACTACACCGCCACCAGCATCGACGGGTTCATCGCCGATGACGACAACTCTCTGGAGTGGCTGTTCCAGCTCGAGGGTGACCAGGACGACGACATGAGGCAGGAGTACCCCCGCTTCATCGCCGAGGTGGGAGCCCTGGCCATGGGCTCGACCACCTACCGCTGGTTGGCCGAGCACACCGGCTTCCTGGAGGAGCCGAGCAAGTGGGAGTACGACCTCCCGACGTGGGTGTTCAGCACCCGGTCGCTGCCCAGGCCCGAGGGGCCGGACATCCGGTTCGTGTCCGGCGACGTCGCTCCCGTGCACGCGCAGATGGTCGAGGCCGCGGCCGGGAAGAACGTCTGGCTGGTCGGAGGCGGTGAGCTCGTCGGCCAGTTCCACGACGCGGGCCTGCTCGACGAGGTGATCCTCGGCGTCGCGCCGGTGTTTCTCGGCTCTGGAGCCCCTCTGCTGCCGCGACGGATCGTCTCGCCACCACTGGAGCTGGTCGACGCCACTGGGTACGGGCGCACCTTCGCGATGCTGCGCTACGCGGTGCGGCGGTCCTGACCGTCGGCCCCGCCGCGGCCCACGACCCTGGTCTCGCGGTAGTGCCTCATCTCCTCCAGGTCGGAGAGGTAGGGGCGCACCGCCGCGAAGAAGCGGCCGAAGTCGGGGCTGCGCCGGAAACCGGCGAGGTGGTCCTCACTCGAGGTCCAACGAATCCGCAGCACGTAGTGCTCGGCCTCGTCCGCTGGTTCCGGCTTGGCCCCCGTCTGTTCGTCGGTGCGACGGCTGAGCTCGTAGTCCAGGCAGAAGGGCGACGAAGCCAGGACGGTCGCCGCATCGGCGTACGCCGCCTCGAAAGCGGCGCCGCCGCCCGGGGCGATCCGGTACCGCAGGTACTCCACGACCATGGCCCGTCCCCGATCTGCACGCTGAAGCAGCAGGTGGTGGCCGCCAGCCTTCGTCACGCTAATCCCCCCGGCCGGGGCCTGGGGCCCGGTGGCGGCAATGCTTCGGGACCTGGCCCCCGGGCACTCCTGGCCCGGCGCTGGTGGGGCGTCTACCGTGTGCTGGCCGGGAGGGCGGAGCTTTCCGGCATCGTCCACCGTCCATCCCTGAGGGAGCTATGGATACCTCGGCTACTCCCGCCGCCGTGACGCCTGCGGGCAGTCCCTCCGTCAGGAGCCGCCAGCCCCGGTTGCACCCGGCCTGGTGGGTGGCGGTGGTCGCCTTCGTCGCGTTACTTGGTGCGGCGGGTTTCCGTGCCGCGCCCGGCGTGCTGATGGTGCCGCTCGAAGAGGAGTTCGGCTGGTCCCGCACCCTGATGTCCGGCGCAGTCAGCGTCAACCTCGTGCTCTACGGTCTGATGGCGCCGTTCGCCGCTGCCCTGATGGACCGGTTCGGCATCCGCCTGGTGACGAGCGCAGCGCTCGTTCTCGTGGCTGCCGGCAGTGGGCTGACGGTCTTCGTCCAGCATGGCTGGCAGCTGATCCTGACCTGGGGGCTGCTGATCGGCCTCGGTACCGGATCGATGGCCCTGGTGTTCGCAGCCACCATCGCCAACCGCTGGTTCGTCGCCCGCCGGGGCCTGGTGATGGGCATCCTCACGGCGGCCGGGGCGACCGGCCAGCTCGTCTTCCTCCCGGTGATGGCGCTGCTGGTCGAGACCTCCTCCTGGCGGGCGGCCTCCCTCGTCGTGACTGTCGCGTCACTCGCCGTGGTTCCCCTGGTGCTCTGGGTGCTGCGGGACTACCCGGCCGACCGTGGCGTGCGTCCCTACGGTGCCCCGGTCGATGTTCCCGACCCGCCGCTGCCCGACCCCGCCGGCGCGGTGCGGAGGACGCTCTCGGCGCTGGCCCGAGCCTCGCGCACCCGGACCTTCTGGGCACTGGCCGGCGGCTTCGCCATCTGCGGAGCGACCACCAACGGTCTGGTCGGTACCCACTTCGTACCCTCCGCCCACGACCATGGGATGCCCGAGACCACCGCCGCCGGGCTGCTGGCGCTGGTCGGCATCTTCGACATCGTCGGCACCATCACCTCGGGCGCGCTCACCGACCGCGTCGACCCCCGGATCCTGCTGGTCGCCTACTACGTGTTCCGCGGTCTGGGCCTGCTGGTGCTGCCGTGGCTGCTCACGGCCTCGGTGCACCCCAGCATGCTGGTCTTCGTCATCGTCTACGGCCTGGACTGGGTGGCGACCGTGCCACCTACCGCGGCTCTCTGCCGGCGCGCGTTCGGCAGCGACGGCACCATCGTCTTCGGCTGGGTCTTCGCCTCGCACCAGGTCGGTGCCGCCGTTGCCTCATCCGTCGCCGGCATCATCCGCGACACCACGGGTAAGTACACCCTGGCCTGGTTCGGTGCGGCGGGCCTCTGCGTCGTGGCCGCAGCCGTCTCCTTCGGCATCCGACGACCCCCGCCGATCGGGGTGACAGCACCCGACGAAGTGCGCTGTGACTAGCGCGGCAATGCCCCGCCGGGTCGAGGAACTTGTCCACAGTGCTCTGCCCTGGCTGTGGGTATTAGCCCCGATTGCTGGCCGTGTCAACCTCCAGGAGGGTGCCCCGACGGGTGCCGAGATTCCTGCCCGCCAACTTTCGTCCACCGGGGAGGTACGGCATCGCCCCTGATCAGAAGGTGTTTTTAGACCGAGATCGGCGCCTGTCCCCAAGTCGTACCCAACCCCTGCACAGGCAGGTGGCGTGTCCCCCACAGATCCGGCCACCTTGTCCACAGCCCCTGTGGACAACTGGCTTCCCCGGGGTGGGGAACGAGCGTACGTTGTTCCGGGGTCGGGCCGGGGGGTCGAGCTCGAGTGGAAATGTCAGCGGTGCAACTTAAGGTCGGAGACGCGGGGTCGGGGCCCAGCCCCCCGCGGTCGACGATGCCGGAGTCGGGGGTCTCCGGGCCGAACCCCAGGGGAGTGACACGTGAGTCTTGCCGAGGTGATGACGCCGTACCGGGACGAGGCGCCGCGCACGCCGGACCGGACACCTCCGCAGGACATGGATGCCGAGCAGTGCGTGCTCGGTGCCATGTTGATGTCCAAGGACGCCATCGCCGACGTGGTGGAGGTGCTGCGGGGCGTCGACTTCTACCGACCCGCGCACGAGCAGGTCTACGACGCGGTGGTCGACCTCTACGGCCGCGGTGAGCCGGCCGACGCCATCACCGTCGCGGCCGAGCTGGGCAAACGCGGCGAGCTGACCCGGGTCGGCGGTGCGCCATACCTGCACACGCTGCTCGCCAGCGTCCCCGTCGCGGCCAATGCGGGCTACTACGCCGAGATCGTCCGGGAGAAGGCGATCCTGCGCCGGCTCGTCAACGCCTCGATCCGGATCGGCCAGATGTCCTACGCCGGCGAGGGTGACGTCGACGGCATCGTCGACCGAGCCCAGGCCGAGGTCTATGCGGTCACCGACCGGAACACGTCCGAGGACTACAAGCCGCTGTCGGAGCTGATGCAGCCGACGCTGGACGAGATGGAGGCCATCTCCTCCCGGGGCGGCAACCTGGGCGGCGTACCGACGGGGTTCGCCGAGCTCGACGACCTGACCAACGGGCTGCACCCCGGGCAGATGGTGATCGTCGCCGCCCGGCCCGGCATGGGGAAGTCCACCCTCGCGCTGGACCTGGCGCGCTCGGCCTCCATCAAGCACGGCCTCACGTCGGTCATCTTCAGCCTGGAGATGAGCCAGATCGAGATCACCATGCGGCTGCTCTCCGCGGAGGCCAGCATCCCGCTGTCCCACATCCGCGGCGGCCGGATGAGCGACGACGACTGGAGCCGGGTGGCCACGAAGATGGGCCAGGTCTCCGAGGCGCCCATGTTCATCGACGACTCACCGAACCTCACCATGGTCGAGATCCGGGCCAAGGCACGCCGGCTGAAGCAGCGCCACGACCTTCGGCTCGTGGTGATCGACTACATCCAGCTGATGACCTCGGGCAAGAAGGTCGAGTCGCGCCAGCTGGAGGTCTCGGAGTTCTCCCGACAGCTCAAGCTCCTGGCCAAGGAGCTGGAGATCCCCGTCGTCGCCCTGTCCCAGCTCAACCGTGGCCCGGAGCAGAGAACCGACAAGAAGCCGATGCTCTCCGACCTGCGCGAGTCGGGCTCGCTGGAGCAGGACGCCGACATGGTGATCCTGCTGAACCGGCCGGACCTCTACGACAAGGAGTCCGAACGCGCCGGCGAGGCAGACATCGACCTGGCCAAGCACCGCAACGGACCCACCAAGACGATGACCGTCGCCTTCCAGGGCCACTACTCCCGCTTCGCCGACATGCAGCACTGAGTGGTCCGGAGGGTCTACCTCATCAGGCGCTTGGTCAGCCAAGCCATCAGTCGCACGTGGCCGACCGGTAGCAACCGCGCGACGACGTCCGGGATCTTCGCGCTCCACGCGATCAGCAGCCGTGGCCGCCGCTGCTCCACGGCGGCCAGGATCTCCTCGGCCGCCTTACCGGCCGGGTAGGTCAGCACGGCGGCGGCTGCCTTGATGCCCGCCGTCCCCTGCTCCGGCGGCACACCGGAGCCGATCCGCGCCGACTCCGCGATCCGGGTCCGGATCCCCCCGGGATGCACCGTCGTCACTCCCACCCCACGGTCCAGCAGCTCCGCGCCGAGAGCCTGGCTGAAACCGCGGATCGCGAACTTGCTGGCGGAGTAGGCGGTCTGGCCGGCCGGGGAGATCAGCCCGTAGAGGCTGGACAGGTTGACGATGTGGCTTCCGGGCGAGGCGAGCAGGGCAGGCAGCAGGTGGTGGGTGAGGGTCACCGGGGCCACGAAGTTGATCCGGGTCACCCAGTCGAACTCCTCCAGCGTCACCTGGTCGAACCGGCCCGCCAACCCGACCCCGGCGTTGTTCACCAGCAGGGTGACCTGGGGGTGGTCCGCCGTGATCCGGGCGGCGAGCGGACCGATCGCCTCGGTATCGGCGAGGTCGGCGACGATCTCGTCGACGGTGGTCCCGTGCCAGGCCGCACGGACGGCGGTGGCGACTGCGGCGAGCCGTGGGCCGTCGCGGTCGACCATCACCACGGCACGGCAGCCGCGGCCGGCCAGCTGATGGACCAGCTGCTCACCCATGCCGCTGGCGGCGCCGGTGACGACGGCCGTGGCCCCGGCGAAGACGAAGGGCTGGAGGCGGCTCACGAGGCCACGCTCGCAGCGGTCGGTGCCGCTGCCCGTCGGCGCCTGAGGGAGGCGCTGGGAACGAAGCGCATGTCCTGGGCCGGTCTGGCGATCCGCATCCGCAGGCGGTCCAGGAGGTAGTTCTGCCGCACCGTCCAGGGATCCCTGCTGCCCTGGACGGGCAGCCGGTCAAGCGCCCGCTGCACGTAGCCCGAGGTCAGCGGCAGCACCGGACGCTCGGTCAGGCCCGCCGGGCGCACCGGGTACCCATAGGCGAGCCGGTGCTTGCGGAGGTAGTTGAGGAAGCGGCAGACGTAGCGGCTGGAGAGGTCGGCCCGCAACATCCAGGAGGCGTTCACATAGCCGATGGCCAGGGCGAAGTTGGGGACGCCGTCGAGCATCAGACCACGGTAGAGAGCATGGTCGTGCAGTTGCAGCGGTCGTCCGTCCACGTCCACCGGGATGCCACCCAGCAGCTGCAGCTGGAGCCCGGTGGCGGTGATGACGAGGTCCGCCTCGAGCACCCGGCCGGAGGAGAGGCGGATCCCCTGGGGGACGAAGCGGTCGATCTGGTCGGTGACGACGGAGGCCGCACCGCGCTGGATCGTCTTCAGCAGGTCGCCGTCGGGGATGGCGCAGAGCCGTTGGTCCCAGGGGTTGTAGCGCGGGGTGAAGTGCTCGGCGGTGTACTCCTCGCCGAGCCGGTGGACGACCCGTCGGCGCAGCAGCTCTCCCGCGGCCGTCGGCCGCCAGCGCGTGTAGGCGTAGAAGCCCATCGACAGGGCCAGGTTCCTGGCGCGGATGACCCGGTGGGCCAGCGGCGCGGGCAGCCTGCGACGGAGCCGGTTCGCGACCCGGTCGTGCCGCGGGAGGGAGGTGATCCAGCTGGGGGAGCGCTGCAGCATGGTCACGTGCTCGGCCGCGCCCGCCATCGCCGGCACCAGGGTGACCGCGGTAGCGCCGGATCCGATGACGACGACCCGCCGCCCGCTGAGGTCGAGATCGTCGGGCCAGAACTGGGGGTGCACGATCTGACCCGCGAAGTCCTCCTGGCCGGGGAACGCCGGGGAGTAGCCCCGGCTGTAGTCGTAGTAGCCCGCACAGGCGTAGAGGAAGGTGCAGGACCAGGTCTCGGGGCGCCGACCGGCCGCGCCCGCCCCCGTCGGCACCGTCCGTACCGTCCACCGACCGTCGTCGGATGACCAGGAGGCCGAGACCACCGTCGTGCCGAGCCGGATCCGGCGGTCGATCCCGTTCTCGGCCGCGACCTGCTCGATGTAGCGCCGGATGAGCTCGCCGTCGGCGAGCGACTCATCTCCGTCCCAGGGCCGGAAGAGGTAGCTGAACGTGTAGATGTCGGAGTCGGAGCGGACGCCGGGATAGCGGAACAGGTCCCAGGTGCCGCCTACGCGGTCACGAGCCTCGAGCACCGCGTACGTGTGATCGGGGCACTCCTGCTGCAGGCGGTAGGCCGCGCCGACGCCGGAGAGGCCGGCGCCGATGACGAGGACGTCGACGACGTGGTCGGGCTCTGCGTCCTCGGGGGGATCGGTGGCGTCGGTCATACCGGCCAGTCTGTCCGAGCGGTCAACCGGTGAGCGGGACGTCCTCCCGGGCTCGCCGCCTCGGGGGGAGCCCCGGTTCTTCCCTGACCGGCAGGCCCTCGGCGGTACCACCCGGCCGGTTTTGGGTATCGCCCGCTAAGTTCGGATGTCAGCACACCCCGCGCCGTCAACGGTGCTGGAAGGAGAACGAGATGGGCATGCTCAGAGGTCTGGTCAAGGGTGCCGTCGTCGCTAAGGTCCTCCAGGTCGCCCAGCGCGAGCTGGCGAAGCCGGAGAACCAGCGCAAGATCAAGGAAGGCCTGGGCAAGCTCTCCCAGGCAGCGCGCAGGCCGCGCTGACCCCCGTCCGAATCGGGAAGCCGCGCCGGCGACCTCAGGTCGCCGGCGCGCTCATCGAGAAGTCGTAGACCGCGGGCAGGGGCTCCGTGCGGGCCCTGCTCAGCGCTGCGTCTCCCGTCCAACCCTCCGTCGATGCCAGTACCAGGGCTCGGTAGCCGTACCACAGGTCCTCCAGCAGCTGAGCACCCTCGCGAAGCTGCGGCACCACGAGCCCCGGCTCCAGCACCGCGCCGGCACGGGCCGCATCCCCGACCGACACCGCCGCCTGCGCCTCCAGCAGCCGGACCGACGGACGCCTCGCCAGCTCCGCGGGGAGGCCGTCCAGCGTCGCGAGGAGCTCACCGGGGCGACCGAGCTGCAGCATCAGGCCGAGCTGCTCGACCAGCAAGGACGCGAGCTGCGGGGCCAGTTCCCGCGCCCGGGCGTAGGCGTCCAGCGCCTGCTGGCCGTCGCGGTCGCTGAGCAGCACCGCGAGGTTTCGCCAGGCCCAGGCACTGGGTTGGTCCTCGAGTGATGCCCGCCAGGACCTGAGCGCCTCCTCGGCCTGCCCGTTGTAGGCCTCCGCCACCCCGGCCAGCAACGCGGCCGCTGGACCGGGCGCCAAGGCCAGCCGATCGTGCCAGGCCCGCGTGACCTGGTACGACGGTGGCGGGACGCGCAGGTCGAGACTCAGCGCGCCGCGCTCGAGCAGGTCGAGCCAGGGCTGTTGCTCCGCCGCCAGCGCCTCGTCCGGGAACGGGGTGCCGGGCAGCCCCCACGGCTCCTCCCCGGAGGCTTCCCGACGGCGTCGCTCCAGCGCACCCCAGCCGGAGCCACAGTGCAGTACCTCGGCGGGCGGTCGGTCCACCGCAGCACGCCCCACCCGCTCCGCACCCTCGAGCCAGTCCACCGGTGCCGTCGCATCCAGCAGCCGCTCCACCTCGGCGGCGCCGACCTGCCACTCCGGGTCGTGCACGCGGGCCGGGTCAGCCTGCATCGGTCCGTAGGTCTCCAGCCAGGACCACCGGTCACCGGCAGCGAGCGGCAGGTGCTCGAGCTGGGTGCGGGCCAGACCCGCCTGGATCTCCAGGTAGCGGCCGCCGGCCGGGGAGAGCCACTGCTGCCAGTGCCGACCGCCCGGCCCGTCGCCCCACAGGAACAGCTTCCGGCCCCGGAGCCGCCGGCTGGAGGACTGCACAAGGCCGGCGCCCTGCCCGTCCAGGGCGGCGATCCACGGCCGCCGGGCTCCGGCCAGGTCGAAGAAGTAGTCCACCGCCGCCCGCGACCGCAGCGGGTAGCTGCGGTCGACGCCCTCGACCACGGGCATCGCGACGTGCCGGAGGATCCGCTCGGAGCCGAAGGTCCACGCCGAGCGGGCCGGGGCGAGCACCCGGACGTCCTCAGCCTCCGGCACGGCGGTGTTGGACCACCAGTAGAGCGGGACCGTCTGGTCGGTGGGGTTCGTGACGGTGATGTGCACCAGCAGGTGCGGCGAGCCGTCCGGCAGCCAGCTGTCGACCTGGTAGATCAGCCCGCGCATCCGTTCGTACTCATAGAGCCGCAGCAGCGGGGTCGTGGGAGCCCCGTTGCCCCCGTCCAGCTCGACGCGCACCGCGTGCAGGGGTTCGCAGGTCAGGGCCGTGTGGCCCGTCACGCCCAGGTTCCACTCCACGCCTCCGGCGAACCAGGCGTCCCGCAGGGCGAGGTTGGCCAGCTGCAGGGTCGACGGCCGGTAGAGCAGCTCCCGGCCGGTCGTGCGGTCGACGAGCGACCACAGCCGGCCGCCCCAGCCCAGCAGGAAGGTGGCCCGCAGGCGGTCGTTCTCGAGCACGGCAACCGCGTGCTCGGCGTCGACGAGCTCGCGGCCGTAGTCGGACTGGTTCAGGTAGGGCAGGACCGAGGACAGCCGGCCGTAGGCCATGGCGCGGCGCATCTCCTCGTCAGGGCCGTTCCCGTCCTCCGGGCCGGGGTCGACGACGTGCAGGTCGGTCTGCGACCGGAGCGGTGGCAGCGGGTCCGGCGGACCGAGCAGCGACGTCGGCAGTCGCAGGACGTCGCGCTGCAGCGTGCTCATGGCTGCTGCCTATCACGGTGGGCCGCTTGCCCCGCCGGCGGTGGAGGGAGAGCTGCGCGGTCCAAGATGACGTGCCGGGGTGGCGTCGCCTAGCCTGAGTCCCTCGGGGCTGCGGGGACGACCAACGCCGACTGCGAGGAGGCCGACCGTGGCTGTTCGACCGAGAAGCGTCCGCCTGCTGGCGGCTGCCGCAGCTGTGCTGCTGGCCGCCGCCGGCTGCGGCAGCACGGGCGGCACGGGCGGCACTGGATCCGATCCCGCCCCCTCACTCCCCGCGCCGAGCACGGACGCGCCATCCGCAGTCGCCACGGCAACCCCTAGCCCGGCCCCGAGCCGCACGCGGGCGCCGGAGGCCGAGACGCCGAGGAAGAAGCCGGCGTCTCAGGTCGCGGCCCTGCTGACCCCCGGGGACACGGGGACCAAGGTGCGGGAGCTGCAGCACCGGCTGCGCCAGCTCGACTGGTTCTCCGGCGACATCACCGGCCGCTATGCCGCGTCCACCGTCAGCGCCGTGCGCGGTTTCCAGGAGAAGCGCGGCCTGGCCGCGACCGGGACGGTCGACGGCGCGACGTGGACGTCGTTGACGAGCCGCAGCCGGATGCCGAGTCAGGACGAGATGCAGAACCGGCTGACCGCCGGGCCGGCCCTGCTCAAGGAGGGCTCCGACGGCGACCGCGTCCGTGACCTGCAGGCCCGGCTGAAGCAGCTCGCGTGGTTCTCGGGCTCGGTGACCGGCAGCTATGGCGCGGTGACCACCGCCGCGGTCCGAGGGTTTCAGGGCAAGCGTGGCCTGCCGGTGACCGGGGATGTGGATCAGGCGACCCTGGACCGGCTGGCGGCGATGACCAGGACACCGACCGGCGACGAGCTGCACAACCGGGTTCCGAAGCCCTCAGCTGCGGGGCTGGACTCCCGCTGCCTGACCGGTCGGGCGATCTGCGTCAGCAAGCGCACCAACACCTTGACCTGGGTCATCGACGGCAAGACCCAGATGCGGATGGACGTCCGGTTCGGCTCGGCTGAGCTGCCGACCCGGGAAGGCGCCTTCGCGATCGGCTGGAAGTCCCGGCACCACGTCTCGACGATCTACCACACGCCGATGCCGTACGCGATGTTCTTCAGCGGTGGCCAGGCGGTCCACTACTCGCCCGACTTCGCCGCTCGCGGCTACAACGGTGCCTCCCATGGCTGCGTCAACGTGCGCAACCTCGCCGGTATCCAGTCGCTGTTCGCCCAGGCCCAGGTCGGCGACAAGGTGATCGTCTACAGCTGAGTTTCTTCTCGGTTGCCACCCCTAGTGGTGGTCAATCGAGAAGATCTTGGACGGCACGGACAAAGCCGTCGGGATCCGAGACCAGGTCGGCGTAGCTGAAGCGGCGCAGCGTCCAGCCGTCGGCCATGATCTCGTTCGCGCGGCGGAGGTCGGCCCGGTGCGCCTCCGGGGACGCGTGGTAGGCGTACCCGTCGAGCTCGAGCGCCACCCGCCGTCCCAGGAAGGCGAGGTCGAGCTCGACGACCCGTCCGGAGCTGAGCCGGGTGCGGTAGTTGAGCGTGAAGCCGGTGATGCCGGCGGCCCGCAGCAGTGACACGGCCATCCGTTCCAGCTCGGAGTGAGCTCGGTCGCCGGTGTGGTCCAGGAGATGCCGCATGGACCGGGAGCCCCAGGTGCCCTGGTGGCGGCGGTAGGTGCGTTCCAGGTCGAGCTGGGTCACGGTTCGTTGCTGCTTCGCGCGGTCGACCAGCGCGACACCCGCGCCCGGTCGGGTTCCCTCGAGCTCCGATGCCGTCCGCAGCAGCGCCAGCGGCCGGCTGACGACGGCGAGCCCTCGCCGGGTCTCCCGGTCGTACGGGTCCAGGTAGGCATCCGACGTCCGTACCCCCGGCCTCGGTTTCCGATGGGCCCGTGGCAGCAGGAACGTCCAGCAGGTGGGTGGCTGGGGCGTCAGATCCCACCACCAGCCTGCGCCGGTTCCGCTGAGCGTGGCCGCCTCGCCCAGCCAGAGACCCGCCGCGCGGGCGGCGGCGTCGGGGCTCGGCGAGCAGCCTCCCGTGCCGTCGCCGGACGCGCTGGGGGATAACTCGCGATCGTCCACCGCAGCGGTGGATAACCGAGAAGAAGATCAGGGCCGGGCCGTGAGAACCAGCGGTCCGTCCGCCGTGATCGCGATGGTGTGCTCGGAATGCGCACCGCGCGAGCCGTCCCGGCTGCGCAGCGTCCAGCCGTCGGGGTCGGTGTAGATCTTGTCGGTGGTCTCCAGGAACCAGGGCTCGATGGCGATCACCAGCCCGGGGCGCAACGGGAGGCCGCGGCCGCGGCGGCCGTTGTTGGGCACGTGCGGGTCCCCGTGCATCGTGCGGCCCACGCCGTGGCCGCCGAAGTCGGTGTTGATCTTGTACCCGGCCTTGCTGCCGACCCGGGCGATGGCGAAGGAGATGTCGCCGATCTTGTTCCCGGCCTGGGCCGCGTCGATGCCGGCGGCCAACGCCTCCTCGGTGGCGGCGATCAGCCTCTGGTCCGCCTCACGAGGCGTGCCCGCGATCACCGTGGTGGCGGAGTCGGACACCCAGCCGTCCACCGAGGCGGCGAAGTCCAGGCTGACGACGTCGCCGTCGGCCAGGACGTAGTCGTGTGGCAGGCCGTGCAGCACGGCGTCGTTCACCGAGGTGCACAGCACCTTGCCGAACGGGCTGGCCCCGAACGAGGGGTGGTAGTCGATGTAGCAGGACTCGGCGCCGCGGTCGGTGATCATCTTGTGCGCGAGCTCGTCCAGCTCGAGCAGGTTGACCCCCACGTCGACCTGGGCGCGCAGCTCCTGCAGCACCTCGGCGACGAAGCGGCCGGCGGGGCGCATCTGCTCGATCTCGGCGGGGGTTCGGTACTCGATCACCCGGCTAGTGTGCCCCACCGCTGGGAGCGACGGTCAGGACGTGATCTCGCAGTCGACGACGATCGGGGCGTGGTCCGAGGGCCCGGTGCCCTTGCGGGCCTCCCGGTCGACGTAGGCGTCGGTCACCGTCACCGCCGGGCTGGCCAGCACGTAGTCGATCCGCATCCCCTGGTCCTTGTGGAAGCGGCCGGCGCGGTAGTCCCAGTAGGTGTACGGCCGGTCGTTCTTGCCGGGCCGCGCCACCACGTCGGTCAACCCCCACGCCACCAGCGCGTCCATCGCGGACCGCTCCGCCGGCGTGACGTGGGTGGAATGGCGGAACAGCGCCGGGTCCCAGACGTCGGCGTCCGTGCGTGCCACGTTGAAGTCGCCCATGAGAACCTGCGGCGCGGCCGGGGGGAGCTCGTCCAGGCTGGCCCTGAGCGTGGCGAACCAGGCCAGCTTGTACGGGTACTGCGGGTCGTCCACCGCCCGCCCGTTCGGGGCGTAGACGCTGGTGACCCGCAGCCCGCCGCACCGGGCGGCGGCGAACCGCGCCTCGGCCATCCCTGGCAACCGGTCGGGTAGCGGCTCCAGGCCCACCCGGGACAGGATGGCGACGCCGTTCCAGCGCCCGTCGCCCACGTGCATGGCCTGGTAGCCCGCCGCCTTCAGCGCGTCGAAGGGGAAGCCGGCGTCCGCGCACTTGGTCTCCTGCAGCGCTGCCACATCCGGTCGGCGGGTCTCCAGCCAGTCCAGCAGCCGGGGCAGCCGGGCGCCGACAGAGTTGACGTTCCAGGTGGCGATCCGCATCCCGGTCAGCGCACCTTCGCCGTGATCTGGTGGTACCCGGTGGAGCCGTCGGGGGCGGGCGGCGCCTCGGCCGCGACCTGAAGGTTGCCGTCCTGGTCGGTGGCGCGGACCGTCAGCGTGTGGCTGCCGCTGGTCGCCGACCAGGGGTAGCGCCACTGCCGCCAGGTGTCGGTGCTCGTCACCTCGGCCAGCTCGGCCGGCTGCCAGCTTCCGTCGTCGACCCGGACCTCGACCTTGGCGATGCCGGTGTGCTGGGCCCAGGCGACGCCGGCGACCATGACCTGGCCCGGGTCCACCGTGCCGCGAGGCACGTCGATCCGGGACGCGAGCTTGATCGGACCCTTGGCGGACCAGCCGAGCGGCGTCCAGTAGCCCTGGTCCGCGGCGAAGGTCGTGACCTTGAGCTGGGTCACCCACTTGGTGGCGGACACGTAGCCGTAGAGACCCGGCACCACCATCCGTACCGGGAAGCCGTGCTGCAGCGGCAGCGGTTCGCCGTTCATCCCGACCGCCAGCAGCGCCTGCCGGTTCCGGTCGGTCAGCGCGGCCAGCGGCGTGCCCGCAGTGAAGCCGTCCGTGCTGGTGGACCGGACCATGTCGGCGCCCGCCGTGGGCTTCGCCCGGGCAAGCAGGTCCCGGATCGGGTAGCCGAGCCAGAGCGCGTTGCCGATCAGGTCGCCGCCGACCTCGTTGGACACGCAGGTGAGGGTCGTCATGTGCTCGACCAAGGGCAGCGCCATCAGCTCCGCCCAGGTCAAGGTGACGGGTGTCTCCACCATGCCGCTGATGCTCAGCGTCCAGGTGTCGGGGTTGATCACCGGCAGCTGCAGCGCCGTGTCGATCCGGTAGAAGTCGTCGTTCGGGGTGACGTACGGGCTGAGCTCGGGGAGGCCGAAGTCCGCGCCGGCGGGAACGGGGGCAGCAGGTTTGGTCGCGGTCGGCAGCCGCAGCCGCTGCCGTGCCTCGCTGACCCGGGTCGCGGCGGTGACGAGAGCCTGCCCCGCGACCGCACCGACGACGGCCAGCCCGCCGGCCACCGCCGTCCAGACGAGGAAGCGTCGACGCTCGGCGGACACCTCCTCGTCGTCGCCCTGAGCGCGGGCGCCCTGCCAGCCCTGCAGCCGGTCGGTCAGCGTCCGTAGCAGCAGGTAGCCGGCGAGCATCCCGACCACGGTCGGCACGGCGTCCCGGATCGTCGCGCCCGGACGAGCGGAGATGCCGACCAGGCCCAGCACGGCGATCCCGGCGAAGACCGCGGCGCCGGCCCGTCGGCGGTGGTACTCCGCCTGGCCCGCCAGGGCGCTGACCAGGAGCACGGCAACGGTGATGATGGCCAGCAGCACGGGCTTGTCGGCCGTGCCCAGCGTGTCCTTGCCGAAGTTGACCAGCGGTGCCGGCAGCAGGTCGATCACCAGCTCGCCCACCGCGGAGACCGGTGACCCGGCCGGGCCGACGAGCCATGCGCCCAGGTTGGCCACCGCCAGGCCGAGCACACCGGAGACCACCCCCGCCAGCCACGCCCAGCGCCGCGCGGCGCCGGCGGTCGACCGCGAGGTGCTGGCAGCGCGCTGGTGCATAGGTCCATAGTGCGCCGAGCCCGGGACAGCCGGGGCGAACCGCCGGACGAGCAACCGCGCCGAGCGCCGGGGGGAGCCTGCCTGTCAGCCGCCGAAGCTACAGCGGGAGCTCCTGGCCCCGTTCGTCCTCCGGCCGCGGCCCGAAGATGCGTCGTTCCTCAGCCGTGATCGGCACGTCGTTGATGCTCGCCTCGCGTCGTCGCATGTAGCCCTCCGCGTCGAACTCCCAGTTCTCGTTGCCGTAGCTGCGCCACCACTGGCCGCTGTCGTCATGCCACTCGTACTGGAAACGGACGGCGATGCGGTCCTCGGTGAACGCCCACAGGGCCTTGCGGAGGGCGTACTCGTGCTCCTTGGCCCACTTCCGGGTCAGGAACGCCTCGACCTCCTCGCGTCCGGTGAGGAACTCCGACCGGTTGCGCCACCGCGTGTCCGGCGTGTAGGCCGCCGCGACCTTCTGCGGGTCCCGGGTGTTCCAGGCGTCCTCGGCAGCCTGCACCTTCTGAGCGGCCGTCTCGGCCGTGAACGGCGGCAAGGGTGGGCGCACAGCCCGATTCTTACACCGATCAGCCTGGTTAGGCTCCCGGGATGGATGTCGTCGTCGCTCCCGTGGACGGGGGCGTGGTCCTGCGCGAGCAGCGGGCCGACGGCGGTGACGGGCCCCAGGAGGTGCACGGCTGGGGCGGGCTCGCGGGTCGCGTCCGGGAGCTGGAGCAGCGCGGAGCCCGCTGGGTCTGGGCCGACACGACGGCGGTCTACCCGCGGCTGCTCGGCGCCGGCGTTCGGGTCCGCCGCGCCTGCGACCTCAGGCTCGGGCACGCGGTGTTGGCGCGGTCGCGCTACCTCCCGGCGCCCCTGGCCAGCGTCGGGGACGCGCGCTGGCGGCCCGCGCAGCACGACCCCGAGGTCAGCGAACCCACCCTGCTCGACCTGCCGCCCGAGGGCCCGGTGCTGGATCTGGATGAGGTCGTCGCCGAGCATCGCCGCCAGCAGCGGGCGGTGGCGGAGTCGACCCAGCCGGAGCGGCTCCGGCTCCTGCTGGCGGCCGAGTCGGCCGGCGCCCTGGTCGCGGCCGAGCTCGGCCACGTGGGGCTGCCGTTCGACGCCGACCTGCACGACGCGCAGCTGACCGCGCTACTGGGCCCCAAGCCGCTGCCGGGCGGCCGGCCAGCCAAGCTCGAGTCCCTGGCGGCCCGGATCCGGTCCGCACTGCAGGCGCCAGGCCTCAACCCTGACTCGGCGCCGGAGCTGCTGCGTGCCCTC
>JBJMIS010000080.1:0-3331 GCA_045806705.1 Friedmanniella sp.
GATCAGCGGTAGTTGTCGAACTGCAGGGCGACGTCGAGGTCCTTGCTGCGCAGCAGTTGCTGGACCGCCTGCAGGTCGTCGCGCTTCTTGCCGCTGACCCGCAGCTGATCGCCCTGGATCTGGGCCTGGACGCCCTTGGGCCCCTCGTCCCGGATGATCTTGGCGATCTTCTTGGCCGTGTCGGACTCGATGCCCTGCTTGATGCGGGCCCCGATCTTGTAGGACTTCCCGGAGGACTGCGGCTCGCCGGCGTCCAGCGACTTCAGCGAGATGTTCCGCTTGATGAGCTTCTCCTTGAACACCTCGAGCGCGGCCGAGACCCGCTCCTCGGTGTCGGCCTGCAGCGTGACGCCCTCCTCGCCGGCCCAGGCGATGGTCGCGTTGGTACCGCGGAAGTCGAAGCGCTGGGAGAGCTCCTTGGCGGCCTGGTTGAGGGCGTTGTCGACCTCCTGGCGGTCGACCTTGCTCACCACGTCGAACGACGAGTCGGCCATGTGTCGGTTGCTCCTTGTCCTCTGCCGTCCACCGGTCGCGGCGCGTCCCTGGGGCCACCACCGAGGCCGGTCTCCGCTGTCTTGTACGCTTCCCCGGTACCACCACGGCGGGTTGCCCGAGTGGCCAATGGGAGCGGACTGTAAATCCGTCGGCTTAGCCTACGAAGGTTCGAATCCTTCACCCGCCACCCGGTGCACGCGGCCCCCGACCTCGGCAGAGGTCGGGGGCCGCGGCGTGTCTCAGGGGGTGGTCGGGGTGCGCGCCCCGGCGACGGCGGTGCGCTCCAGTGGCTGCCCGCCGAGGAAGAGCCAGCCGAACGCGATCTCCACGTAGCGCGTGCACCGCACCGTGACCTCGACCCCGTCGGTCTCGGTGGACCAGGAGTGCAGCGCCGTCCCGCCGTCGGCCAGCTGGTCGGCCACCGCTGCCTGCGTGCTGGCCCGGGTCAGCGGCAGCGTCGTCCCGACGCCGGTGGCGTAGAGGGCCGCCTCGTCGGTGGCGTTGGCCGCTGCCAGTGCGGCACCGTCGCAGACCGACTGCACCTGCTGCTGCTCGAGGAACGCGTCGGACGCGGCGATCGCGCCGAATGCCATGAGCGCGGCCACCAGCCAGCACACCAGGACCAGCGGCAGCGTCGAGCCGCGCTCGGCGTCGTCCCCGTCCCGTCGCACGCGGCGCAGCGTAGGTGGCCACCCGCCTGTCCACGAGCTGTGGACGGCGCTGTGGAGGACTGTGGACCCGATCGGGGGAATGCCGGTCGGCCGCGCGCGGGGCTGTGGACTCACCCCGACACGCCGGCGGAGCCGGGTCCCAGCCGACCCTCAGCCCTCCGCTGGCGCGGGGTGCACGCGTGTACCTCGATCGAGGTACACAGGGTCACATGTAATCACGCCGCGTCATGGCATGGCGCCGATTCGTGTCGGTTGGATCAACGGTGCTTGCCTCGAACGGGTGACGGGCAGCAATCTCTCCGGCGCGGTCCGTACCCAACGCTCTGCCCCCGCGCCTGGACGACTGCCTTGTTTCTCGACACAGCAGTCCTACATGCCTGAGGAGGCGTCATGAGCAACAACGTGCAGCGCGGTGGCCGGTGGAACCGGGGCGGTCGCTGGAACCGGGGCGGTCGCTGGAACCGCGACGCGCAGAGCTGACCTGCGCACCCGGAGGGGGTGGCCGCTGGGGCCACCCCCCTCATCCGGGTGAGGAGAGCTGGATCCCGGCTCTGCCGCTGCTAGCCTCGGCCTGTTTGTCCAGCCCCTACGAACGCAGGTCATCAGTGGCGAATGCTGAGGTCCGCAAGGCGATCCGGGTGTCGGCGTTGCGGAACCCCTGGTTCGCCGCCGTCACCGTGGTCGCTGTTGCGTTCGTCGCCGTGGCGACGATCCTGCCGCAACACACCGAGGCCTTCGATCTCCGCCTCTTCGTCGTGGTCTTCGCCGGCATGGTGGCCGCCGAGGTCTTCAGCGTCCAGTTCGAGTTCCGCGGGCAGGGCGTCGCCTGGTCCGCGAGCGAGCTCGCGCTCGTGGTGGCGTTGGTCGAGATCGGCGGGACGTGGGCGGCTCTGGCGCGAGGGGCCGCTGTGGGCGCTGTCCTGGTCGCGCAGCGCTACCCGGCTGCCAAGGGCACGTTCAACGTCGGCATGTCCGTCCTCGAGGCCTGTGTGGCCGTCGTGGTCCTCGACCTCGTGCCCGTGGGCCCGATCTCCTCGCCCGCGACCTGGCTCACCTACCTGGTGGCCATCTTCGCGGCGAACGTGGTCGGGGCGCTGTGCCTCGCGGCCGCCATCACGCTCACGCAGGGCTATCCCGGGCGGGCCCTCTGGGCCAGCCTCCTCATCCCCGTCGTCCTGGTCAGTCCCATGGCCGTCGTCGTCGGCCTCGCCCTCCTGCTCCTGATCCACGTCACCCTGTGGTCGTGGCTGCTCGTCCTGCCGCTCGTGCTCACCCTGGCGCTCCTGTACCGCCGGTTCGGAGCGGTCACGCGGGAGAGCCAGATCCTCGAGCGCGTCTACGAGTTCGCCCGCCGCGTGGAGCAGGTCGGCTCCCACCCGGACGGGACCCGGCAGATCGTCGAAGCCGTCAAGGAGTTGCTCAACGCCGACCGCGTGGCCCTGTGGCTGCCGCCGTACCTGGACGAGGAGCCGCGGCTGCTCGTCGCGGCGGAGGACGGCCGTGCCTGGTACGACGGCCCGGGTGACCCCGACGACCTCTTCCGCCGGCGGGCCACCGAGGGCGCCCACGGCGGTGGCCCGGTCCTGGTCTCGCTCCCCCGGGCCACGGAGGCCGAGGCGGCCGCCCTGTCGAGGCGGGGTGCCGAGGAAGTCCTCGCGGCGCCGGTGACCACCGCGGCAGGAGAACCGGGCTATCTCGAGGTCTGCGATCGGCGGAACGACGTCGTCACGTTCGGCGACGGGGACCGGGCGGCCCTGGAGTCGATGCTCACGCACATCAACGCCGCGATCCGGCAGCAGCAGCTGCTGACCCAGATCCGCTACGACGCCGACCACGACCGGCTCACCGGCCTGCCCAACCGGCAGCGGCTCGCGGCCGAGATCGACCAGCTGCTCGCCGCGGACCCGGTCGCCGGGCGGGCGGGCCTCATCCTCGCCTCGCTGGACAACTACGCCGAGGTCACCGACACGCTCGGCCACGCGGCCAGCGACGAGCTGCTGCTGGTCACCGCCGGCCTGCTGCGGGAGCACGCGCCGCCGCAGGCGCTCCTGGCCCGCATGGAGGGCGAGCAGTTCGCCGTCCTGCTGCCCGGGCTGTCGCTGCCCGCGACCGAGCGGGCCGCGCGCCGACTGCGTGAGGCGACCTCGACGCGCGCCCGGGTGGCG
>JBJMIS010000081.1:0-14525 GCA_045806705.1 Friedmanniella sp.
GTCAGGAACCTCGCGCATCTGGCTGAGGAGAACCTCAGGATTCACCTAACGCCGTTCTGAAACGTCGCGCAGAGAGCGGGTGACACTTGGACAGCGATTAGCTGTCAGCCGGCTAGGTGTACTCGGCCAGGAGGTTGGTGACACGGGGCGAGGGTTGTTGACGTAGCGAGAACCTCCGGGTGCGGTGGAGATGTCTACGTCTTCACGTCCCGGAGGTCCTCGTGTCCCACCGTAATGCTCGTCTCACTGTGCATGGCCGGCTGTTGTTGGTCGACCGGGTCTGCCGGCAGCGCTGGCCGGTCGCTCACGCCGCCAAAGCGATGGGAATCTCCCGGCAGTGCGCCCACCGCTGGGTGAACCGCTACCGCCTTGGAGGCGAGGCCGGACTGGCCGACCGGTCTTCGCGGCCGCGCCGCATCCCGACCCGCACCCCGGCCGGAGTGGAGCAGCAGGTGCTGTCCCTGCGCCAGGCTGAGCGGCGCGGACCCGACTGGCTCGGCGCTGAACTGGGGGTAGCGCCGCGGACAGTGACCCGCATCCTGCGCCGCCACCAGGTGCCGCGGCTGACCGAGTGCGACCCCATCACCGGGGACCGGATCCGGGCCAGCAAGACCACCGCCGTCCGCTACGAACGCGACCGGCCCGGGGAGCTGGTCCACATGGACGTGAAGAAGATCGGCCGGATTCCCGACGGCGGCGGCTGGCGCGTCCACGGCCGGGCTGCTGCGGTGGACCACCGGCACAAGAAAACCAAGATCGGCTACGACTACGTCCACTCCCTGGTCGATGACCACTCCCGGCTGGCCTACTCCGAGATCCTGCCCGACGAGAAGGGGGCGACCTGCGCGGCCTTCCTGGCCCGGGCTGCCGACTACTTCACCGAGCACGGCATTCACCGCATCGAACGGGTGATGACCGACAACGCCTGGGCCTACCGGTACTCGCTGCGCGAGATCCTCGCCCAGCTCGGCGCCAGCCAGATCTTCATCAAGCCGCACTGCCCCTGGCAGAACGGGAAGGTAGAAAGACTCAACCGCACCCTGCAGACCGAGTGGGCCTACCGGCAGGTCTTCACCAGCAACGCCGACCGCGCCGCCGCCCTTGCCCCCTGGCTCGAGAACTACAACACTCGACGACGCCACACCGCACTCGGCGGCCTCCCACCGATCAACCGGCTGTCACCAACGCCATGACCGGGTACACCTAGGACGAGTCCGGGCCTGCCTCGTCCCCGGTCCGACGGGCCTCGGCGAGGTCGTCCTGCAGGTCCAGCACCATCGCGACGCCGGCCAGGTTCAAGCCCGCGTCGAGCAGCTCGGTGATCCGACCGAGCCTGACGACGTCGTTGCGGCTGTAGAGCCGGGTGCCGCCCTCGGTCCGGCTCGGCTCGAGCAGCCCCCGGCGCTCATAGAGCCGGAGGTTCTGCACCCCCGTGCCGACCAGTCGGGCCGTCACCGAGATGCCGTACACGCCCTGGTCGTCCTCGTGCCCGCCGTCGCCCGGCGCTGCATCCTGCTTCTCCGTCACGCTTGCATCATATCCACTGGTGGTGCTATAAAACCTATATCAGCCACAACAGATGTGGCTCGCGCACTCGACATCGTCTAGATGGAGGTGGGAACCATGTTGATGCGCACCGATCCCTTCCGTGACCTCGACCGGCTCACCCAGCAGGTGTTCGGGACGGCCGCCCGGCCGGCCCTGATGGCGATGGACGCCTGGCGTGAGGGTGACACCTTCACGGTGGAGTTCGACCTGCCGGGCATCGACCCGGGCTCGATCGACCTCGACGTGGAACGGAACGTGCTCACCGTCCGCGCCGACCGCCCGGCCCGTGAAGGCATCGCCGAGCTGGTGGCCGCGGAGCGCCCGCGCGGCGTCTTCAGCAGGCAGCTGATCCTCGGGGACAACCTCGACACGGAGAAGATCGCCGCCAGCTACCAGGGCGGCGTGCTGCGGCTGGAGATTCCGGTGGCCGAGAAGGCCAAGCCGCGCAAGATCGAGGTGACCAGCGCCGAGGACCAGCGGGTTCTCAGCGCCTGAGCCGCTCCCACGGTGTCGCCGGTGTGTCGACGGTTCTCCGTCGGCACACCGGCCGTCGTGCGTCCACTAGGCTTCCGTCGTGCTGTGGGTCCTGCTCTTCGTCGGAATCGCGCTGGCCGGGCTGGTGATGCTGATCGGCTATGCGGTCTGGCTCGCGCACAAGACGGCCGACGTGCTGAGCGAGGTGCAGATGCTGGGGGAGCGCGGCGCCCAGCTGGCCGACCTGCTGGCCGAGATCCGGATGCCCGGTCCGGCGATGCCGGCTGGTGGGTCGAAAGCACCTGTCCCAGGACCGAGCGACGTACGATGAGCCTGGATCCATCCGACGTACGCTGAACGAGCGTGTGCGGCGCCGCACCGGGAAAAGGGGAATCATGGAACCGCTCGCCATGTTCGGACTCGGAGTCCCCGAGCTGCTGATCATCCTCGCCGTCGTGCTGCTGCTCTTCGGCGGCTCCCGGCTGGCCGGGCTCGGCAAGAGCACCGGCCGGGCTCTGAAGGAGTTCAAGGAGGAGACCAAGGGGCTGAAGTCCGAGCAGGAGCAGCAGCCGGGCCTCGGGTCCTCCAGCACCCCGTACGGGACGGGTGCCGACAGCCCGTACCCCCCGCAGCAGCAGAGCGAGGCGCCCTACCAGCAGGGCCAGACCCCCTACCAGCAGGGCCAGGCGCCCTATCCGGGTGCCGGTCAGCCGACCGAGGGGGCCCCCTACCAGCAGCCCCCGCAGCCGGGACCCGGCAACCCCGGCGAGCGTGACGTCCGCCGCGACGTCTGACTTTCCCCCGGTGTCCTTGACGATCAAGGGCCGGCCGATCAAGCTCAGCCTCGGCTGGCTGAAGCCGCCGCCGGTACCCGCCGACGGGTCGATGACCCTCTTCGAGCACCTGCGGGAGCTGCGCTACCGCCTGGTGGTCGCCGCGCTGGCGATCCTGGTGGGCACCATCGTCGCGTGGTTCGTGCACGAGCAGCTGACCAACGTGCTGATGCACCCCTACCAGGTGGCCGTCGCGCAGCTCAAGGCCAAGAACCCGGACGCGACGACGCTGATCGTCAACCAGGGGATCGCCTCCCCGTTCACGCTCGCTCTCAAGGTCTCGGCGCTGGCCGGGCTGGTCCTCAGTGCCCCGATCTGGCTGTGGCAGCTGTGGTCGTTCATCGTCCCCGGCCTGCTGGCCAAGGAGAAGAAGTGGGCGTTGATCTTCATCGGCTCCGCGACCCCGCTGTTCATGGCCGGCGTCGCCGTCGGCTACATCGTGATGCCGAAGGGGATCATGGTGCTGCTGGGCTTCACCCAGTCGGGGGTCGCGAACCTGCAGGACCTGAACCAGTTCCTGTCCTTCCTGATGCGGATCATGATCGTCTTCGGGCTCGCCTTCCTGATCCCGCTGGTCGTGCTGATGCTCAACATCCTCGGCGTGGTGCCCGCCCGGTACCTGTCCAAGTACCGCACCTACGTGATCTTCGGCACCTTCGTCTTCGGTGCCATCGCGACACCGTCCACGGACCCGTTCTCGATGCTGGCCCTGGCCCTGCCGATGACGGTGCTGTTCCTGGCCGCTGAGGTGATCGCCCGCATCCTCGACCGCCGCAAAGCCGTCCGCGCCAGGCACGCCGGCACCGACCTGGTGGTCGCCAGGAGCGTGGAGAACGACGAGGCCCTCCGCAGGCTGTCGGACGGGGCCGAGCCGGACGGCTCCGCCGGCTCCGGGTGAGCCGGGTCGCGCTGGTCGTCAACCCGACGGCGGGCAAGGGTGGGGCGAGCCGCCGGCTGCCGGAGGTGGCGGGCATTCTGCGGGACGCCGGCCACGCGGTCGAGGTGATGCTCAGCCGGAACGTCGGTGAGGCCCGTGCCATGGCCCAGGAGGCGGTGGGCGCGGAGACCGACGTCCTCGCGGTGATGGGCGGCGACGGGATGATGCATCTCGGCCTCAACACGGTCGCCGCGGCGCACCGCGCCGGCCGGACCCGCACCGCGCTCGGCCTGGTGCCCGCCGGCACCGGCAACGACCTGTGCCGGGGCGTCGGCCTGGACCCCGACGACGCCGTCGCCGCCGCGCACGTCATCGCCGCCGGGCACGGCGAGCCGCTCGACCTGGTCGCGGTGAACGACCGGTTCGTCGGGGCCGTCGTGGCCACCGGCTTCGACGCCCTGGTGAACCGCCGGGCCAACACCATGCCCTGGCCCAAGGGCCCGCTCCGCTACGTCGTCGCAGCGCTCGCCGAGATCCGGGTGTTCACCCCGTTGCACTACCGCCTTCGGGTGGACGGCGAGGTGCGCGAGCTCGAGGCCATGCTGGTCGCCGTCGGCAACACCGCCTACTACGGCGGCGGGATGCAGATCTGTCCCTCCGCGGATCCCCGGGACGGCCTGCTCGACCTGACCATCGTCCACCCGGTGACCCGGCCGACCCTGTTGCAGATGCTGCCCCGGATGCACACCGGCACGTTCGTCCGGCACCCCGCGGTGGAGCGGCTGCGCGCGCGCGAGGTCGTGGTCGAGGGCGCCGGTCTGCTGGCCTTCGGCGACGGCGAGCACGTCGCCGACGCCCCGCTGGCCATCCGGGTCGCCAAGGGAGCACTCCGGGTGCTGCTTCCAGCCGCCCGGTAACTTGGGGCCATCATGGCCGACCCCCAGCCCCGTCCAGACCTCGACCAGGGACCCCGAAGCCCGGCCGAGGCCTACAGCCGCTTCCGGGCGCGGCAGTCCTCCCCGCGGCTCACCGAGTTCGCGGACGGCTACGGCTTCACCTTCGACGACTACCAGCGGGAGGCGTGCAGCCACGTCGAGGCCGGCTCGGGCGTGCTGGTGGCGGCGCCCACCGGAGCCGGCAAGACGATCGTCGGGGAGTTCGCGGTCTTCCTCGCCCTGGCCGAAGGGCGCAAGTGCTTCTACACCACCCCGATCAAGGCGCTCTCGAACCAGAAGTACGCCGACCTGGTGCGGCGGCACGGGGCGGCCAACGTCGGGCTGCTCACCGGTGACTCCTCGATCAACTCCGAGGCGCCGGTCGTGGTGATGACGACCGAGGTGCTGCGGAACATGATCTATGCCCGCTCGGCCACCCTGGACAACCTCGGGTTCGTCGTGATGGACGAGGTGCACTACCTCGCCGACCGGTTCCGGGGTGCGGTGTGGGAGGAGGTCATCATCGGCCTCGCCGACTCGATCCAGGTGGTGGCGCTGTCGGCCACCGTCAGCAACGCCGAGGAGTTCGGCGAGTGGCTGTCGGCGGTGCGCGGCGAGATGGCGGTGGTCGTCTCCGAGCGTCGCCCCGTCCCGCTGTTCCAGCACGTGATGGTCGGCAACACGATCTACGACCTGTTCGCCGGCGAGGCGCCGACGGCCAGTGCGGCGCCCAAGGGGACCGAGGCGGAGGTCAACCCGGCGCTGGTGAAGGTGGCGCGGGAGGAGTCGCGGTACGTCCGTGACGACTCACGGCGTCCCCGCGGCAGGAACGGCCGGGGCAAGCGGACGGTCAGCTACGGCAGCGGCGCCTACGGCGGCGGGGCGCACAGCTCGCGGTACGAGTCCGGCGGGCGACGGCCGCGCTCGCTCAGCGCCCCGAGCCGGCCGGAGATCGTGGAGCGACTCGACGAGCAGGCTCTGCTCCCCGCCATCGTCTTCATCTTCTCCCGGACCGGTTGCGACGCCGCCGTCCGGCAGCTGCTCGCCTCGGGCGTACGGCTGACCAGCTCCGCGGCCCAGGCCGAGATCAGTGGGATCCTCGAGCGGCACGTGGCCGGGCTGTCCCCGTCCGACCTCCGGGCCCTGGACTACGAGCGCTTCGCCGAGGCGCTGGTGCGGGGTGTCGCTGCCCACCATGCCGGCATGCTGCCGGCCTTCAAGGAGTGTGTGGAGGAAGCGTTCGTCCGCGGTCTGATCAAGGTCGTCTTCGCCACGGAGACGCTCGCGCTGGGCATCAACATGCCGGCGCGTAGCGTCGTGCTGGAGAAGCTGGTCAAGTACAACGGCGAGACCCACGCCGACATCACCCCGGGCGAGTACACCCAGCTGACCGGCCGCGCCGGCCGCCGCGGCATCGACGTCGAAGGCCACGCGGTGGTGCTCTGGCAGCCCGGGCTGGACCCGCGCGCCGTCGCCGGGCTCGCCTCCCGGCGCACCTACCCGCTGCGGTCCTCCTTCGCGCCCACCTACAACATGGCCGTCAACCTGGTGGGCAGCGTCGGACGCGAGCGGGCCAGGACCCTGCTCGAGCAGTCCTTCGCCCAGTTCCAGTCCGACCGCTCGGTCGTCGGGCTGTCACGGTCGCTGGCCAAGAACACCGACGCCATCCGCGGCTACCTGGAGGCGGCACGGTGCGACCGCGGCGACTTCGCCGAGTACGCCCGGCTGCGCTCGGAGATCTCCGAGCTGGAGGCCCGAGCCGCACGGGAGCGCCGCACCGACCGCCGGGCGGAGGCGCTGCAGGCGCTGCTCGCGCTGAAGCCGGGCGACATCGTGCGCGTGCCCAGCGGCAAGAGCCAGGGCTGGGCGGTGGTCATCGAGCCGAACGCGCGAGCCGACGAGCAGGGCCCCCGTCCGGTGGTGATGACCGAGGAGCGGCAGATCCGCCGGCTCTCGCTCACCGACTTCCCGGTGCCCCCGGCCGTCGTGGGCCGGATGCGGATCCCGAAGCACTTCAGCCCCAAGGAGCCGGCCTCGCGGCGGAACCTGGCGGCGGCGTTCCGGAGCCGGCTGGAGGAGGTGGACCTGACGCCGAGCCGGGCGCGCTCCGGGGTGGCCGACAGCGAGCTCGGCGAGCAGATCGCCACCCTCCGGGACGCTCTGCGGCGGCACCCGTGCCATCTCTGCCCCGACCGGGAGAGCCACGCGCGCTGGGCCGAGCGGGCGCTCAAGCTGGAGCGGGAGAACGAGCGCTTGCAGGCGCGGGCGTCCTCGCGGACCAACACCATCGCGGCGCACTTCGACAAGATCTGCCTGGTGCTCGAGTCGCAGGGCTACCTGACGACTGACGGCGAGAGCCAGGTCACGGCCTCCGGCCGGATGCTCGCCCGGATCTACGCCGAGCTGGACCTGGTGGCCGCCGAGTGCATCCGGGAAGGGGTGTTCGACGACCTGACGGCGCCGCAGCTCGCGGCGGTGCTCTCCTCACTGGTGTTCCAGGCGCGCCGCAGCGACGACGGTGCCCGGCGGCCGCGGATGCCCGACCTGCGCAGCAACGACGCGATGACGGAGGTCCGGCGGATCTGGCGGACGGTGTCGCTGGTCGAGCGGGACGCCCGGCTGCCGCGCGCTCCCGAACCCGACATGGGCTTCAGCGAGATCGCCTACGGCTGGGCGGCCGGGCGCTCGCTGGCGGCGGTGCTCTCCGACACCGACCTGACGGCCGGCGACTTCGTCCGCTGGGTCCGCCAGGTCACCGACTTCGCCGGCCAGATCGCCGACGCCGCCGGCCCCGGTCGGCTGCGGCAGACCGCGCGCGAGCTGGTCCAGTCGATGCGCCGTGGCGTGGTGGTCTACTCCGCCGACGACGACGAGCCCGCCGAGGACCTGATCCAGCCGTGACGCTGGTCCGCGTCGCGCCGAGCTAGGACGCCGGACTGACGGTCGACATGTTGAAGTCGGGCACCCGGACCGGCGGCATCACCGTCCGGTTGAAGAAGTCGTTCCACTCCCGGCACAGGGTCAGCTCCGACGCCCCCACCTCGCTGATCCGGCCGAGCAGCTCGACCGGGGACTCGTTGAAGCGGAAGTTGTTCACCGCTCCCTTCACCTCCCCGTCCTCGACGAGGTAGACGCCGTCCCGGGTCAACCCCGTCAGGAGCAGACGCTCGGGATCCACCTCCCGGATGTACCACAGGCAGGTCAGCAGCAGCCCTCGCCGGGTGTCCTTGATCATCTCCGCCAGCGTCCGGCCGGCACCGGCCGACTCCATGATCAGGTTGTCCGCCGGCGGGGTGGCGGTCGCGCCCCGGCTCGACGCCTGCGCCCGGTTCCGGACGAGCTCGGTCAGCACGCCGTCCTGGACCCACGCCGTGGGCGGGATCGGCAGCCCGGCGTCGAACACCCAGGACGTCCCGTCGCCGGAGGCGGTGAAGTCGACGAAGGGAACCGTCTCCAAGCCGGGATAGCCGGGGTCCGAGCGCAGGGTGATCGGCAGCGGCGAGAGCCGCTCGCCGATCCGGGTGGCGCCCTCTCCGGCGGCGAAGACGTTCCGACCCTCCTCGGCGTCGCGGGCGTTGGCGGTCCAGAAGGCGTAGATCATCAGGTCGGCCACCGCCCCGGGCGGCAGCAGGGTCTCGTAGCGGCCGGGCGGGAGCTCGATCGACGTCGCGGCCCAGCCGAGCCGGGTCACCAGCTCCGCGTACAGCGCGGGCACGTCGACGTCAGTGAAGTCGCGGGACGCGGCCCCGACCCAGGCGGAGGCGGCGAGGTCCGCCGTCTTGCCGTTGAGCTCGAACCGGCCGGTGGGCTGCACCCCCCGGAGCCGCAGGCCGGTGCTGCTGCCCAGGTAGCTGGTGGTGACGATGTGCTCGGCGAAACCGTAGAGCAGGTGGCCGTTCTGCTCCGCTCTCGCGAAGGCGGTCCCAAGACCTGCAGCCACCCGGGCGAGGACCTCGATGCTCGTCGGCTGGGGCTCGTCCGCCCAGCCGGCGCTCGCGCCGCTGCCCTCGACCAGGGGCGCCGCGTTCTCCGAGGGTGGGCCACTCCGGGCGGCCCGCTCGGCGGCCGCGACCACGGGCTGCACCTCGTCCGGCCCGGTGATCTCCTGGCTGACCGTGCCGACGGCCGTGCCGCCGTCCACCGGGGCAGTCGCGACCACGGTGAGGGTGCGGCTGTGCATCTCCCCGTTCGTGGTGAGCGCGTTCGCCGCCCACCGGAGGTTGGTTTCCCAGCGTTCGGTCAGGTGCACGACGGTCGGCAGGGTGGCGCGGGCGAGTGCCAGCTCGACCAGCTCCTGCGCGGAGTCCTGGACCGGCGAAGGGGTCGGCGGCGCACCGGTCGCGTGACTCATGCTGAGGTCCCTTCGGCTGTGGTGTTGAGCACGTTGACGTCCCGGAAGAGGGCCGACGGGGAGCCGTGGGAGACAGGGGCGACCTGGCCGGGCTGGCCCTTGCCGCAGTTGAAGGCGCCGCCCAGCAGGTAGGTCTCGAGGCCGCCGACCGCCTCCATCGAGCGCCAGAAGTCCGTCGTCGTCGCCTGGTACGCGACGTCACGCAGCTGTCCCGCGAGCCGGCCGTTCTGCACCCGGTAGAAGCGCTGGCCGGTGAACTGGAAGTTGTAGCGCTGCATGTCTATCGACCAGGACTTGTCGCCCACGACGTAGATGCCCCGGTCCACCCCGGCGATCAGCTCGGCGGTGCTCGGCCCGTCGGGGGCCGGCTGCAGCGAGACGTTGGGCATCCGCTGCATCGGGATGTGGCCGGGGGAGTCGGCGAAGGCGCAGCCGTTGGAGCGCCCGAGCTGCTTCTCGGCGGCCATCTGCCGGTTCAGCTGGTAGCCCACCAGGGTGCCGTCCCGGATGAGATCGAAGGCCTGCTGCTGCACGCCCTCGTCGTCGAACCCGATGGTGGCCAGGCCGTGCTCCACGGTCCGGTCTCCGGTCACGTTCATCACCGGGCTGCCGTAGTGCAGGCTGCCGAGCTGGTCGAAGGTGGCGAACGAGGTGCCGGCGTAGGCCGCCTCGTAGCCCAGCGCCCGGTCCAGCTCGGTCGCGTGCCCGATCGACTCGTGGATGGTGAGGAACAGGTTGGACGGGTCGACCACGAGGTCGTAGCGCCCGGCCTCGACGCTCGGCGCGGCGACGTGCTCGGCCAGCAGCTCCGGCAGCTCCGCGACCTCCGCGTCGAAGTCCCAGCCCGTGCCGGTCAGGTACTCCCAGCCCCGGCCCGCCGGCGGGGCCAGGGTCCGCATGGTCGCGAACCCGTTCTCGCCGACGTGCACCGCGGTCAGCTGCGCCTGCAGCCGGACGCGCTGCTGGGTGGTGGTGGTGCCGGCAAGGTTGGCGAAGTACTTGTTCTCCTGCACGTACGCGAGGTGGGCGTCCACGTGGCTGACGCCGGGCGCATCGAGGAGCCGGCCGACGAGCTCCAGCATCCGGGCCTGCTGCTCGGCCTCGTTCACGTCGAAGGGGTTGGTCGCGTAGTCCGACACCCAGACGGCCCCGGCGTGCACCGGCTCGTCCGCCAGCTCGACCAGCCGGGGAGTCAGGGGCTTGGACACCCGAGCCGCGGCCACAGCACGCTCGGCCAGGCGCGCCGCGGTGTCCGCGGTCAGGGCGACGTCCGAGGCGAAGCCCCAGACGCCGTCGTGCACGACGCGGACCGAGAGCCCCAGCGTCTGGCTGTCGGCGGAGACCTCCAGGGCTCGGTCGCGGAAGTCGCGGTAGGCGCTGCGGAGTCGCTCGACCCGCACGTCGGCGTGGCTGCAGCCGAGCTCGGCGGCACGGGACAGCGCCGCATCGCGGAGCTCGTCCAGCGGCAGGGCTACGAAGGTGGCGTCCAGGTCGGGCACGACGTGCAGCCTAAACCGGACATCGGACACGACCGGGTCACGTCCTAGGCTGTCGACGTGTCGATCGCCGTCCGGGTCATCCCCTGCCTCGACGTCCACGAGGGCAGGGTTGTCAAGGGCGTGAACTTCGTCGACCTCCGCGACGCCGGCGACCCCGTCGCGCTGGGCACGGTCTACGGCCAGGAGGGGGCCGACGAGCTGACGTTCCTCGACGTGTCCGCCTCGGTGGAGGGACGGCGCACCACCCTCGACGTCGTCCGTCGGACGGCGGAGACGGTGCTGATCCCGCTCACCGTGGGTGGCGGCGTCGGCTCGGTCGCCGACGTGGACGCGCTGCTGCGGGCGGGCGCGGACAAGGTCTCGATCAACACCGCCGCCATGCGCCGGCCGGAGGTGATCACCGAGATCACCCAGCGCTTCGGCAACCAGGTGCTCGTGCTCTCCGTCGACGCCCGGCGATCCCGCGACACACCGTCCGGGTTCGAGGTCACCACCCACGGCGGCCGCCGCTCCGCGGGCGTCGATGCCGTGGAGTGGGCTCAGCGGGCCGCCGAGCTCGGGGTCGGGGAGATCCTGCTCAACTCCATCGACGCCGACGGCACCACCGACGGCTTCGACCTGGAGATGATCCGGGCGGTCCGAGCGGTCGTGGACGTGCCCTTGGTCGCCTCCGGCGGTGCCGGGAAGGTCGAGGACTTCCCACCGGCGGTGGCTGCCGGTGCCGACGCCGTGCTGGCGGCCACCGTGTTCCACTTTGGTACCGTGCGGATCTCGGAGGCCAAGAGGGCGATCCGGGACGCTGGCTACCCCGTGCGCCTCGGCGCCGCCTGAACAGGAGCTGCCCCGTGCCGTCGCAGAACCCGCACGTCGCCTGGCTGCCGTACTCCGACGTCGCCGAGGCGGAGCAGCGGATCGGCGGGATACCCGACGGGGTCCGCGTCGACTGCTTCCTCGACCGCGACGACGACTGGCCCGACTCGATCGCGGACGTCGAGTTCTTCGTGGTGCCCTACCTCAAAGGGGCCGAGGTGCTGCGCCGGGCGGCCGAGATGACCAGCCTCCGCGTGGTGCAGACCCTGACCGCGGGGGTCGAGAACTTCGTCCCCGCCGTGCCCGACGGGGTCCAGCTCTGCAACGCGGCCGGGGTGCACGACGCCAGCACCGCCGAGCTGGCACTGGCGCTGGCGTTGGCCAGCGGTCGCCACCTCGACGTGTACGCGCGCCAGCAGACCACCGGTACCTGGCAGGGGCAGTTCGGCAGCGCGCTGGCCGACAAGCACGTCCTGATCATCGGCTACGGCCACATCGGCGAGGCGATCGAGGCCCGGCTCGCGGGTTTCGAGGTCGGCTCGGTCACCCGGCTGGCGAGGCGGGCGCGTCAGGGCGAGCCCCCGGTCCGGGCCATCGAGGACCTGCACGAGGTCCTGCCGCAGGCCGAGGTGGTCTTCGTGATCGCCCCGCACACCCCGCAGACCGAGAACCTCGTCGGCGCCGACGAGCTGGCCCTGCTGCCCGACGGCGCGTTGCTGGTGAACGTGGCCCGGGGCAAGCTGGTCGACACCGAGGCCCTCGTCGCCGAGACGGGGTCCGGACGGATCCGCGCGGCCCTCGACGTCACCGAGCCCGAGCCGCTGCCGAGCGACCACCCGCTCTGGCGGACCCCGGGCGTCCTGATCTCACCACACGTCGGTGGGGCCAGCTCGGCCTTCTGGCCGCGCTCGGACCGGCTGATCGGGGCCCAGCTGCGCCGGTTCGCCGCCGGCGAGAGCTTGGAGAACGTCATCTCGTGACCGACGCCACGGCCGACCGCACCGCCGACGACAGCTGTCTCTTCTGCCGCATCGTCGCCGGCACGGTCCCCTCGTGGCAGGTGTACGCCGACGAGCACGCCGTCGCCTTCCTGGACGTCGCACCCTGGCACCGCGGGCACACCCTGGTCGTCCCGCGGCGGCACGTCCCCGACCTGCTGACCGGCGCCCCCGCGCTGGCCGAGATCGCCCCCGCCGTCGATGCGGTGGCGCGGCTGCTGAAGGACCGGCTCACCGCGGACGGTCTCAACCTGCTGTCCTCGGCTGGGTCGGTCGCCGGCCAGGAGATTCACCACCTGCACGTGCACGTCATTCCGCGCTACGCCGACGAGCCGGGCCTGAGCAGGCTGATCCATCCGCGGAGCGTCGCGGAGGGCGAGCTGGCGGCGGTGTACGGCCAGCTCGGGACCGGCGCGTGAGCAGCGCCGCCGCCGGCACCGCCGCCCGGTCGGTGCGACGTCCGGGTCGGGTTGCCGCCCGGCTGGCGCTGGAGCTGCTGCCGCCGTTCCTGGTGGCGCTCGCGCTGCTGCCGTTCGTCATCGCCCATGGCAGGGCCATCCCCTGGCGGCCCTCGACCATCGACCTCCAGGTCTACGTGTACGCGGTCAAGGACATGCTGGCCGGCCGCGACATCTTCCAGACCACCACACCCTTCTGGAACCTCTACTTCATCTACCCGCCGATCGCGGCGGTGCTGATGGTCCCGCTGGCGTTCGGGCCCTATGTGGCGTGGCAGGTGGTCTGGACGGCCGCCCTGGTCCTCGCCCAGCAGTCCGTCCTCCGGCGCTGCGGGGTGCCGCGCGGCTGGAAGCTCGGTCTGCTCGGGGTGGCGGTCGTCCTGGCCGTCGAGCCCATCCGCACCACGCTCGGCTACGGGCAGGTGAACACGCTGCTGATGGCCCTCGTGGTGGCCGACCTGCTGCCCGACCGGCCGGGGGTGCGGCGCCGGATCCCCCAGGGGACACTGATCGGACTGGCAGCTGCCGTCAAGCTGACCCCGCTGCTGTTCCTGGTCTTCGCCTTCCTGATCGGACGACGGCGGGCCGCGGTCACCGGCGTGGTCAGCTTCGCCGTCTTCACAGCGATCGGGGCGGCCCTGCTGCCGTCGGAGACCGTCGCCTTCTTCGGCGGTCTCTCCGGCGGCGACACCCGGACCGCGTCGCCGCTCTACACGGGCAACCAGTCCCTGCTCGGCGTCTTCTTCCGGCTGGGGGACACCTCACGGACGACCACCCTGCTCGGGCTGGCCGTGGCCGGCATCGTCGCCCTGCTCGGCACCCTGGTCGCCGCGCACTGGTGGCGGGCGGGGGAGAAGGTGTTCGCGGTCGCCCTCGTCGGGCTGTGCACCTGCCTTGCCTCACCGCTGTCCTGGACCCACCACTACGTCTGGATCCTGCCGATGGGGGTCGCCGTGGTCACCGCCCGGATCCCGCGCTGGGCCCGGGTGCTCGCCGGGGTCTGGGTGGTCTGGGTCTGCATCTGCCTGCCACTCGCCGTTTTGCCCTACGGCGGCGGCCGGGAACGCAGCTTCGACGTGCTGCAGCAGACGGTGGCGAACCTCGGACCGGTGCTCGGGGTCGTGCTCGTCGCCGGGCTCGCCTGGCAGCTGCTCGCGCAGTCCCTGCCCAGCAGGGCCGTGGCGGTCGGCACCCGCTGAGGTGAGGTCTCGTCATCCAGATCCGAGGCGGGCTGGTCAGTGCCCCGGCGTAAGTTTGCGGCCATGAGCGCTGACACGACGGCTGCTGACCTCGCGGCCCCCACCCCCGGTTCCGGTGTCGACATCAAGCCGCGGTCCCGGGTCGTCACCGACGGGCTCGAGGCGACGGCCTCGCGGGGGATGCTGCGGGCCGTCGGGATGGGTGACGAGGACTGGGAGAAGCCCCAGGTCGGCGTCGCGTCCAGCTGGAACGAGATCACCCCCTGCAACCTGTCCCTGGACCGGCTGGCCAAGGCCGTCAAGGACGGGGTGCACGCCGCGGGCGGCTACCCGCTGGAGTTTGGCACCATTTCCGTCTCCGACGGCATCTCGATGGGCCACGAGGGTATGCACTACTCCCTGGTGAGCCGCGAGATCATCGCCGACTCGGTCGAGACCGTGATGCAGGCCGAGCGGCTCGACGGCTCGGTGCTGCTGGCCGGGTGCGACAAGTCGCTGCCCGGGATGCTGATGGCCGCCGCCCGCCTCGACCTCTCGTCGGTG
>JBJMIS010000082.1:0-58140 GCA_045806705.1 Friedmanniella sp.
TCGACGGCGACTACGGGTACGACGAGTTCGACATCGCCTGGCAGCTCTCCGCCGAGCGTGGCTGGATGGTGCCGGCGTACACGCTCCCCCCGAACGCCCAGAACGTGACGATCATGCGGGCCCTGGTCAAGGAGACGATGAGCCGCGAGCATGTCGACACGCTCGCCCGGGACATCGAGGAGGCTTGTTCGACGCTGGCGAAGAAGGGCGGCGCGCACGCGTCCGAGCGCCAGAAGATCGTCACCGGCCCCGGCCACTGACCCCACGTCAGAGGAGCGGCAACGAACCTGTCTTCGCTCGCGAAGGGTGCCGCATGACCACCGAGCCCGCCACGACGCGAGGGCAGTCGCGCTTGCGGTGGATCGCCTGGTTGTTCATCATCGGGTCTGCCCTCTTCGGCCTTGGCGCCACGCCCTTCTACGCCGATACCGTCGGTCTGCGGGTCAGTTCCCTCACCTTCTTCGTCGGCTCCTTGTTCTTCACAGCGGCTGCGTTCCTGCAGTACCGCGAGGCCGTGGACGGGCTGCCAGCTGCAACCGGGTCACACCGGGGCCGGTTCTGGGTCTGGGCCCCCGGAAATATCGTCTGGCTGGCCTGCGCAGTCCAGCTCGCCGGCACGCTGTGGTTCAACTGGAGCACCGGAAATGCGCTCCGGAGCAACCTTGGCGTCGAGGCGGAGGACCAGCGAGTGTGGCGACCGGATGCCCTCGGCTCGATCGCCTTCCTGGTGGCCAGCGTGCTGGCGTTCCTGGATGCCAGCCGTGGAGTTGTCGCGGGCCGATCCAAGCCCATGGACTGGTGGATCGGGATAGTCAACCTGCTCGGCTCCATCGCTTTTGGCGTCTCCGCCGTCGCGGCCTACGTCCTGCCCAGCGGCAATCTCCGGAATGCGGAATTGTCGAATCTCGGCACCCTGGTCGGTGCGGTCTGCTTTCTCGTGGGCGCGATCCTGCTGCTGGTGCCGCGCAAGCTCGATGCGCCATCGACCCCTGGGACCACGAGCCAGAGTTCCTGACAACCTCACGTTCCTAGCGCCGGGGAGAGCCGAGCGAAGCACCTCTCGGTTCCGGACCACCATCGCCCCGGTCGGCAGCCCGCACCCCCGGCACGCCGCCCGAACGCCTCCCGCCCCAGGGCGGCAAGGTGCTCCTGCGACCCCCGGAGCGAGGAATCTGTGCCCGAGGCCGTGTGGAAACCCCTCCCGCTGGGTACCTCAGGCCCCGCAGCGAACTCCACACGTGCTCGCTGCGCAGCTCGACGCCCGAGCAGCTTCGCACCCCCTTGTCGGCGCTCCCGCGCCACCTGCCAGCTGCGCCGGGGGAAGGACTTCGGCATGTCAACGTCTGACCCGAGCACGGAGAGCCATCGGAACGAGGACGGGCTCTGCGCTCTGGACGGCGAAGACTGGCCGTGCAGCGCTGTTCCGGCAACAGAGCCCGGCTATGAGGCCGCCTGGGCATACGGCCAGGCCCAACGAGCCGGGTGGGACAACTGGCCCGAAGATCGCGGCAAGGGCCTTCAGGTCTACAGCCGCACCGTGAGGAGTGAAGAGATCAGTGACTAGACAACAGAACTTGACCACCGCGGTGACGTCGGTGCCTGACCAACCACTGGTAGCTCAGGCCGGTGCAAGGACGTTGTCCTCGGCGGGCGGCCGCGGACCAGTGAAGCGGCACGCCTGCACCTGCGACCTGCTCGTCTATCACCGCCCCTGCTCCTGCGGGCTATAGCGGCTGCCGGCGGACAAAATCGCGCCGGAAATAGCTGGGTCCCGGCTGCGGTCAGCCGGGACCTCATCTAGGCGAGCGTTCAGGAGGGTCGCCCGTGATTCCGGGCTCTGATCCGCTCAGTGGTGGTCGTTGAACCGGATCTTGTAGGTCTGACGATCGTGGTCGTAGTTGTCGTCGTAGTCCTTCACTTCGGCGGAGACCCGCAGGTACCCACTCTCGAGTTCACCGTGCTCGTTGTCGGCCTGAACCCACTCGTAGTGCCAGTCGCCGTCACAGTAGGCGTCCTCGTAGTCGCTTTCGTAGTACGCGTCGTGCTGCTTCACCGTGACGTAGACCTTGCCGTAGTCGTCGTCCTCGCTGTAGCACCGGTACTTCACCTTGACGTTGAAATAGTCGTAGTGATAGCTGACCTGCTTGATATAGATGCTCGGGTCTGACGAGTGGTGCTCGGTCGCACTCGCCGGCGTGGCTGCGAGCGCTGTCAGCGGAAGCGCTGCGGCGGCTGCGAAGAGCGCAATTTTCTTACCGATCATTTCGGGACCCTCCTGGTCACGTACTCCGTTCCGCCCTTCTGGCGGCCGGTTGATGACCTCATCCTTGGCTGGGACGACGACGGCCGCCGTGCCCCCGATGACACCCCGAGTGTTGTCGTCGGAACAGTGCGGGCGAAGCGGTCGCAGACGGATGGAAAGCCCGCGGCTAGCGGCAGGAAATGGTCTTCCGGTCCGTGAACGGGTTGCCGGCCACCCCCACGTAGTGAAGGTCCACCGAGGTCGGGTGCAACGTCAGCTTGAGCCAGCCAGGGCCGTCCTGGGACCGGACCACGGCGTTCGCGGTCTTGCTGACCCGCCCGTTCAGCTCCTTGCCCCCGGTCCCGACCACGACCTGGGTGACACCCGAGCTGCTGAGAGCACCGGCACCGGTCTGGGGCGGGAACCGCTCGTAGTCGTGATCGTGCCCGGACAGGACGAGCTCGGCGCGTGCGGCGACGAGCGCGTCGAAGAAGGGCTTCATGGCAGCGTTGCTGCCGTGGTTCCCGGTCGAGAACCGGGGCTTGTGCAGGATGGCCATCGTGCACGTGTTCTTGTGGGCGGCAAGGTCCTTCTTCAGCCACGCGAGCTGGGCGCCACCGGTGCTGATGTCCCGCTCGGAGTTGAGGGCGATCACGTGCCAGGCACCGATGTCCTGGGCGTAGTAGCCCTTCGACCGCAGGCCGGCCGCGGTACCGAAGTAGTCGAAGTAGCCAGCTGCACCGGCGGTGTAGTACTCGTGGTTGCCCGGGATGGGGCTGGTGATCGCTCGAAGCCGGCCGAAGCTCGGGTGGTAGGCCCGGTTGAACTCCGCCAAGCTCCCCGAGTCGTACTGGTTGTCACCCAGGGCGAGGAACGCCGCCGGACGTGCCGCAACGATGGAGTCGGAGACCGCCTTCTGCCGGCAGGTCTTGGCCGTGACGCGGCCGGCGGTCGGGCAGACCATGTCGCCAACGGCGGCAACGACGGGGTCAGCGGTGTCGGACTGCCGGTGCGTCACGGTGCAGCCGGCGAAGCCGTCGCCGTCCCGGCCCAGCGTGATGACGACCTTGGCGCCCCCCGACGGCGGGTCGGTGGGGTTGCGCCCGTCCTCGACGCTGCCCTGCCGGTAGTCCATCGTGGAGGTCCGGACCGCCTTCTTCCCCAGACGTCCCGATCCGTCGTAGGTCCTGACCTCGGAGTCGGTCGGGACGGAGCCCAGCGTCGTGGTCCAGCTCGCGCGGTCGACGACGACCTTGGTCACACCCGAGGAGACATAGGTGTTGCCCCACACCACCTTGGTGTGCCAGGTGACGCCACCGGCGTCCCTGCAGGACCGCGTCGTCGTGCGGGTGGTGGCGGCCTGGGCGGGCGGCGCGGCCAGACCGACCAGCGAGGCCGCGACGACCAGGGCGATTCCGAGGCGACCGAACGCAGGGACGAGCGGGCCGACTCCCACGAGGGAACGGCGGGTCAGGCTTGGGGGCATCGACAAACCTCTGTGTCAAACCCCGAGCCGAACGACCGTCAGCTACTCCGCTAGTAGCAGGTCGGTACTACGCAGACCCGACTTTACCAGCGGACCTCCTCCAGCCCGCCGGCCACGCGATGGCCGCGACCGCTAGTCGTCCTCGTAGGCCGCCTCGACGTCAGCGTCCTGGGACGTCTGCCCCGTCCCGTCCAGCGCGTCATCGGATCCCGCAGCCAGGTCCGTGGCCGGCTGGTCGTCGTCGTACCCTGCGTCCACGTCGGCGTCGTGCGAGGAGCCGACGCTGTCGTCCTGCTCGTACACTGCTCCGCTCACTGGTCCTCCTCGACTCAGCGGGGCTCAGGGGCACCCGCGGGTGGCTGTCTGATGGGGCCACTGTGGCACAGCACATCGAGCACCGATCGCCACCCCTCCGACGAGCGTCAGCCCTCAAAAGAGCGTCGGCCCTCAGAAGAGCGTCGGCGGTTCGTCCGGGCCGGCAAGGGCGGCCACCGGAGTGGCGGTGGGGATCGCACGGAGCCAGGCCGGACGGTCCAGCCCGTGCCGGCGCAGCAGCCGGGCGGCCCGGCGCCTCAGGTCCGCCGCATAGGAGCGGAGCACGTAGGAGCCGCCCCGGTAGAGCTCGCCGTAGGGCTGGACGAGATCGGGATGGTGTTCGCCCAGCCAGCGGAGGAACCACTCCCGCGCGCCGGGTCGCAGGTGCAGCGCGAGCACGGTGGCGCTCGTCGCCCCAGCCTCGGCGATCTGACCCAGCAGGGCGTCCAGGTGCTCGTCGCTGTCGGTGATCATCGGCAGCACGGGGGCCACCAGGACCTGGCACGGCAGGCCGGCCTCGGCGATCGACCGGACGAGGTCGAGCCGCGCCCGCGGGCTGGGCGCCCCCGGCTCGAGGATGGCGTGCAGCTCCTCGTCCGCCAGCGCGATCGAGACGCCGAGGTTGACCGGCACCTGGGCGGCCGCCTCGCTCAGCAGCGGCAGGTCGCGGCGGGCCAGCGTGCCCTTGGTCAGTAGTGAGATCGGTGTCCCCGAGCGGGCGAGCGCGCGGATGATCCCGGGCATCAGCCGGTAGCGGCCCTCGGCCCGCTGGTAGGGGTCGGTGTTGGTGCCCAGCGCCACCGGCTGCCGCCCCCAGGAGGCCCGTCGGAGCTCGCGTTCCAGCACCTCGACGACATTGATCTTGACGATGATCTGGCGGTCGAAGTCCTCCCCGCTGTCGAGGTCGAGGTAGGTGTGGGTCTTGCGAGCAAAGCAGTAGACGCAGGCGTGGCTGCAGCCTCGGAAGGGGTTGATCGTCCACTCGAACGGCGCTGTCGACCCCGCTGGGACGTTGTTCAGGGCCGAGCGGGCCAGCACCTCGTGGAAGGTGATCCCGGCGAACTCGGGCGTCTGCACGGTGCGCACGAGATCGGTCAGCCGGCCCAGCCCGGGCAGAGCGGCGGCATCCACCGGCCGGGTCGCCGCCGCCCGCGCCACGCTCTGGCCCTCCCACCGCACGCTCGTATTAGAACACATGTTCTAACACGAGTCACCTGGGCACCCTGGCGCCAGCCGGGAATCTGTCAGGAAAGCGAGAAGGCGCGAACACCGAATTGCTTCCGACAACGACCGCCGAAAATGCACGAGAAAGCGTGAGAACAGCACGGAAATGCAAGAATACGGCGGTGCCTTCCCCCACCCGTCCTTGCGGCCACAGCGGCCCTCGCCGCGCTTCGTCGTGACGGAGCAGTCCGCGCTCAGCCCGCGGTCGGCCGAGGCGGCGGGGAGCCGCAAGCCGACCCCCGGGCCCGCGTACCGGCTCGCGGCGCTGGCTGCTCGCGCCCTCGGTTTCGCCGACGCGACCTTCGCCCTCGTCGATGGCGCCGTGCAGGGGGTGATGGCCTCCACCAGCCGCCGCTCCGACCCCGACGGCATGGTCGCCGCACAGCTGAGTGCGTCCGTGGCGGTCACCGCCGAACCGCTGACCGTGGCGGACCTGAGCCGCTCCGACCACCCGGCAGCGGCGGGTGCCGGCGTCCAGGGTGCATTTGTCGGGGTGCCACTTCTGGATCCATCGCGGAACGTCGTGGGTGTCCTCTACCTCACTCACCCGACCCCGCGGGCGGTCGGCGAGGCTGACCTCGCCCTGCTGACGGACTTCGCCGCCGTGGCGGCGGACCAGCTCGACCTCACCCGTCGCGCGAACCATCTGGACGGCCCCACCGAGCAGGGCGTGGCTGCCCTGGTGCGCGCGATCGGCCACGGCGAGATCGTCCCGTGGTACCAGCCCCTGGTCGAGCTCGCCACCGGCCGGCTCGTCGGCCTGGAGGCGCTGGCCCGCTGGGAGCACTCCTCCGGCGCGCTGGACGACCCCAGCGTGTTCATCCCGCTGGCCGAACGGACGAACCTGATCGTCGACCTCGACCGGGCGGTGATGCGTCAGGCCTTCCTGGACCTCAGTCGCTGGCAGAGCCGGCACCCGCAGCTGCGGGTGAGCGTGAACCTCTCCGGCCGACATCTGGACCAGGACGACTGGGTCGACCAGCTGAGGAGGGCGGCCGACACCGCCGGCCTCGCTCCCGCCTCGGTGACGCTGGAGCTCACCGAGACCGCCCGACCGTCAGGACCGGGGTTGATGTCGGGAGCGGTGGACGATGCCCGTCGCGAGGGCTTCCAGGTCTGGTTCGACGACTTCGGCACCGGCTGGGCCGGGCTGCAGGAGCTGATGGCCTACCCGCTGGACGGGATCAAGCTGGACCGGTCCTTCGCGGCCTCGCTGGGACGTCGGGTCGACCACACCGTGATCCGCGCAGTGACGACCGCAGCGGCGGAGCTGGGGCTGAAGGTCACCATGGAGGGCGTCGAGACGCGGGAGCAGGCGGCAATCGCCCGGGAGCTGGGTTGCGACTACGGGCAGGGTTACCTCTGGTCGCGGCCGCTGCCGGCTGCCCGGCTGGAGGCGATGCTGGTGACCGACGACGGTCAGCTCCCGCTGCTCGGCTGAGCCGCTGCCGGCGTCCGCCCCGCCCGGTCAGGAACCCCCGGGCAGGCTTCCCGCCAGGCTGCCGAACACCTGGTCGGCGTCGAGCAGCGAACCGAGGTACTCGCCCTGGCCGAACTCGCAGCCGACGGACCGCGCGAGCTCGAGGTCGTCGGCGTTCTGCACGCCCTTGGCGCAGGCCTCCAAGCCGGCGCCATGGATACCGCGCACGATCAGCGGCAGCAGGTTGAGGTTGGCAGCGGAACGGTCGAACAGGGACCGGTCCAGCTTGACGGCGTTGACCGGCAGCCCGTGCAGCCGGCGGACGGAGCTGTAGCCCAGTCCGAAGTCGTCCAGGCTGACGGTTGTCCCTCGCTGGCGCAGCTGGTCGAGGTTGGCGAAGACGACCGCATCGTCGACGAGGTCGGTGTCGCTGACCTGGACCACCAGCTGCCAGGCCTCGATCCCGGACTCGGCGAGCGCCGTCCGCACGTCTGTCAACAGCCGTGGCCGGCCCGCGTGCCGAACCGATACCCGAACGCTGACCCGCTGCGGAGGGTGACCCTCATGCATCCACCGGGCAATCTGTCGGGCGGCCGCGCGCATCGCCCACGCGTCGAGGTCGAAGATCAGGTCCGAGGACTCCGCATCCGGCCGGATCTCGGGCACGGGCAGCACCCCGACACCCGGTCGACGCCACTGGGCGACGGCCTCGTAGCCCGTCGGCGCCCCCGAGGACAGGTCGAGAATCGGCTGGTAGCGCAGCATCAGCTGCTCCTCGGCCAGCGCCGTGCGCAACCCCCGCTCCAGCTCGGCCCGCGCGTGCAGCTCCCGCCGGAGGTCGGCGTCGAAGACCTCGGTCCGGCCCCGCCCCAGGTTCTTCGCACGGTAGGCCGCGGTGTCGGCCTCGACCAGCAGCGCATCCGCCTCGGTCTGGGCGTCCTGGCTGATCGCCACCCCGACGCTGGCCCCGATCTGGACCCGATGCCCGCGGGACAGGGTGATCGGCTTCGAGACCTCCGCGATCAGCCGTTCGCCGACCGCCACGGCCGACCCCTCGTCCACGACCGGTTCCAGCAGCACCACGAACTCGTCGCCGCCCAACCGTCCCACCATGTCGCCCGCGCGGACGGCCTGCTGCATCCGCAGGGCCGTGGCCCGGAGCACCTCGTCCCCCGCCCGGTGGCCGAAGGTGTCATTGACCGACTTGAACCCGTCCAGGTCGACGAAGAGCAGCCCGACCATCGCGCCGCTGCGCTGAGCCCGGCTCAGGCTGCCGGTGATCAACCGGAGGGCCTGCGCACGGTTGGGCAGCCCCGTCAGGGAGTCGTGCGCCGCCTGGTGCGCCAGCTCGCGTTGGGCCCGGTCCCGCTTCTCATCCGCCGCGACGATCTGCTGGATCGCCACGTTCATCCGGGCCACGACCAGCAGGAACATCACCACCGACGCGACCACGACCGCCCAGACGTCCATCCGGAGACCGAAGGCATGCTGCACGGCGAGGGTTCCGGGAGCGACCAGGACGGCGACGGCGGTGGCGATGCGTCGGCTGCGGCTGACCACCGCGGCCTCGCCCGGCGGGGCGGCGGACAGCTCGTACATCGACGGGTGCAGGGCCGCTGCGCCGATCACGATGTAGGAGAGCATCCAGATGAAGTCGATCGGCCCGGTGCTGCCGAGGGCCAGCAGCCCGAGAGCGGTGGCGGCGGTGTCGGCGACGATCACCAGCCCGATGGCCACGACCAGCAGCCGCAGCGCCCTGGTCCGGGTCCCGGGCGTGATGACGAGGGCCACCAGCATCCCGATGATGGTGATGTCCAGCAGCGGGTAGGCAGCGCCGACGACCGCCGCCAGCCAGGAGTCGCGCGACTGCGCGGCCGTCGGCCGCGCCAGCAGCACCCAGCACAGCAGGTAGAGGCCGCCGGCGACGGTGACGCTGTCGAGCGCACCTTCCAGGTCGCGCCGCGGCCGCCGCCCCCGGGTCAGCAGGAAGAGGCTGAGCGCGAGCGCGGGGTACCCGGCGAGGTAGAAGACGTCGGCCAGGGTCGGGAAGGCGTCGGTCGGCGCGACCGCCTCCTGCACGGAACCGACGATGTCGGCGAGGACCCAGAGCCCTTGGCTGGTCGCGAGGGCGATCCACGCCGGTCGTCGTGGGGGCCGGTGCCACCAGGTCCCGACGAGCACGGCGACCGTCGCGAGCAGCCCGAGCCCGATGTAGATGCCGTCGAGCACGACCCCGTCGGGCAGCAGCTGGTAGATCCCGATGGCGACCGTGCCGAGGAGCAGGAAGGCCCACCAGGCGTGTGGGTAGCGGACCGGACGGCCGCCAGCCGCACCGGCCGGCTCCGCGCCGGCCTCCGAACCAGGTCGCAGCCTGATGGCCGTCCCCTCAGCCATGCTGGCGAACCAGGACAGGACGCGCGGACCGGCGAGTCGGCTCGGTCGCGGCGACGGCGGGAGCGCCCGGCGGCAACCCGTCGACGACCCCCGGCGGAGTGTGGAAGAGCCACAGTGACAGTGCCCGGTACGTCGCCCAGTCCCCTGGCAGCACACTGAGCGAGATGGTGTCCATCTCGTCGCTGCGCTGGATCCTGACCGTCGCCAACGACAGCTCGGGAGCGCCCGGCAGGTTCAGGGTGACGCTGCCGACGTCGTCCGCGAGGGCACCGTGGGGCAGCCGGACGGCCGCACCCCCGACCGAGATGTCCACCAGCTCTCCCAGGGTGCCGTTCAGGCTGACCGGAGCCTGCACCGGGGCCCGGTAGGCGTTGCGGCGGGAGGTGGCGAAGGCGGCATGGCGGATGCGCCGCATACCGAGGACCAGGACCAACCCGGCGAAGCCGAGCCAGAGTCCCGAGGCGACGGTGGAAGCGGCGGACACGTGCCAGGGAACCCAGCCGGTGAGCCCCAGCGCGCCGTACGCGACCATCGACACGGTCAGCGCGGCCAGGGCCCAGAGCACGCCGGGCGCCCTGCCCCGGCTGCGACCGCTGGCTCCCGCCTTGGGGGTGACCTCGAACTGGAGGGAGCGCCGGGTCAGCAGCCACCACAGGCAGGACAGGCCGACGGGGACCCGGAGCACCCGCAGGGCGAAGGCCGTCCGGTAGCGGAGGTGCATGCGGTAGAGGCGCTTCGCTCCCCACATGCGCACGACGAACATCGCGAGGAAGGCCGTGGTGAAGGCCAACGGGGACGCCGTCGAGGTCTGGGCGCCGCTGACCAGGATGACCGCCGGGATGAGGAAGCCGACGACCGTGCCGACCCCCTCCAGCCACCACAGGGTCCCGCTCAGGTACTCGTAGTAGTTGCGCCAGGAAAGCCACTTCTTGGCCGCCCAGAGCCGCTCCTTGACCAGCACCTGCATGGCGCCCATCCCCCACCGCCGCCGCTGCAGCAGGTACTGGTCGGGGGTGCTCGGAGCCAGGCCCACCGCCAGCACCTGGTGGTGGTAGACCGTCTTCCATCCCGCTCGGAGCAGGTTGAGGGTGGTGTGCATGTCCTCGACGATCGTGTCGGTCGACACCCCACCCACCCCGGCCAAGGCCTCGGTGCGGATCAGTGACGTGGAGCCGCACCAGAACGGCCCCGCGCCCTCGTGGTTCCTGGCCGGCATCAGGAGGTGGAAGAACACGCCCTGCTCGCCGGTCTCCCCGTCGTCGTCGAAAGCGCCGGCGTTGTAGTAGCTCTGCGGCCCCTGCACGAGTGCCACCTCCGGGTCGTCGAACCAGCCGAGCGTGTCGGTCAGGAACGTCGGGAAGGGGACGTGGTCGCAGTCGAGGACCGCGATCACGTCGATCGGGTCGGCCCCCTCGGCGACCTCCCGCCTCAGGAGTGCCAGGGCGTGGTTCATGTTCCCCGCCTTGGCATGCGTGTGCTCGTCCCGCCGCACGTAGCGCGCGCCGTAGACAGCGCACATCTCCGCGACCCAGGGTCGGTCGCCGTCGTCCAGCACCCAGGTCTGATGCCGCGGCTCCAGCTGGCAGGCGGCCGCGATGGTCGGCGCGATCACCTCGGCCGGCTCGTTGTAGGTCGGGATGAACACGGCGGCTCGTTGGCCCGGCCGGACCTCGGTCACCGGATCGGGACCCCGGGTGTCGATGTCCCACAGCGTGATGATCCGAAAGATCAACCCGATCAGGGGTACGCCCTCGAAGGTGAGCAACAGCACCGCCGCGACCAGGTCGGGTCCGCCCTCCGGCAGGGTGAAGAGGACGCGCCAGACCAGATAGCACGCGAGCGCCAGCGCGGCCGCCAGCCCGCCGACGTGCGCCATGGTCCTGGATCGGCGTGACTCGGGGCTGGGTCGGCCGAGCAGGTTCGCCCAGCTCGCCAGCCGGGCTCCGGTGGTGACCGAGGCACGACCGGCCCGCATCAGGACGGGCAGCCGGGCGGTCCGCGGTTCCGACGTCATCGCGACGCCCACCGGACAGGGGCGGTCACGTGGTCAGTACGCACTGGGGGTCCCTCCACTGGCACGACCCCCGAGATTGCTGAGCCGATGCTACCGCTGCGGCAGCCCGCGCACCGCAACTCGAGGGTTCGGGTCGGGTCGCCGGGCCGGGTCGCGAACCGTCCTTCCGGAGGCGCTCCAAGCAGCTGCACAAATGTTCCGGCGGGCCCGTCGGCAGGAGGAGACTGAGCAGGTGACGGTGAGCGTGTTCGACCTCTTCAGCATCGGTATCGGACCCTCGAGCTCACACACCGTCGGGCCGATGCGGGCGGCGGGCCGGTTCGTCACCACCCTCGCCGACGAGGGCCTCCTGGCGAGAACCAGCCGCGTGCGTGCCGAGCTCTTCGGCTCACTCGGTGCCACCGGACACGGGCACGGCAGCTACGCCGCGGTGCTCTGGGGCCTGGAGGGCGAGGATCCCGAGACGGTGGACACCCGGGCCGGCGCCGTGCGGGCCCGGCAGATCCAGGAGTCCGGACGGCTGCGCCTCAACGGCAGCCACGAGGTCGGGTTCGACCCGGCCGAGGACCTGGTGCTGCACCGACGCCGGGCCCTGCCGTTCCATCCCAACGGGATGACCTTCACCGCCTTCGCCGGAGAGCAGGTGCTGACGGCCCGCACCTACTACTCCATCGGAGGCGGCTTCGTGCTCGACGACGACGGGTCCGGCAGGCCGGCCCTGCTGCCTGACCCGACCCCGGTCCCGTACGGCTTCCGGACGGCGGCCGAACTGCTGGCCCTCTGCCGCCTGCACGGGTTGAGGATCAGCGAGCTGATGCTCGCCAACGAGTGCGCGCGACGCCCGGAGGCGGACGTGCGCGCCGGCCTGCTGGAGATCTGGGAGGTGATGGCCGGCTGCGTCCGTGCCGGCATCAGCACCGCCGGCGTGCTGCCCGGGGGCCTGAGGGTCCGGCGTCGCGCCGCCGACCTGCACGAGCGGCTGGTGGAAGTCCACGACCAGGTGGACCCGCTCCGGGCGTTGGACTGGGTGAGTCTGTGGGCGCTGGCGGTGAACGAGGAGAACGCCTCGGGTGGCCGGGTGGTCACCGCACCCACCAACGGCGCGGCGGGGATCATCCCGGCGGTCCTGCACTACGCCGTCCGGTTCGTCCCCGGCACCGACGACGACGCCATCGTCCGGTTCCTGCTGGTCGCCGGGGCGATCGGCGCCGTCTACCAGCAGACCGCGTCGATCTCGGGAGCCGAGGTCGGCTGCCAGGGCGAGGTCGGCACGGCGTGCTCGATGGCGGCGGGAGCGCTGACCGAGCTGATGGGCGGCACCGTCGAGCAGGTCGAGAACGCCGCCGAGATCGGGATGGAGCACCACCTCGGGCTGACCTGCGACCCGGTCGGCGGGCTGGTGCAGATCCCCTGCATCGAACGCAACGCGGTCGGCTCGGTCAAGGCCATCACGGCCGCTCGGCTGGCGATGCGCGGGGACGGCCGGCACACCGTCAGCCTGGACAAGGTGATCAAGACCATGATGGAGACCGGGGCCGACATGAAGGTCAAGTACAAGGAGACCTCGAGAGGCGGCCTGGCGGTCAACATCGTGGAGTGCTGAGGCCCGTCCACCGTCACGCCGCCGTCACCTGTCGCGGCGCTCCCTCTGGGACGATGAGGCCATGAAGCGCACGGTGACCTCGCACCTCGACCTGACCCTGACGGGTCCCGCCAAGCTCGTGTTCAGCGTCGCCGTCGCCCAGGGCGCCCCCTTCGCGAGCGAGGAGCTCGCGATCGTCGCGGACGGCGAGCCGGTCGAGCCGCAGGAGCTCGTCGACGTGCACGGCACCCGGCTGCACGTGCTGCAGACCTCGGCCGCCGAGGTGACCCTCGACTACCGGGCGGTGGTCGACGGCCAGTTCGACCCGGCACCGGTCGACGAGCTGGACCTGATCACCTACCTGCGGCCGAGCCGCTACTGCGAGTCCGACAGCCTGGCGCCCACGGCCGCGAGCGAGTTCGCCGGGCTGGAGGGCGAGAAGCTGCTCGCCGCCGTCACCGACTGGGTGAGCGGTCGGATCACCTATGCCGCGGGTTCCAGCCTTCCCACCGACGGCGCCGTCCGGACCCTGCTCGGCCGGCAGGGCGTCTGCCGCGACTTCGCCCACCTGTCGATCGCGCTGCTGCGGGCCCTCAACGTGCCGGCCCGGCTGGCCGCGGTGTTCGCCCCCGGCCTGAGTCCGATGGAGTACCACGCGGTCTGCGAGGCCTACGTCAACGGCACCTGGTACGTCATCGACGGCACCCACCTCGCCCCGCGGCAGAGCCTGCTGCGGGTGGCCACCGGCCGGGACGCCGCCGACACCGCCTTCCTGACGAACCTGGGTGCCGGCGTGCAGCTCAGCGGCCTCGAGGTGACCGCAGTCGTGGACGACTTCCCGGTCGACGACGGCAGCCAGCTGCTGCAACTGGTCTGACGGCGGGACTCAGGCCTGCAGGACCGCCTCGACGTCGATCGCGACGCGGAGGGTGGTGCCGAACACGGCGACGCCCACCCCGACCGCCTGGTTCCAGTTGAGCTGGAAGTCCTGCCGCCGGAGCTCGGTGGTCGCGCTGAAGGCGGCGCGGGTGCCGCCCCAGGGGTCGGGTCCGCTCCCGAGGTAGCTCAGCTGCAGCTCCACCGGGCGGGTGGTGCCGACCAGCGTCAGCCGGCCGGGGAGCAGCCAGCCCGAGGACGCCCGCACGACCCGGTCGGCCTCGAACCGCAGCACCGGGTACCGGTCGACGTCCAGGAAGTCGGGCGAGCGAAGGTGCGCGTCCCGCTGCGCGTTGGCCGTCTCGATCGACGCCGCCGCGATCTCGACCTCCACCCGGGAGCGTGTGACGTCCTCGGCCACGGTGATCGCGCCCGCGAAGTCGGTGAACCTTCCGGTCACGGTGGCCAGGCCGAGGTGGTGGGCCTTCGCGCTGATCGTGGAGTGGGCCGTGTCCAGCACGTAGATCCCCGCCGGCGGTACGTCGGTGCCGCCCTGCCGGGCCAGCCGCAGCTCGCCCAGCGCCCAGGGCGTGTCCCGGGGCACGACCACGGTCAGGGCCTTGGGCTCGTGGGCCGGGGCCGCGATCAGCAGCGTGCCGGGTCCGGGCGGCACCGCCTCGAGGGAGAACCGGCCGTCGTCTGCGGCGACTGCCCGGCCCAGCTGCCGACCGTCCATCCCGAGGACGGTGACGGTGGCGCCCGCCACCGGCCACCCCTCGGCCGTCAGCACCCGCCCCGTCGCCGAGCTGGCGGCCTGACCGGCGGCAGGCTCGGGGGTCCCCCAGGTCCGCTGGCCGGTGCTCACCGCTGCTCCGCGGGCACGCCCTGCAGCCGGCCCGAGGCGCTGCCCAGCGCGACCTGGAGGGCCGAGACGGCGTCCTCCTCGACCAGCACGTCGAGGGCGACGGGGGCGAAGCCGGCGGCGGTGACGGTGTAGCGGCCCGCGCCGAGATCGTCGAACCGGTACTGCCCGTCGTCGCTGGTGCTGGTGGTCCCCACCACCTGGCCGTCGGAGTCGACCAGCGTGACGGTGGCCTCCCGGATCGCCCGCCCGTCGCTGGCGGCGACGACGGTGCCGGTCAGCCGACCACCGCCGGTCAGGGCGAGGTCGCACGCGACGGCACCCGACTCGGCGACCTCGATGCTGCGGGCGAGCGGCCGGTGCTCGCTGTTCTGTGCGGTCAGGACGTAGCGGCCGGCGATCAGCTGCTCGAAGCTGTAGCCCCCGTCCGCGCCGCTCAGGGTGGATCCGACGACCTCCCCGGTGACGTCGGTGAGCGTCACCAGGGCTCCGGCCACGCCGACGGCCCCGTCGCGCTGGGCGTCGTGCCGAAGCACCCGGCCGGTGATGGCCGAGCGTCCGGTGAGGGTGACGTCCCGCACCACGGGCTGGTCACCGACGGCCACCAGGCTGGCGGCCGGGGCCAGGTGGGCCGCCGCCACGATCAGCAGGAAGGTGCCGCCGTTCGGGACCGGCAGCAGGTACCGGCCGTCGTCGCTGCTGACGGCGCGCGCCACCTGCCGACCCGACTGGTCGGCGAGGGTGACCTGGGCCCCGGCCAGCGGCCGGACGGCGTTCTGCCGCACCGTCCCGGACACGGCCAACCGCACCGGCTCGGGCTCGGCGGCCGCTGGCGGCCGCTGGCCGTTTCCCAACTCCACCGCGGCCCGGCGGGCCTCGTGCTCGACAACGCCGTTGCCGTTGGCCCCGCCGCCGTGGACGCTGCCGGAGTGGTCCGCGGCCGCGTTCCAGCGCTGCTCGGGCTCGGGCTCGGCCTCAGCCACCTCGGGCTGCTGACGGCTGCGGAGCACGACCTCCTTGATGAAGATCGAGAGGAGGAACGCCAGCAGGGCGGCCGGGGCTGCGACGAGGAAGATGTCGGCGATCGACGACCCGTAGGCGCTCTGGACGATGGTCCGCACCGGCTCGGGCAACGCCGACAGCTGCGGGATGCCACCGCCGCTGGCACCGGCCTTGGTCGGGTCGATGCCCGCCGACAGCAGACCCTCCTCGAGGTGGTGCCGGACCCGGTGCGCGAGCACCGCTCCCAGCGCCGACACTCCGATCGCCCCGCCCAGGGACCGGGTGAAGGCGATGAACGAGCTGGCGGCGCCGAGGTCCTGCGGGGCGATGATGTTCTGCACGGCCAGCACCAGGTTCTGCATCATCATGCCGACGCCCGCGCCGATCAGGAACATGTAGGGCGCCACCACCCAGTAGTTCGTGTCGAACGCGACGGTGGACATCAGGGCGAGGCCGGCCGTCAGCAGCAGGCCGCCGACCAGCACCCACGCCTTCCAGCGGCCGCTGCGGCTGATCACCTGGCCGGAGATCGTCGAGGAGAGGAAGAGACCGGCGATCAGCGGGATGGTCATCAGCCCGGCCATCGTCGGGGTCTCACCACGGGCGAGCTGGAAGTACTGGCTGAGGAAGACGGTCGCGCCGAACATCGCGACGCCCACGAAGAGGCTGGTCAGGGAGCACAGCACGATGGTGCGGTCGCGGAAGAAGCGGAGCGGGATGATCGGCTCCGGCGCGGTCCGCTCGGCCAGTGCGGTGAGGGCCAGCAGCGCGACGCCGCCGCCGACCATCAGCCAGGTCTGCCAGGACCACCAGTCGAACTCCTGGCCCGCCAGGGACACCCAGATCAGCAGCGAGGAGACGCCGGCGGCCAACAGGATGGCGCCGAGGTAGTCGATGTGGACCTGCCGCTTCAGCACCGGAAGCTTCAACGTCTTCTGCAGCACGATGAAGGCGAGGACGGCGAAGGGGATCCCGACGTAGAAGCACCAGTGCCAGGACAGGTGCTCGGTGAGCGCGCCACCGATCAGGGGTCCGCCGACGGTCGCCAGGGCGAAGGTCGCGCCGAGGTAGCCGGAGTACTTGCCACGCTCCCGAGGCGCGATCATCGTCGCGAGGATCACCTGGGACAGGGCCGTCAGCCCGCCGCCGCCCAGACCCTGGAAGACGCGCATCGTGATCAGCATGGCCATGTTCTGCGACAGACCGGCGACGGCGGAGGCGATGACGAAGACCACCAGCGCGACCTGGACGAGCACCTTCTTGGAGAACAGGTCGGCGAGCTTGCCCCAGATCGGGGTCGAGATCGTCGTGGCGAGCAGGGCGGCGGTGACCACCCAGGTGTAGCCGGACTCGGTGCCGCCGAGGTCAGGCACGATGATCGGCAGCGCGTTCGAGACGACCGTCGAGGACAGAATCGCGACGAACATGCCGAGCAGCAGGCCCGACAGGGCCTCCATGATCTGCCGGTGCGACATCGCAGGACCGTGCAGGTCCGCGTGGGCCGGCGAGGCGGTGTGACTCATGGGATTCCTTCGGCGCCGGGGGTGGAGCGGTCGTCCCGGCCTGGGCAGTAAGCGGAAGAATGTGCTCCGGTTAGGCTAACATAGTGGCCCTATAGATATTCCCTCGGCCGTGCTGCTACCCAGAAAGAGGCAGGCTGTACCCGTGCCCCCCAGCCCCGTCCTGCGCGCCGACGCCCAGCGGAACCGGGACCAGATCCTGGCCGCCGCTGCTCGCACCTTCGTCGAGGACGGCGCCGACGTGCCGATGGAGGAGATCGCCCGGGTGGCGGGGGTCGGGGTGGGCACCCTCTACCGCCGGTTCGCGGACCGGGAGTCGCTCATGGTGGCGGTCGTGCAGCACAACCTGCAGTCGCTCCTGGACAAGATCCGGGCGGCGGTGGCCGAGGAGCCGCTCGCCTGGGACGCCCTGGTGCGCAGCATGAGCTACTCCCGGGAGCTCAGGCTCTCGCTACCGACGACCCGGGCCCTGTCCCCCCGCCTGGCCGCAGCCGTGCGGGAGGACCCGACGGTCCGCCGGCTGCGGGACGAGCTGACCGAGGTCACCGACCGGCTGGTGGCGGCCGCCCAACGTGAGGGCTCGCTGCGGGCCGACGTCGGGGCCGGCGACGTCGCGCAGCTGTTCACCCTGGTCTACCGGGCCACCCCCACGACCGCTGCCGACGACGCCGACCTGCCCACCAGGCGCGCCCTCGCCGTCATCTTGGACGGGCTGCGGGCGGGCGCCCACGACCCTCTGCCGGGGCGCCCACTGGACACCGGAGACCTCGAACGGCGCTGAGCAACCGGGAAGCTCGCGCCGTCCCGGGTTCACCCGATGTTGTCGGTTGCCCCATCGCGTGTCACACTTCGCACGTAATTTCCACTACGGATCGTCGGGCACGTACCTGCCCGTGGAAAGGAAGTGTGGCGTGGCCACCGTTTCATTCGACGACGCAACTCGCGTCTACCCGGGGGCGGATCACCCCTCCGTGGACAAGCTCAACCTCGACATCGGCGACGGCGAGTTCATGGTCCTCGTCGGACCGTCCGGTTGCGGCAAGTCGACCTCCCTCCGCATGCTGGCGGGACTCGAGGAGGTCAACCAGGGCAGCATCCACATCGGTGACCGGGACGTCACCGACCTGCCGCCCAAGGACCGCGACATCGCGATGGTCTTCCAGAACTACGCGCTGTACCCCCACATGACCGTGGGCGACAACATGGGCTTCGCGCTCAAGATGGCCGGCGTCTCCAAGACGGAGCGGCAGCAGCGCGTCCAGGAGGCCGCCAAGCTGCTCGGCCTGGAGGACTTCCTCAACCGCAAGCCGAAGGCCCTCTCCGGTGGTCAGCGTCAGCGCGTCGCGATGGGTCGCGCCATCGTCCGCTCGCCCCAGGTCTTCCTGATGGACGAGCCGCTGTCGAACCTGGACGCCAAGCTCCGCGTCTCCACCCGCACCCAGATCGCCGCGCTGCAGACCCGGCTCGGCGTCACCACCGTCTACGTGACCCACGACCAGGTCGAGGCCATGACGATGGGCGACCGGGTGGCGGTCATGAAGGACGGCATCCTGCAGCAGGTCGACAGCCCGCTGCATCTCTACGACACCCCGAAGAACCTCTTCGTCGCCGGCTTCATCGGCTCCCCCGCGATGAACCTCATCGAGGGCACCGTGGTCGACGGCGGCATCAAGGTGGGCGACTTCACCGTGCCCGTGCCGCGCGACTGGCTGGCCAAGGCTGCGGGTGAGAACAAGCTCACCCTGGGCATCCGGCCCGAGAACTTCAACATCTCCGACAGCGGCGAGGGCATCGGCCTCGACGTGGCGGTGGTCGAGGAGCTCGGTGCGGACGCGTTCCTCTACGGCACCCTGTCAGGGCTGGACGAGGACGCCCGGCTCACCGCCCAGCAGATCGTCGCCCGCATCTCGTCCCGGCGTCCGCCGAGCCGCGGTGCGACCGTCCGCCTGACCGCGGACCCCGAGCACTTCCACGTGTTCTCGACCAAGACCGGTGACCGTCTCTCCTGAGACCGACCCGGTCGCGGTGGTCCGCGACCAAACCTCGCCAGCAGGCCCCCGGCACCAGCCGGGGGCCTGCTGCGTCTGCGGGGATGGTCAGAGGAGGTCGAGCAGGGTCCGGGGGCCGAGGACGTCGGCACCCAGCCCGCCGACCCTCCGCCCGAGCTCCCGGTCCGCGGTGACCACGGCGACCGCGGGCCACTCGGCGGCGCGCGCCGCCACGAGCTCGACGAGGGCGTCGTCGCCGGATCCGGACGCGCTCAGCACCTCGACGGCTCCGACCGGCGGCAGCCCGCGAGCCGCGCCCTCGACCACCAGCACGAACCGCGGGTAGAGCCGCAGTCCGGGGACAGCCGGCCCCAGGGCGGCACCTTCCACCCCTCGCGCCGCCAGCGCGGCGAGCTGGTCCCGCAGCCGCCGGGCCGCCCCGGCCCGGTCCCGCCACCACCCGTCCGGTCGGCTGCCCATCACGTTCGCCCCGTCGACCACCACGACCGGGGTCGGCTGGACGGTCCGCAGCAGGGGCCAGGTGCGCGCGAAGCCCGGGTGCAGGGGCAGAGCGTCGACCTTCGCCAGGGGCACCCAGCGGACGGCGTCGCTCTCCGCGCTGCGCGGGGCCAGGGCGATCGGCGCGACGGCGGAGGCGACCACGGTCGTGTAGCCCCAGCCTCCGTGGTCGTCCAGGTAGCTGGCCTCCACCCGCACCTGGTCGGGTGTCAGCGACGCCTCCTCGGAGGCCTCCCGCAGCGCCGCATCGACGGCGGACTCGTCGGCGCCCCGAGCCCCGCCGAGCAGGCCCCAGGTGCCACCGTGGTGGGACCACCGAGCGCGCAGCTGCAGGCCGACGGCGGGCTCCGCAGCCAGGTCGGACTGCAGCAGCAGACCGGCAGCACCGAAGAGACCCCAGTGCCGGTGCCCGGCGGCGCAGGTCGTCCAGCCGTCACCGGTGATCACGGCTCTGATCGTAGGCGGCGGTTCGGCCTCGAGCGCTAGCGTGGACGGCCGCCCGTCCGCCCCACCCGAAGGAGCTTCGCCGGATGCCCGAGCAGTACGACCTGCGCCCGGTCACCCTCGACGACGCCGAGGAGTACGTGCGCTGCCACGTCGACTGCCTGGCCGAGACCTACGCCTCGATCATGCCGCCCGCCTTCGCCGAGCAGCACCGCCGCGACCTGCCCGAGCTGGTCGTCCGCACCCGGGACGCCTGGCGGGCCGCCGCTGCCGAGCCCGAGCCCCGGACCGCCTCCTGGCTGGCCCGGGACCCGAGCGGCGAGGTCGTCGGCGTCGTCCGCGCCGGGCCCGGGGTCCAGCAGTGGGAGCGGGACCTCGGCGCGCCGCCGACCACCGTGCCGTTCCAGCTGCACCACCTCTACACCCGGCAGCGGACGCACGGCAGCGGCCTGGGCCGACGGCTGCTCGACGTGGCGATCGCGGACCACGAGACGTACCTGTGGATCCTGCACGGCAATCCTCGCGCGGATCGCTTCTACCGACGGGAGGGTTTCACCCCGGACGGGGCCGAGATGGCCTGCGGCGCCAGCTGGTTCCACCGCACCATGTACCGCCTCGTCCGGCCCGGCACGCAGGCCCCCTGAGCCTGGCCGACGGTCAGTCGGCCCCGGCCAGCAGCGGGTCGAGGACCTCGACCAGAGCTCGTCGCAGCGGGACGGACCGGGCAGCGAACTCCCGCTGGGCGGCGACGTAGGCCGCCCGCCCGTCTGCTGCCTCGACCCGCACCGGCTCGAGCCCGAGAGCGCTCAGGTCGTACGGGCTCGCCCGCATGTCCAGCTCGCGGATCTCGCGCGCCAACGCGAACGTGTCCGCCACCAGGTCCGAGGGCACGAGCGGGCTCAGCTTGTAGGCCCACTTGTACAGGTCCATGTTGGCGTGCAGGCAGCCGGGCTGCTCGAGCGCCTGCTGGTCCGTCCGGGTGGGCTGCAGCTGGTTGAGCGGCCGCGCCAACGGGGTGAAGAAGCGGAAGGCGTCGACGTGCCCACACCGGACGCCGCGCTCCTCGACGACCGCGGCGACGGCGTCGGCATCCAGCCGCAGCGGCCACTCCGGGTGCCGCAGCCGCTCCCGCGGGCTTCGGTAGACCATCGCCCACTCGTGCAGCCCGAAGCAGCCGAAGAAGCCGGGCCGGTCGGCCATGGCCGCCAACAGGTCCCGGACCCAGCGGACGGTGGGCCGGCGCACCTCGAGCACCGCGGCGGTGTCCAGCACGACACCCTCCGGCACGGCCACGTAGTCCCGCCAGCCGAGCAGCTCGCGCGCCGAGGCGCCGGCCAGCACCACGCCATGGCCGGGATGCCATCGACGCAGCTGGTAGGGCCGGAAGCTGTAGTACTCGAACAGGAAGTCTTCGACCGGGTGCGAGACCCCCCGCGCCCGCCGGTCGCGGTGACCCACCAGCCAGCCGTCCACCCGCTCCGCGTGGGCGTCCCGGCGCGCCTGCCAGACCGCCTCGTCCAGCACTACGCGGCTTCGCCCCCTCGCCTCCAGCACCTTCGACACGCGGGTCAGCCTAGGGCTGCTGCCGGGCCGCAGCGGCTCCCCCGGGTCTGGACGGGGCTGAGAGGATCAGGGCATGCCCAGGTTCCTGTCGGCGAATCCCGACGCTCGCTTGATCACCCTCCCCTGGGGGACCCCGCTCGCCGACTGGCCGGAGGAGAGGCTCGTCGCGCTTCCCCGCGGCATCTCCCGCCACGTCGTGCGGTTCGTCCGGGTGGGTTCGGACATCTACGCGGTCAAGGAGGTGCTGGAGCACCTGGCCCTGCACGAGTACCGGCTGCTGCGCGACCTCACCCGGCTCGACACCCCCTCCGTCGAGGCGGTCGGGGTCGTCACCAACCGGGTCGACAACGACGGGGAACCGCTCGACCCGATCCTGATCACCCGGCACCTGCAGTTCTCCCTGCCGTACCGCTCGCTGTTCAGCCGGGGTGTGCGGCAGGACACGGTGAACCGGCTGGTCGACGCCATGGTCGTGCTGCTGGCCCGGCTGCACCTGATCGGCTTCCTGTGGGGGGACGTGTCGCTGTCGAACACGCTGTTCCGGCGTGATGCCGGCGCCTTCGCCGCCTACCTCGTCGATGCCGAGACCGGTGAGCTGCACGACCAGCTCAGCGACGGCCAGCGGGAGCACGACCTGTCGATCGCCCGGGTCAACCTGTTCGGCGAGTTCTGCGACCTGGAGGCGGGCGGGCTGCTGGACGAGGCCCTCGACCCGCTCATCCTGGTGGAGTCGATCGAGAGCCGGTACCGCGAGCTCTGGGCCGAGCTGACCGGGGTCGAGGAGTTCGACGGCACCCAGATGCACCGGATCGAGAGCAGGGTCCGGCGGCTGAACGCGCTGGGCTTCGACGTCGCGGAGCTGGACATCACCACTGACTTCGCGGGGTCGACGATCCGGATCCAGCCCAAGGTCGTGGACGCGGGCCACCACTCGCGACGGCTGATCCGGCTCACCGGGCTGGACACCGAGGAGAACCAGGCGCGACGGCTGCTCAACGACCTCGACTACTACCGGGCCATCACCGACCAGCAGAGCGCCGACGAGTCGATCGTCGCGCACCAGTGGCTGACCGACCGCTTCGAGCCGGTGGTCAGCAGCGTGCCGCGGGAGATGCGCAAGAAGCTCGAGCCCGCCGAGCTCTACCACGAGGTGCTGGAGCACCGCTGGTTCATGGGTGAGCAGGCGGGACGCGAGATCCCGATCGAGGAGGCGGCCGAGAGCTACATGGAGAGCGTGCTGCAGAACCTGCCGGACGAGCAGGTCGCGCTGTCGGCGATGGAGTCGATGGGCCCACTGGCCAACCCCTACGACCCCTCCCAGGGCTTCGCTGACGACGAAGCAGAGCGGCCCTACGACCCGTGGGAGGAGGGTGAGGACTCACCCGACGAGGGCGAGCCGCCTGCCACGGAGTACCTCGACATCTCGGCGCTGCGCGCCAAGGCCGCGCAGCGCTGACCACCGGGACCCTTCGGCTGGGACTCTGCTGTGAATCCTCTGAGACCGGTTCCGGGGGACTCTCGTCGCGTCGAGGGAAGCATAGAGTTCGGCCATGGATGACGACCTGCACGCTCTCGGGGAGGACCTCGTCACGACGTCCGCCCGGATCGTGCGCTGGGTCCCGAAGAACGGGACCTTCACACTGAGCCTGGCAGCGGCCCGGATCCTTGCCCGGCTGAACGACAACGGGCCGACCCGGATCAGCGAGCTCGCGATAGCCGAGCGCTGCTCCCAGCCCACGATCACCAACCACATCAAGCGGATGGAGGCGGCCGGCTTCGTCGAGCGGCGCGCCGACGCCCGGGACGCCCGCGCCTGGATGATCGACCTGACCCCGCGCGGGCACGAGGAGCTGAAGCTGCTGCGGGACTCCCTCGGCACCGGCATCGAGCCCTACCTCGCCAAGATGTCGCGCCGCGACCTCAAGGCGCTGCGCGACGGCGTCGAGGCGATGCGCCGGTTGATGACGCTCCAGGCCTGACGGGGGCCAGGCACTGGTCGGGGCGGACGGGCGGAGGTCGAACGGCCGGTAAACTGCCGCGGTGAGCCAGCAGCCCTCCGCCTCCGCGGCGACCGACCCGCCCCCGCCGGAGGGCGCGCCGTCGGCCTTCCGGCTCTACGACACCGCCACTCGCGCGGTCCGCCCGTTCGAGCCGGTGCTGCCCGGACAGGTCTCCATCTACCACTGCGGGCTCACCGTGCAGTCCGCTCCGCACGTCGGCCACATCCGCAAGGAGGTGGTGTTCGACGTGCTGCGCCGGTGGCTGCAGGCCAGCGGCTACGCGGTCACGGTGATCGCCAACGTGACCGACATCGACGACAAGATCCTGACCAAGTCGGCCGAGGCCGGCGTGCCGTGGTACGCCCTCGCCTACAGGTTCGAGCGTGAGCTGCACGACGCGTACGCCGCCCTCGGCTGCGAACCGCCGACCTACGAGCCGCGGGCAACCGGCCACATCCCCGAGATGATCGAGCTGATCAAGGTGCTGGTGGAGCGCGGACACGCCTACCCGGCGGAGGACGGGTCCGGAGACGTCTACTTCGACGTCCGCTCCTGGCCCGCCTACGGGTCGCTGTCAGGGCAGCGGATCGAGGACATGGAGCCGGCGGAGGACGCCGACCCGCGCGGCAAGCGCGACCCCCGCGACTTCGCGTTGTGGAAGGGGCACAAGCCCAGCGAGCCGACGACGGCCTCCTGGTACACCCCGTGGGGCTGGGGACGACCGGGCTGGCACCTGGAGTGCTCGGCCATGGCCGGGAAGTACCTCGGCGACGAGTTCGACATCCACGGCGGCGGCATCGACCTGCGCTTCCCGCACCACGAGAACGAGCTCGCCCAGTCGAGCGCCGCCGGGCAGCGTTTCGCGCGCTACTGGATGCACAACGCCTGGGTGACCGCGGCCGGGGAGAAGATGAGCAAGTCCCTGGGCAACGGGGCACTGGTCTCGGAGGTGACCCGGGCCTACCCGCCGCGAGCCGTGCGTTTCTACCTCCTGCAGCCGCACTACCGTTCCGCCATCGAGTTCTCCGACGACTCCCTCGCGGAGGCGACGGCAGCGCTCGCCCGGATCGACGGCTTCGTGACCCGCGCCGAGGAGCTGATCCCCGACGCCGGGACGGGTGACCTGCCCGAGGAGTTCGTGGCCGCGATGAACGACGACCTGTCCACCCCGGCCGCGGTGGCGGTGCTCTACGCCGCCGTGCGCGAAGGGAACTCCGCGGCCGACGCGGGCGACCTGGCCGGCGTCGGGGAGCAGCTCGGCCGGGTTCGGGCCATGCTGGCCGTGCTCGGGCTTGCCGTCGACGACCCGGCCTGGCGGCACGACGACGACGGCGCGGCGTACCGCCCGGTGGTCGACGGGCTGGTGACGGCACTGGTCGACCAGCGCGCCGCGGCCCGGCAGCGCAAGGACTACGCCGCCGCCGACGCCATCCGCAGCGCGCTCGCCGACCTCGGCGTCGCGCTCGAGGACACCCCCCGCGGCACTCGCTGGTCGCTCGACCCCCAAGGAGCTTGAGATGCCAGGCAACAGCCAACGCCGCGGTGCCGTCCGGCGCAAAGGGAAGGGCAACACCGCCGGGTCCGGCGGCCGCGTCCGCCGGGGCCTGGAGGGCCGCGGCCCGACGCCGAAGGCCGAGGAGCGTCCGTACCACAAGGCGTACAAGGCGCGGCAGGACTCCGCCCGGCGGAGCACCGCTGCCGGGCGCTCCAGCACGGCCCGGACCGGTCGACCGGGTACCGGCCCGGAGTGGGTGGCCGGGCGGAACCCGGTCCTGGAGGCGATGCAGGCCGGGATCCCGATCAAGACGGCCTACGTCTCCGAGGGCGCCGAGCGCGACGACCGGCTGCGGGACATCCTGAAGCTGGCGGCGGACACCTCGACGCCCCTGCTCGAGGTGACCAAGGCCGAGCTGGACCGGATGACCGGCGGCGTGCTGCACCAGGGCGTGGCGCTGCAGCTGCCCGAGTTCGGCTACGCCCATCCCGACGACCTGCTGGCGGACGCGGTGGCCGCCGACGGCGAGCCCCTGATCGTGGCCCTCGACTCCATCACGGACCCGCGCAACCTGGGCGCGGTGGTGCGCTCCGCGGCAGCGTTCGGCGCGAACGGCGTGCTGATCCCCGAGCGCCGGTCCGCGGGCATGACCGCATCGGCCTGGAAGACCTCCGCAGGTGCGGCCGCGCGGATCCCGATCGCGCGAGCCACCAACCTGAACCGCTCGCTGCGCGCCTACCGCGAGGCCGGCTTCACCCTCGTCGGCCTCGACGGCTCGGCCGACACCGACATCGCCGACCTGACCGAGGCCGCGTCCGGCCCGCTGGTGCTCGTGGTCGGCAGCGAGGGGGACGGCCTCTCCCGCCTGGTGCGGGAGGCCTGCGACGTGATGGCCTCGATCCCGATCGGCACCACCGTCGAGTCGCTCAACGCCGGCGTGGCGACCGGGATCGCGCTCTACGAGATCTCCCGCCAGCGGCGCTGAGCGGCCGGCGGAGCCCGGCGGCCGGCGCGAAACGTGTCAGGCCTGACGTCCGCGGGCCGGTAGATTGAGGCTGCACCCCATACCCCACCTGCTGGAGAGATCGTGACGCTCACTTCCGAGACCCCGGCCCCCGTCGACTACGCCGCCACCGCGTCGGAGGCCTACCGGGCCGCGCTCTCGGTGATCGAGACGGTCGAGCCCCGGATCGCCGACGCCACGCGCGCCGAGCTGGCCGACCAGCGCAGCTCCTTGAAGCTGATCGCCTCGGAGAACTACGCGTCCCCGGCCGTGCTGCTGACGATGGGCACCTGGCTGAGCGACAAGTACGCCGAGGGGACGGTGGGCCACCGCTTCTACGCCGCCTGCCAGAACATCGACACCGTCGAGGCCGTCGCCGCCGAGCATGCCCGGGAGCTCTTCGGGGCCGAGTACGCCTACGCCCAGCCGCACTCGGGCATCGACGCCAACCTGGTGGCGTTCTGGGCCATCCTCGCGAACAGGATCGAGCTGCCCGAGCTCGCCGAGCTCGGTCTCAAGAACATCAACGAGCTCACCGAGGAGCAGTGGGAGGCGCTGCGGCACAAGTTCGGCAACCAGCGGGCGCTGGGCATGTCGCTGGACGCCGGCGGTCACCTGACCCACGGCTTCCGCCCCAACATCTCCGGCAAGATGTTCCACCAGCGCTCCTACGGGACCGACCCGGAGACCCAGCTGATCGACTACGACCTCGTGCGGGCGACGGCGAAGGAGTTCAAGCCGCTGGTTCTCATCGCCGGCTACTCCGCCTACCCGCGGCGGGTGAACTTCGCCAAGATGCGCGAGATCGCCGACGAGGTCGGTGCCACGCTGATGGTCGACATGGCGCACTTCGCGGGTCTGGTTGCCGGCAAGGTCTTCACCGGCGAGGAGGACCCGGTCCCCTACGCCGACCTCGTCACCACGACCACCCACAAGTCGCTCCGCGGTCCCCGCGGCGGCATGGTGCTGGCCACCCGTGAGTACGCGGACTCGGTGGACCGCGGCTGTCCGATGGTGCTGGGCGGCCCGCTCGGCCACGTGATGGCCGCCAAGGCGGTCGCGCTCGCCGAGGCCCGGACGGCGGAGTTCCGGACCTACGCCCAGAACGTGGCCGACAACGCCAAGTCCCTCGCCGACGGCTTCCTGTCCCGCGGCGCGAAGCTGGTCACGGGCGGCACCGACAACCACCTCGTCCTGCTCGACGTGACCGCGTACGGGTTGACCGGACGGCAGGCCGAGTCCGCCCTGCTGGACGCGGGCATCGTCACCAACCGCAACGCCGTGCCCAGCGACCCGAACGGTGCCTGGTACACCTCCGGCGTCCGGCTCGGCACGCCGGCCCTGTCCACCCGGGGCTTCGGCGCCGACGAGTTCGACCGGGTCGCGGAGCTGGCGGTGGACGTGCTGCAGAACACCACCCCGGTCACCGCCTCGAACGGCCGGCCCGGCAAGGCGAAGTACGTCCTTGCGGAGGGCGTCGCGGACCGCACGCGGGCAGCGTGCGCGGAGCTTCTCGCGGACTTCCCGCTCTACCCGGGCCTCCAGCTCTAGGCGGGGACGAGGGGTACGATCCTGACCCTGGGACGTCCCTTCGATCTCGGTAGGCACCATGGCACCCACCACCGTGACGACGATCGCTCTCGTCATCTTCGCCCTCGGACTGCTCGCGATGGCGAGCTACGCCTGGTTCGGCTCCTGGCAGCCGGTCGTCCGGCGGGTCGTCGCCCGGGACGACGACGACGAGATCGAGTCTGCGGTGTTGGAGATGCGGCGCGCGATCGAGGACTACGAGCGGCGCCAGCGGCCCTGACCTCCGAAACTTCTTCTTGGTTGTCCACCGAGATGGTGGTTCAGCGAGAAGAAGTTTGAGCCGGCCGTCGGTCAGGCCAGCTCCGGGTTCTCCTGGACCAGCGCGTCGAGGTCCGGCAGCCGCTCGAGGTTGCGGATCACCTGGCGCATCCGGTGGTTCTGGGCGAACCTGTCGTGGTGGCGCTGGAGAAACATCCAGTAGCCGACGGTGAACGGGCACGCCTCCTCACCCAGCCGCTTCTTGGGGTTGTAGACGCAGCCGCCACAGTGGTCGCTCATCGTGTTGATGTAGTTCCCGCCGCCCGTGTAGGGCTTGGTGGCCAGCACGCCGCCGTCGGCATGTTGGGACATGCCGACCACGTTCGGCACCATCACCCAGTCGTAGCCGTCGAGGAACGAGCGGTGGAACCAGTCCGTCAGCTGCTGAGGGTTCCAGCCCCGCTGCAGGCCGTAGTTGCCCAGCACCATCAGCCTGGGGATGTGGTGCACCCAGGCGTCGTCGCGGACCGAGCCCAACGCCCACTTCAGACAGGCCGCGTCGGTGCCGTCCGGATCGAGCTCGACGAACCAGGACGGGAGCTCCCCCTCCGCCTGCAGGGTGTTGTTGTTCCGGTAGTCCTCGCCCAGGTACCAGTACAGGTGCCAGATGTAGTCGCGCCAGCCGATCACCTGCCGGACGAAACCCTCGACGGCGGCGATCGGCGCCGCTCCCGCCCGGTAGGCCTCGACGGCCGCGTCGACCTCCTCGAGCGGGTCCAACAGGCCGAGGTTCACTGAGGCGGACAGCAGCGAGTGGGCCATCCACCGGTCGCCGGCCAGGATGGCGTCCTCGTAGCGGCCGAACGTCGCCAGCCGGTTCTCCACGAAGTCGTCGAGCGCGTTCAGGGCCTCGGCGCGGCTGGCGGCGAACCGGCGCGGCCCGTCGGTCCCGACGAACTGGACGCCCTCCCGCTCGAGCCGGTCCAGGTCCTCCCGCACCTGGGCGTCGATGTCGTCCTCGACCGGCCAGGACGGTTCCGGCAGCCCCAGCGTCTCGGTCCTCGGTGGCGGCTCGCGGTTCTCCGCGTCGAAGTTCCAGCGGCCCTGGACCGGCTCACCGCCCTCCATCAGGACGTCCAGCCGCCTGCGCGCGTCGCGGTAGAAGTCCTCCATCAGCAGCCGCTTGCCGCCCCGGGCGTCCGCCCAGGCGTTGAAGTCGGCCCGGGAGGTGGCGTAGCCGCGGGCCGGCAGCCGCTCGATGTCGCGCTCGCCGGCCAGCCGGTCGACGAAGTGCAGCGCGGCCCAGCTGGTCGGCTGGATCACGTCCAGGTCCTCCTCGACCTGGCGCAGCCCCTCCCGGTAGGTGTCCGTGACGAGGTACTGCACCTGGCTGCCGAGCTCCGCGGCCCGGTGCCGCATGGCCGACAGCACGAGGTGCGCCTTCTGCCGGTGGAAGCGTCGGCGTCGCAGCACCGCGTGCGCCTCGATCATCAGCACCGGCTGGTCCGGGGCGTCGAGGAACGCTGGTCCGAGCTGGTCACCGAACAGCCACCGGCGGCGCATGGGCCCGACGCTACCCCGCCGCCGGGAAAGTCGACCTAACGGGCGAACAGGCTGCCGGACAGGGTGGTGATGAAGTTGCGGAGCGAGTCGGGAAGGTCCCGCAGGTGCCAGTCGGACGGGCCGTGGTACCAGGACAGGTCCTTCGAGTCGGGGGTGGCGTCGGTGTCGCTCGCGACGAGGGCGTCGAGCCAGCGGTCCGCCCCGCCGAGCACGATCGCGTACGGCAGCAGCTGGGAGATCTCCTCGAGCTCGCGGCCCGGCGGCAGCCGCTCTGTCGGATGGGTCAGCAGCTCCGACCGGAGGGCCCCGAGCCCCGCCACCAGGTCCGATCCCTTCGCCGTCCGGGACGGCATCTCCTGGGCGACGAAGACCAGACCGAGGGCCAGCACGATCAGGGCCAGGCCCACCAGCCCGAAGGTGGTGAACGCGGCCAGCAGCACGGTGACCACGACCGCGGCGATGAGCCCTGTCAACGCCAGCTGGGTCCACCGGTTGCGGGTGGAGTCGGGGCGCCGCTCGAACCAGCCGTGGCGGACGACCTCGTCGTAGAGCTTGTCCTGCACGCCGGCGATGGACCCCTGCAGCCGGCCGGGCAGCTCCGAGACGAGGACGTGGCCACCGTCCGAGGCGATGCCTTCCAGCAGGGCTTGCTCGAACGGCTGCAGCTGGTCCTGACCGGGTCGCCGGGTCAGGTCCCAGTCGGCGCGGGCGAACTTGTGCTGGCGTGGCAGCTCGGTGATCAGCAGGTGCCCCCGAACCGCCAGGTCCACCACGGTCGCCGTCACATCGACGGGGTCGACCCGCTCGTCGGCGACCGTCCCGACGTGTCCGGGACGGATGTCATCGACGACCTGGAACTCTTCCTGGCCAGGACCGATCGGCGCAAACTCCGCGACCCGCCGCAGCTGGCCGCTGCTGCCGGTGTCGGCCCCCCGTCGTCGATGCATCAGGAGGAGCCCGACCCCGCCGAGGACCAGCAGGCCGAGCGCGAGCCCCAGCGGCCAGGGATCGACGGAGAAGGCCCGGCCCAGGGTCCAGCGCTGCTCGATCTTCTCGTTCGACTGCACGGTTCCCGCGGGGAAGCCGATGTCGGCCACCACCACCTGGCCCTCACCGAGGGGACCGTTGCGGAAGGTGGGCACCTGGGTGGGGCCGGTCCCGGCGGAGGCGGAGGTGCACGGGACGGCGGAGTTGGGGTTGCCCGCCGTGCACCTGACATAGCTGAAGGCCCCGGGGATCTGCACCGTGCCCGCGAAGCTTTCCACCGACACGCTGAGGCCCTGCAGCAGCGGCCAGCGGAGCGCGGTGTCCCCGTTCCCGAGGTTCACGACGGCCCCGGTCACCGTGTAGCTGAGCTCGACCTCCTTCGCCCCGTTCGTCGGCACGCTCACCGTGGTGAAGCGGTCCTCTGTGGTGCTCCGGGCGTTGACGGCCGCGTCGTCGGCCGTCGCGGTGACGGGAGACAGGGACAGCACATACTGGCGGTCGCCGACGAGGTCTGCACGCGTCTCGAACTTCTGCGTGAGCTGCGCGGGAGGCTGGCCGGTGAACGTGACCCGCTCGCGCACGGTGAGGGCGCCGTCCTTGGTGAGATTCCCCTGCACGAGGACGGTCGAGGCGCGTCCCTCGGCGTGGGCAGGACCGGCCAGAGGGCCGGCGCACAGGCCGGCGGCGAGGACGCAGGAGGCGAGGACCGCCGCGGGTCGACGGGACGTCGCGACGGGCGAGGAGGCGGGCACGGGCACCAGCCTTGCATCCCGCCCGGCGTCGGACGTGCTGTGGTGGGGTTTCCGGGATGCGTCGCCTCGAGGGGAACGCCCGCGGGGTCGCCCACGGCCGCAGCTAGGGTGGCAGCGTGACGCAGCAGCCGTGGGGACCGCCGTCGAGGCGCAGCCCGCAGTGGGGACGCGGGCCCGTGGGCAACCCGTACGGCCAGAACCCGTACGGGCAGAACCCCTACGGCCAGAACCCCTACGGCTTCCCACCCACCTCCGTGCAGCGCGGCTTCGGCCAGAACCCCTACGGCGCCCCGCCCGGGGGGCCGTTCCGGCGGCGTCCGCCGCGCCGACGTCACCATCCGTTCCGGCTGCTGGTCCTCGCGGCCATCGCGGTCGGCCTGTTCATGATGGCCAGCACGGCCGCCTCCAACATGGCCTCGGGCGGGTCGTCCTCGTCCTCGACCACGACCGGCAACGGTCAGTACCAGAACGACGACTACCAGGTGCCGCCGCCGGACCTCAGCCCCCCGCCCATCCCCCAGCCGGAGACGTATGAGGAGGCGCAGAGCCTGCTCACCCAGAACGCGTTCTACAACCAGGTGACGCCGGACCCGGTCCGCTGCGCCTCAGACCCGATCAACGTGGACACCGCGAGCGACGCCGCGCTGAAAAAGCACTTCGACGCGCTGATGGCCTGCCTCGTCCGCGTCTGGGAGCCGCCGGTGGTCGGCGCCCAGTGGCAGATCGTGCGGCCGACCGTGACGATCTACGGCTCCGAGATCAACACCAAGTGCGGGAAGAGCGGGGTCAACGCCTTCTACTGCGCGGCCGACCAGCAGGTCTACTACAGCAACCGGCTCGACAACGCCGTCCCGGTGGTGGCCCGGGACCGGTGGGCCGCCGACGTAGTGATGGCGCACGAGTTCGGCCACGCGCTGCAGGCGCGCACCGCCATCTTGATCTCGTCCCAGGCACTGGGCCAGCAGTCCAACGACGAGGGCACCCAGCTGCTGTTCTCGCGGCGGCTCGAAACCCAGGCCGACTGCTTCTCCGGCATGTTCATCCGGTCTGTGGCCCAGGCGGTCGGGGTGCAGCAGTCCGACGTCGAGGGCATTCTCGAGGTCTACTCCGCCGTCGGCGACGACACGTTGAGCGGGAACCCGGGCATCCAGGGGAACCACGGGCTGGCCCGCAGCCGCCAGTACTGGGGCAACACCGGGCTGGGCACCAACGAGGTCGGCCAGTGCAACACCTACACCGCGCGGAGCAGCCTGGTCCGCTGAGCCCCGAAAGGTGCCAGCGAACCTCAGTGGGAGTGGACGACGGCGGTTGCGATGGCCGCGATGCCCTCGCCGCGGCCGGTGAGCCCGAGGCCGTCGGTGGTGGTGGCGGCGACGGCCACCGGCGCACCCACAGCCTCGCCCAGGATCCGCTCGGCCTCCTGCCGACGCGCGCCCAGCTTCGGGCGGTTCCCCACCAGCTGGACGGCCACCGAACCGATCTCGAAGCCGGCATCACGGACCCGGACCGCGGTCTCCTGCAGGAACTCGACTCCCGGCGCACCCGACCAGCGCGGGTCCGTGGTGCCGTAGTTGCTGCCGAGATCGCCGAGACCGGCAGCGCTGAGCAGCGCATCACAGGCGGCGTGCGCCACCACGTCCCCGTCGGAATGACCGTCCGGGCCGACGATCTCCTCGCCGAACACGATCCCGGCCACCGCCATCGGGCGACCGGGAACGAGACGGTGCACATCGACACCGATGCCGGTGCGGATCTGCATCAGGGGATCGCCGGCCGGAGCAGCGCCTAGGAGGCGAGCACCTCGTCGAGCAGGATCTCGGCCTTGTCCTCCTCGACCCGCTCCGCCAGAGCGAGCTCGGAGACGAGGATCTGGCGTGCCTTGGCGAGCATCCGCTTCTCACCGGCGGAGAGACCGCGCTCCCGCTCACGGCGCCAGAGGTCACGGACGACCTCGGCCACCTTCATGACGTTGCCCGAGTGCAGCTTCTCGAGGTTCGCCTTGTAGCGACGCGACCAGTTGGTCGGCTCTTCGGTGTGTGGGGCACGCAGCACGCTGAACACGCGCTCGAGACCATCCGCATCGACGACGTCCCGAACCCCGACGAGGTCCAGGTTGCAAGCCGGGACCCGGACGATCAGGTCGGTCTGGCCTACGATCCGAAGTACGAGGTAGAGCCTGTCCTCACCCTTGATCTTGCGGGTTTCGATGTCCTCGATCACGGCGGCCCCATGATTTGGGTAGACCACCGTCTCACCGACTGTGAAGGTCATATTGTTCGGTACCCCTTTCGCGAACTCAAGTTTAGCACGCTCTCAGGTTCCCTTCGGAAGCGTTTGCGCTAGCCAGAGGCCTCTATTGAGGGCCGACCCTGCTTGACAAACCGGCTACCGATGTGCCCTCGGTCTGATCCGCGCCACCTCCGCCGGCCCGAGGGGTGAGGCCGTGCAGGTGCCGACAGCGACTCGATAGGCTGCCAGCAGCGTTCCCCCAGCAGGTGCACCCCGAGGCAGGCAGGAGTCGACCCCGTGTCACATCACAGGCGTCCGGCAGGACGAGCACGAGGCCGTGCACCGCGCGCGCTGGCGGCACTGTTGCTGTCCCTCGGGCTCGTGGGTTTCGTGGCCGGTTGCGGCGAGGACGCTCAGCTGCTGAAGCCCTACAACCCGGCGGACGGCACCAACCTCGATGTGGGGGACGGTCCGCAGAGCCTGAAGATCCGCAACCTGCTCGTCGTCAGCAGCACCAAGGGTGAGGGCTACCTGTCCGCCAGCCTCGTCTCGAGCACCGCGGACGAGCTCACCAGCGCGACGGTGGCGCCGCAGACGCTGGCGGGCACGAACGCTGCCGCCGTCCCCGCCACCTTCCCGGCCCCGGTCAAGCTTGCCCCCGGGGCCCTGGTGGTGCTGACCGACCAGCCGTTCATCACGGTCCGGGCCCCCGACATCCAGGCCGGCGGCCAGGCCACCGTCGTCATGCAGTTCGCCAAGGCCGGGGCAGTGACCCTGAACTGCCCGATTGCTGACGGTACGCAGGCCCCGTGGTCAACGGTCAGCCCCTCCCCGGCGCCGAGCGGCGATTCAGCGAGCCCCAGCCCCAGCCCGAGCGCCACCTCCTAGCGGGGGCTGTCGAACCCGCGGCGGGAAGTGCTTCGGACGTCCACAATCGGTAGACGGCTGCGGCGAGGACGGGTACCTTCTCGGAGACCAGCCATCCTGTCAGGGGGAGCAGAGGCATGCGACGTACGTCCGCTCTTCTCACCGCGCTCGCTCTCGCCGTGGCAGGTGCGGCCGGCACCGGGGCCCCAGCCCGCGCCGAGACCGGCATCGGGTGCGGAGCAAGGATCAGCACCGACACCGTCCTGGACGCCGACCTCCTCGACTGCCCGGGCACCGGCCTCGTCATCGACGCCGACAACATCACCCTCGACCTGAACGGCCACACCGTGGACGGAGACGCGGCCGAGGTGGCGGACTGCGCGGCAGGACCTGGTCGCTGTGATGTCGGGATCGCCAACACCGCGGGTCACGCCGGGGTCAGGATCACCGGTGGCTCGATCACCGACTTCTCGCTGGGCGTCTCGTTGGTGGGGGCGGCGGAGAACTCGCTGAGCCGGCTCACGGTGTCGAGGAACCTGTTGGCGGGAGTCGAGCTCGACGAGGTGACCGGCGGCCGGGTGGAGCACAGCGCGATCACCCGCAACGCCCAGGCCCCCGCAGGGGTCGGCGGCATCACCCTCGTGAGCTCGACCGACGTGGTGATCGAGGGGAACGACATCGACCAGAACGGCAAGCTCGGCATCCGTGCCGCGACCTCGTCGGTTCGGCACTCCATTGCCGGCAACCGGGTGACGGACAACGCCGAGTCGGGCATCCTTCTGAACGGTGACGAGAACACCGTCACCCGGAACGTCTTCCTCCGCAACGGCGGCGGCATCGCGTTCGGGGGGAACCGGAACCGGGTCGTCGGCAACGTGGTCGCCGACGTGCCCTGGTGCGGCTATCCCGGCTGTGGCTCCGCGATCCAGCTCGTCACCGGACGCGACAACCGGATCTCGGCCAACCTGGTGCATGGCGCGCCCGCGGGGATCGACCTCGAGTCGTTCGAGGGCTCGTTGGAGGGCACCGTCGTCTCCGGCAACACCGTCGACAAGGCTCGCGGCACCGGCATAGCGGTCGACGTGTCGCACGGCGACGGCACCCTGGAGAACACCCTGCTGGAGCACAACGTCGTCACCCGAGGTGCCGACGACGGCTTCAGCATCGAGAACGCGTCGACGACGCTCACCGGCAACGTCGCACTGGGCAACGCGGACCTCGGGATCGAGGCCGTGACCGGGGTCACCGACGGGGGCGACAACTACGCCGCCGCCAACGGGGACAGCCGCCAGTGCACCGAGGTCGACTGCGGCTGAGAGGCGGGGCCGGCGAGCCGAGCTCCGGCGTCACCGCTGGGCAGGATCAGCCGTAGGTCTCGCGGTCGCTGAAGAGGCTGCTGACCGACTCGCCGGCGTGGATGCGGTGCACGGCCTCGGCGAACAGCGGGGCCACGGACCTGGTCACGATGTTCGACAGCTGCTTCTCGGGCGGCAGGGGAACGGTGTTGGTCGTGACGATCTCGGCGATGTCCGGCTCCTGCTTGAGGCGCTCGATGGCGGGGCCGGTGAACAGGCCATGGGTGCAGGCGATGGAGATCTGCCGCACGCCCTCGTTCCGCAGCACGCGGAGCAGCTCGACGATGGACCCCGCCGTGGCGATCTCGTCGTCCAGCACGATGACGTCGCGGCCGCGGACGTCCCCGACGATCCGGTCGATCACCACGGTCTCGTCGGACTGCCGCTGCTTGGAGCCGGCGGCCACCGGCAACCCCAGGTTGCGGGCGAACTCGCTTGCGACCTTCGCGTTGCCGAGGTCGGGTGAGACCACCACGGTGTTGCTGAGGTCCTGACGCCGGAAGTGCGCGGCCAGCTCCAGCACCGCGCTCAGATGGTCGACCGGCACCGAGAAGAAGCCGTGCACCTGCGGGGCGTGCAGCGCCATCGTGAGCACCCGGGTGGCGCCGGAGGCGGCCAGCATGTCGGCCACCAGTCGGGCACCGATCGAGATCCGCGGGGCGTCCTTCTTGTCCGAGCGGGCGTAGGCGAAGTGCGGGATGACGGCGGTGATCTGCGCTGCCGAGGCGCCTCGGGCGGCGTCCATCATCAGCAGCAGCTCGAAGAGGTTCTCCTGCACGGGCGGCACCAGCGGCTGCACGATGTAGACGTCCCGCTGGCGGCAGTTGGCCCGCAGCTGCACCTGGAGGCAGTCGTTGCTGAAACGGGTGGTGCGCGTCTGGGAGAGCTCGACACCGAGGATGGCGCACATCTCCTCGGCGAACTCGTGATGGGCGGAGCCCGAGAACACGGTGATTTCGCCGGTCACTCCGACACTGTAACGCCGGCTGCCGGGCCCCCCGACCGCGACCGCGGTGCGGTCGCCCGCCGTGCCCGCCCAGGTCAGCCCTCGAACTTGTAGCCGAGCCCCCGCACGGTGATCAGGTGGCGCGGGTTGGCCGGGTCCGGCTCGAGTTTGCTGCGCAGCCGCTTCACATGCACGTCGAGGGTCTTGGTGTCGCCGACGTAGTCGGCACCCCAGATCCTGTCGATGAGCTGACCGCGCGTCATCACCCGACCGGCGTTCCGCAGCAGCATCTCCAGCAGCTCGAACTCCTTCAGCGCGAGCTTGACCCGGTCGCCGTTGACCGACACCTCGTGCCGCTCGACGTCCATCCGGATGCCGGCGGACTCGACGACGTCGGGCACCAGCTCGACGTCCTGGCCCCGGCGCAGCACCGCCCGGATCCGGGCGACGAGCTCCCGGTGGCTGAAGGGCTTGGTGACGTAGTCGTCGGCACCGAGCTCGAGCCCGACCACCTTGTCGACCTCGGAGTCGCGCGCGGTGACCATGATCACCGGCACCGATCCGCGGAGCCGGAGCTGGCGGCAGACCTCCGTGCCGGGCAGGCCCGGCATCATCAGGTCGAGCAGCACGATGTCGGCGCCCGCGCGGTCGAACTCGGCGAGACCCTGGGCGCCGTCGGCGGCCTCGAGCACGTCGAAGCCCTCCCGCCGGAGCATGTAGACCAGGGCCTCCCGGTAGGACTCCTCGTCCTCGACGACGAGCACGCGCGTCATCGGACCTCCTGTCGCTGCTGGTCGCGACCCTGCCCGGGCAGCGCGGGAAGCGAGGCCGACGCGTCGTCGCGACCGGCCGTCGCCTCCCCGGGCTGCAGATGGGCGGGGATCTTGATGGTGAAGGTGGAACCCGCCCCGGGCTGGCTCCAGACCGAGACGTCGCCGCCGTGGGTGGCGGCGATGTGCTTGACGATGGCCAGGCCGAGGCCGGTGCCGCCGTTGGCACGGCTGCGGGCGTAGTCGACCCGGTAGAAGCGCTCGAAGATGCGGTCGATCTCGTGCGCGGCGATCCCGATGCCGTTGTCGGAGACGGTGATCTCGACGTAGTCGTCGTCGCTTCTCGACTGCACGTGTGCGGCCACCACGACCCGCGCCCCCGGATCGGAGTAGAGGACGGCGTTCTCCACCAGGTTTCCGACCGCGACGCCCAGCTGCCGGGCGCTGCCCAGCACCCGGGTGCCCCGGCTGCCGGCGACGGTCAGGGAGACCTGGTGCCGCTCGGCGTCCACCCGGCACCGGTCGACCGCGTCGGACAGCACCTCGTCGACGTCGACCTCCTCGGGATCGGCCAGGGGGTCGTCGGCCTGCAGCCGGGACAGGTCAATGATCTGGGCGATCAGGTCGATCAGCCGGGCCGACTCCACACCCATCCGGCCGGCGAAGCGGCGTACCGCCTCCGGGTCCTCCGCCGCCTCCTCCACGGCCTCGGCCAACAGCGAGAGGGCGCCGATCGGGGTCTTGAGCTCGTGGCTGACGTTGGCGACGAAGTCGCGTCGGGTCTGCTCGATCCGCCGCGCCGAGGTCTGGTCGTCGGCCAGGATGATCACCTGCTCGTCGGGCAGCGGGGCGACCCGGGCCGTCAGGAAGGTCGAGGCCGCGCGCGGGCCCCGCGACACCTCCAGATCGACCGTCCGGATCAGCCCGTCCCCCCGAACCGCCCGAACGAGGTCGAGAAGCTCGGGCAGCGCTACCCGGCTGCCGCGGACCAGACCGAGGTTCCGGGCCGCGCTCGTCGCCTCCAGCACCTCGTCGTGGGGACCCACGACCACCCCGGAGGACGGCAGGATCGACAAGACGTCGGCCACACCGTGCGGGACGACGGGAACGCTGCCGCCGAAGAGGTCGGCCACCGCGTCGAGGCGCTCACGTCGGGTCCAGCGACCTGCCAGCAGCCCGACGACCAGGCCCACGACCAGGGCCGCCACAGCCGCGAGGGTCACGTCCACACGGTGATAGTAGGGGCGTTCCGGCGGCCACCCGCACCATTCGGAGGCGAACGGGCCCGGTCCGGAGGCATCGTTCCCCGCGTGTTCACCGGCCGTTCATCTCGGGCACCGGAGTTTGTAGCGGCCTGGCCTAGGGTAAATGTTCATCCAGCCATGCAAAAGGGGAACGACTCATGCGGGACTCCTACCGTGAGCAGCTCGACGACATTCTGGCCGACCTCGTGCACATGTCGCAGATCGTGTCCGCAGCCGTCCGGACGAGCACGACCGCACTGCTCGAGGCCGACATCCACCTCGCCGAGCAGGTGATCAGCGAGGACGAGAAGATCGACGCGAAGCAGGCCGAGGTCGAGGCTCGGGCCTTCTCCCTGCTCGCTCGTCAGGCGCCGGTGGCCGGCGAGCTCCGGACGCTGGTGGCGACGCTGCGGATGGTGACCGAGCTGGAGCGGATGGGTGACCTGGCTGCCCACGTGGCGAAGATCGCCCGGCTGCGCTACCCCGAGATCGCCGTGCCGGCCAGCCTTCGGGCCAACTTCGTCCGGATGGGCGACGTGGCCGAGAAGATGGTCGTCACCGCTGGTCAGACGCTCAACGACCGCAACATCCAGAATGCCCAGGAGCTGCGCTCACGGGATGAGGAGATGGATGAGCTGCGGCGGACCCAGTTCCGGCTGCTGCTCAGCGACGACTGGAGCGACGGCGTGGAGGCCGCCGTCGATGTGGCCCTGCTGGGCCGCTACTACGAGCGCATCGCCGACCACGCCGCCTCGATGGCCCGGCGGATCATCTACGTCGTCACCGGGGAGTTTCCCGAGGACGAGTTCTGGCCCCAGCCGTAGCCCTGGCTTCCCCGGCTACTTCTTGCCCTGGTTCTTCACGGCCTCGATGGAGGCGGCCGCGGCCTCGGGGTCGAGGTAGTGGCCGCCCGCGTTCACCGGCTGCAGTTCCTCGTCCAGCTCGTAGACCAGCGGGATCCCCGTCGGGATGTTGAGACCCACGACGTCGCTGTCGCTGATCTGGTCGAGGTGCTTGACGATGGCGCGAAGCGAGTTCCCGTGCGCCGCGACGAGGGTGACCTGGCCGGCCATCAGGTCGGGGACGATCTGGTCGTACCAGTAGGGCAGGGCCCGCAGCAGCACGTCCTTCAGACACTCCGTCCGGGGCCGGGCCTCCGGCGGCAGCCCGGCGTAGCGCGGGTCGTGGAAGTTGGCGTACTGGTCGTCGTTGTCGATGGGCGGCGGCGGCACGTCGTAGGAGCGGCGCCAGGTCATGAACTGCTCCTCGCCGAACTCCGCCAGCGTGGCCGCCTTGTCCTTGCCCTGGAGCGCGCCGTAGTGCCGCTCGTTCAGCCGCCAGGAACGCTTCGTCGGGATCCACAGCCGGTCGGCCGCCTCCAGCGCGAGCACCGAGGTCCGGATCGCGCGGCGGAGCAGCGAGGTGTGCACGACCTCCGGCAGCAGTCCGGCCTCGACCAGCAGCTCGCCACCACGCCGCGCCTCGCGCTCACCCTTCTCGTTCAGGTCGACATCGACCCAGCCGGTGAAGAGGTTCTTCGCGTTCCACGCGCTCTCGCCGTGCCGCAGCAGGATCAAGGTTGAGCTCATGCGGGCGAGCCTAGTGGACCCCCTGAGGCTGCAGCGGGGGCGCCGGGGCCGGCCGAGACGGCCACCGGAAGAATCGCCGCATGACCTCCGCCGCTCCCGCTGACCCGCCCGCTCCCATCGCCGTCGTGACCGGTGCCAGCAGTGGCATCGGCGCAGCGAGTGTCCGCCGGCTGGCGGCGGACGGGTTCCGGGTGTTCTGCGCCGCCCGCCGGGTCGACCGGATCAGCGCCCTCGCCGAGGAGGTCGGCGGCACGGCTGTCCGGTGTGACGTGACCGATCCGCAGCAGGTCACCGACCTCGCGGCCGCGGTCGGCGAGCGCTGCGACCTGCTGGTCAACAACGCCGGTGGCGCCTTCGGGCAGGAGCCCGTGGCCGAGGCGGATCTCGAGGCCTGGCAGTCGATGTACGCCGTCAACGTGCTGGGCGCGGCCGCGGTGACCAAGGCACTGCTTCCGGCCCTGATCGAGAACCAGGGTCAGGTCATCTTCCTCACGTCGGTGGCCGCTGACGGCCCGTACGAGGGCGGCGCCGGCTACTGCGGCGCCAAGGCGGCGGAGCGCGCCATCGCGGGCGCGATGCGGCTCGAGCTGTTCGACCAGCCGGTCCGGATCGCCGAGATCTCCCCCGGCATGGTCCGCACCGACGAGTTCTCCCTGACCCGCTTCGGCGGGAACGCCGAACGGGCCGGGCAGGTCTACGCCGGCGTCCCGAACCCGCTGACCGCCGAGGACATCGCCGACTGCGTCGCGTGGGTGGCGGCGCGTCCGGCCCACGTCAACATCGACCGGATGACGGTCCGACCCCGGGCCCAGGCCGCCCAGCACAAGGTGTACCGGGTGGCCGACGGCGGCGCCGGCTGACTCAGGCCCGCAGCACCCGGTACATCCGCGCCGCGGCGGCTGTGCCCGCCGCGCTCACCGTCAGCCCCGTTGCCGTGCGCTCCAGGCTCCACTCCCCCAGCACGTCCGTCGGCGGGTAGACCTGCTCGACCCGGAGCTCGGCGGCGCCGGCGTGCGGCAGCGCGAGGTCCACCTCGGCGGGGGCGTGTTCCTGCCGCCACACCAGCAGGTAGGACTCGGCGCCGGCGTCGAAGAACACCGACACCCACGGGTCGTCCCACGTCGGCAGCCCCGTCGGGAACCGCGGAGTGGCGCTCGCGAGCAGCTGCCGGCTCTCCTTGTGCACGTCCACGCCTGCACGTACCAGGGCGAGCTGTTCGGGGCTCATCCGGTCCAGCAGGCCCGCCTGGTACAGCCGGCCGGCGAGGCCGGTGCACATCGTGAACGTGATCAGCTCATCACTCATGGTGGCCTGCGGGTAGGCCCAGTTGGCCGCCTGCTCCGGCAGGATGTGCGCCAGCGCGCCGACCGCGATCGCCGGGTAGAGCAGCGGGTCCTGCTGGTCCGAGGTCGACTGCAGCTGCAGGTGGCTGAGCATGGCGAAGTCCGAGCGGAGCGCGCCGGACCCGCAGTTCTCCAGGACCAGGTCGGGGTGCCGGTCGAGGACACCGTCGTGCCAGGTGAGCAGCGCCCGCAGGTGCTCGAGCAGACCGTGGCCGACGCTGGCCGCGTCGAGGTCGGTGCCGGCACCGGGCGTGACGTTGTAGTCCAGCTTGAAGTAGCCGACACCGAGCTCGGTGACGAGGCGGTCCACGGCGGCGTCGAGGTGGGCGCGGGCGTCCGGGCTGCGCAGGTCGAGCAGGTAGCGGTCCCGCTCCCGGATCCGGACGCCGGCGCGTTGCAGGAACGCGGTGTCCGGCAGCGTCGACGCTGCGGCGCTGTTCACCCCGACCACCTCCGGCTCCAGCCAGAGCCCCGGCACCATCCCTCGGCTGCGGATGTGGTCGAGGACGAAGGCCAGCCCGCGCGGGAACCGTCGGGTGGAGGGCAGCCAGTCCCCGACGGAGGCCCACCAGCCTGCGGTGTCGTCGTACCAGCCGGCGTCGATGCAGAAGTACTCGGCGCCCACGGCGGCCGCCGCGTCGATCAGCGGCAGCAGCTTGGCCTCGGTCGGGTCACCCTCCAGGGTGTCCATGTAGTCGTTGAAGACCACCGGCAGGGTGGAGTTCTGCGGGTGGTCGCGGCGGGTCGCCCGGCGGTGCGCGGCCAGCTGCCCGAACGCGTCGTCCAGCGAGCCGGCCGCGGTAAAGGTGACCGGCACGGTGGTGAAGGTGTCGTCGGCGCTGACGGTGTAGGACCAGGCGTGCAGCGTGTCGGTCGGACCCAGGACCGCGACGTAGGCACCGTCGAGGCTCCGGTCGTCGCTCGGCGGCCCCGCCGCCTCTTCGCTGCCCACTGGCCACTCGTGCCGTTGCACCGCCCAGCCAGGGCGCTCGCCGACCTCCCACAGCCACGCCCCGTTGTGCTCGACCTGCCAGGCCAGCGTCCGGCCCGTGTCCCGGTTCTGTACCGCGCCGGCCGGCACGTACGCCCCCGAGGACCAGCTGCTGGTGCTGACGGCGCTGATGCAGCTACGGCAGGTCTCGCCGCGGGCCGTCGGGTCGGTGGCGACCAGGCCCGGGGCGCGCAGTGGCTGGCGGGACCAGCGGTTCTCGGCCGACCAGGTGCAGGACGCCCGCCACACGTCGTCGGCGTTGATGTCCTCAGAGGCCACGGCACCGGTGGCGAAGCTGCTCACCGCCCACAGGGTGAGGGGAAGGTGTCCCTCCGCCACCGAGACTGTCGTGGTGGTGCGGACGGCGGCGACGCCACGGGCTGCGGCGAAGCGGGTGCTGGTGGTCAGGCCGGTCGTCGGTTCGACCTGCTCGATGGTCAGCACCTCGGCCCCGTCCTCGACGCTCGTCTCGTGCCGGACGTAGCGCAGGGCGCCGCCGAGATGCGTGCCGCTGTGCCGGACGCTGTTGCTGCTGTTGTCGTTGCCGAAGTGGGGGGACATCACCTCGACCAGGGGCTGGTGGACCCGGGCGTAGGGCTCGGGGCCGGCGTACGCGGGCAGCTCCGCGCCGGGGCGGAGATCGACCAGGCGGAGGGGCCCCTCCTCCTCGGCCAGGAAGCGGAGGCTGATGGCGTTCGTCGTCCAGTCGATCGTGACCACGGTGTCCTCTTCTCCAGTGGAGCGTGCGCTGGCAGCACCGTAACCGCTGCCGGCACCGCCCCGGCCAGGGCCTAGTCTCGGCGCCATGCCCCGAAGCATCGCGACCACCACCGCTGTCGAGCGCGACCAGCTGCTCGACTTCGTCCGGCCCCGGCACAAGATGTTGCTCGCCACCGTCCGCGCTGACGGCCGCCCGCAGCTGTCCCCCGTGTCCGGTGGGGTCGACGACCAGGGACGGATCGTGATCTCCTCCTATCCCGGCCGGGCAAAGGTCCGCAACGCCGAACGGGACGCCCACGTCTCGGTCTGTGTGCTGTCCGATGACTTCAACGGCCCCTGGGTGCAGGTCGACGGGGACGCCGAGGTGTTGCAGATGCCCGAGGCCGAGGACGCGCTGGTCGACTACTTCCGCTGCATCTCCGGCGAGCACCCCGACTGGGACGAGTACCGGGCGGCGATGCGGCTGCAGAACAAGTCGCTGATCCGGATCAACCCCACCCGCTGGGGTCCGATCGCCACCGGGGGCTTCCCCGCCGACGTGGCCGCCCGGCTGGACGGCTGAGCCGAGCGACACAAGGACGACAGCGGTTCAGCAGGTGGACTCCGGCGGGGCCAGATGGGCGAACGCTGCGAGGTTCGCCGTGGACTCCCCCCGGGATCGGCGCCAGGCCCACTCCCGGCCGATGCTGGTGGCGAAGCCCAGCTCGAGGATCGGGTTGAAGGCGTCATCCGCGGTGGCGGCCAGCACCCCCAGCACCTGGTCGACGGACGCCGGGGTGACGGTCGGCAGAGCCAGCGTGCCGGTGAGGTAGATGTCCCCGACCGCGTCCAGGCTGAAGCAGACGGTCCGCAGCTTGAGGTTGTGCTGCAGCAGCCAGCGGTAGACCGCGGCGTGGTTCTCGTCAGGGCGTCGGCAGACGAAGGCTCGCACCGCCAGGCTGTAGCGACCGACCTCCAGCGCGCACTCGGTGCTCAGCTTGTGCGTCCCCGGCAGCGAGACCGAGAACAGCCCCGGCCGCGCCTCGGACCAGTCGAGGTCGAGGTCCTCCAGCGCGGTCTGGACGGCCACCCGGGCCCCCTGCTGCGCTGGGGTCAGCTCCGCCGGGTCGGCCACGAGCAGAGCCTAGTGCGGCGCAGCTGCCCTCGCCCCCGACGCGGTCAGGCCTCCTGGACGAACCAACGGGTCTGGTAGGGCGACAGTGTGAGTGGCCCATCGGTGAGCGGTGTCTGCTCGGTGAGCGCGTCCCAGGCCCAGTTGCCGATCGGGAGGACCCAGCGCGGGAGGGACTGCTCCACCGCGGTCACGTTGAAGACCTCGACCAGCGTCTGGGCCGGCGCCCGCCGGACGAAGACGAGGACGGCGGGGTTGACGGGGTCGGCGATCTCGGTCTCGACGGAGGCGTCGAGGGCGGCGAGGGATGAGCGGATGGCGATGGCGTGCCGCAGCCCGTGCCAGACGCGGTGCTCCACCGTGTTGGGCTGATGCCTCCGGCCCGCGACGTCCCAGGGCATCCGGGGGCGGTGCACCCACCGGTTGTCGTCGGCGTGCTCGGGGTCGTCGAGGAAGCTGTGGTCGTTGCGCAGGGCCAGCTCGTCACCCATCCAGAGCAGGGGGAGGCCCCCGAAGCCGAGGATGATGTGGTGCGCGAGCAGCAGCCGCTGCACGGCCAGGTCCAGGTGCGCGGAGTCGCCGCTGGCCAGGGCCGCCTCGACCCCGAGCAGCGAGGCCGCGGTGCCGCTGATCCGCCGGTCCCCGGTCTCCAGGTTCTCCTGGAAGACCAGGCCACGGGCGTCGCTCATCGGGTACAGACCCGCGTAGTAGTCGGCGAGGAAATGGCGGTGCTCGAAGCCGTTGAGCCCGACGGAGGCTGCGTCACCGTCATCGATGGCCCAGCCGATGTCGTCGTGGCAGCGCAGGTAGGTCCCCCAGACGGTCGTGGGGGGCTTCGCGGGGAAGCGGTTGAGGGCAGCGCAGAACAGCCGGGTGTCCTGGGCCGCGAGGGCCGACCAGACCTGCACCATCAGGGAGTTCTGGTAGGCCACGTCGCTGACCTTGCCGGCGTGCTTGCCGACCCCGAGGTACGGCGCCAGCTCCGTCGGTCCCACGATGGCCTCGGCCTTGAAGATCAGGGCCGGCGCCGCGATCCTGGCGACCGTGCGCAGCGCCTGGGTGATCGCGTGAACCTCGGGCTGGTTCTGGCAGTTGGTGCCCATCCGCTTGACCAGGAACGCGATGGCGTCCAGCCGCAGGCACTCCACCCCGAGGTTCGCCAACCAGCAGATCAGGTCGGCGAACTCATAGACCACGTCGGGGTTGCTCCAGTTGAGGTCCCACTGCCAGGTGTTGAACGTGGTCCAGACCCAGGAGTGGGACTCCTCGTCGTAGCTGAAGTTGCCGGGGGCGAAGTCGGGGAAGACCTCCGGCAGGGTCTGCTCGTAGGCGTCCGGCAGGGAGCGGTCGGCGAACAGGTGGAAGAACCCACGGAAGTAGGGGTCTCCGCTCCGGGCCGCCTCGGCCCAGGAGTGCTCCGCTGCGACGTGGTTCAGGACCAGGTCCAGGGTGAGCGAGATCCCCCGGGACCGGAGGGTGGTGGCGAGGTCACGGAGGTCGTCGATGGTGCCGAGGTCCTCGCGCACGGCGCGGTAGTCCATCACCGCGTAGCCGCCGTCGTTCGCGCCGGGGCGGGGTCTGAGCAGCGGCAGCAGGTGCAGGTACGTCACGCCCAGCTCGGCAAGGTAGTCGACCTTCTCGGCCACGCCCCGCAGCGTGCCGCCGAACTGGTCGGCGTAGGTGGCGTAGCCCAGCATCCGCTGGGAGGAGAACCACTGCGGATCCGCGTGCCGGCGCAGGTCGAGCAGCCGCAGATCGGCGGGCCGCTGCCGGAAGTTCTCGGCGGCGATCATCACCAGCCGGCGCGCCATCTCCGGCGCCTGGTCGGGATAGGCGCCCGACAGTCCGCTGAGCAGGTCCGGCCAGTAGCGCTGCAACCGGGTGCCGAACACGACCTGGTCGTGCACAGGCTCGCCCTCGAGCAGCGGTGCGACGTCGGGAGCGCTCATGCCGGGAGGCTAGCGGGGATCGGTGGCGGGAGGCCGAGGGGCCGGTTGCCGGGCGTGGCCGGCTGGCGTCAGACCGAGGACCGGTCCCCGCGACGGATCTTCAGCCGGGACTTGAACTCCGCCAGGAAGGCGTCCCGCACGGCCTCGTTGTCCAGCGCCTCACCGACGCCGCGGAAGCTGCCCTTGGCCGCGCCCTGGCAGACCACCAGCCAGGCCTGCCCCATGGCGTAGGTGAAGCTGGAGGCCACCCCGGCGCCGATCATGCCGCCGGCGACGGACCCGGCGCCCGGAACCATCTTCAGCAGCCCGCTGAAGGTGGCGCGGCCCGCGGACGTGGCGACCGTGGTCGAGGCGATCGCCATCAGCGCCGCCCGGTCGAACTTGATCTTGTGGACCTGGGCGATCTTGGCCATCATCGCCATCTGGATCGGGACCAGGGTGGCGGCGTCGGAGAGCGGGATCGGGATGAACGCGGCCCCTGCCGCCGCGGTCGCCGCCGCGGCTATGTACCCCTGGGCTTCCTTGGCCTTCCGGGAATGATCGATCTCCTGCGCTGCGGTGAGGGCTCCGTGGACGCCGTCCGGCGCAGCGCGAAAGGTGGCATCGAGGACTTCCTGCAGGCCGTGGGCCGGCTGGCCGGAGAAGGCGTCCGCCCGGGCGTTCACGAGGAAGGGGCGGCCACCCGCCAGGGGCAGCCGGCGGGCGGCGATGGACTCGGCCAACGCGACCGCGTCGGGGTGGTAGTGGCCGTCGCGGACGGGAACCTGGGTCAGCACCAGGACGACCTCGAGACCGATCTCGTCCAGCCGCCGGATGAAGTCCGCCTCGGCCTCCTCGAATCGGCGGTCCAGCCCGCGGACGCAGAACCAGGCGACGTGCAGCTGCTCGGACAGCGGCAGCCGCCGCATCTGGTTCATCGCCTTGGTCAGCTCGGCGAGGATCTCCTTGTTGTCCTTGCCGACCTCCAGACCCTGGGTGTCGACGATGCCGAGGTGGCCGATCTTGTCCACGTAGAGGTGGCTGCCCCGGGTCACCGGCTCACCGATCCCGGTCCGGGCGACCTCCTCGCCGAAGACGGCGTTGATCAGGGTGGACTTGCCGACCCCGGTCTTGCCGAAGATCGCGAGGTTGAAGCGGCCGCGCTCGTCGATCTGTCGGTCGTACTCGTGCCGGAACGACTCCTTGAACCAGTCGGTACCACCTGCCACCTGCGTCTCCGTCCCGTCGGTCGTCCCCAGGGTACGGCTCACGCGAGACCGGAAAAGCACCCCAACCGGTAGACTTGGGCAGGTTGCCCGTCGCCGTCGCGCCCGCAGCCTCCCCATCTGACGTACAGGAAGTCCTTTCGCATGCCCCTCCGCTCTGACCTGCGCAACGTCGCCATCGTGGCGCACGTCGACCACGGCAAGACCACACTCGTCGACGCGATGCTCTGGCAGTCCGGGGCGTTCCGCGCCAACCAGGACGTCAACAACCGGGTGATGGACTCGATGGACCTGGAGCGTGAGAAGGGCATCACGATCCTGGCGAAGAACACCGCCGTGCTGCACCATGCACCCGACGGGTCGGACGTCATCATCAACATCATCGACACTCCCGGCCACGCCGACTTCGGTGGCGAGGTGGAGCGCGGCCTGGAGATGGTGGACGGCGTCCTGCTCCTCGTCGACGCCTCCGAGGGCCCGCTCCCGCAGACCCGGTTCGTGCTGCGGAAGGCGCTCGGGAAGAACCTGCCGATCATCGTCGTGGTGAACAAGGTGGACCGACCCGACGCCCGGATCAAGGAGGTCGTCGAGGAGACCTACGAGCTGTTCCTCGACCTGCTCGAGGACGGGGAGACCGACGTCCTCGACTTCCCGGTCGTCTACGCCTCGGCCAAAGCCGGACGCGCGTCGCTGACCGCCCCCGCGAACGGCGAGATGCCCGACTCCCCCGACCTCGGCCCGCTGTTCGCCACCATCCTCGACGGCGTCCCGGCGCCGGAGTACGAGGACGGCGCGGTGCTGCAGGCGCACGTGACCAACCTCGACGCCTCCCCGTACCTGGGGCGGCTGGCGCTGTGCCGCGTCTTCGCCGGGGAGATGCGCCGCAACCAGGTGGTCGCGTGGTGCAAGCAGGACGGGAGCATCCAGAACATCAAGCTCTCGGAGATGCTCATCACCGAGGCCCTGGACCGAGTTCCGGCCGAGATCGCCCGTCCCGGCGACATCGTGGCCATCGCCGGCATCCCCGACATCACGATCGGCGAAACCCTCTCCGACCCGGAGGACCCTCAGCCGCTGCCGCTGATCACCGTGGACGAGCCGTCCATCTCGATGACCATCGGCATCAACACCTCTCCCCTCGCGGGCAAGGCGGGCAAGCTGCTGACGGCGAGGCTGGTGAAGAACCGGCTGGACGCCGAGCTGATCGGCAACGTCTCGATCCGCGTCTTTCCCACCGAACGCCCGGACACCTGGGAGGTGCAGGGACGGGGTGAGCTGCAGCTGGCCATCCTGGTCGAGATGATGCGCCGGGAGGGCTTCGAGCTCACCGTCGGCAAGCCGCAGGTGGTGACCCGGGAGATCGACGGCAAGCTGCACGAGCCCGTCGAGCGGCTGACGATCGACGCCCCGGAGGACTTCGTCGGCGTGGTCACCCAGCTGATGGGTCTGCGCCGTGGCCGGCTGGAGCAGATGATCAACCACGGCACGGGCTGGGTGCGGATGGAGTACCTGGTGCCGGCGCGCGGCCTGATCGGGTTCCGCACCGAGTTCCTGACCGAGACCCGCGGTACGGGCATGATGCACCACGTCTTCGAGGCCTACGAGCCCTGGCACGGCGAGCTGCGGACGCGGCCGACGGGCTCGCTCGTCGCCGACCGGGCCGGGGTGGTCACGTCCTACGCATTGTTCAACCTGCAGGAGCGGGGGACCATGTTCGTCGGTCCCGGCACCGAGGTCTATGAGGGCATGATCGTCGGCGAGAACGCCCGGTCCGAGGACATGGACGTCAACCCCACCAAGGAGAAGAAGCTCACCAATGTGCGCTCGTCCACCGGGGACGAGCTGGAGCGCCTCATCCCGCCGAAGAACATGGCGATGGAGCAGGCGCTCGAGTTCTGCCGCGGCGACGAGTGCATCGAGGTGACCCCGGCGGCGGTGCGCATCCGCAAGGTCGTCCTGTCGGGCAACGAACGGGCCCGGACCCGGTCGCGCGCCAAGAACAGCTGACTCCGGCCGTCGCGCCGCCCCTCCCTGGACGCCTCGCCTGGCGCCTCCGCGGCTGGACCTGCAGGATGGCTGGCAGGGACACACCCGAGGTTCCCCCCAAACGGCCTCAGGCGCAGAGTTCGCGGCGCCTCGCCCGGGCGGGGCGGACCCTCACTTTCCGGGGGGAAGCGCATGAAAAGGATCGTCCGGCTCTTGATGAGCGTCGTCGCTGCGACCGCGTTGATCGGGGTCGCGTCCGGCACCGAACCGCTCGCCCCGCCGGCCCAGGCCGCCGCGGGCTACGTCTCGACCACCTACACCGCGCCGAAGAAGGGCCAGACCAACAGCGGCGTCGAGGCATTGCAGCGGCGCCTGGTCAAGGCCGAGGTGCTCGCTCCGAAGTACGTCACCTCCTACTTCGGCGACCTCACCGAGGCCGCCGTGAAGAGGTTCCAGCGGGGGAACGGCCTGGCGGCCAATGGCCTGGTGAGCCGTAAGACGTGGGACCGACTGGTGGCCAAGACGGGCGCGATCAAGATCAGCACACCGTCGACCAAGATCGACGAGGACTGCAAGGTCGACGGCCCGTCGCTCTGCATCGACAAGGCGACGGACAAGCTCTACTACATGGAGAACTCGAAGATCCTCCGCACCTACGACGCCCGCTTCGGCTGTGCGGCGACCCGAACCCGGGAGGGCACGTTCTCCGTGCTGTGGAAGAGCCGGCACCACGTCTCGACGATCTACCACACGCCCATGCCCTACGCGATGTTCTTCAGCGGCGGGCAGGCGGTGCACTACTCGGAGGACTTCGCGACCCGCGGTTACGCGGGTTGCAGTCACGGCTGCGTCAACATCCGCGACCGGGCCGGCATCGCCTGGATCTTCGACCGGGTGCGGGTCGGCGACCGGGTGGTCGTCTACCGCAGCTGAGCCCCAACGCGTGCAGGGGGCGGGCAACCATCAGGCTGCCCGCCCCCTGCCGCCTTCGCGTCCGGGTCAGCGCTCCGAGGTCGCCTCACCCTCGTCGTCGGTCCTGCCCCCTGTGGCAAGATCCTCGTCGACCATCGACTGGGGCGCGGTGCCCTCCCCGAGGTAGACCTCCTCGGCCACCAGTGACTCGTCGGGCATGCCCGCAGGGGTGCTGGTGAGGTCGTCGTCGCCCGTCAGGGTCTCGGTCGGCACGATGATGTCGGCCTGCCCCTGCGTCGGGGTGGCGCCGGCACCCGTCCTGCCGGTCACGGCGCGACGCGCCTTCTCCATGCTCTCCTGCAGCCGGTCGAAGACCGGGTCGACACGGCCGGCGACACTGTGGACGGCGCGTTGGCCGCGGCCGGCGAGATCGGCGTAGACGTGGCTGGCCTGCTGCTGAAAGTCGCCGGCGCGGGTACGGGCCGTGTCCGGCAGCGTCCGGACGTGGTCGGGCAGGTCGTCGGCCCGCTCACGCAGCTGGGCGGCCTGCTTCTCGAGCTCGGCCTGCCGGAAGCGCAGCTCCGCCATCCGTGCCGAGGCCCAGTGCTGGGTGTCGGCCAACGTGTGCCGGACGGCCTCGACCAGCAGCTCGGTGAGGCCGGCCACGGCGTAGAGCGGCCGCAGGTCGGGCTGCTCACGCTCAGCCTTGACGTCACCCGCAGTCGTCGTTCCGTCAGGCTCGGTCAGCGGCACCTCGCTCACGGGGATGTCGGTGGTCGGGAGGTCGCCGGCCGGGATGCTGGTGGCCGGGATGTCGGCGGCTGGGATATCGCCGGCTGGGATGTCGCCGGCTGGGATGTCACCCGCCGGGATGTCGCCGGGAATGGGATCGGGTGTGGTGGACATGAATGCCTCCTGGGCAGTTCGGGTCTTAGCGGATGGGTTCCTGGGGCGCGGCGTCGTGCTGGTCGGCGACGTTGCGCTCGTGCTCCTTGACGAAGGAGGTGTAGATGTCGATCAGCACGCGCTTCTGCCGCTCGCTGATCGCCGTGTCAGCCAGCACCGCCATCTCGACGGTGGTGCTGGGGTGGTCGTCGGGATCGAGGATCCCGGCTCGGACGTACAGCGTCTCGGACGAGACGCGCAGTGCCTTCGACAGCTGCTGCAGCACCTCGGCGGAGGGTTTGCGCAAGCCGCGCTCGATCTGGCTGAGGTAGGGGTTGGAGATGCCGGTCTGCTCTGCCAGCTGACGCAGGGTGAGCTCGGCCGCGCGACGTTGTCCGGCGATGAACTCGCCGAGGGAGTTCAGCTGGTCGCCGAGCTTGGGGTGTCGCAGTCGTGCCATGCCCACAGTCTGCTTGCAACTGCAAGCAAGAGCAAGCGCCTGCAAGCGAATTCAGGGTTCCCCGGGGCTCCGCCCGCAACAACCCCTGGCTCCACGAGGACCAGCCCGCCTAGACTGCCCACCTGCTCGCCCACCGCGGCCGCCTGGAGGACTCGCATGGTCACCGACACCTCGCCCACCACAGACCCGACCAGGCACCAGCCCGAGCTGAAGCGGGTGATGGGGCCGAAGCTGCTGCTGCTGTTCATCGTCGGCGACATCCTCGGCACCGGGATCTACGCGGTCACCGGCACCGTCGCCAAGCAGGTCGGCGGCGTCGTCTGGCTGCCGTTCCTGCTGGCGTTCGTCGTCGCCACCATCACCGCCTTCTCCTATCTCGAGCTGGTGACCAAGTACCCCCAGGCGGCCGGCGCTGCCCTGTACGCGCACAAGGCGTTCGGGATCCACTTCGTCACGTTCCTGATCGCCTTCGCCGTGACCTGCTCGGGCATCACCTCGGCCTCCACCGCCGCCCGCGCCTTCGCCGCCAACCTGGAGGCCATGGTCAACGTGGTCCGTGCCGACTGGTTCGGGCTGAGCGAGGTGTCAGCCAGCGACGGGCTGACCACCGTGCTGGCCGTGCTGTTCCTGGGCCTCGTCGGACTGATCAACCTGCGCGGCGTCGCGGAGAGCGTGTACGCGAACATCCTGCTGACCTGCGTCGAGCTGAGCGGTCTGCTGATCGTGATCTTCATCGGCTTCTACGCGATCGTCGGGGGCAAGGCGGACCTCGGCCGCGTCGTCGTCTTCGACACCCCTGCGGACCGGTCGGTCTTCGTCGCGGTCACCGCGGCGACCTCGCTCGCCTTCTTCGCGATGGTGGGCTTCGAGGACTCCGTGAACATGGCTGAGGAGGTGCACAACCCGGAGACCGTGTTTCCCAAGATCATGTTGACCGGGCTCGGGGTGACGGGGCTGATCTACGTCCTCGTGTCGATCTCGGCGATCGCCATCGTCCCGGCGGGTGAGCTGGGCGAGGGTGAGGCGCCGCTGCTCAAAGTGGTCACGGCAGGGGCACCCGGCCTGCCGGTGGACCAGATCTTCCCGCTGATCTCCATGTTCGCCGTGGCCAACTCCGCCTTGATCAACATGCTGATGGCCAGCCGACTGCTCTACGGCATGGCCCGGCAGCGGGTGCTGCCCTCCGGTCTCGGCCGGGTGCTGCCCGGTCGCCGGACTCCCTGGGTCGCGGTGATCTTCACGACCCTGCTCGCGTTCGGGCTCGCCATCGTGGTCGGCGAGGTGAGCGCGCTCGGCGGCACCACGGCCCTGCTGCTGCTGGCGGTCTTCAGCGTCGTGAACGTCTGCTGCCTGGTGCTGCGCCGCGATCCCCAGCAGCACAAGCACTTCCGGGCCCCCACCGTGATGCCGATCATCGGCGCCCTGCTCTGCGCCTACCTGGTCGGGCCGTGGACGGGGCGCGACCCCGAGCAGTATGCGATCGCCGGCATCCTGCTCGGGATCGGGGTCGTGCTCTGGGCCCTGACCTGGCTGCTCAACCGAGCCCTGTACGCCCGCAAGACCTACCTCAAGCACCCGGAGGCGCTCGGCGGGCAGGACGACGACATGGACGTGCCGGGCTCCCGTCGCTGACCGAGGCTCCGCTCAGGCCGCGCTGGGCCGGCGGATGGTCGCCTGCGGCACCGAGGCCGTGATCAGGCTGCCGTCCCGTCGCCGGTCGCCGGTCTGCAGCGTCAGCGGACCATGGATCACCGGTCCTTGGTCGGCCAGCGGGACGGTCACCTCATGGCCAGCACGGACCGTGACGGGACAGCCGCGGACCTGCACCTCGGCCTGCTCCCCCGCCAGCACGGTGAACGTCATCCGGTCGGCCCTCAGGTCGACCTTCAGCCGGGTCCCGTGCAAGGTGATGCTGAAGGTGAGGCCCTTCCAGCTCGGCGGCAGCCGGGGGTCGAAGGTGATGATCCCGTCGTAGTCCCGCATCCCGGCGAAGCCGTAGACCAGGGCGTTCCAGACACCGCCCGTCGAGGCCACATGCACCCCGTCCGCGGCGTTGCCGTGCAGGTCGGCGAGGTCGACGAACAGCGAGCTGTGGAAGTAGCGCAGGGCCAGGTCGCGGTAGCCCACCTCCGCGGCGATGATCGACTGCACCACCCCCGAGAGGGTGGAGTCGCCGGTGGTGATCGGGTCGTAGTACTCGAAGTCGGCCCGCTTCTGCTCGCTGCTGAAGTGGTCGCCCTGCAGGAACAGGGCGAGCACGACGTCTGCCTGCTTGAGCACCTGGAAGCGGTAGATCACCAGCGGGTGGTAGTGCAGCATCAGCGGGCGTTTGTCGGCCGGGGTGTTCTTGAGGTCCCACACCTCCTGGTCGAGGAACTGCGCGTCCTGCGGGTTGATCCCCGTCAGCGTGTCGAAGGGGATGGCCATCGCCTCCGCGGCCGCCGTCCACTCCTCGATCTCCCCGGGGTCGATGTCGAGCCGCTCCACCACGCTTCGGTGGGCTTCAGGGGCGTCGTCGCGCATCTGCCGGACGAGCTTGGCGGCCTGAGCCAGGTTGTAGCGGGCCATCACGTTGGTGAAGAGGTTGTCGTTCACCACGGTGGTGTACTCGTCGGGGCCGGTCACCCCGTGGATGTGGAAGCTCCGCGAGCCGCCGCCGTCCTCGCGCCAGAATCCCAGGTCGGCCCACATCCGAGCGGTCTCGACCAGGATGTCGATCCCCTCCCGCCACATGAAGTCGTCGTCACCGCTGGCGGCCACGTACTTGCAGAGCGCGTAGGAGATGTCGGCGTCGATGTGGTACTGCGCGGTGCCGGCCGCGTAGTAGGCCGACGCCTCCTCGCCGTTGACGGTGCGCCACGGGAAGAGCGCCCCGCGCTGAGCGAGGTCCTGCGCTCGGCGCCTCGCGGCATCGAGCATGTTGTAGCGGAAACGGAGGCCGCTGCGGGCCATCGCCGGGGAGGTGTAGGAGAGCATCGGGAGCACGTAGATCTCGGTGTCCCAGAAGTAGTGGCCGCCGTAGCCCGACCCGGTGACGCCCTTGGCCGGGACGCCCGACTGCTCCGCCCGGGCGGTGGCCTGAGCGATCTGGAAGAGGTTCCAGCGGATCGCCTGCTGCAGCGCGGGCTCGCCGTGCACCACGACGTCGGTCCGCTCCCAGTAGGCGTCCAGCCAGCGCCGCTGCGCCTCGTACTGGACCGCCAGCCCCTCCGACGCGGTGCGGTCCAGGGTGCGCCGGGCCCGGTCCACGAGCTCGCGGACCGGGACCCCGCGCGAGGTGTGGTAGCTCACCGTCTTGATGATCTTGATCGGCTGACCGGGCTTGGCAGCCACCCGGTACACCATCTTCCCGGTGTCGTCGTCGGCGCTGATGTGTGACGTGTAGGAGTTGGTGGTCTCGATGGCGTGGTCCACGCCCACCGCCAGCGTCATCTTCGAGTTGACGCAGCGGTAGCCGAGCGCGATCCGGTTGTCGGTGCACCAGTGCAGCTGGGGATCCAGCACCCGGGCCTCGAACGCCTCCGCCTTGCGCGGGTCGGTGCCGGTGCCCATGGCGGCTGCGCGGACGTGGTACTCGTCGCGGCCGTCCTGGCGGTTGAGGGTCTGGGAGGACACGACCACCGGCGCCTCCTCGTCCAGCATCGTCACCTCGATGGTCATGATCGCCAGGTGCCGCTGGGTGAACGAGACCATCCGGGTGGACGTGACCCGAACCCGCTTCCCGCCGGGGGTGCGCCAGACGATGTCGCGGTGCAGCACGCCGTCCCGGAAGTCGAGGGAGCGCTCGTAGGACTCCAGGTCGGCGACGGAGAGCAGCATCGGCTCGTCGTCGACGTAGAGCTTCATGGTCTTGTTGTCGGGGACGTTGACGATCGTCTGGCCGACCCGGGCGAAGCCGAAGGCCTCCTCGGCGTGCCGGATCGGCCACGTCTCGTGGAAGCCGTTGATGAAGGTGCCGTGGGCGTAGGTCTCCCGGCCCTCCTCCACGTTCCCGCGCATCCCGAGGTAGCCGTTGCCGACCGCGAACAGCGTCTCGGTGACGCCGAGGTCAGCCGCGCTGTAGTGGGCCTCGGTCAGCCGCCACTCGTCGACGGGAAACCGTCGGCGGTCCAGCGGGTCGCTGGATCTGATCGGGTTGTCGCCGCTGGAGCCGTACGTCATCGCGCCAGCTCCGCCAGGTCGTCGACGACGATGTCAGCGCCGGCATCGGTCAACCGGTCAGCGCCGACGCCCCGGTCGACGCCGACGACGAGGCCGAAGTGGCCGTCGCGGCCCGCCGCCACCCCCGACAGGGCGTCCTCGAAGACGACCGCCCGCTCGACGGGCACCCCGAGCTGCTCCGCGCCGTAGACGTAGGTGGCGCCGGACGGCTTACCGGCCAGCCCCTCCCGCGCCGCCAGCGCACCGTCGACCACGACCTCGAACCGGCCGGCCAGGCCCGCAGCCTCGAGCACGGCGGGCGCGTTGCGGGAGGACGAGACGACCGCCACCTTCGTGCCGCGCTCGGCCAGGAAGTCGAGCAGCGTGACCGACCCTGGGTAGGGCGTCACCCCGTCGTCAGCCAGGACCTGGGCGAAGAAGAGGTTCTTCCGGTTGCCGAGCCCGCAGACCGTCTCCACGTCGGGCCCGTCCGCCGGGTCGCCCTCGGCGAGAGAGATGCCGCGAGAGGCGAGCAGAGAGCGGACGCCGTCGTAGCGCGGCTTGCCGTCGATGTGGTCGAAGTAGTCCTTCTCCACGTACGGCTGGTCGACGATCCCCCGTTTGGTGAGGAAGTCGACGAACAGCTCCCGCCAGGCCCGCATGTGCGCCTCGGCAGTCGGTGTCAGCACGCCGTCCAGGTCGAACAGCGCGCCGGTGTAGTCGTCCCAGTTCACGCATCGAGGGTAGGACATCCGACGGGTTGTTCTGACAAACCGCCAGGTGAGCTGTTCGCCCTCAGCACAGGAACGCCGGCCCACGCTCCGGCACGCGTAGATTCCCTGGCATGACGCGGCCCGAGGACAGCGACCCGATCCTGGTGGAGGTGGTCCGCAGCGGCTTCGTGGAGAGCGTGCACCGGGGCCGGGTGGCGGTCACGGCGGCGGACGGGTCGCTGCTGGCGTCCGTGGGCGCGGAGTTCGCGCCGATGTACCCGCGGAGCTGCAGCAAGCCGCTGCAGGCGGTCGGGATGCTGCGCACCGGGCTGAAGGTGGACGGGGAGCAGCTTGCCGTCGTCTGCGCCTCGCACTCCGGGGAGCCGTTCCACCTCGCCGCCGTGCGCGCGATCCTGGCGGAAGCGGGGCTGGAGGAGTCCGCCCTGCAGACCCCGCCCGACTGGCCCCTCAACGACCTGGCGCGGGAGGCGGCGATCCGGGCCGGCGGGTCGAAGTCGCCGCTCTTCATGAACTGCTCCGGCAAGCACGCCGGGATGCTGGCCACCACGGTCGCCGGCGGCGCCGACATCACCAGCTACCGAGACCCCGACCACCCGACCCAGCTGGGGATCCTCCGGGCGATCGACGACCTGGCCCACGAACAGGCCACCAACCTGGCGGTGGACGGCTGCGGGGCTCCGCTCTTCGCGATCTCCCTGTACGGACTGGCCCGGGCGTTCGGGCACCTCGCCGCGGCGGACGAGGGAGAGGAGAAGCAGGTCGCCGACGCGATCCGCGCCCACCCGGAGTTCGTCTCCGGCACCCGCCGCGACGAGCTGGCGCTGCATCGGGCCATCCCCGGTCTGGTGGGCAAGGCCGGCGCTGAGGCGGTCTACGCCGTCGGCCTGCCCGACGGTCGCGGCATCGCCGTCAAGATCACCGACGGCAACCCCCGGGCCCGCCCGGTCCTGATGGCCGCGGTCCTGCGGCGTCTGGGCTTCGACCACCCCACCCTGGACGACCAGGTGAGCGGCCCCGTGCTCGGTCACGGCGAACGCGTCGGCGAGATCCGGCCCGTGCCTGCCGCCCTCGGGGCGCTCAGGGAGTGAGCCTGGGGGCTGTCGGTTCCCCAGGTAAACCTGGGAAACCCCCGCCTTACCCAGGTTGCAACCTAGGTAAGGCGTGTAGAACCTGTGCTGAGTAAGCCGGTTGGCTCAGAGGCGCGGACGGACGTGCAGGCCGATCTCGGGGTCGACGAGGGTCTCGGCTCGGGCGGCGATCCCGTCCACGACCAGGTCGGCGTCGGGGTCGGTGTTGCGCTTGACCAGCGCGAGAGCGACAGGGCCCAGCTCGTGGTGACGGGCGGACCCGCCGACGAAGCCGACGGGACGGCCGGCGAGCTCCACCGGCGCTCCGGGGCTGGGGAGCGCGTCCACGCTGCCGTCGAGCAGCAGCCGGACGAGCCGGCGCGGCGGCCGGCCCAGCGTGTGCACTCGCGCGACCGTCTCCTGCCCGCGGTAGCAGCCCTTGTCCAGGTGCACGGCGACGCCCAGCAGGCCGACCTCGTTCGGGATGGTGCGGTGGTCGGTGTCCACGCCGATCCGGGGCACACCCGCTTCGATCCGCCTGGCCTCCAGCGCCCAGGTCCCGGCCCGCGGCGCCAGGTCGAGCGCGGCGTCCAGCTCG
>JBJMIS010000083.1:0-15756 GCA_045806705.1 Friedmanniella sp.
AAGGGGTTCACCTTCTACACCCACCCGGAGATCGAGTTCTACCTGTTCTCGGGCCGGCCCGGCGCCGGCGAGGACCCGGTGCCCGTGGACCGCAGCGGCTACTTCGACCACACCGCCCAGTCCCGGGGCTCGGACTTCCGCCGTGAGGCCATCACGATGCTCGAGGCGATGGGGATCTCCGTGGAGTTCTCACACCACGAGGGCGGCCCCGGCCAGCAGGAGATCGACCTGCGCTACGCCGACGCGCTGTCCACGGCGGACAACATCATGACCTTCCGCACCGTGGTGCGTGAGGTGGCGCTGAGCCAGGGCATCTGGGCGACGTTCATGCCCAAGCCGTTCACCACGCACCCCGGCTCCGGCATGCACACCCACGTGTCGCTGTTCGAGGGCGACCGCAATGCCTTCTACGAGGCGGGCGCGGAGTACCAGCTGTCCAAGACCGGGCGACAGTTCATCGCGGGGATCCTCAAGCACGCCGCCGAGATCACGGTCGTCACGAACCAGTGGGTGAACTCCTACAAGCGGCTGCTGTGGGGAGGCGAGGCGCCGTCGTACATCTGCTGGGGCCACAACAACCGCTCCGCGATGATCCGGGTGCCGATGTACAAGCCGAACAAGGGCCAGTCCACCCGCATGGAGCTGCGGACCGTCGACTCCGCCTGCAACCCCTACCTCGCGTTCGCGGTGATGCTGGCCGCGGGGATGAAGGGGATCGAGGAGGGCTACGACCTGCCGCGGGAGGCCGAGGACGACGTGTGGTCGCTCAACGACCGTGAGCGCAAGTCGCTGGGGATCGACCCGCTGCCGCACAACCTGAGCGAGGCGATCGCCGTCGCGGAGAGGTCCGAGCTGCTCGCGGAGACCCTCGGTGAGCACGTCTTCGACTTCTTCCTGCGCAACAAGCGCGCGGAGTTCGAGGAGTACCGCCGCCAGGTCACGCCGATGGAGCTCCGCCGCCTGTTGCCCGTGCTCTGACCCCCCGCAGGACGCCGAGACCGGCCGAGCCGACGAGGATCGGGCAGCCGGCGACCAGCAGCAGCTGGACCGAGCTGGGCAGGCCCACCAGCAGACCGCCGAGGGCCGCCCCACCGGCCGCGCAGCTGGTCTTGACCCCGGCGCCCAGGGTGAAGACCTGCGCCTGCAGCGGCGCCGGCGCCCGCCGCTGGCGGACCGTGAACAGGGCGCCGGTGAGCGGGCCGAGGAACACTCCCGACAGGGCGAACAGCGCGCCCACCAGCAGCAGCGAGCCGACCGCTGCGGCCGCCGCCAACGGAAGGCCGACGCCGAGCAGGCTGACCATCACCGTCCGGGCCGAGCGTTCCGGCGGGGCGGGGCGCCAGGCCCACAGCAGGGAGCCGACCAGCCCGCCGACGGCCACCGCGGTCATCAGCAGCCCGGCGGCCCCGGGTCGGGAAGCACGCGCGCTGAGCACCGCGGCCACCACCGGCAGGGCGCCCGCGCCGAGCTGGGCCAGGCTGCTCGCCGCGGTGACCGTGCCGAGGACTGGGTCGTGGACGACCGCGGCGAGGCCGTCGGTGAGCCGCGAGCCCGGCACCGACGCCGAGGCGACCCGGGTCTGCCGGGGGCCCAGCGGGAGGACGGTCAGCACGGCCGCACCCAGCGCCGCAGAGCCGGCGAGGCCGAGGGTGGCGCCGTCCGCACCGATCAGGCCTGCCAGCACCGCGGCAACCGAGGGTCCCGCGATGCCTGAGAGGCTGTAGCTGGCGGAGTCGGCGCCGAAGGCTCGGGGGAGGGACCGTTCCGGCACCAGCGAGCGCAGCTGGCTGGTCAGCCCCCCGGTCAGCGCCGGCCCGCAGCAGCCGCCGACCAGCAGGATCGCGAGCGTGGCCGAGACGGGCAGCCGCCCGAGGCCGACGGCGGCCGCGGCCAGTGCGGCTGCGAAGCCGACCGCGGCGGCACCGAGCACCCAGCGCGGACGGGGTGTCCGGTCGGTGAGGAGGCCCACCGCCGGTGCCGCGGCGACGTGCGGAACCAGGAGAGCTGCGACCAGGACCGCCCCGAGGGCCGCGCTACCGGTGCGTTGGAGGGCCAGCAGCAGCAGCGCGACCCGGGCGCCTTCGTCGGCGACCCGGACCAGCACGGCCGCGGCCAGGTACCTCCGGAGGTTCTGAGCCGTGCTCGACATCGCTACCTCCGGATCGTCACCTGTTCAACCGGTGATCACCACTCTTGTCCGCGTCCTCGTCACCTGTCAAGGTGGTGATGTGTTCGAGTTCATCGCTGACCGACCGGTCCTGGACTTCGTCGCCACCGTGGCGGAGCGGCACAGCACGCGCGCCGACCGGCTGCGCTCTCCGGACGACCTTCGCACCTGGATCGCCGAGTCGGGGATCGTCGACGAACCGGTCGCTGTGGACGCAGCCGGTCTGGGGCATGCCGTCGCCGTCCGTGAGGCGGCGTTCCGGCTGGTCACCGCCCTGATCGACGGGACCCGGCCCGACGCCGAGGACCTAGCGGTGGTGCACGCCGCAGCGGCCCAGCCGGAGATCAGGCTGCAGGTCGACGGTGACGGTCGGCTGCACCGCCAGGGCGACCTCGGCGCGGTGCTGTCGGCGCTGGCTCGGGACTGCCTCGACCTGTTCGGCAGTCCTGACCGTGCCGCCCTGCACTGGTGCGCGGACCGGGAGTGCACCCGTCCCTTCCTGGACCGCTCCCGGGGCCGGCGCCGGCGCTGGTGCGGCATGAAGGGGTGCGGTGACCGGGCCAAGGCGGCGGCCTACCGGCAGCGTCGCCGGCAGGCGCAGGCGGGGTGAGGTCCGCGGAGATCCGGCCGCGGCTCGTCCTGCCGCTCGGGGCAGAGCAAGGATTCAGGGTGCCGGCCGGAACAGCGGAAGCACCGGGCTGAGGTCTGCGCGCAGGCCCGAGGCGGAGACCGTGCCGCCACCGACCGCCTCGGGCCAGCTGGTCCGGCCGGAAGCCAGCCGGAGGAAGGTCACGGCGTCGGTCTCGACCACGTTGGGGGGAGTGCCGCGGGTGTGGCGGGGACCGGGGTCGCCGATCGCGCACTGCACGGCAGCGAACGGCGGCACCCGGACCTCGACGGACCGCCCGGGGTTGCGGGCGGCCAGGACGGTGGTGAGAGCGCGGCTGCTGCGCGCCAGTGCACCCCGGCCGAGAGCGACGAGCCGGTCCTCAGGAAGCAGCCGGTTCAGGTCGTCGGCGGCCAGCACGAGGCCGACGATCTGAACCGCCACCGCGTCCTCGAACGTCGAGGGCCCGGCAGGGCTGCCCAAGACCGCGCTCGGCGGCGGACCATGGGGGCCGAGCAGGGGTTCGAGGAGCTCCAGCGTGCCCGCGAGCTCGTGCACCAGCTCAGCGAGCTCCCTCGGCAGCCCGTCGCTCGGCGGCCAGGCCCAGAGGTCGAGCAGCCGGGCCAGGGGGAGCGCCCTGCCCGGGACCGGGGACCTGAGGGTGTGCAGCAGGGAGCGCTGGAGATCGAGCACCCGTCCCGCGGCGGCCGCAACGTCGCCTCTGTCGCTGGCCGGGTTTGCTGGCGAGGTTTCGAGGAGGGCGCGCAGGCTGGCCAGCACGGCCCGCGACTGCTCGAGCAGCGCGTCGGCCGGCCGCTGTCGAAGCGATGCCATGGTGGTGGACCTCCCGTCGGACGCTATCAGGGCCGCTCCTCATTGCGAGGGCCGGTGTTACAGGTCAGTAACATGCAGGCCATGATGCGGCTGCAGACGACCCAGGGCACCTTGGCTCGTCGCGGGTTCCTCGATGCCGGCGCCGCCCTGGCGGTGCTGCAGCGATGGGAGGCCGACCAGGAGGCCGTGCTCGACGACGTCGTCCGGTCCGCTGACCCCGACCTGGCCCTCGCCGGGCTGGACCGGCTGCACGAGCACTGCCCAGACCTCCCGGCGCGGCTGGTGGCCTCACCGCAGCTTTCCCGACACCTCGTCATGGTGCTCGGCGCGAGCGCCTCGCTCGGGCAGCATCTCTGCGCCCATCCCGACCAGATCGACCTGCTCGACGGCGACCTGGAGAAGAGAGGTGCCGCGGAGCTGCGACGCCTGCTGCTGCTCGCCACCGGCGCCGATCCCGAGGCCGAGCTGCCCGTCGCGACCGAGCTCAGCGGCGACCCGCTGCGGATCGCCTACCGGGGCGAGGTGCTGCGGATCGCGGCTCGCGACCTCTGCTCCCCGGAGCCGATCGAGCTCGTCGACGACGTCGCGGACGAGCTCTCCGACCTCGCCGACGCCACGCTCGAGGCGGCGCTGGCGATCGCGCGGGCCAAAGGCGGACCTGCGGCGATGAAGACCCGGCTGGCCGTGGTCGGGCTCGGCAAGTGCGGAGCCCAGGAGCTCAACTACGTCAGCGACGTCGATGTGCTCTTCGTCGCCGAGCCGGTGCTGGCGGCGGACGGCGAGCCGGTGCTGGGCCCGGACCTGGTGATCGCCACCGCGACCCGGATGGCGGCCGAGCTGAGCCGGATCTGCTCCGCCCACACCTCGGCCGGGACCATCTGGGAGGTGGACGCCGCGCTGCGGCCCGAGGGGCGGGCCGGCCAGCTGGTTCGGCGGCTGGCCAGCCACCAGGCCTACTACGAGCGCTGGGCCAAGACCTGGGAGTTCCAGGCGATGCTCAAGGCCCGGCCCTGCGCGGGCGACCTGGCGCTGGGTCAGGAGTTCGTCGACATGGTCAGCCCGATGGTCTGGCGTGCCGCCGAGCGGGAGAACTTCGTCTCCGACGCCCAGGCCATGCGGAAGCGGGTCGTGGCCCACATCCCCGCGCGGGAGCAGGGCCGGGAGATCAAGCTGGGCGAGGGCGGGCTGCGGGACGTCGAGTTCTCTGTGCAGCTGCTGCAGCTGGTGCACGGGCGGATCGACGAGCGGCTGCGCACCCGCGCCACCCTGCCGGCGCTCAAGGCGCTGGTCGACAACGGCTACGTCGGCCGGGAGGACGGCAAGGGCTTCGGCCTGGCGTACCGGTTCCTCCGCACGGTCGAGCACCGGATCCAGCTGTTCCATCTCCGCCGCACGCACGTGCTGCCGGACGCCGAGGCCGACCTGCGCCGGATCGGGCGGTCGCTCGGCTACGCCGACCCGGTCAACCAGCTGCTGGGAACCTGGCGGCACTGCTCCAGCCGGGTGCGGCGGCTGCACGAGCGGCTGTTCTACTCCCCGCTGCTCGACGTGGTGGCGCGCATCCCGAGCTCTGAGCTGCGGCTGACCACCGATGCCGCGCTCGACCGGCTCAAGGCACTCGGCTACGACGACCCCACGGCTGCCCTGCGGCACATCGCCGCCCTGGGCCAGGGGGTGACCCGGCAGGCGGAGATCCAGCGCCAGCTGCTCCCCGCGATGCTCGGCTGGTTCGCGAACGCACCCAACCCCGACGCCGGCCTGCTCGCCTTCCGCCAGGTGTCCGAGGCGCTGGGCACCACCCCGTGGTACCTCCGGGCCCTGCGGGACGAGGGCGCCATGGCGGAGCGGCTGGCCCGCATCCTCGCCTCCAGCAGGTACGCGGTGGCGTTGCTGACCCGGGCTCCCCAGACCGTCCAGATGCTCGCCGGCGAGGATGAGCTCCGGCCCCGGTCGCTGACCGAGCTGCGGAGCGAGATGCAGGCGGCGGCCGGCCGGCAGGACAGCAGCACCACGTCCGTGGAGGCCATTCGGGCCATCCGGCGGCGGGAGCTCTTCCGGATCGCCGCGGCCGACCTGCTCGGTGAGCTCGACGTGCTGGGCGTCGGCGACGCGGTGACCGACCTGGCGACGGCGACCATCGACGTCGCGCTGACGGTCGCGCGGAACGCGGCGCCCGATCCCGGGTCGGTTCCCCCCATCGCGGTGGTCGCGATGGGTCGCTGGGGCGGGCACGAGATGTCCTACGCCTCCGACGCCGACGCCATGTTCGTGATGGCCGATGTGCCGGCGGGAGCGGAACGCGCCGGAGACCCGACCCGGTCAGCCGGCGCTGTGATCACCGAGATGCGGCGGCTGCTGGCGCGGCCGGGCGCGGACCCCGCGCTCGCCGTGGACGCGGACCTGCGCCCTGAGGGCAAGGGGGGCGCGCTGATCCGGTCGCTCACCGCCTACCGGAACTACTACGGGCGCTGGTCCTCCACCTGGGAGCTGCAGGCTCTCGTCCGAGCGGACGCGCTGGCCGGGGACACCGAGCTGGGGGCCGAGCTGCTCGCCGAGATCGATACGCGCCGCTGGCCCGAGGACGGGCTCACGGCGGGCCAGCTGTCGGAGATCCGCAAGCTCAAGGCGCGGGTCGAGGCCGAGCGACTGCCCCGCGGCGCCGATCCGGCCAAGCACACGAAGCTGGGCCCCGGGGGGCTGGCGGACGTCGAGTGGACCGTCCAGCTGCTGCAGCTCCAGCATGCCCATGCGCTGCCGGCCCTGAAGTCCTCCCGGACCATCACGGCCCTGCGGGCGGCGCAGCAGGCGGGCGTCATCGATGCCGTCGACGCCGGCCACCTGGAGGCCGCCTGGCTGTTGGCCAGCCGGATCCGCAACCAGATCATGCTGGTGCGGGGACGGGGCTCGGACTCGCTGCCGTCCGACAACCGGGAGCTGGCGGCGTTGGCGGAGCTGCTCGGCTACGGCCCGGGGGAGTCCTCGCACCTGCTGGCCGACTACCGACGGATCACCCGCCGAGCCCGAGGGGTGGTGGACCGGGTCTTCTGGGGACTGGACTGAACCACCACCGCCGGGCCGGCGGGTGCGCCGCGGTCAGGAGTTGGCGACGTCGGTGGCCGGAGCGACGTCCGGCCGGCGGGTGAGCAGGGCGCCGAGGGCGATCATGCCGATCCCGAGCAGTACGTGCAGCACGTTGTCCGCGGTGTTCACGGGAACGAAGTTGGCGCCGGAGTTCATCGGCACCGCGATGCCGTAGACGAACAGGACCAGGTAGATGATGCCGCCTCCGATGAGGTAGTTCTTGGCACCGCGGATGCTCCGGGCCAGGACCAGCCCGGCGATGCCGAACAGCAGGTGGACGATGTTGTGCAGGATCGAGACCTGGAACAGCCCGAGCAGCTTGGCCTCGGAGTGGTGCGAGGCGAAGGCCATCGTGTCGTAGTTCGACGTGATGCCGGGGATGAAGCCGAGCACACCGACGGCCAGGAAGACGATGCCGACGAGGGTCGCGGCCTTCTGGACGGCGGTCTTGCCGGTGGCGGTGCGGCCATCGGTCCGCGCGGACATGGATTGAGCCATGGTGATCTCCTCAGATCAGGTGGGGAAGGAACTTGGACGGCTTACCCGCCTGTCACGAGGACAAACGGCGTCGTGGACGGTCAGTCGTCCAGGACGGACCGGACGAGCCGGAGCACCTCAGCCGAGGTCATGCCCTGGTCCAGCAGCGGTTGCAGCACGCCGCGCAGCTGCTGCCGGACCTGCTGCGACGCGTCCCCCTGCTGGTCGGCGACGTGCGTGCCGCGTCGTCCTCCGGTGGTCACGAAGCCTTCCTGCTCGAGCGCCCGGTACGCCTTGGCCACGGTGTTGGTGGCCACGCCGAGCTGGTCGGCCAGGACCCGGACGGGTGGCAGCCGGCTGCCAGCGCGCCAGCTGCCGGTCTCGATCAGGTCGAGGATCTGGGTCTGGATCTGCTCGAACACCGGCAGCGCGGAGGTCGGGTCCAGCCGGACCTGGCGCGCGTCGCTGTCCGTCACCCGCTCAGCCTGCCAGAGCGGGTTCCCGGTCGGCGGCCTGGCGGCGCAGGGTGACGACGAGCAGCAGCAGAGCGACCAGCTGCGTCGCCGACACGACGACGACCAGGGCCGGCAGGGAGCGGGCGTAGAGCCAGCCGGCCGTGACACCGCCGACCACGGCGGCCGCGCCCTGCACAGCCGCGAACGAGCCGTAGGCGGTGGCTCGGCGGTGGGCGGGCACCAACGAGGCCACCAGCGCCTTCACGGTCGAGTCCTGCACGCCCACCGCCGCCCCCCAGACCAGCACCCCGAGCACGGCGGTCCCGGCGTGGTCGGAGAAGGCCAGCGGTGGGACGGCGGCGACGAGGAAGGGCAGCAGCAGCAGGATCCGGCCCGCCCAGCGCTCGTACAGCCAGCCGGTCGCGAGGGCGGCCCCGGCGCCTGCGGCCATCGCCGCGGCGTAGACGACCGGGACGACGGCCACCCCCACGACGGCGTCCCGGGTCAGGTGGAAGGAGATGATCCCGAAGGTGACGAGTCCGGCGGTGGCTGCGCCGGCCGAGGCGGCGAACAGCCAGAACGGCGTCGGCAGCCGGTCGCGCTGCCGGCCGGTCGGAGCCTCGGCGGCAGGCTGCGCCGCAGCAGCCGGCGCGTCCCCGGCCATCCGGCGGCGCACGACGACCAGCAGCACCATCGCTACCGCGCCCGGCACGAGCAGCACGAGGAAGGACGGCCAGAGCGCTCCCGTCAGCGCGGTGACGCCGGCTACCACGAGCGGCCCGGCGAAGGCGCCGACCTGGTCCAGCGCCTTGTGCACACCGAGGCCACGGCCGAGCCCCACCTCGGCGGCGGCCCGCGCGAGCAGGGCGGACTTGGCCGGGCTCCGGACGGCCTTGCCCGTTCGTTCAGCGAGGATCAGCAGGGACGCCACGGCCAGACCCGCGGCCCCGAGGAACGGGGTCAGTGCCAGCAGCGGCACGCAGACCGCGGTGAGCCCGTAACCGGCCAGGGTGAGCGTCCAGTAGCGGCCGGAGCGGTCCGCCAGCGAGCCGGAGAAGAGCCGCAGCACCAGGGCCACCGCCTCGCCCACTCCCGTCACCAGGCCGACGACCAGGGCGGTGGCGCCGAGCGACCCGAGCAACGGCCCGGTGACCGAGCGTGCGCCCTCGTACACCATGTCGGCGGCCAGGCTGACCACGCCGAAACCGAGCACCGCCCTCCAGGGCCCCGAGCTCACCCTGCCGTCCGCAGCAGCTGGAGCTGGGCGGTGTGGTAGGCGTCCAGGGTCGCGGCCGCCGTGTTGTCCCAGCTGAAGCGTGAGGCGTGCCCGGCAGCGTTCGCGCCCATCCGTAGCCGCTCGCCTGGGTCGTCGAGGAGCGCACCGAGGGCGTCGGCCCATTGCTCGGGACGGTGCCCCGGGACGAGGATGCCGGTCTGGGTGTCCCGGACGGCGTGCCGCAGCCCGCCCACGTCGGTGGCCACCACCGGCCGGCCGCAGGCCTGGGCCTCCAGGGCCACGAGGCCGAAGGACTCGTTGTGAGAGGGGACGCCGACCACGTCGGCGACGCAGTACCAGCGGAAGAGGTCAGCGCGAGGAGAGTGCGGCCGAAGCTCCACCAGGTCGCTCACCCCCAGCTCGACGGCCAGCGGTCGCAGCGACTGGGACCACTGCGCCTGAGGACCGCTCGGGCTGCCGACGATGATCAGTCGGAGCCGCTGTCGCCGTGAGGGCTGGCGGCGAACCAGCTCGGCGACAGCCCGGATCAGCACGTCAGGTGCTTTGAGCGGCTGGATCCGGCCCACGAACAGGACCACCTCGTCGTCCTGGCCCACGCCGAGCTGGGCCCGGGACTTCGGCTGGTCGCACGGATGGAAGGTGTGCAGGTCGACCCCCGGAGGCACCACCGCGATCTGGCCCGGGCGGGCCCCGTAGTGGTGCTGCAGCTCATCGGACTCCTCCCGGGTGTTCGCCGTGAGCACGTCGGCGGCCGCCACGATCGCGGCCTCGCCCCGCGCGCGCACGTCCGGCTCGCTGGTCTGGTCCAGGCCCAGGGCCTCGTTCTTGACCCTGGCCATGGTGTGCATCGTGTGCACCAGCGGCAGCCCGCACTGGCGGGCGAGCGCCAGGCCGACCATCCCGGAGAGCCAGTAGTGGGAGTGCACCAGGTGGTGGTCCTCCAGCCGTTCGCCCAGCCGCTCGGCGAACTCCGGCACCAAACTGGGCAGGTCCTCCTTCGGCACGACCTCCCGCGGGCCGGCGGCGAGCCGCACGACCCGGGTGTGCTCGTTGACGTCGACGACCTCGGGCCCGGCGTCCTCGGCCCGGGTGAACACGTCGACCTTGATGCCGCGCTCACCCAGCCGTCGTGCGACCTCGGCGACGTAGACGTTCAACCCGCCGGCGTCACCGACACCGGGCGTGGCCAGAGGCGACGTGTGCATGCTGACCATCGCGATCCGCTGCGGGTACTCGACCGGTGCGGGCACCGAGCACCTCCGTCTGACCCTCGGGAGGCCTCGTGCCTGCCCGGGTCACCCTATCTCGCGGGCTGAGCGGCCAGCAGGTCCAGCACCTCGCCCCACGAGGTCACCAGGGCGGCCACGCCCACCCGCTCCAGCGCCTGGGCGCGCTCCGCCCGCTCCGGCGGCTGGACGAACTGCAGGTTGCCGATCGTGGCGATGCCAGCGGCCACGGCCGAGGTGGCGCCGGCCACCGAGTCCTCCACCGCGATCGCCTCGCCGGGCTCGATGCCCAACGCGTCGAGCGCGTGCAGGTAGACGGCCGGGTCCGGCTTGCTGATGGGTCGCGGCAGGGAGTCCTCGGCGCTGAACCGCCGCTCCGGTGGGAAGAACTGCGCCATCCCGGTCACCTCGAAGCACGCGGCGATCCGGGCGTCGGCGCTGGAGCTGACGGCCGCGAGGCCGTAGCGCTCGGCCAAGGCGGTCAGCGGCTCGAGGACGGCCGGGTCGGGGTGCAGGGCCGTGCGGAGGTAGGCGGTCACGGCCTCCTTCTCGGTCGCGACCCAGTGCTCCAGGGTCGCCGGGTCCAGCTCCGGCAGCCCGTGCGTTCGGGCCAGCGCCACCACCGTGGACCGGAAGTTCATCCCGGTGGTAGCCAGCCGGAGCTCCTCGGGCTCGTAGCGGCGCTGGACCTGGTGCCCCGCCAGGAACGTGCTGGTCACCTTCGCCGACGCGACGAACGCCGGCTCTTCAGAGGGGAACAGGTTGCCGTCGGCATCGCAGAGGACGACCCGGACGTGTGCCCAGGGAGATGGCTCGGCCCAGCTCATGCCGCCCGCTCCGAGCTCGAGGGCCGCAGTGCCGCCACAGCCTCCAGCGGACCGGCCTCCAGCGACGTCAGCGCCGCCACGGCCTCCAGCGGTCCAGCCTCCAGGGAGGTCAGCGCCGCCTCCAGCTCGCGGGCGAGGCGCTCGGATCCGGCCAGTGGGCCGAAGAGGTCCGGCTGGGCCAGCAGCGGGCGGGGGTCGGTCCCACCCTGGCCTGCCAGCTCCCGCAGCCGGTCGGCGTTCGCGTCCTGCACCTCGAGATCGCCGCCGGCGTAGTCCTCCCCTCGGAGGAAGCGGAACCAGGCGGCCACCGCGAGCACCAGGTGGGCCCGGGGGGTGTCCTGGTCCATCGCCAGCTGCAGTGACGGGATGACGTAGGAGGGCACCTTGGTCGAGCTGCGCCGGCAGAGCCGGGCGAGCTGGTCGCTGATCTGGGCGTTGGAGAACCGCTGCACCAACGTCCTGGCGTACCCGTCCAGGTCGACGCCCGGAACCTGGAGCAGGCCGGCAGCGGCTTCGGCGAGGAATCCCTCGACGTACTGCCGGACGAGCGGGTTCGCCATCGCCTCGGCCGTGGTGTCGAAGCCGGCGAGGATCGCGAGGTGCCCCAGGGCGCTGTGGGCGCCGTTGAGCATCCGCGTCTTCATCAGTTCGAAGGGGCGGACATCGTCGACGAAGTCGACGCCCACCGCGTCGAGCGGCGGCCGGCCGTTGCAGAACTGGTCCTCGATGATCCACTGCGTGAACGGCTCGGTGACCACGGGCCAGCGGTCATCGACCCCGTACTCGGCCGCGATCTGTTCGCGCCGCTCCGGGGAGGTCTCGGGGGTGATGCGGTCCACCATGCTGCTGGGAAAGGCCACCTCGGCCTCGATCCAGGAGGCGAGCTCCGGGTCCCGCAGCCGGGCGGTGGAGAGCACGGCCCGGCGGGTCGACTCACCGTTGTGCTGCATGTTGTCGCAGGACAGGACGGTGAACGGTCGCAGACCGGCCCGGCGGCGCCGGTCGAGGCCTTCGACGACGTAGCCGAAGGCGGTGCCGGGTGCGCCCGGGCTCTCGACGTCGGCGCGGACCAGCGCGTCACCGGGGTCGACGTCCCCGACGGGGTAGGCGGAGCCGGTGATGGTGAGCGTGACGAGTCGGGTCTTCTCGTCTGCGAGGGTGGCGAGGACGGCCTCGGGGTCGTCCGGGGCGTAGAGGTAGCGCACCACCGATCCGATCACCCGGACCTCGTCCTTGCCGGCGCTGCGGACGACGAGGGTGTAGAGGTTGTCCTGGTCCCGCAGCACCTCGCCCATCTGCGGGCTCCGCAGGCCCACGCCGGTGATGCCCCAGTCGGTCGAGATGCCCTCCCGGGCAAGGGCATCGAAGTAGGCGGCCTGGTGGGCGCGGTGGAAGCCGCCGACGCCGATGTGCACGACGGCCGGCGTCAGCTCGGTGCGGTCGTAGGTGGGCACATCGACCGGCGCGGGCAGTTGGTGGATGGTCTCCTGGGTGAGGGGAGGAGGAGTGGTGGTGTCGGAGGGCGCGAGGCCAGAGGGCAGCAAAGACGTCACGATGGACCTGTTCTGGGGAGGGCGCTCGTGCGGCAGATGCCCGGGCTGGATGCTCAACCGGGTGCCGCGGGCCTGTGGCTGGACCGTGCGTTAGCGCGAAGGACTAATCTACCCCAACCCTCGGAGAACCCCGAGTGACGACGGCGGCCCTCTCGCATCTGAGGGGCCGTGCTTACCGCTGAGGGGTCGTGGCCTCGAGATGGTCCTTCGTACCCCGCGCCCAGCTCATCGTCGAGGTGCACCGCTCGCGCATCCGGCCGAGGATCTCGACGTCACCGGAGGGCATGGTGACGTGCATCCTGGTTCCGGGTTCGGCGGTGGAGAGGTCCAGGAGGGCGTCGACCAACCGGGTCCTGGTGCCCGGTGGCAGCTGTCCCGGCTCGACGCGGAGTGCGGCGTGGACCATCTGCCTGGTGGTCCGGACGCGGGCTTCGGCGAGGAGCCGGCCGTTGTCCTCGATCGTGATGTGCTGATATCTGGTCATGACAAGCTTCCCCGTGCAGGCTTCTTTACAGCGGGCTGATGGCGGCAGTCGACTGCCGGGGCCAAAGGTACCGAGTTCGCGCTTGCCGACGCCAGATGTTGCCAAGAGATGAGTGCAGGCTCACACCGCCGGCTGCGCCGGTTGACGAGGGGGTTTGACCGGGGGCGCAGGCATGATCACCCGCTCCTCGGCCGCCTGCTGGGGCAAGCCGGTCGGCGTATCTGGCCCGTCAGCCCTGCATGGTGTCGCCGCGGTCAAACCCCAAGAAGAAGCTGAACCCTCGCGATTTCGGGATCTGGCCCCAGGTAGTCCCCAAAACGAGGGATCCGTGGCTCAGCCGCTGATCCCTAGGCTTCAGGTCGTTGACGGTGTTCTTCCCCGGAACACCGCACGGAGGCAGCGCCCTCACCTCCCCATGACTCTGAGGGCGCTGCCGCACGTCCGGCGGTTGAACGTCAGACAGACGCCATCCCGCCGCGGCGAAGAAGGCCTGCCTCGCCGCATCCGGAAGTCGCGACTTCCGCGAGCAGCTACCCCTGGTGACGCGGCTTGACCACCCTCACCCAGCCGGCGAAAGCTTCACGGCTCGGTTCCACCTTGTCACCCGGTTTCGTACCTTCCGGAACCGACATGACGACGAACTGTGCCCATGCCCGTCCGTTGCGGAGTCGTTTCCAAGGCTTTGGGTGCGTCGACGTCGCCGCCGTGGAGCGCGTGACGGTGTAGCGAAGGGTGTGGGACGCTCCGTCGCAGGTCGGTTTCGCCTCCTCAGGCGTTTCGTACCAAGCCCGAGCAACGTCAGCAGGAGGGCTCGGCCGATCCTTGGTCGCCTTGTACTTGTTCACCCCCGACCCCTGCTTCAGCGACGCCCACAGGTGCACTCCCACTCCCGCGCACTGGTACTGCACCTGAACAACGGCTCGATCGGCGTCGTACTGCTTGACGAAGGCTCGTGAGCTGACCCACTCAATGCCTGCGGTCTGCTCCCCGACCGGCTTGTCCTGCGCCTGGGCGCTCGAGCTGATCTGGGCCGAGGCGCTGCCGACCCCCAGCGTCAGCGTCGTGACGACGGCGGCAGACGCCACCGCGAGTAACCTGCTCACGTTGTTCCCCCTTGATCCCGCGGACCCCCCTTGGCCCGACACCGAACGACGCTAGTGAGGGGCCGCTCCACCTGTCTAGGGTGGCCGGGGCGGTGCGGCGCTCGAACCGACCTCCGGCGGATCAGGTGCTCTGAGGGCCTGCACCTGGATCCAGGACCGAAGCCGGTTCACAGTCACACGTCAGTGAGCCCGGACGCTCAATCAGCCCACCGGGGAAATGGGGGAGCGTCCGGACCCCGAGCGGCGACCGGGGATGATCAAGCCGTTCGTAACGCCAACCTAACGGCGGAGGCGCCGCCCGGAAAGAGTTGGATAAAAGCGACTTACCTTGGATATGTCACGAAGAAACCTGCCGGATTGGCGAGGAAGAAACCCTCGTCCGGACCATGCTGCGTGCTCGAATCGCTACTTCTGACCCTCAGTTCTTCCTGAGCCCGCCCACGCCTGCGCCGAAGGATCGCCAGAGGTTGGGGCGACATCGTTCTCTGCACCGGGGAGGTTCGCACCCTCCCGAGGAGTCCCAGCAGAGAAAGAACGAGCTCGCCCGGCGAGCCAACCGAACGAGTCCACCGTTCTGACAGGAGCGTGACATGAGCCAGCAGCAGCACTACCCCTCTCCCCTTGAAGCACCGCCGCTCCAGCAGTCGTTCGCGCCGCGACCGCAGAAGGCGCCGGGCCTCCTGGATATCGGCTTCACCCAGTTCCTCTCGCTGCGGCTGATCTCGGTCTGGTGGGTGCTGTCACTGGTCCTCATCGGGATCTCGGGGGCGGCGGGGGTCAGCTACGGCCTCTACTACCGGATGAGCCTGCCGTGGTTGCCCGCGTGGTATGGCGGAGCCATCATCCTCGGTTCGGTGGTCGGCGCGGTGCTCGCGGTCGTGCTGGTCCGCCTGTTCCTGGAGGGCATCGCGGTCCTCTTTCGGATCGCGGACAACACGTCACGGATCGCCAACAAGGTCTAGCCCAGAGGACCGCCAGAGCCGGTCCGCCGGCCACCTGGCGGGGCACCGGCGGACCGGCGGGCCCCGAGGCCCTGTGCGGTCGACTCGGAGCCTACGCGCGCGGTCAGCCGCCGGGCCTCAGACACGCGCAGGGCGTGTGTCGCTGGGCTCAGGGATCGCCGGGCAGCGGCAGCGGTGTGCGCAGGTCGCGGCTCAGGTCGTGCAGCTTGCTGCGGAGGTCAGCGACTGCATCAGGGGTGAGTCGGGAACGGCAGGCGACCCGTTGCTGCACGCTGGCAGCAGTGCGCTCGAGCGCCAGACCTGCCGGGGTGAGGGTCAGCCGCGTCGATCGTCGGTCGTCGGGATCACGGTGCCTCGCTATCAGGCCCGCATCAGCCAGCCGGTTCAGCACGGGGAGGAGTCCGTGCGCCGGCAGGTGCAGGGTGCGGGCGATGTCGGTGACGGTTCGGTCGTCCTTCCCCCAGAGGGCCATCATGACCAGGTATTGGGGATAGGTGAGCCCGAGCTCGGCGAGCAGGGGTCGGTAGGTCCGGACGACCTCGGTGGCTGGGGGTTCTCTATCTCACCAACACCGGCGCGCTGGTCTTCGGCATCAACAATGCCGCGAAAGCGACCATCACCGCGTCCGGCACCTACCGGGACGGCCAATGGCACCACGTCATGGCCACCGTCGGCCCCGGCGGCATGCGCCTCTACGTCGACGGTGCCCAAGCCGCCACCAGCAGCACCACTGCCACCGGCTC
>JBJMIS010000084.1:0-8200 GCA_045806705.1 Friedmanniella sp.
GACGTCATCACCGGGCTGGACCGGCCCACGACCGGCGCCACGGTGGTCCAGGCCGGCACCGCGCTGGACGCGGACGGCCGGGTCGTCAGCGCCGGTGGCCGGGTGCTGGCCGTCGTGGGGACCGGGCCCGACCTGGCTGCCGCCCGCGGCGCGGCCTACAGCCGGATCGCCACCATCGGCCTCGACGGCTCCTTCTACCGCACCGACATCGCCGCCGCCGCGGCGGCAGAGAAGCAGGTCTGACCATGGTCGTCCCCAACGTGCTGGCCAACCGCTACGCCTCGGAGGCGATGCGCGAGGTGTGGTCCGCGACGAACAAGATCATCGCCGAACGGCGGCTCTGGCTGGCCGTGCTCGCGGCCCAGCGCGACCTCGGCGTCGACCTCGGGCGGGACGACCTCGACGCGGTCGTCGCCGCCTACGAGGGTGTGCTGGAGAAGGTCGACCTGGACAGCATCGCCGAGCGGGAGAAGGTCACGCGGCACGACGTCAAGGCCCGGATCGAGGAGTTCAACGCTCTCGCCGGCTACGAGCAGGTGCACAAGGGCATGACCTCGCGGGACCTCACCGAGAACGTCGAGCAGCTCCAGATCCTCAGCTCGCTGGAAATCATCCGGGACCGGATGGTCGCGGCCCTGGTCCGGCTCGGCCAGCTGGCGACGGGGTACGCCGACCGTCCGATGGCCGGCCGCTCGCACAACGTCGCGGCGCAGGTGACCACCCTCGGCAAGCGCTTCGCCACCGCGGCGAACGAGCTCCTCGTCGCCTACGCCCGGGTGGAAGAGCTGATCCGCCGCTACCCGCTGCGCGGGATCAAGGGTCCGGTCGGTACCGGTCAGGACATGCTGGACCTGCTGGGCGGCGACCAGGCCCTGCTCGCTGAGCTCGAGCGTCGGATCGCTGATCACCTCGGCTTCGGCAACGTCCTGGTCAGCACGGGTCAGGTGTACCCGCGCTCGCTGGACTACGAGGTGGTGACGGCCCTGGCCCAGGTGGCCGCCGCGCCGTCCAACGTGGCGACCTCGATCCGGCTGATGGCGGGCGCCGAGCTGGTCACCGAGGGCTTCCGCCCCGGCCAGGTCGGCTCCAGCGCGATGCCGCACAAGATGAACACACGTTCCTGTGAGCGGGTGAACGGGCTGTCGGTGGTCGTCCGCGGCTACGTGAGCATGATCGGCGAGCTGGCCGGGGACCAGTGGAACGAGGGCGACGTCTCGGACTCGGTGGTCCGCCGGGTGGCGTTGCCCGACGCGTTCTTCGCCCTGGACGGGCTGTTCGAGACCTTCTTGACGGTGCTCGACGACTTCGGCGCCTTCCCGGCGGTGATCGAGGCCGAGCTGCAGCGCTACCTGCCCTTCCTGGCCAGCACCAAGGTCTTGATGGCGGCGGTGCGCAGCGGCGTCGGCCGGGAGACCGCGCACGAGGTGATCAAGGAGCACGCCGTCGCGGTGGCCCTGGCGATGCGCGAGTCGGGTGGGCGCAACGACCTGCTCGACCGGCTGGCCGCCGACGAGCGGCTCGGCGTCAGCCGTGCCGACCTGGACGCGGCACTTGCGGACCCGATGGAGCTGACCGGGACGGCCGGTCTGCAGGTGGCCACGCTGGCGAGCAGGATCGACGAGCTCGCGGCCGCGCACCCGGAGGCCGCGGCGTACGCGCCAGGGCTGGTGCTCTGACCAGCTCCCGATCCGGTGACGACTTCGGGTTCGAAGTCGCTCCCGAAGTCGTCAGCCGGACTGGATCGCGCTGCGTCGGAACGCAGAACGGCCCCCAGTCCGGTGGACTGGGGGCCGTCGGTTCGGGTCACAGGTAGCGGGAGGACTCCTGCGGGATGAGGATCCAGGCCGCGAGGTAGATCAGGATCTGCGGGCCGGGCAGCAGCATGCTCAGCAGGAACACGAGCCGCACCGCGTTGGCGCTGATGCCGAAGCGGCGTCCGATTCCGGAGCACACCCCTGCGATCATCCTGTCGGAACGGGGACGGACGAGGGCCGTGGTCATCGGGAGGTCCTTTCGAGGCGGTTCGGGAACTTCTCCCACTCTGGCCCACCCGGGCCCGCCGATCCAGACCTAGCGGGGAGGTTCCGGGTCTGGTCAGGGCCGGCCGGGTCGGGACCCTGACGGCAGGACAGGCGGTGCCGCGGGTGCGGTGTCCTGGCAGGATGGGCGGGCCGCCCGACGATGCGACCGCCTCTGAGCGGTGAGGAGACCATGCCCGCGAACCTGTACGCGCATCTGCTCGACCAACCGCTGGTCCATGCGGGCAAGGTGCGTGAGCTCTACGCCGTCGGGGACGATCGGCTGCTGATGGTGGCCACCGACCGGATCAGCGCCTTCGACTTCGTGCTCGACAGCCTGATCCCGGACAAGGGCCAGGTGCTGACCCAGCTGTCCCAGTGGTGGTTCGCCCAGCTCGTCGACCTGGTGCCCAACCACGTCGTGGGCCTCGACGTGCCGGCGGCCGTGCGGGGCCGGGCCGTGCTGTGCGAGCGGCTGGAGATGATCCCGGTGGAGTGTGTGGCGCGCGGCTACCTGACGGGCTCCGGCTGGTTGGAGTACCGCCAGACCGGCGCCGTCTGCGGCATCGCCCTGCCGGACGGGCTGGTGGACGGGTCCCGGCTGCCGGAGCCGATCTTCACCCCGGCCACCAAGGCCGAGCTGGGAGAGCACGACGAGAACGTCGACTTCGCCACGGTCGCCGCGACGGTCGGCCAGACGACAGCCGAGCAGCTTCGCGCGCTCACCCTCGCCGTCTACGCCCGGGCGGAGGGGCTCGCCCGGGACCGGGGGATCATCCTGGCCGACACGAAGCTCGAGTTCGGCCGACGCCGCGACGGCACGCTCGTGCTGGCGGACGAGGTACTCACGCCCGACTCCTCGCGGTTCTGGGACGCGGCCGGCTGGCAGCCCGGCGGCCGGCTGGACTCCTACGACAAGCAGTACGTCCGCGACTGGCTGCTGCACGAGTCCGGCTGGGACCGTCAGTCCGGTCACGCCCCGCCACCGCTGCCCGACCACGTCGTGGCGGCGACCCGGGCCAAGTACCTCCAGGCCTACGAGCTCCTGACGGGGCACGCCCTCGCCCTGCCCGCCACCTCCTGAGGCTGCCCCAGGGCCTCCCCGGCGGACGGGGGCGGCCTTCGGCGATGAGTTCCTGTCAGTGCCGCGGTCTACCGTGCTGAACAGGAGGAGAGGCCATGACCGAGGGATCTGGTTGGGACCTGCGCCGGGGGCCGCAGCGGACGTTCCTGCACGTGTTGCTCAACACCCTGTTCGTGTCGGTGGTGAACTTCACGCTCTGGTTCGCGGTGACGTTCTGGGTCTACCTGGAGACCCGCTCGGTGTTCGCGACCGGCATGATCGCCGGGATCTTCCTCGTCGCGACCGCCGTGACAGGCATCTGGTTCGGCAGCCTCGTCGACCGGCACCCGAAGAAGGCGGTGCTGCAGGTGTCGGCCCTGGTCTCGTTCGTCCTGTACGCGGCTTCCCTCGGCCTGTACCTGCTCAGCCCGGACGAGGCGTTCCAGAGCCCCGGCAGCGTCCTGCTCTGGACCTTCGTCGTCCTGCTGATGCTCGGGGTGATCGCCGGGAACCCGCGGATGATCGCACTCTCGACCCTGGTCACCCTGCTCATCCCGGCCGACCGGCGGGACCGGGCCAACGGCCTGGTCGGCACCACCTCGGGCGTCTCGTTCCTGGTCACCTCGGTGATCAGCGGGCTGCTGGTGGCCGCGGCGGGCATGCTCTACGCGCTGTTGCTGGCCCTGGTCGTGCTGGTCGCCGCGGTGGTCCATCTCAGCAGGGTGCGGATCCCCGGTGACGTGCCGGGCCGGCTCGACGCGTCGGCCGGGGCCGACCCCGCTCCAGCTTCGCTGGAGTCGAAAGCCGAGCACCGAATCGACCTGCGGGGGACCATCCGGCTGGTCCGCAGCGTGCCCGGTCTGGCGGCCCTGATCCTCTTCTCCTGCTTCAACAACCTCCTCGGCGGCACCTTCATGGCCCTGCTGGACGCGTACGGCTTGTCCCTGGTCTCCGTGCAGGCCTGGGGGCTGCTCTGGGGCGTGCTGAGCACCGGGGTCATCGTCGGCGGCCTGCTGGTGGCCAAAGGGGGCCTGGGCAGCAACCCGGTCCGGACCCTGCTGATGGCGAACCTCGTGATCTGGTCGGTCTGCTGCCTCTTCCCGCTGCGCTCGTCGTTGGTGGTGCTCGCGGTGGGGCTCTACGCCTACATGCTCGTGGTCCCCTTCGCCGAGGCGGCGGAGCAGACCGTGCTGCAAAGGGTCGTGCCCTACGCACGACAGGGCCGGGTCTTCGGCTTCGCCCAGAGCGTGGAGCTGTCCGCCGCGCCCCTGACCGCCTTCGTGATCGGTCCGCTGACCCAGTTCGTCTTCATCCCCTTCATGACCGACGGGGCCGGGGCAGACGCCATCGGCGACTGGTTCGGTCGAGGACCCGACCGCGGCATCGCGCTCGTCTTCGTGCTCGCCGGGATCGCCGGCCTCCTCACCACGCTGCTGGCGCTGGGCAGCCGCTACTACCGGCAGCTGAGCCAGGCATTCGACGACGCGGCGCCCGTTCCGGCCGTCAGCACGGCGGCGGTGGGCCCCTGACCACGGTTGACGCGTGTCGCGGGGCTGTCGTGCGGCCCCGATAGGATCGGGGCATGGCGCGAGTGGTGGTCGATGTGATGCCGAAGCCCGAGATCCTCGACCCCCAAGGCAAGGCGGTGACCGGTGCGCTGGGTCGCCTGGGCTTTCGCGGCATCTCCGTTCGCCAGGGCAAGCGCTTCGAGCTCGAGGTCGACGGCGACCTGACCGAGGAGCGGCTCGCCGACATCCACCATGCCGCCGAGACCCTGCTGGCCAACACCGTGATCGAGACCTTCGAGGTCCACGCCGAGACCGAGCGGGCGGCGCGCTGATGGCTCCCCGGATCGGTGTCGTCACCTTCCCCGGCTCCCTGGACGACCACGACGCCCTGCGTGCCGTCCGACTGAGCGGTGCCGAGCCGGTCTCCCTCTGGCACGCCAGTGACGACCTCCGTGGCGTCGACGCGGTGATCCTGCCTGGGGGGTTCTCCTACGGCGACTACCTGCGCTGCGGCGCCATCTCCCGGTTCTCGCCGGTGATGGGTTCGGTGATCGACGCGGCGAACTCGGGGATGCCTGTGCTCGGCATCTGCAACGGCTTCCAGATCCTCTGCGAGGCCCACCTGCTGCCCGGCGCCCTCATCCGCAACGACGTCCGCACCTTCGTCTGCATCGACCAGGACCTGCGGGTCGAGTCGACCAGCACGGCGTGGACCTCGGAGTTCACCGCGGGCCAGGAGATCACCATCGTGCTCAAGAACGGCGAGGGTGGGTTCGTCGCCGACCAGGAGACGCTGGACCGCCTGGAGGGGGAGGGGCAGGTGGTCTTCCGCTACCTCAACGGCAACCCGAACGGCTCGTTCCGCGACATCGCCGGAATCGCCAACGCGCGCGGCAACGTCGTCGGCCTGATGCCGCACCCCGAGCACAACGTGGACCCGCTGACCGGCCCGAGCACCGACGGCATCCCCTTCTTCACCAGCGTCCTCACCTCCCTCACCGCTCGCGTCTAGCCCCCGGCGCATGGCTGGCCGCTCCTCGCGCCACCCGACGGGAGCGGCGGCTCGGCCGTCGGGTCCGGTGCTGAACCGCCGCTGGCAGGCCTGCCTGCTGCTCCTGCTGGCCGTCTTCGCGGGGCTCCGCGTGGTGCACGCCCTCGCCGAGCGGCCGGAGCCGGTCGTGGCGCTGGCCGACCAGGTCGTGGTGGTGGGGGTGGCCGGCCGGGACGGGCTGACCGATGTCGACCGGAAGGTGCTCGGCGACCACCTTCGCGACACCCAAGTCGGAGCCGTCAATGTCCGGTCGCGCTACGTCGGCGCCTGCGCGGCCGCTGGCTGGACCACCCTGGGAGCCGGCCGTCGGGCAGGAGTGGCGGGGCTGTGCGACCCGGAGGTCGAGGCGGGCCGCGTGCTGGACTGGCCCGAGCGGCAGGCAGCGGCGGCGGCTCGGCGGGGCGACGCCCAGCTCGGACTGCTCGAAGGCTCGGTCGCCGGCTGCGTGGCGGCGGTCGGTCCCGGTGCGGCCCTGGCGGCGGCCAGCGCCGACGGAACGCTGGACGACTACCGCACGGTGCAGCAGTTCCTGGCCGAGGACCTGCGGACCTCCTGCCCCCTCACCCTCGTCGATGCGGGAGCGGCCAGCGACGAGGTGATCACCCGGCTGGCCGCCGACCCCTCCCGGACCCTTCTCGTCACCGGCGTCGGACCGGCCGCCGCGTCGGACGACCCGAGCCTGCAGGTTCTCTACCGGCTGGGCGCGGCCGTTCCCGGCTGGCTGACCTCGGCCAGCACCCGGCGGGACGGGATCGTCACGCTCACCGACCTGACCCGCACCCTCATCGACCACGACCGACCGGCCGCCGCCCCCGTCCCGGTGGGCGTCGACGGGGCGCCGCTGGCCGTGCAGCCGGCTCCTCTCAGGGTGGTCGACATGGAGCGCCGGCTGGCCGCCACCGCGGCCCTCTCCGACGCCAGCCCTACCGGCTACCTGATTCTCGGGGCCTACGGCTGCCTGCTGGCGGCCGTCCTCGTCGTCGGAGCGCTGCGTCGTCGGTGGGCCGTGGCGCGGCTCATTCTCACCGTCGGCACGGTGCTGTCGGTGTCGATGATGCTGACCGGTTCGGTGCCGTGGCCGGCGAGCCCGCAGCCCGGCCTCGTCCTGGGTCTCACGGTGGTCATCTGGTCCGCGGTGCTGACGATGATCGCGCTTGTCCTCGGCCGTCGTCTGCAGATCCCGGCCGCCATCGCGGCTGCCGCGCTCACCGTCGCCGGGTTCACCGCGGACGCCGCGCTCGGCGGCCCCCTGCAACCGGGCTCGATGCTCAACTCGCGGCCGATCTACGGGTTGCGCTGGTACGGCTTCGGCAACGTGACGTTCGCCGCCTACGCCACGGCGGGACTGCTGCTCGCGGGCTACGTCGCGCACCGGTTCCTGCTGGCCGGCCGTCGGCGGGCGGCCGTCGTGGCCGTTGCCGTGATCGGCTTCGGCATCGTCCTCTGCGAGGGCTGGCCCTCGATGGGGACCGACTTCGGTGGCGTGGTCGCGCTGACCCCGCCTGTGCTCTGGCTGCTGCTGGTGCTCAGCGGCGTCCGCCTGACCTGGCTCCGGCTGCTCCTGGTGGGAGGGTCGGCGGTGGCGGCTATCGCCGTCATCTCGCTGTTGGACTGGTCCCGGGGGCCCGACCGGCGCAGCCACCTCGGCAACTTCGTGCAGCGGGTGCTGGACGGTGATGCCCTGGATGTGGTCAGCCGCAAGGCGGTGGCCGCCGGTGAGACGATCCTGTCGCCGGCCGGTCTGGTCTGCGCGGTTCTCGGCATCGTCTGCTGGCTGCTGATCTTCCGGTACGCCGTGCCCGTACTGGCCGAGGAGCTGACCACCCTGCGTCCCGTGCTGACGGCGATCCTGGCCACCGCCGTCCTGGGCACCCTGCTGAACGACGGCGGTATCAGCGTCTGGCTCACCGTCACCAGCGCGGCGACGGTCACCGTGGCCTGGTTCTGCGTCGACCGTCTGCACCGCCTCGGCTGGCCGTCCACAGCACCGGCCCGGGACGGCTGGACGCTGAGCGGGCGGACGGCGGCGCGCCGGTAGCGTGGCACCCGTGGCGGACACCGTGGAGAACGCGTCGGCGACCCCCGACCAGAGCCAGCCGTGGGCCGAGCTGGGCCTGAAGCAGGACGAGTACACCCGGATCCGGGAGATCCTCGGCCGGCGGCCCTCCTCGTCGGAGCTCGCCATGTACTCGGTCATGTGGTCCGAGCACTGCTCCTACAAGTCGTCCAAGGTGCACCTGCGCCGGTTCGGCGAGCTGTCCCAGGACACCCCGACAGGCCCGCTGCTGGCGGGGATCGGGGAGAACGCCGGGGTCGTGGACATCGGCCAGGGCTACGCGGTGACCTTCAAGATCGAGTCGCACAACCACCCCAGCTATGTCGAGCCGCACCAGGGCGCGGCCACCGGCGTCGGCGGGATCGTCCGCGACATCCTCGCCATGGGCGCGCGTCCGATCGGGGTGATGGACGCCCTCCGCTTCGGTCCGCTGGAGGAGCACGACACTGCTCGGGTGCTGCCGGGCGTGGTGTCCGGCGTCGGCGGCTACGGCAACTGCCTCGG
>JBJMIS010000085.1:0-3595 GCA_045806705.1 Friedmanniella sp.
GCTGGCCGTCGAGAGGCACGACTGAATCGGCTCATCGGTCTCCGACATTGCGAGGAACGGGGCGCCGAGCCGAACGGGCATCGAGACCCGTCAGTGCGCAACGGCCAACTCCTCGGCGGACATACGCAGTTGCATTCGAACCGATCATGCTCAGAAGAGGGAGCTGCAATCTCATGTCACCACCCAACTTGACCCGCATCGCCGCGAAACAGCGGGCCGCGCTGCTGACCGTGGCCGACTACGCCGTCGAGCTCGACCTCACCGACGGCAGCGGTGGGCCCGGCGAGGCGACCTACGCCACCACCACAACGGTCCGCTTCGCCTGCCGCCAACCCGGTGCCGGCTGCTGGATCGACTTCGTCGGTGCGGGCGTGCGGTCGGCGGTGCTCAACGGGAGAGAGCTGGATGTCTCCGGCTACCGCGAGGACGAGGGCATCACCCTGCCCGGCCTCGCCGAGGACAACGAGCTGACGGTCGTGGCCACGGGTCGCTACACGAACACTGGCGAGGGCCTGCACCGCTTCGTGGACCCGGCCGACGGGGGCGTCTATCTGTACACGCAGTTCGAGACGGCCGACGCCAAGCGGTTGTTCGCCTGCTTCGATCAGCCCGACCTCAAGGCCCGCTACACGCTCACGGTGCACGCGCCGGGCGATTGGCAGGTCGTGTCCAACACGCTCGCCGAGCGCACCACCAACGGTCCCGGCGGCGCCGTGACCCACCGCTTCGCCACCACCCAGATCATGAGCACCTACCTGGTGGCGCTCGTGGCCGGGCCGTACGCACACTGGCACGACGAGTACGTCGACGACCGTACCGACGGGTCCGGGGCAGGCATTCCGCTCGGCATCTACTGCCGCGCCTCACTCGCTCCGTTCATGGACCCCGACCGGCTGTTCACCGAGACCAAGCAGGGCTTCGGGTTCTACCAGCCCGCCTTCGGGGTCCGGTATCCGTTCGGCAAGTACGACCAGCTGTTCGTCCCGCAGTTCAACGCCGGCGCGATGGAGAACGCCGGCGCGGTGACCTTCACCGACACCTACGTCTTCCGCTCCCGGGTCACCCGCGCGAACTACGAGCGCCGCGCCGAGACCGTGCTGCACGAGCTGGCGCACATGTGGTTCGGCGATCTGGTGACCATGCGCTGGTGGGACGACCTGTGGCTGAACGAGTCGTTCGCCACCTGGGCGAGCATCCTCTGCCAGGCCGAGGCCACCAACTACACCGAGGCGTGGACGACCTTCGCGAACGGGAAGAAGAGCCGCGCCTATCGGCAGGATCAGCTGCCCTCCACGCACCCCATCGTGGCCAAGATCCCCGATCTGCAGGCCGTCGAGGTCAGCTTCGACGGCATCACCTACGACAAGGGCGCCAGCGTGCTCAAGCAGCTCGTCGCCTACGTCGGGCGGGAGCCGTTCCTGAAGGGACTCAACGCCTACCTGACCGCGCACGCCTGGGGCAACGCCACCTTCGACGACCTCGTCGACGCGCTGGAGGTGGCGTCCGGGCAGGATCTGTCCGACTGGGGTGAGCAGTGGCTGAAGACCACCGGGCTGAACGAGCTGCGCCCGGCGTTCGAGCTCGACACCGAGGGCCGGTTCACCCGGTTCGAGGTGGTGCAGGGCGGCGCCCGGCCGGGCAAGGGCGAGCTGCGCCGACACCGGATCGCGGTCGGCGTCTACGACGACCAGGACGGCAAGATCGTGCGCACCTGCCGCGTCGAGATCGAGGTCACCGGGGAGCGCACCCCCGTGCCCGACCTGGTCGGCGTTGCGCGCGGCCGACTGGTGCTGGTCAACGACGACGACCTGACGTACTGCGCGCTGCGCCTGGATCCGGACTCACTGACCACCCTGGTCGACCGCATCGACGACATCGCCGAGCTGCTGCCCCGCAGCCTGTGCTGGTCGGTGGTGTGGGAGATGACCCGCGAGGCCGAACTCAGAGCCCGCGACTTCACCGCTCTGGTCACCGGCAAGTTCGCCGCGGAGACCAACATCGGCGTGGTGCAGCGGCTGCTGGCGCAGGCGCAGACCGCGCTCACCTCCTACGCCGAGGAGCCGTGGGCGGCTGAGCGCGGCTGGCCACTGCTGGTCGACGCCCTGGTCTCCCGGCTCGACACCGCGCCGGCCGGCTCCGACATCCAGCTCGCGGTGGTCAACGCGCTGACAGCAAGCGTGCTGCCGCCGCCGATCCTGGAGCGGATGCGCGGCTGGCTGGCCGGAGTCGACGTGCCCGACGGCCTGACCGTCGACACCGACCTGCGGTGGCGGCTGCTGCAGGCGCTGGTCGCTCACGGCGCGGCCACCGAGGCCGACATCGACGCCGAGCTGGCACGCGATCGCACCGACAGCGGGCGGCGCCAGGCCCTGCGGGCCCGCGCGCTGATCCCGACCCCCGAGGCCAAACAGCGCGCCTGGCAGCGTGCCGTTCACGACGACGCCCTACCCCGCGCCGACACCGTGGCCATCGTCGGCGGGTTCAACCACCCCGCGCAGCGGTCGCTGCTCACTCCCTACGCCGCAAAGTACTTCGCCGAGATCGCCGACCTGTGGGCCCGGCGCACCAGCGAACAGGCCCAACCGGTGGTGACGGGGCTGTTCCCATCCTGGGCGGTGGACAAGGCCACCGTCGACGCCGCCGACGCCTGGCTCGCCGACCAGTCGCATCCCTGCGACGACCCGAAGTGGACGCAGCTGTGCCGGCTGGTGTCGGAGGGCAGGGCGGATCTCGTGCGCGCGCTGGCCGCGCGGGAGGTCGACCGCAGCTGACCACTCCGTCCCCAGCTCAGGTAGCGACCGGCGCGGGCTGCAACGACTCGTGCCCGGTTAGCGGGACCGCTGGCTCGTGAAGGACGGGGCAGGGTCAACGACCTCGTGCATGGTTAGCCCGACGACTCGACCGTGCTGTGTGCAAGACGGGCAGGGTCGTGATGTGTCGAGCACTCTTCCCCGTGCCGCCGCTGTCGCCGATCGCCGGGTGACCGGACTGTCCCGGGAGGTCCTGGCCGAGCTGGTCGCCGAGCTGGGACCGCGCTGGCAGGCACGCCGGGACGCGCGGCTGGTCGATCGGCCGCGGCGGCGGGCGGTCGGAGCCGGCGCCCGGTACCGGCTGGTGTTCCTCGACCGGCTGCTGGCCACCCTGGTGCACCTTCGCCACGGCGTCACCCATGACGTGCTGGCCTGCTGGTTCGGGGTGTCCCGCTCAACGATCACCCGCGCGGTCGGGGAAATCCGCCCGCTGCTGGCCGAACACGGGTGCACCGTCGAGGGCGGGTCCGGCTGCGCACCCTGGCCGATGTGATCGCCCACCTGGGTGCCCGCGGGCAGCTCGGCCTGCTCGATGCCACCGAGGTTCGGGTGCGCCGCCCGGCCGCCCACAAGGCCGGCCGGCTCCGGTTCGTCTCGGGCAAGGCCCGCGCCAACACCGTCAAGGCGCTGGTGATCACCGACCCCGAGGGGCGGCTGCTGTTCTGCGGGCAGACCCGTCCGGGCTCGATCCGCGATCTGACTCAGGTGCGCCAGGCCGGCCTGGTGGAGCTGCTGGCCCTGATTCCGGGGGTCACCCTGCTCGCCGACGCCAGCTATCAGGGCCT
>JBJMIS010000086.1:0-4011 GCA_045806705.1 Friedmanniella sp.
GGATCGGCGCCATCGCCGCCGCGGCGCTCGTGCTGACTTCACTCGACCGCGGAACGAGGTGAGAAAACCTCAGTGACGTGTTCTTAACGGATTGGTCGCTCGGCGATGGTCAGGACGAGTGCCGGCCTGGACTTCCACCACCTCGCGGGACGTCACCCATCATCGCCGGTGTCTTGGGCAGGGGTGGCGGTTGCTGCTGCGGGCGGCGGGTTGGCCGGGACGGTGCTGCCGGCCAGGACCGGGTCGGCTGGGGGGAAGGGCACCATCGGTGCGTTGGTGAGGATGGGCGCCATGGCGTCGTGCCAGATGCCCGCGCCCATGCCGCCGCCCTGGCCGCCGACGTCCTGGTTTCCCTTGGGGTTGAGCACCATCACGCTGGCGGAGTACTCGGGCGTGTAGCCGGCGAAGGCGATCGAGAAGTTGTTCTGCGTCGTTCCGGTCTTGCCCGCGATCTGGTGGCCGGGGACGTAGGCCGCTGCGGCGGTCTGCCGGGGATGTCCCGGCTCGACGTCCTTGCGCATCATCTGGGCGAGGGTGTTGGCCACCGCCGGCGCGACGGCTCCGGCGGTGCAGTTGTCCCCACGGCCGACCGGTTTCCCATCGGGCCCGGTCAGCGGTTCGCCGTTGCCGTCGAGGACGGCGGTGACCGGCGTCGGGTCGCAGCGGGTGCCGCCGGCGGCCAGCGTGGCGTAGGCGCTGGCCAGATCCAGCGGGCTGGTGGCCTCGGCGCCGAGGGTGAACGAGCCGCGGTTTCCGCCGATGATCTGGTCCGCCGAGGATGCGGTGAAGTGCATGCCCATCCGCTCGGCGACGCGCACCGGACCCTCGACGCTGCCGAGTGCGTCTTGCAACGCCATGAAGTAGGTATTGGAGGACATGTACAGCGCCTGTTCCATGGTCATCGTCCGCACGTCGGCATTGGCGAACGCCTGCACCACGTAGGGCCGGCCGTTGTTCGTGTAGACCCGGGAGACGTAGGGGTTACTCGGAGTCAGGGTGTAGTCGGCAGCGAAGCCCCGTTCCAGGGCGGCGGCGGCGGTGAACACCTTGAAGGTCGACCCGGCGCCCTGGCTGTAGGCGGTGTTGAGTACCACAGACTCGCAGTCGGGCTCCGGGCAGCCGTAGCGGCGGTTGACGCTCATCGCCAGCACGTGCCCGGTGCCGGGTTCCACCGCGGTGTACATGGCGGCCAGCGGGTCGCCCAGCGGCAGGGCCGCGAGCACCGCCCGGTCACCGGCGACCTGCACGTCCGGGCGCAGGGTGGTCTGGATGGTCAGCCCGCCGTCGTCCAGGATGTCCCGGCTGATCCCGAGCTCCTGCTGCAGATACTGCTCCAGGTAGGCGCAGAAGAAGCCGCCCACGGTGGCATCGATGCAGCCGTTGGGGGATCCCGGGCCCGGGTCGACCGCCACCGGCCGGACGGAGGCGGCGGCCAGCCGCCCGGCGTCGATGTAATCGAGGTCGTACATCCGCTGCAGCACTTGGTTGCGGCGGGTGCGGGCGGCCGCGGGGTCGGTGAGCGGGTTGTCGTTGGCCGGGCTCTGCACCAGGCCGGCCAGCATCGCTGCCTGCGGCAGGGTGAGGTCGGCGGCGTCCACGCTGAAGTAGCGCTGCGCTGCGGCCTGGATGCCATAGGCTCCGCCGCCGAAGTACACCGTGTTCAGATACCGGGTGAGGATCTCGTCTTTGGAGTAGGCCTCCTCCAGGACAACCGCCAGCCGCGCCTCCCGCAGCTTGCGTCCGAGGCTGCCCTCGGTGGCCGTCCGCCGCTCCTCGGCGGTGTCGGCGGTCTGCGCGAGGGTCTGCTTGACCAGCTGCTGGGTGAGCGTGGAGCCGCCCTGCTGCACCGAGCCGGCCGCCACGTTGGTGGCCAGCGCGCGCACCGTTCCCCGCACGTCCAGGCCGCCGTGCTCGTAGAACCGCGCGTCCTCGATCGCGACCATGGCCTGCTTCATCACCGGGGCGATCTGCTCGGTGGTCACCGGCACCCGGTCGTTGGCGTAGAAGGTGGTGATCACCGACCCGTCGGCCGCCAGCACCCGACTGTTGCCCCACAGGTCGCCGCTGAGATCGGCCGGCAACTCACCGGGCGGCGGCACCGACGTCCGCGCCAGCAGACCAGCGCCCCCGACGAGAGGAAACAGGAAGGCGGCCACCAGGACCCCGGCCTCCACCACCGCCACCACCAGCAAGATCAAGGTCTGCGAACGCGGCCGCATGTCGGAGCAACCTAGGCCATCTCGGTGCCCGACGGGTTCCCGGAAGGTTCGGAACCCGGAGGACCCGGATCCCTTGTCCGACCCGGTCGGCCGCCGCGAACCCGGCGTGCGCCGACGGGACCTCCTCGCCGAGGTGGGTGTCGCGGTGCTGGCCGGCTGCAGCCGCTCAGCCCCCCGTCCGGTCGCCTGCCACGGCCCGGTGGTCGGGTACGTGTGCGAGTGTCCCGCGTCAAGCAGCTGGCAGATCCGGTCTGGGGAAAGTTGGGGATCAACGGGTCGGCCAAGCCGAGGTGGACCTCGAGGGGCCGGTTCCAGGCCAGCGCCTCGTGAGGGCGGACGGTGTTGTACTCGACCCGGTAGTCCTCGGCGTGGGTGACGAGGTCCAGGGCGTCGGGCATCTCCTCGAGGAACAGCTTCTCGTACTTCAGCGAGCCAAAGCCGCGCTCGCGTGAGCCGTTCTGACCCGGGCGTCTTCACCCGGGTGCGGACGTGGCGCAGCTCGGGGTGGGTGGCGATGATCCCCCGCAAGCGGGAGGTACCCCCAGCCTCGAACTGAAGGAGCGGAACGGCCCGCCGTTGTCGGTCACGATGGTGACCAGCGGCAGCACGTTGCCCTCGGTTTTGCGTTCGGCGAGGTCGAGCAGCGGGCGGCCGGCTAGCCGGCCGCCTCGGTGAGCGCCGGCTCGACCGCGGCGCTGGCGTCGTGGGAGTTGGCCGTCGGTGCCACATGCCAGCCCAGCTCGTACTTTGACCAGTAGTCCCGGCAGCCGGCCAGCCGCCACGTGCCGCCGGCGGTGGTCTCGAACTGGCGAGAAGTCCAGCTGCCACACCTGGTTGGGACCGGTCGGCTCGGTGGCGAACGCGGCCTTGCGCCGGGCCGCGAGCTGGCGGCGTTCCCGCTGGTAGGTGACCTCCAGCAGCAGCCCCTCATCGCGCAGCAGCCGCAGCACCGTGGCCTGGGAGACCCGGTGCCCGTCGTGGCGGCACATCGCCCACACCTTGCGGTGCCCCCAGGCCGGATGGGCCAGCGCATGCCGGCGAGCGGCGGCACGGACGCGCTCCCGGGCCGGCCGCGGCCACGGGCCCCGCGTCGGCCGGTCGGCTCGGGCGCGGGCCTGGTGACGGCGCCAGGTGCGCTCGGGCACGCCGATCAGCGCGCAGAACCTCGTGGGCGGCATGCCCGCCTCGACGCGGATCACCTCGAGGTCCGCGAAGGGCCCAGCCGGCCCTCGGCGGACTTCTTCCACACCCGCAGCTCGACCGCGGCCTCACCGAGGGCCTGGGTCAGCTCGGCGACCTCGGCCTCCAGCCGGGCCTCGCGAGTCGAGGGCCCGGACTTGCCGGCGACCAGGCCGGCCCGGCCGGACTCCAGGAACTGCCGCTTCCAGGTTCCGACGGACTGCTCGGACACCTTCGCCCGCCGCGCAGCCTCCGCAACACTGATCTCACCGGCCAGGATCGACAACACGATCCGGACCTTCTCCTCAGCCGGGAACACCGGCGGTCTTGCCATGAACGATCAGACTCCTTGCCAGGTCAGACCCGCAAACAACGGGCCCTGCCAGAAAGTCTGACGCGCGACACACGCAACCGACCTGACAATTTACTGGCTCGGCTCCTGATGGGGACGGGGGACTTCTCTTGGCGGGCTGATGCCGAGCTGGCCGCCCTCGAGTACGACCTCGCGCACCGCTCCGAGTTCGCCCATGCAGTATCAGAGCTGCACTCGGCGTTCACCCGTCGAGCACACAAGGACGCGCTCACTGGCGTGAGTCGTCTCGATGCCCTCCTG
>JBJMIS010000087.1:0-4472 GCA_045806705.1 Friedmanniella sp.
TGTAATGCCGGATCATTCCTCTGTCGCTGGGCGGAACGACCACGATGCTACCCTCGCGATCGGTCAACGGCGAAAGCTGCGTCAGCTCCTCGGTCGACAGGCTCCCGACGTCGTAGAAGACGCTATCTAGTAGCGCATTGCGTCCCTTGAGCGGGATGAAGGGCACATCCACTGCGAGATTGGTCAGGGGGTCCTTCGTGGTCATATCGGCTCCAAACGTCTCCTACGGGTGTCTCGTCACCTTCCAGCAATTACCGAGCTCGTGACCGTTGCTTACGCTCTTGCGTCGGCATACTTGTCACTGCTATGCGAGTGCCGACCGTCGTGGCGGCTTGCACATGCGCCTTCCCGGTCGTCCAGATGACGAGTTGGTACAGGGTTCGCGATCATGACGGCGGGACGCCAGGGTACTTAGGCCCGAGTCGTCGATCCGGATAGACAGCAGCGGACAAGCCCCCAGGTGGGCGACCTTGCTGACCCTTTTGGGGCTGTTTTGAAGATGACCGGTCGCCTGGTTCGGTCTCGGTGTCTGCGGCACGGCCAGTCCCGCGGAACGAGTGCAGTGAGGCTTTCTCACCAGCAATCCACACCCAGTTTAAGGGTGCGGTCGACGCCGCTAGTCAGGGCTGCAGCGGATCGTCAGGGACTTCGGTCGCGGCTCTTCGGCGCAGGCTCCGCTAGGCGGCATTCGACATTCGCTGGCGCAGGGGCTTGACCTGCAGCGATGCCCTACCCAGGCGTCCGCGGAAGGCGAATCCTGGTGAGAAAACCTCATTCATCGTCCACCCCTCGATCACGGACGTGACGCATGTAGGGGCTCTACGCATCTGCCAGTCGGCGTTTGGCCCCGAGCGGTATGGCGAGCGGAGCGGAAGCCGAGGTCAGGACCGCGCAGGTACAGCGGGGGTGCGACGAGCACGCTCACGGTGATTCCGACCAGCGCGCCGAGCAGCGCCTCGGTGACCCGAGTCAGCGCGAGCGCGCCGCCGGCGCTGACTTCGAGCAGGAGCATCGCGGTGATCGGCGCCTCGAACAGGTGCGGGCCCAGCCGCAGCAGCCGGCCGACGACCAGGGATCCGGCGACCACGGCGCCCAGGCTCCACCAGGTCAGCCCGACGACGTTGGCCACGCCGACGGCCACCAGCACGCCGGCGAGCACGCCGCTGATGCGGCCCAGCCCGTGCATCAGGGTCTTGTATAGCGTCAGCTGCACCACCAGCAGCGCCATCAGCGGTGCGACGATCGGGTGCTCGCTCAGGTGCAGCACCTCGGCCAGCAGATAGGCGGCGACCACCGCCAGCGTGGCCTTGGCCGTCCGCAGGCCGGGGATCCGGCCCCGGCGCACCAGCGTGCAGCGAACTCGGTCGCGCAGCCGCGCGAATGCTCCAAGCATGGGATGCCTCCAGCTCAGGTCGAGAAGTGACGAGGCGGAGGACGGCGTCGTCCACATTCGTTCGGGGCGGCGGAGCCGCTGGTCGGCAGTGGCCCCGCCAGCCAGGCTGGCGGATCACCTGTCCGCCGGGCCCGATCAGGGCGAGTTGACCGCGATCAGGGTCCAGCCGTCGAGGCGGCGCCGGATTCGCCGAAGCAGGCCGGATCTGCCTGGTCACCGTGTCGGCATGCCGTCCTCCTCGGTGCTCCGGCCGCGTCGTCGCGGAAGTTGGGGAGCTAGGCCTCGCCCATGCCTTTCAGCGTCACCGAACCCTGTGTCTTTCGCGTAACGCTCCCCGGTGATCGTTCTCACCCTCGTGGCCGGAATGCGCAGCCTGCCTGGGCCGGCCGCCGACCGAGCTAACCCGGTCGCTACGCTGTCCCCTCAAAATACGGCCGAGAAGCGGCCCACCCAGGCCGCCGGGCATGGCCTAGACGACGATCACCTCATCAGGTGGAGAACTGTCGCGCACCGACTCGTGCGCGGCGCATCTTGTGGCGAGCCGAACCTCCGCCGAGATGATGGAGACGCCCGTCACGCGGCATGCCCGACAGCACCGCGGCTTCGACCGGACCGGCAGGTGACCCCATGACGCGTTGTCCTCAATGCGCCGGAGCGCGGATCATGCACTCCTGGCGTGCCGACATGGCACGGCTGACCCTGATCGACGAGTGGAAGTGCCTCAACGGCAACTGCGGGTACCGGTGGGACGCCACCGTCAGCTACGACCAGCCCCAGGAGGCCTCAGCCGGCGTGGACATGCCCCTGCCGTGACGGGCAACGGAGCGGGCCAGCCGCTGCTGCAGCTGGGTGGCCAGCCGGGCGCCCTCCGAGGGCATGAGTAGGAACTGGCCCGTGCGCAGCGGGAACGGTTTGACGTGGCAGGTCGGTGGCCGGGTCGAGCCGGGCGGCCGCGCGGCAGCCGGGACAGGCCAAGTAGCCGTGCACCGGCGATGGCACATCGCCAGCGGGCTGGCCGTGGGGACACGGCGTGCCGTAGACGAGCTGGCGCTCGTAGGACCGCTGCGCCGCCTCGCGTTCAGCGATCCACTCGTCGGCCAACGACGGCCGATCAGTGGGGTCCAGCGGTCGCAGCAACGTCGCTAGATACGCCGCGGGTTGCTTGAGCTCACGCGGCAGGCGCCACCCTCGCGCCGCGAGCGCGTCGGCGACTGCCCGGTCGACGTCACGAGGGCTCCAGCCGGCCTGAGCGAAGCGGTGCAGCGGCGGGGCCAACCGGGAGGCCGAGACGTCGGCCAGCCATCGCAGGCGGCTCCTAGTGCCCTCGGCGAGGCGTCTCGTGGCCGGTGAAGCCGCTCGACGACGCCGCGGCGGGCCCTTGTGGGTAGCGGCGGGGCGCGCAGCGCCCTTCCTCGCTTCGGTTGTGGATCGAAGATGAGTGTTCCGATCTTGAGATAGAGCGTTATCTCTAAGAGCCTCGGGTGGGGTGTCACGCTCCACAGGTTGACGCCGAGAACGGCGCGAACACAGGGCGAACTCAGCGGCGATTCGGCGATGGGAGGAGCCCCTGTGCCAGGCCGCCAGGCGCTCTGAGCGCGTCATCGCCGAGCGGCCAGCGACGACCTCGACGACGAGGCCCAGGGCCTTGAGCACCCGCCGAGACCGCTGGACCGTCGAGACCGAGCACTGCCCCATTGATGACAGGCGGTCGTTGGTCGGCCGACACCCGCGTCCCGTGCGGTAGTCGGCGAAGTGCGCCATCGCCCGAGCCACCGCGATGACGGTGTCGGGGTCGACGTGGTGTTCGCGGCACAGCTGGCGGGCCTCGTCGACGGCATCGCGGACCTCTGCCTCGACCCAGTCAGTCGCGCTCCACCACGACGGCAGGCCAGCGGTGGCTCCGGGTGCCGGTCGGATGCCAGCGGAGACGCGACGTGAGGTGGTTGGAAGCGCAGCCGCTACCACCCGAGCCCGGCGAAGTCGCCAAACTCTTGCGTGTCGCGACCGTGCGACGGTAGCCCAAACGAGGGCGTCGTCTTACGATGAGCGGGCAGCACAAAGCCTCCCAGTTGAGAGCCGGGTGGGGATGTGTCGCCGGGGTAGGTGTTGGCAGCACCGATCCGGCATCTAGCGGTAGAGGGCGGTTCCCGTGCGGGGGCCGCCCTTTCCGCATTTAGGCGATCTTGCTGAGCGGCAGCACCTCCTGGTCGCGGTCACAGGTAACTAGGTCGGCTTCGGGCACGCCATGTGCTCTTGCAAGCACGCTGGCGACGTAGTCGCTGATCGTCAGGCCGGCCTCTTCCGCGCGCTGGCGAACCAGGTCTCCCACGACACGACTCGGGCGGGTGACGATGTGGTCGCGGTCGCCCTTGCTGGGGCGACCCCCATGTCCACGGCGAGCCATGGCCCTACCCAAGCGGATTACCTGTTCCAGGAACAAGTGCGGCACGCCGATCGCCGAGAGGTTCCTGGAACAACTTCTGGTTCGACGAGCGCACCACTTCAGTACGGCTGTAGCACCAACCGCTAGCCATCAGGCGGTGCCGGATGGCTAGCGGACCAGTCGCAGGTGCCGCCGGAGCAGCTTGCTGCAGTAGGCGTCGGCCTCGGCGACCGAGCGGGCCAGCCGCTGCTGCAGCCGGGCGGCCAGCTGGGCGCAGATTGGAAGCTCATCGGCGCAGGCCAGGTATTCGATGTCGGGCAGGGGCCCGCCGATGGCCGGGTGGATCACCAGCCCGACCTCTTCCGGGCGACACAGGATGGTGTCGGGAACGCGCTGGCGCTCGCAGACGCCGCACTGCAGCGGATCGAGCCGATGCTCCTAATCCAGGGCGGCCGCCGCGCGAGCCTCGCCGGCCCGCGGCGGGCCGGTGTGCCCGCAGCGGCACACCGCACGCAGCCCTCCCCCGCTGACCTGGTAGCCGGCGAGCACGTGCAGCACCCCCCACGCGCCGCCCTCACACTTGCCGGGGTCCACGCTGAAGCCGCCGCCGGCAGTCTCCTCGCCGCTCATCCCGGTGAAGATGTCATCGTCGGCGGCCGGTGGCCAGCACCGAACGCCGACCACCGCCGGCGTGTC
>JBJMIS010000088.1:0-42669 GCA_045806705.1 Friedmanniella sp.
CGGAGATGAACGGCAGCTTCGTCGCCTCGACAGCGGCCGTTAGTGAGTCAGGAGAAGACAGGTACTTCAAGAACGCCTTCGCGCCTGCCTCGTTCTTCGGCTTGGCCGACATGCAGTCTCCGTCGATTGGAGCATCGAGGCAGTCGGCTCCAATGGCTGGGTCAATCTCAGGGAACGTGAAGAAGTCCAGGTCGTTGCGCTCCTTCTCGGGGAACTGTTCGTTCATGAAGGTGCCGAGCAGATACATGCCCGCTTTCTTCTGCTGCAAGGTCTGAGCAGCCTCCTGCCAGGTCCGGCCGAGCGGGTTGGTCTGGTGGTAGGGCAGCAACATCCGCCACGTATCGAAGACCTTCTTCGTCTCTGCTGAGTCCCAAGCTTTCTGCCCTGCCATCAGGTCAATGTGGTACTGATATCCGTTGATCCGCATGTTGAGGGCGTCGAAAGTGCCCATCGCCGGCCAGCCGTCCTTATCAGCGAAGGCGATCGGAACTAGCTTGTCGGCCTGCATCTTCTTGGCCAGCGCTTCGAGTTCGTCGAGATTCTTGGGCACCTGGTAACCCTTGTCAGCCCAAACCGACTTGCGGTAGAAGATCGCCCAGGGATAGTAGGACTGCGGGGCGAAGTACTGCTTGCCGTCGTCGCCGGTGGAGGCCGCTTTGAAGGACTCGCCGATGCCGTCGAGCGGCCAGATGTCGCTGATATCACCGATGAGGCCCCGAGAGGCGAAGAATTTCATCCGGTAGCCGGCGAACCAGGTGAAGACGTCGTCCGGGCTGCCCTGCAGGTAGTTGTTGATGTTCTCCTGGAAGGTGTTGTGGTCGACGGCGTTGATGTCGACCTTGACGCCGCTCTTCTTGGTGAAGTCGGCGGCCTCGGCCTGAAACTGCTTGGCGAAGGTGGTGCCGCTCTCGTTCGTGCCCCAGGTCACCGTGCCGGTCGGCGAGCCGCCGCCGGTCCCACCGGCACCCGAGCTGCTCGAGCTGGGAGCCGCGTCACCGCCTGAGCAGGCGGCCAGCAGCCCTGGCGCCCCCACCACAGCCGCCGCTCCGAGGGCGGTCTTGAGCAGCGACCGGCGGCTCAGCCCCAGAGCCGCCACGGACGGCGGCACCAGCGAGGCGAGGTAGTCCGATTCGGACTGGGGACGCGACATCGAGTCTCCTGAGCGTGGAAGGTGAGGGCAGATGGCCACCAGGCTTGACATCCGGCGGCTTGGCCAGCAAACTCCGCCACTCCCCCATTGTCAAGGACCTCCACGACCGGGTCCTCGTTGGTCTGGCCTCGCCTTTTTCCCTACCCCGGCAGGGCACCGATGCCGGCGTCGTTGCCGTCAAGGACCCGGAAGCGGCGAAGGCGGAGGCTGTTGAGAACGACGAACACCGACGAGAAGGCCATCGCTGCGCCGGCCAGCATCGGGTTGAGGAACCCGGCCGCGGCCAGCGGGAGCGCCGCCACGTTGTAGGCAAAGGCCCAGAAGAGGTTGCCCTGGATCGTGCGCAGCGTCCGGCGAGCCAGCCGGATGGCGTCGGCGGCTGCGCGCAGGTCGCCGCGGACCAGGGTGAGGTCAGCGGCCTCGATGGCGACGTCAGTGCCGGTTCCCAACGCCAGGCCCAGGTCGGCCTGGGCGAGGGCGGCTGCGTCGTTCACCCCGTCACCGACCATGGCGACCACCTTGCCCTCGCCCTGCAGCCGGACGATGACGTCCACCTTGTCCTGCGGCAGCACCTCGGCGACCACCTGCTCGATGCCCAGCTGAGCGGCGACCGCCTCGGCCACCCGGAGATTGTCACCCGTCAACAGGATGGGGGTCAGCCCCAGCCGCCGCAGCTGCGCGACGGCCTCGGCGGAGGTGGGCTTGACGGTGTCCGCGACCACCAGGACTCCCCGGACCCGCCCGTCCCAGGCCACCGGAACCGCGGTCCGTCCCTCGGCCTCCGCGGCTGCGAGGGCCCGTTCGAGCTCCTCCGGGACCGCCGTGGACGGCGCGTCGAGCACGACCCGGCGTCCGACCAGGACGGTGTGCCCCTCGACCACGGCACGGACACCGCGGCCAGGCAGGTTCGTAAAACCAGCCACCACGGGCAGCGAACCGTTCTGGGCGGCGGCGCTGGCGGCGATGGCCCGGGCGATGGGGTGCTCGGAGGCGTTCTCCACGGCACCGGCCAGCCGGGTCACCTCGTCCCGGTCCTCCCCGGGGGCGACGACGACGTCCAGCAGCGACATCTGCCCGGTCGTGACGGTGCCCGTCTTGTCCAGCACGACGGTGTCCACCCGGCGGGTGGACTCCAGCACCTCGGGCCCCCTGAGCAGGATGCCGAGCTGCGCGCCACGCCCCGTGCCGACCATCAGCGCGGTCGGCGTGGCGAGACCCAACGCGCAGGGGCAGGCGATGATCAGCACCGCGACCGCCGCCGTGAAGGCCGCGGCGGAGCCGGCTCCGACGGCGATCCAGACGGCCAGCGTCGCCGCGGCGAGCACGAGCACGATCGGGACGAACACCGCGGAGATACGGTCGGCCAGACGTTGGACCTGGGCCTTGCCGTTCTGGGCGTCCTCGACGAGGCGCGACATCTGCGCCAGCTGGGTGTCGGCACCGACCCGGGTGGCGACCACGACCATCCGGCCGCCGGCGTTCACGGTGGCGCCGACCACGGCGTCGCCCGGTCCCACCTCGACCGGGACCGACTCGCCGGTCAGCATCGACGCGTCAACGGCCGATGTCCCCTCCTCGACGACCCCGTCGGTCGCGATCTTCTCCCCGGGCCGCACCACGAAGCGGTCCCCCACCAGGAGCTGCTCCGCGGGGATGCGCTCTTCCCGGCCCGCCCGGAGCACCGACACCTCCTTGGCGCCGAGCTCCAGCAGGGCCCGCAGGGCGGCGCCGGCACGTCGTTTCGACGTCGCCTCGACATAGCGCCCGGCGAGCAGGAACGTCGTGACCCCGGTGGCGGCCTCGAGATAGATGTTGCCGGCTCCGTCGCTCCGGGCGATCGTCAGCTCGAAGGGATGCCGCATTCCCGGCATCCCGGCCGTGCCCAGGAACAGGGCGTACAACGACCAGCCGAAAGCGGCGAGGGTGCCCAGGGAGATCAGCGTGTCCATCGTGGTCGCACCGTGCCGCAGGTTGGTCGCCGCGGCCCGGTGGAACGGCCAGCCGCCCCAGACCACCACCGGCGTCGCCAGGGCGAGCGACAGCCACTGCCAGGAGGGAAACTGCAGGGCCGGCACCATGGCCATCAGCACGACCGGCACCGTGAGCACCGTGGAGACCACCAGCCGTCGGCGCAGGCTACGCGTCCGGTCACTGGTCGCCGCTTCCGTCCCCCGAGGCTGCAGGACCGGTGGTGCCGGGCGCGTGGCGGTGTAACCGGCCTTCTCGACGGTCGCGACGAGCTCGTCGCTGGTCACCGTCGGGGGGAAGGCCACCCGGGCCTTCTCCGTCGCGTAGTTGACACTAGCGGTGACACCGTCGATCTTGTTGAGCCGCTTCTCCACCCGAGCAGCGCAGGAGGCGCAGGTCATGCCGCCGATCTCGAGCTCGATCTCGGTGGCGCCGGTGGCGTCCAGCCGATGGGCGGCCTGGCTGCTGGAGCTCACAGCTCCTCTCCTCTCCTGCTGCAGTTCTCGGGTCGGGCGTTCGGTCAGCCGTCGACCAGCTCGTAGCCGGCCTCTTCGACGGCGTCCCTGACGGCCGCGGTGTCGACCGGCTCTGCGCTGGCGACGTCGACCGCGCCGGTCGCCAGGTCGACCTGGACGTCGAGCACACCCGGGATCTTGCCGACCTCCTCGGTCACGGCACTGACGCAGTGCCCGCAGGTCATGCCGGCGACGGTGTAGGTGGTGGTGGAGCTCATGGGGTTGCCTTTCGTCTTCGGGGCGGGCAAGCAGTGCTCACCCGGTAGGTGCGTTGTGGAGGTCGGTCAGGACCGGACCAGACGGGCGATGGCGGCCGAGGCCTCCTGCAGCTTGACGTCGGCCTCCGGACCGCCGGCGGCGACGGCGTCGACCACGCAGTGACTGAGGTGCTCGTCGAGCAATCCCAGCGAGACCGACTGCAGGGCCTTGGTCATGGCGGACACCTGGGTGAGGATGTCGATGCAGTATTGCTCCTCCTCCACCATCCGCTGGAGGCCGCGCGCCTGGCCCTCGATCCGCCGCAGCCGCTTCAGGTAGTCGTCCTTGTGCTGGATGTAGCCGTGATGCTTCGTGTTGTCGTCCATTCCTTCATCTCCCTCGGGCTCGACCAGACTATACCCCCAGGGGGTACGGAACCCCAAGGGCTGTCCGTCGGAGGTACAGACCCTCCTCGCGTGTCACCATGGGCCATGCTCGATCTGAGGGTGCGCCCTACCCAGAGCCGGTCGGCCCTGGCGCACGTTGCGCGCTCCGAGTCACCTCGAACCGCGGCCTAGCAGCTGATGCCCTGTGCTGCTTCTGCGGGTGCTGCTCCCGAACAGGCCGGGAGGCCTGGGGGCTGTCGCGTCCGCCATGGGGGCGATCGGTGCTGACATCAACCTGGTCGAGATTGTGGAGAAACGCGGTGAGACCGAGGTTGAGGAGTTCATTCTCGACCTGCCGCCCCACCAGACGGTCCGCTCGCTCGTGGCAGCGTGTGACAGCCTGCCTGGGGTCCAGGTCCAATGGGTTCGGAACTATCCCCGGGGTGGCGGCATCGAGCTGGACGTCGAGCTTCACCGGCGGATCGCCGCCGATCGTCGGCGCGCCGGTGAGACTCTGGTGGTGGCTGCCCCGCTGGTCTTCCGGGCCGAGTGGAGCCTGCTGCTGCAGGTCTCCGATACCCCGCAGGTCACCTTCAGCAGCCCCGGCGCTCCCCATCTGGAGCCCGAAGTGACGCAGCGCTTCAGTCCGTTCGACGTGGTCCACAGGGTCGATCTCGAGCCGGGCTGGCTGCCCGGGTGGGCGGCCCACCATGCCGTCGTCGCCCCCATCTGGCCGGAACGCGCGGTCGTCATCGGTCGCCCGGGAGAGCCGCCGTTCTTCGCGTCCGAGCTCGCGCGGCTGGCCCACCTCGTCGGAGCCGCTGACACCATGGACAGCTTCCGACCGGCCGTGACCACGGGGAGGCCCGATACCGCGCACCGCACCCCGATAGCGGCTCCGCTCTACAGCCGGGAGGTCGAACATCCACCGGAAGCACCCCCGGGTTGAGGTAGTCCCCGTCAGTCAAAGGAGGGAGTCCAACCAGCGGCAACTTCGAGGACGATCCTCGCGTGCGTCGCCGCTTCCGCAGGCCGTCATGACCGACAGCCCCTGGGGCGGTCGGGGCTGACGTCAGGCCAGGTGGGAGGTGTCGTTGAACGAGCGGAGCAGCCGGTCGGACCCGGTGTAGGTGACGCGGGAGATCGCGGCCGAGGAGAGCTCCATCGCGAAGAAGGCCCGCGCGGGCGCGTTCAGCGCGTGGGCCACGAAACCCTTGATCGGTGTCACGTGGGTGACCGCGAGCACGGCGGAGCCGGGGTACGCCGAGCGCAGCCGGTCCACCACACCGGCGACCCGCTGCAGGACGTCGCTGAAGCTCTCGCGGCTTCCAGTCGGCGCCACGTCGGTGGACCGCTGCCACGCCCCCAGGTCCGCGGGGTAGCGATGCTCGACCTCGGCGAAGGTGAGTCCTTCCCAGTCACCGAAGTCGGCTTCACGCAGGTCGTTCTCCACCTCGACCGGCAGCTGCAGCTCGCCGGCGACGACCTCGGCGGTCTCCCGGCAGCGGCGCAGCGGGGACGACACGACGGCCGTCAGGGACGTCGACCGGACCACCAGCGCACGAGCAGCCCGCCGCGCCTGCTCCCGGCCGGCAGCGGACAAGCCGGGATCGCCGCTGCCGGTGCCGGAGAACCTGCGCTCCGGCGTCAGCCGGGTGTCACCATGACGCAGCAGCACGACGTCGGTGGTCGGCACCCCTGGTTGACGCGACGACCAGCTGCCAGAACGGGGTTCGGCGACCGTGGGACCGGCCGTGGTCATCGCGCCCGGCTGCCCGGCCGACGATCCGATGGCGGCCATGCGGGCTGGGCCAGGTCGGCCGAGGACAGCTGGAGGGTGTGGCCGCCGCGGTACACCTTCGCCGCCAGGTAGTCGGCGTTGGTCGGCGAGAGGTGGACGCGGGTGGGTACCTGCGTCGTCACGGTGACGCCGAGCCGCGCCAGCTGGGCGGCCTTGTCGGGGTTGTTGCTCAGCAGGGCGACCTCGTGCAGGCCGAGCGTGCGCAGCATCTGCGCCGCGACGGTGTAGTCGCGCTCGTCCTCCCCGTGACCGAGGGCGAGGTTGGCCTGGTAGGTGTCCAGACCGGCGTCCTGCAGCAGGTAGGCGTCGAGCTTGGGGTACAGCCCGATCCCGCGCCCTTCCTGCCGCAGGTACAGCAGGTACCCGCCGGCCTCGGCGATCCGCTGCACCGCCTCGCGCAGCTGCGCGCCGCAGTCACAGCGCTGGCTGCCGAAGACGTCCCCCGTCAGGCACTCGCTGTGCGGCCGCACCAGCGGCACGCTGGCGGGGACCGCCTCCGGTCTCGGCACCTCGGCCGCCCAGCCGAGGCCCAGTGCCAGATGCTCGAGTCCGTCGACGAGACCGTCGAACGTGAAGACTCGGGCGCCGGTGGTGTAGCCGTCGACGAACCGGAGCGGCAAGGTCACCTGCGTGCGGATCGTCGCCTCGGGCAGGGTGAGGGACATCAGGCCTCCTGAAGCGCGTCGGGGCAGAACCGGGCGGAAAGTGCGTACTGCAGAAGCACCACGTCGTCGAGCTGTCGGACCGCGGCCAGCACCGCCCGCCGCTGCGGCCCCCAGGGGAACTTCCCGTCCCCGACGAACCGTCGTGCGTGGGAGTCGCCGACGAACACCGGGGCGACGACGACCTGCAGCTCGTCGACGAGGTCGGCGGTGAGCAGCTGTGTGTGCACGGTCCCGCCGCCCTCGACGAGGAGCCGCCGTACGCCCCGGGCGTGCAGGTCCTCGGCGACCCGGCGCAGGTCCACCGGCTGGCCGGCCTCCACCACCGTGGCCACCGCCCCCAGCCGCCGGCGCGTCCGGTCCAGGCTGGCGCTGGCGCAGTACACCAGCTTGGTCGTGTCGCCGGCGACGAAGAAGGCGGAGCCGGCGTCCAGCTCGCCGCCCGCAGTGACGGTCACCTTCGTCGGCGACGGTGGCAGGCCCCGGGCCAGCCGGGCGTCCTGCCGCGCGGTCGACCGCACCAGCAGGCGCGGGTTGTCGTGCCGGACGGTGGTGGCTCCGACGAGGATCGCGTCGCAGGAAGCCCGGACACCGTCCACCCGGTCCAGGTCGGCCGCGTTGGACAGCGGCAGCGGCTCCCCGGCCGCCCCCGACAGGTAGCCGTCGAGAGACATCGCGCAGCTCAGCAGTGTGTAGGGACGCTCAGCCACGGGCCAGGTCCCCGGCTCGAGGCAGGGTCGGCGTCGGCTCGCCGGACGCTGTCGGGTCGCCCGCCGGCTCGGGGTGCGCCGGCCGACCGGGTGAGGCCCAGGACACCAGCAGCACGACCGCGCCGGGCAGCGTTCCCGCGAGAACCATCACCCCGTAGACGGTCGCGGCGGCGACGCCCTGTGCGGCGCCGAGGCCAGCGATCGCGAACAACCAGGCCGCCACGCCCTCCCGTGGCCCCCAGCCGCCGATGTTGGTGGGAATCGCCATCGCCAGCATCACCAGCATCACGAGCGGCAGCATCTGCAGGAGCGGGGCGTCGACACCGGCGGTGCGGGTCGCGACGACGAAGGTGGCGGTGTGGCCGGCGATGACGAGGAGCGAGGCGACCACGACGGCCGGCCAGGCTCCCGGTGCCAGCAGCCCGTTCCGGACATCCAGGGCCGCCGCCCGCACCGCGCGGGCTCGGCGCGTCGTGCCCTCCCGCGGCAGGACGCGGAGCACCAGTGCGGCGACCAGCGCGGCCGCCGCCGTCACCACCAACGCGACCGGAAGGAACGGCCGGACGGGTGAGGGCAGCACGAGGAGCACGGTCAGCGCGACGACCACCTGCAGGAGCTGTCCGGCCGAGCGCTCCCAGGCGACGGCACGGAGCCCCCGCCCCACGTCGCCGGCCTGGCGGCCGTGGCTGACAGCGCGGTGCACGTCACCGAGGATCCCGCCGGGCAGCACCGTGTTGAGGAACTGCGAGCGGTAGTAGGCGGCCGTCGCGGTGCCGAGCGGGAGACCGACTCCCAGACCGCGGGCGACCGCGCGCCAGCGCCAGGCGGAGCAGACCGTGGTGACCAGCGTCAGGCCGGCCGCCGTGGCGAGAGACCAGCCACTCACCTTGCGCAGGCCGTCGAGGAAGGGGCCGGCGCCCACGTGCCGCACGAGGACAGCCAGGATCGCGGCGGCGGCCAGCAGCCGGACCCAGGCCCAGACCGTCCGACTCATGGCTCCCCCCACCTGGTCAGGCACTGCCCGGCACCCACCGTTGGCTGCTGGCCTCCACATTGTTGTCCAGCCAGGCGCGTCCCGCTGAGGATTGGTTGATCACGCCGGTACCTCATCGGGGAGGCCGCACCAGCAGGTCGCGGTGATGCACGGTGACCCCGAGCCGGCCCTCCGCCGCAGCAGCCAGCCGGCGCCGCGCGTAGTCCTGGGTGGCCTCGGTCAGCTGAGGGCGCTGCTCGCGGGCTGCCGCCAGCCAGCCGGTGAACCAGGCAGCGGCAAGCTCGCCCTCCGCGGCACCCAGCCGCCACGGGCTGGGCCGCACCAACACCTCGGCACCGAGCCGGCTGAACAGGTCGGCGGCGGTGTCGGCGGCGTCGGGACCCAGCAGCCGTCGACCGCCGGTGGTGCGACGCTGGTGAGCGTTGAATGCCGCAGCGACAGTCGTGTCCAGCGGGTCGGCCGGCGAGAGCTCGACCCGACCGACCACCGACAGGGTGAACAGGACCGGGCACCGCGCGTCGGCACAGGTCGCGACGAGGCGTTCGACCTCGGTGACGGTCAGCATGTCGAGCAACGCCGAGGCGGTGACCAGCGAGGCGCCGGCCAGCTCGGCGGGCTCCAACCCGCCGAGCTCTCGCTGCCGGGTCTCCACCGTGACCACCGTCCCATCGGCCGCCGCGGCGGGGCTAGCCGCAGCGGCATGGGCGAGCAGGTCGGCCTCCCGGTCGTAGAGCACCCAGTGCTGAGGCCCGGGCAGCTGCGGAGCCAGCCACCGCCCCATCGAGCCGGTGCCGCAGCCCAGGTCGTGGATCACGACCGGACCACCAGCAGGGAGCTGCCGTCGCAGCTCCTCCACCAGCTCGACCGCGCGCGCCGCAGCGTCGGCCGGCTCCCGCAGCGCCAGCCAGTTCGGGCTGAGCCCGGCCGCCACCGCGCTCATGCCGCGGCCTCGACGAGCGCTCGGGCGACCTGGCCGGTCGTCCTGGCCCATCCGGTGAGGCTCCGCCGTCGCTCCTGAGCCGCCCGTCGCAGGTCCTGTCGCAGGCTCCGGTCGGTCAGCCAGCCGCGCAGCGCCGCGGCGAGGGCGGCCGGGTCGGCGGGCGGAACGAGGAGACCGGGACGCTCGCCGGCCACCCAGCCCAGGGTCTCGGGCAGCCCGCCGACGGCGGTCGCGATGACAGGCAGCCCGCGGGCCAAGGCCTCGGTGACGACCATGCCGTAGGTCTCGGCTCGCGAGGCGAGGACGAGCGCGTCAGCGCCGGCATACGCCTGGTCCAGCTCCTGGCCGGACAGGGCGCCACGCCAGCAGACCCGGTCCCCGATGCCCGCATCGGCCGCCTGGCGGCGCAATCTGTCGACGAAGTCCGGCTCGCGGTCCAGGGCACCGACGCAGACGCAGCGCCAGGGCCGGTCGGCGAGGTCAGCCAGTGCGGTGAGCAGCAGGTCGTGGCCCTTGTGCTCGGTGACCGCGGCCACACACAACAGCTCGCCGCCGTCGCCGGTCCCGGCGGCCGGCGGGGCCGGATCCACTCCTGGCTCGGCAACATGAAGCCGGTCCGGAGCCAGCGGATAGCGGGCGAGGAGCCGGCGACGGGTCCACGCGCTGGTGCTGAGAACAGCACGGGCGGCGGACAGAACGGCTCCCTCACGCTTCTCCGCCTCGGCTACCTGGTGTCCGGGAGGGCCCTCTCCGAGCGGCAGGTGGACGAGGACGACGAGCCGCAGCCGGTCGGCTTCCGGCACGAGGACGGACGGGACGGCCGAGGCGATCAGCCCGTCGACCAGCACGAGGGCGTCGTCGGGAACCGCGGCGAGCAGCCGGGCCAAGGCGGCTTCGGCTCTGCTGTCCGGCCAGGGCCAGCAGCCCGCCGCCTGATGCTCATGCAGCTGCCAGCCGGTCGCGGCGAGCCCGTCGCAGATCCGCCGGTCGTAGAGATTGCCGCCGCTGGGATGCGCCGGGTCGTCCACCCCCACGGGCAGCACGACGTGCAGCGCGGTCACAGTGACCGCTCGTAGCTGGCCCAGGCGACGTGGGACTCGTGCAGCGTCACCATGATCCCCGCCAGACCCTCCGCCCCCGGACCGAGGCCGCCGGCCCGCACCCGCTCGGCCAGCCGGTCCGCGACGACTCGGGCCAAGGCCTCGGTCGAGGTGTTGATCCCGGCGAAATCCGGCTCCTCGTCGAGATTCCGGTAGCTGAGCTCGGCGAGCACGGCCCGCAGCTGCTCACCGGCACGCCCGATGTCCACCACCAGGTTGTCCTCATCCAGGGCGAGCCGGCGGAAGGTGGCATCGACGACGTAGGTCGCCCCGTGCAGCCGCTGCGCCGGTCCGAAGGTCTCGCCGCGGAAGCTGTGGGCGATCATCATGTGGTCGCGAACCGTCACGCTGAACACGGAGCTACTCCTCGTCATAGGTGAGAACGTGGCAGAGCGCCGGCAGGTCGCCGGACGCCAGCCGGGGCAGGACGTCGGGCAGCTCCTCGAAGCGGGAGCTACCGCTGAGGAGTGCGTCGAAGGCAGGGTCACGGAGCAGGTCCAGCGCCAGCTCCAGCCGGGCGGTCGTCGTCCGGGTCGAGCGACGAGCCGGTGCGACCATGCCGACCTGGCTCGCCCGGATGCCCAGGCGGCGGGAGTGGAACGCGGACCCGAGCGACAAGGTCACGTCCGCGTCGCCGTACCAGCTGAGGTCCAGCACCGTCCCCTCGGCGACGAGGAGATCCAGGGACTGCTGCAGTCCTGCAGCCGTGGCGCTCGTGTGCACGACGAGGTCCTGTTCGGCGCTCGCCTGCGCCGGCAGGGCGAAGTCGACGCCCAGCGCGGCCGCGATCTCGGCCCGGGCCGGGTCCACGTCGACGAGGGTGACCCGGACGGCGGGGAAACGCGCCAGCAGGCGGGCGACGCAGCAGCCGACCATGCCGGCCCCGACCACGCTGACCCGGTCGCCGATCAGCGGAGCAGCGTCCCAGAGCGCGTTGACGGCAGTCTCCACGGTGCCGGCCAGCACGGCCCGCGCCGGCGGGACGTCGTCCGGCACCGTGACGACTGCCCGGGCCGGCACGACATAGGAGGTCTGGTGCGGGTGCAGGCAGAACACGGTGCGGCCCCGCAGGCCTGCCGGACCCTCCTCCACGACGCCGACGCTGAGGTAGCCGTAGGTCAGCGGGCCGGGGAAGTCGCCGGTCTGGAAGGGTGCCCGCATCACGCCGTACTGGCTCCGCGGCACCCGACCGGTGAAGACGAGCGTCTCGCTCCCCCGGCTGACTCCGGAGCGGACGGCGCGCACGAGGACCTCGTCGGGGCCGGGCACCGGCAGCGTCAGCGGCCGGATCTCGCCGCGTCCCGGTCCGGTGACCCAGAACGCACGCGCGGCACGCCGTGCCATCGGTTCTGCTGAGGATGTCGAGGTGAACGCCACCATTCCCTGTTCCGTCTTAGGTGCTGGACACTCTGGCAGACGGAGGCGGGATGCACATTGTTCACCGGGGACCGCTGGCCGGGCTGGTCGGGCAGGCGGCGCTCCTGCTGCTGCTCGCCGGCACGGTGGGGTTGACCGGCGTGGGCTGGGTGGTCGGGCTCATCTGCGGCGTGACCGCGACCGCGGTCCTGTCCTACGGGCTCGACCATTTCGGCGCCCCGCTGCTGGGCCCCGCGGACCGGGTCACCCTGACCAGGACCGTGCTGGTCGGTGGGGTGACCGCCCTCGTCGCGGACGCGTTCGTCCGGCCGGCAGCGCTGACCGCCCTGGTCGCGCTTGCCGCGGTTGCGCTCGTCCTGGACGGCGTCGACGGCTGGGTCGCCCGCCGGACCGGCACCTCATCGGCCCTCGGAGCCCGCTTCGACATGGAGGTGGACGCCTTCCTGATTCTCGTCCTGAGCCTGCACGTCGCCCGTGAGGTCGGCCCCTGGGTGCTGGCGATCGGGGCCGCGCGCTACCTGTTCGTGGCCGCCGGCTGGCTGCTGCCCTGGATGCGCGGGACCTTGCCGGCGCGCTACTGGCGGAAGCCGGTAGCGGCGACGCAGGGGATCGTGCTCACCGTCGTGGCGGCTGACGTCCTCCCCCGCGTCGCTGAGGACGTGGCGATCGTGGTGGCCCTCGCCCTGTTGGCCGAGTCGTTCGGCCGGGACGTGTGGTGGCTGTGGCGCCAGCGCGCGGCATCGGCCACCGAGGGCGCGACCGTGGAGGCCGTCTCCTCACCCGTAGGTCGCTGAGCGGCCAGCCGCGACCGAGTCAGGACCTAGGCCTCTCGGCTCCGGCCACGCAGCCGCTGCTCCACGGGGTCGGGAAGCGGAACGGCCTCCAGCAGGCGGCGGGTGTAGTCCTCGCGGGGCCGGGTCAGCACCTGGGCTGTCGGACCCTGCTCGACGACCCCGCCCTGCCTCAGCACCAGGACGTCGTGGCTCACCTCGTTCACGACCGCGAGGTCGTGGCTGATGAAGACGCAGGCGAAGCCGAGCTCGGCCTGCAGGTCGGCGAGCAGCCGCAGGACCGCCGCCTGGACGGTGACGTCCAGCGCGCTCGTCGGCTCGTCGGCGAGCAGCAGTGCCGGACGCAGCGCCAGCGCCCGGGCCAGCGCGACCCGCTGACGCTGCCCGCCTGACAGCTCGTGCGGCAACCGGTGCTCGGTACCGGCCGGGAGCGCGACGTCGTCGAGCAGCGCCCGGACCCGACGGCGCAGGTCGGCACCGCGGGCGACGCCGTGCACGAGCAGGGGTTCCGCGACGCTGTCCGCCACGCTGAGCAGCGGGTCCAGGGTGGTGGCAGGGTCCTGGTGGACCACCCCCAGCCGGCTCCGCAGCGCCCGGAGCTCGGTCGAGGACGCTGCCCCGAGGTCGACCCCGTCGACGCGGACCGCGCCGGCGGCGGGCGGGAGCCGCCCACTCACCACCTTGGCCAGGGTCGTCTTGCCCGAGCCGGACTCCCCCACCACACCGAGGACGCGGCCGGGCTGGAGCACCACGCTCACGTCGCTGAGCGCCCGGAACGGTGGGCGGCCCCAGCGGCCGGGGTAGTCCACGGAGAGCCCGGTCAGCTCGAGAGCTGCCTGCACGACCTCGGCCTGGGCAGGCTGCGCGCCGTCGGGGACGGACGCCGGCACGACCGGCCGGGCCGCAGCCGGCACCGGAAGCCGCGGCACCGCGGTCAGCAGGTCCCGGGCGTAGTCGGTGAACGGCCCGGCGAACAGCGACAGCACCTCGCCCCGCTCCACCATCCGCCCGCGCCGCATCACCAGCACCCGGTCGGCGAGGTCGGCGACCACACCCATGTTGTGCGTGATCAGCAGCACCGCGGTGCCCAGCCGCTCCCGCAGCTCACCGAGCAGCTGCAGGATCTCGGCCTGCACGGTCACGTCCAGCGCCGTCGTCGGCTCGTCGGCGATCAGCAGCGCAGGCTCGTTCGCCAGCGCCAGCGCGATCACCACGCGCTGCTTCTGGCCGCCCGACAGCTGGTGCGGGTACGCGTCGGCCCGACGACCCGGATCCGGGATGCCGACCAGCTCCAGCAGCTCGACGGCACGCCGGCGCGCCGCCCGTCGGCCGATCCGCTGGTGCGCGCGGACCGCCTCACCCAGCTGCCACCCCACGGTGCGCACGGGGTTCAGCGCGGACTGCGGCTCCTGGAAGACCAGAGCCGCCTGGCGACCGCGCACCCCGCGCCAGGCCGGCTCGGCCGCCCGGAGCAGGTTCGGCTGCTCGTGCGCGGGACGCTCCGACGGCGACGAGGTCAGCTGGACGGAGCCGGCGGTGCGCGCCGAGGCCGGGAGCAGGCCCAGCACGGCCTGGGCGGTCACGCTCTTGCCTGACCCCGACTCCCCGACGAGCGCCAGCACCTCACCGCGGAGCACGGAGAAGGACACGTCCTCCACCGCCGGTGGCCCGTCGAAGCCCTCGAAGGCCACTCGCAGACCGTCCACCCGAAGCACCGCGTCTCGGCGCAGCGGGCGCGGCCCCGGCACCTCCTCCCGGGCGGTGTCACGGACCCGGCCCCGGTCCTGGTCCTCGATGAGATCAGTCATAGATCGCAGCTCCTTCGGCCCAGACGCGGGCCCGTTCGGCGGGGGCATCAGCGCTGAGCGGCCCCGGGTGGTAGCGGACGTGGTGCAGCGTTCCCGAGAAGGGGAAGCTGCCGTGCCGGCAATGCAGCTCCCAGTCCACCGGTCCCGCGCGGTCGGCGCCGACGCTGATGCCGGTGAACGGTGCCATGCCCAGCAGCTGCGGGAGGTCCTCGAGGGTCGAGACGGAGACGCCGTCGGTGAGCACGACGTCCCAGCGGAAGCCGGGCCGCACCCGCACCTGCAGAACGAGGTCGTTCTCCCCGGTGAGCAGCGGAACCGGTTTGCTGCGGTGCATCCGGCCGTACGCGTTGAGCACGAAGCGCGCGCTGGGCGCGCCACGGTCGTCGGTCCGGACCTCGACCAGGTAGCCGCCCCCCTGATCCCCGTGCGCGACCAGTACGCCCTGGTCACCGGAGGCGACGTGGAACGCAGCCGAGACGACGAAGTCGCGGTGAGCGATCAGCTGGGCGGAGCGGAACCGCTCCAGGGTGGGGGTGCCCGGCAGCAGTGTCACCGACTCCGCCAGGTGCGCGTCGTCCGGCCGGCGCAGCGACGACGCCGGTCCGTGGTCGTCGAGCGGGAACACCCGGTTCTGCCAGGCCGACGCCTCCCAGGCCGCCGCCAGCTGGGCCAGCACGTCGGGATGGCTGGCCGCGAGGTCGGTGGTCTCGGTTGGGTCGGCGAGCAGGTCGTAGAGCCGCCACTCGGCGTCGTCGAACGCGTGTCCCGGCTGGTGCTGGGTGACGATCTTCCAGCGCGTCGTCTGGTAGGCCCGGTTGCCGCCCGTCTCGGTGTACTGCTCCTGGTGAGCGACCTCAGCCTGCGGAGAGCGGAACACCTCCGCGGCGCTGACCCCGTCCGGTGCCGGCGACGGCCGCCCGTGACGTGTCGCCAGCGGGGTCAGACCGGCCAGGTCGAGCAGAGTGGGTGTCAGGTCGGTGACGTGCACGTACTGACGCCGTCGCCCGTCGTCGTCGCCTCGCCGCAGCCCACCGGCGGGCCAGCTCACGATCAGCGGAGCCCTGATCCCGCCGGCGTAGGTGTCGCCCTTGTAGAGCCGGAACGGGGTGTTCGACGCCTGTCCCCAGCCTCGTGGGTAGTGGACGGTCGTCTGCGGGCCGCCGATCAGGTCGAGATCGCGTTCGACGTCGCGGTCCCAGTCGGCGGGCAGACCAGCGACGTGCGCGAACTGGCTGAAGTAGCTCCGGGTGCCCTCGAGCCCGCCCTCCGCCGTGCCCCCGTTGTCAGAGGTGAAGACGATCAGCGTGTTCTCGCGTTCACCGTAGGCCTCGAGGGTGGCCAGCAGCCGGCCCAGGCTGGCGTCCACCGCATCGACGGCACCGGCGTACACCTGCATGTAGCGGGCATAGCGGCGCTGCTGGTCAGGCGTCAGGCCATCCCAGGGCGGCGCCTCGCGGCCGCGCTCGGTGTTGCGGTCGGGCAGCCGGGTGCCGGGCGGGAAGATGCCCAGCTCGAGCTGACGGTCGAACCGCGCCTGGCGGATGGCGTCCCAGCCGCCGTCGTAGACCCCGGCGTACTTCGCGATGTCGCCCTCCTTGGCCTGCACGGGCCCGTGCACGGCGTGGTGGGCCAGGTAGAGCAGGAAGGGTTTTCTGGCGTCGTTGGCGCGGAGGGCGTGGATCATCTCCACGGCCCGCTCCGTCAGGTCGTCGGTCAGGTAGTAGCCGTCCGGGTAGCAGTCGACCGGGAAGGGCGAGTTGTCCCAGACGAGCCGGTGCGGCGCGTGCAGGTTGGTGAAGCCCTCCATGCTGCCGAAGTACCGGTCGAACCCGCGGGCCAACGGCCAGGACGAGCGGTCCGCCGCGTCGTGCAGCGCCCGGTCACCGGTGAGGTGCCACTTGCCCAGCATGAACGTGGCGTAGCCCTGCGCTCGGACCGACTCCGCGATCGTGGGCACGTCCTCCGGCAGCTCGAAGGAATAGGCGGGGTAGCCGGGATCGGAGTTCGCCGGGAAGGCGAAGCCGGCCCGGTGCGGGTTGAGGCCGGTGAGCAGCGCCGCGCGGGACGGCGAGCACAGCGGCGTCGTGTGGTAGCCGGTGAAGGTCAGACCCTCCGCCGCGAGCTGGTTCAGGTGCGGGGTGTCGATCTCGCTGCCGTAGGGGCCGATGTCGGCGAAGCCGAGGTCGTCGACCAGCACGATCACGAGGTTCGGAGCCCCGGCCGGCGACCGGGTCGGGGACGGCCAGGCCGGCCGGGACTCCGAGATCGTGCGGCCGATCCGGCCGGCGAAACCGTCGTAGGCCGGGTGGCCCTGCGGGCCCGGTTGCTCGAGGGTCATCGGGTCACCCGCCGGGCCCCGGCCAGCGCGCGGGACAGCAGCTGCAGGGCCAGCACCAGCACCACGACGACGGCCAGCGGACCCAGCACGAACGCGACATTGCTGTCGGTGTAGTCGATGCCGTCGCTGATCAGGCCGCCGAGCGAGGGCGCCGGGGGTCGGACGCCGATGCCCAGGAAGCTCATGGCGCTCTCCACGAAGACCGCGAGCGAGAGCGAGACGGCCAGCTGCACCCCGAGCGGTTCGGCGGCGTTGGGCAGCACGTGCCGCCGCAGCACCCACCAGCGCCCGGCCCCGATGGTCTCCGCCGCCTCGACATAGGGCAGCGCCTGGACCTTGAGGATGGCGCTGCGCAGCACCCGGGCGAAGATCGGCGTCTCCACGATCGCGATGACGGCGATCACCGTCCAGGTGCCCGGTCCGGCGACCGCGGTCAGTCCGATGGCGAAGATCAAGGTCGGGAAGGCGAGCAGCAGGTCGAACAGCCGCTGCAGCCCGACGTCGAGCGGGCCGGCCAGGGTGCCGAGCAGCGCCGCAGCCGTGCCGAGCAGCGCGCCGATCGGCACCGCGACGAACACGATCACCAGATCGGCCCGGATCCCGTAGAGGGTCCGGGACATGACGTCCCGGTTGACCTGGTCGGTGCCGAGCGGGTGCGCGAGGCTCGGCTGGAGCAGGTTCGCCTGGTCCAGCTGGAGCTCTGGCGGGTAGGCCGCGAGCAGCGGGGCGAAGACCCCGCCGAGCACGACCAGACCCAGCAGCACCAGTCCGACCCGTCCCTGCCCGTGGGCCAGCGCCCGTCCCCACCGGCGGCCCGGCCGGCGCCGGGCGGAGCGCTCGAGCGACCCGACGGCGTGGGGAGTCGTCTCCGTCCTCGTGCTCATGTCAGCCCGCCGATCCGGACCCGCGGGTCGAGCCAGGCGTGCACGACGTCGGTGGCCAGCTGGACGGCCACGAACACCGCGACCGAGAGCAGGAGCAGGATCTGCACCACCGGGTAGTCGCGGCTGTCGATGGCGCGGGCGGCGAGCTGGCCGAGGCCGGGCCAGTTGAAGACCGCCTCGACCAGCACGGCACCGCCGAGCAGGGCGCCGGCCTGCAGGCCCAGTGCGGTCAGGTAGGTCGGCAGTGCGGCCGGCAGCGCGTGTGCGACCAGCAGCCGGCGGGGAGCCACCCCAGCCGCCCGCGCCGTGACGATGTAGGGAGCCTCGAGCTCGGTGCGCAGCGCCTCGGTCAGGAAGCGGGTCAGCGCGGCCGAGGCCGGCAGCGCCAGGCAGACCGCAGGCAGCACCAGGTACTGCACCGCGATGTCCGGCCGGCTGAAGAACCCGTCCGGAGGGGTGCCGCCGGTGGGTAGCACCGGGACCACCAGACCGAAGACCAGCACCAGCAGCACCCCCGTGACGAAGGTCGGCAGCGCGAGGGCCAGGGCATTGGCTCCGGTCAGCAGACCGTCCACCAGGGGCTGCCGGGTGCGGGCCCAGACCAGGGCCAGCACCAGGCTGCTCGTCACCGCCAACAGCACCGCCGCCCCGGTCAGGACCAGCGTGTTGACCAGGCCGGCACGGACGAGGTCGGCGATCTGGCCACCGATCAGGTAGGAGCGGCCGAGGTCGAAGCTCAGCACATGCGCGAGCCAGTCGAGGTACTGGCGGACCAGCGGCTGGTCGAGGCCGAGCTCGGCCCGAATCGCGGCCACCGCCTCCGGTGGCGCGTCCGGTCCGGCGAGCATGCTGGCGGGGTCGCCCGGCACGAGCCGGAGCATCGCGAAGATCGCCACCGAGGCGAGCAGCAGCACCGCGGCGGCCGAGGGCAGCCGGCGCAACAGGTAACGTCCCATCGCCGTGCCTCAGGCCAGCCAGGCGTCGGTCAGCTGCAGTTCGGCCCGCTTGGTGTAGCCGACCCCGTGCAGCCGGGCCGACGTCGCCCACTGCGGCAGCAGCACGGCGAGCTCGGCGAGGAACACGGCGTCGAGCAGGTCGGCCGACACCTTGCCGTAGGCCGCCCTGGCGGCTTCGGACCCGCCGTCGGCGACGGTCCACGCGGCGTCAGCGTGCTTGGTGTAGCCGGCCGCGCTGTACTGCGAGGCGTTCTTGTGCGCGTTGAAGGGGTAGGCGCTGACGGTCAGGGTCGAGGGCGTGTACTGCGCCCACGAGTGGGTGGCCAGCCACAGGCCCTTGAACTTGGCGCCGATCAGCTGCTTGACGAACTGGGCGCCGTCGACCGGGTCGAGGGTGACCGGGATCCCGACCGCAGCCAGGTTGGCCTGCACGATCGCCGCCGCCGCGGTCTGCGCGGGCGTCGGGTTGTAGGTCAACGGCAGTGGCTTCAGGGTGCCCACCTCGGCCACCAGCGCCTTGGCCTTGGCCACGTCAAGGGCGTAGGTGCGGTTCGCCGCCTCGTCGTAGGCCGGGGAGTACTTCGGCCAGGGCAGGTTGATCGGGTAGCCCGAGCCGCGGAGCACCTCGCTCACGACCCGTTCGCGGTCCAGGGCGTACGCGATGGCGCGGCGCAGCCGGACGTCGTCGAGGGGCTTGGCGGTGACGTTGGAGCCCACGTAGAGCTGCTGCTCCGCCCCCTCGAGCCGGACCTCCGCGAAGCCGTCGCCCTTGGTGAGGTTCTCGATGTCCAGCGACCCCAGCCCGTTGGCGAACTGGACCTGGCCCGACTTCAGCGCCGACAGCAGCGCCTTCGGGTCGGCAATCACGCGCACGTCGACGGCGTCGACGTAGGGCCGCTCCGGCACCCAGTAGGCGGGGTTCCGGTCGAAGCGGAGGGCGGAGTTGGGCGTCCACCGGGTCAGCCGGAACGGCCCGGTCCCCACCACCTTCTCCCCCGTCCGGAGCTGGTCGATCGTCTCGGAGTCGAGGATCGGGGCGGTGTCCAGCAGGTCGAAGATGTTGCCCAGCGGATGGTCGAAGCCGAGCACCACCCGGTGCGGCGCCGAGGTGTCGTAGGAGGTGATGGCCGCCGCCGTGCTGCGCAGCTGCGCGGTCCAGAGCGGGTCGGCGTAGGTCTTGAGGGAGAACTCGACGTCCTTGGAGGTGAACGGCCGGCCCGAGTGGAAGGTCACGTCGTCGCGGAGGTCGAGGGTGAGCGACCGGCCGTCCGGCGCCAGCGCCCAGGAGGTCGCCAGCCGGGGCGTCGGCTCGACCCGGTCGTTCGGGTAGCGGATGAGGGAGTCGAAGACCAGCCCGACGACGGTCGTGATGCCGGTGTTGGAGTTGGTCAGCAGGTTGCCGGGGATGAGGTCGGCGATGATGCCCGCCGACACGGTGCCGCCGCGGACGGGGGCTCCGGAGGGGCTGCCCGCGCTGCGCGCCTGGCTGACGGCCGACTCGCAGCCCGCGAGGCCGAGCGTGGTGGCGGCGAGGCTCAGCGCGGCCACGCCTTTGAGGAGGCTCCGGCGGTGAAGAAGGGATGCGGAGGGGTGCACGAGGAGTGCCTTTCGGGTGCGGGCAGGCCGGCGACGCCCGCGCCCTGAGCCTGTCGAGAGGGCCTTCGACAGGCTCAGGCCGCGGTGGTCACTGCGGTGCTGGAGTCAGGAGAGAGCGGAGAACGCCGAGGCGTCGCCCTGGCGGGCGGTGGAGTGGACGCCGTCCACGCTGACCGGCACGTCGCCGGCGAGGGTGATCCGGTGCAGCAGCCGCTTCTGGTCGCCGTAGTCGGCGACGCCGTAGTGCTGGGTGGCACGGTTGTCCCAGATGGCCAGGTCGCCGAGGGACCAGCGCCAGCGGACCGTGTTCTCCAGCCGGGTGACGTGACGCTGCAGCAGGTTGAACAGGTCGGCGGAGTCGTGGCTGTTGAGGCCGACGAAGCGCTTGATGAAATGACCGAGCAGCAGCGCCCGCTCCCCCGTCTCGGGGTGGATCCGGACGACCGGGTGCTCGGTCTCGAAGACCTGCGAGGCGAACTCGTCCCGGTAGGCCTGCTCCTCGACGTCGATGCCGCCGATCCGCTTCTCGTCGCGCTCGGCCACGTAGTCGTAGAGGTTGGTGTGCACCGCCCAGAGCCGGTCCACGAGGGCCTGCAGAGCCGGGTGCAGCCGCCGGTAGGCGGTGACGCTGTTGGCCCAGACGGTGTTGCCGCCGTGCGCGGGCAGGATGATCGGGCGGAGCAGGCTGATGGCCGGGATCCGGTCGACGAAGGTCACGTCGGTGTGCCAGCTGTTGGCCTTGCCTCGCTCGGAGTCGATGGCGAGGACGTTGTTCTCGTTGCCGCGGACGGTGGGGTGCGGCGAGGTCGGTGTGCCGAGCAGCGAGGCGAACTCGTACTGCCCGGCGTCGTCGAGGTGCTGCTGGCCGGAGAAGAAGACGACCTTGTTCTCCAGCAGAGCGCGGCGGATCTCCGCGACGGTTTCGGCGTCCACGTCGCCGCCGAGACGGACGCCGCTGATGGTCGCGCCGATGCTCTCACCGAGCTTCTGGACGGTGATCTGCCGGTAGCCGCCGGCGTCGTCGCGCTCGTCGGCGCCGGTGCTGCGGTCCTGGAGGAGGGTCATGACGGTGGTCCCTTCGGGATGGGTGGGCGCGGCGCACCCGGCGTCGATCGGCCAGGTGTGAGCCGCAGGGCGGAGGAGGTGCCGGGCAGGGGCCGGCGGCACGCGGGGAGCGTGCGGGGGGACGCGTCAGCGTCCGGCCGGGATCAGGAGACCCGGCGGCGACGACAACAGCCGGCGAAGCCCGAGAGAGGCATTCGCGGAGCTCGTTGCCGACTAACCATGGTGTGAGACTAGGAAATGTCAGCGAGATGGCACAACTGCCGTTCGAATGCTGAGACTGCTGTCCACGTCCGCTATTCGGTAGGTGAGACGAGGGTGCCGTCGACCCGTCCGGGGTGCAGGATCATCCCCAGTTCGCCCAGTACTCGACTAGGGAAAGAAGAAGCCATGGGTAGGGTTAGAGCAGTGCGTCGCTGGTCGCGGCCAGTGACGGCATTGATCGTGGGTCTGAGCCTGGCCCTGACGGCCTGCGGCGGTGGCAGTGCCGGTTCGTCCTCGTCCGGGTCGGCGCTGTCGCTGGTCGCGTTCTCCGTGCCGAAGCCGGCCTACGACGACCTGCAGAAGAACTTCGCCGACAGCCCCGACGGCAAGGGCATCACCTGGAAGTCCTCCTACGGCGCCAGCGGGGACCAGGCGCGGGCCGTCATCTCCGGTCTGCCGGCCGACTACGTCGGGTTCTCACTGAGCTCGGACATGACCAAGCTGGTGGACAAGGGTCTGGTCGCCAAGGACTGGGACGCCGGCGCGACCAAGGGCATCGTCAGCACCTCCGTCGTCGCGATCGTCGTCCGCAAGGGCAACCCGCTCGGCATCCACGGGTGGGACGACCTGACGAAGCCGGGGGTCAAGATCGTCACGCCGAACCCCGGTTCCTCGGGCTCTGCCCGCTGGAACGTGCTGGCGGCCTGGTCGCACATCACCGCGAACGGCGGCTCCGAGGCCGCGGCTACGGACTACCTGACGAAGTACTACAAGAACGTCGTCAGCCTGCCCTCGAGCGGCCGGGAGGCTACCAGCGCCTTCACCAGCGGCACCGGTGACGTCCTGATCTCCTACGAGAACGAGGCCATCGCCGCCCGGCAGAACGGGGCCGACGTCGACTACGTGATCCCCGACACCACGCTGAAGATCGAGAACCCCGGTGCGGTCACCACCAAGGCCCCCGAGGCCGCGAAGAAGTTCCTCGGCTACGTCGTCTCCGACGCCGGCCAGAAGGTCTTCGCGACCCACGGCTTCCGGCCCCTCAGCGACTCCGTCGACGCCGGACAGGTGGAGGGCGCCAACGACCCGGCCAAGCCGTTCCCGGCGGTGAAGAAGCTCGTCACCATCGACGACCTCGGTGGCTGGTCGGAGGTGTCGAAGAAGTTCTTCGACGAGGAGAACGGGATCGTCACCAAGATCCAGGACTCGAGCGGCGTCGCATGACCACGGCGCTGGCCCCGGCTCGGCCGAGCGGCGCCGTCCGCGGCCGGGGCGACACCGATCCGCAGGGCATCCTGCGGATCGGTGCCGGGTCGGGTCTGGCGCTCGGCCTCGTGCTGCTCTGGATGAGCATCCTGGTGCTGCTCCCGCTGGTCGCGGTGCTGGTGACCTCGGTCTCCGACGGTGTCTCGGGCTTTCTCGCCACCGTCACCAGCCCGGCAGTGGCGGCGTCGATCCGGCTGACGGTGCTGACGGCTGCGGCCGCCACGCTCGTCAACACCGTGATGGGCACCGTGGTGGCGTGGGTACTGGTCCGTGACCACTTCTGGGGCCGCCGACTGCTCAGCCTGGTCATCGACGTGCCCTTCGCGCTGCCCACCATCGTCGCCGGGCTCGTGCTGATCGCCCTGTACGGCAACCACAGCCCGCTGGGGATCACCTTGGCGCAGACGCGCTGGTCGATCTTCGTCGCGCTGCTGTTCGTCACGCTGCCGTTCGTGGTCCGCGCCGTGCAGCCGGTGCTCGAGGAGCTCGAGCGGGACGTCGAGGAGGCAGGCGCCTCTTTGGGCGCGAGTCGGCTGACCATCTTCCGGCGGCTGATCCTGCCCAACATCGCCCCCGCGATGGCGGCCGGGGCCGCGTTGTCCTTCGCCCGGGGGCTCGGTGAGTACGGCTCCGTCGTGCTCATCTCGGGCAGCCTGCCCCGGCGGACCGAGGTCGCCTCGGCCCGGATGCTGGGGCAGATCGAGAACGACAACCTCGCCGGCGCTTCCGCGGTGGCCGCGGTACTGCTCGTCGTCGCGCTCGCGGTGATCGTCCTGCTCGGTGTGGTGCAGCGGCGGACGGCCCGCCGTGGCTGAGGCGGGCGGGGCGACCACGACGCGGGGGCCGTCGGAAGGGACGGGAGCTGCCCGCTGGGGTCTTCGGCTGGTCGCGGTCAGCTACGTCGCCATCCTGGTGGTGCTGCCGCTGGTCGTCATGGTGGGCCGCACGTTCGAGGACGGGCTCGTGGCCTTCGTGGCGTCCGTCACCTCGCCCGAGGCGCTGGCCGCGATCAGGCTGTCGCTCCAGGTGGCGATCCAGGCAGTCGTGATCAACACCATCTTCGGCGTGACCGTCTCCCTGCTGCTCACCCGCTACCGGTTCCGGGGCCGGGGCGTCCTGAACGCCCTGATCGACCTTCCGGTCTCGGTCTCCCCCGTGATCGCGGGACTCGCCCTGATCCTGGTCTACGGCAGCGGCGGCTGGTTCGGCGGCTTCCTGCAGTCGGCCGGGATCCAGATCATCTACTCGGTCCCGGGCATCGTGCTGGCCACCTGCTTCGTGTCGCTGCCGCTGGTGGTGCGCGAGCTGGTGCCGGTGCTCGACGAGATCGGGCTCGAGCAGGAGCAGGCGGGTCGGTCCCTCGGTGCGAACGGGTGGCAGCGGCTCTGGCGGCTGACCCTGCCCAGCATCCGCTGGGCCCTGGCCTACGGCGTGGTCCTCACCCTGGCCCGGGCGCTGGGCGAGTTCGGGGCGGTGCGCGTGGTGGCGGGGAACGTCCTCGGCTCCACCCAGACCATGCCGCTGCTCGCAGCCCAGCGCTACGCCGACCTCGACGAGAACGGCGCCTACGCCATCAGCTTCCTGATGGTCACCATCGCCATCCTCTGCATCATCGTCGTCGCGCTGCTCCGTCCGCGCGACTCCCGTTAGGAGTGCCATGGGCATCCAGGCTTTGAACATCAGCAAGAGGTTCGGTGACTTCGTCGCCCTCGACGACGTCAGCATCGACGTCCGGAGCGGGCGGTTGACCGCGCTGCTCGGGCCGAGCGGTGGCGGGAAGTCGACGTTGCTGCGGGTGATCGCCGGCCTGGACCGGGCTGACACCGGCACCGTCCGGATCGAGGACCAGGACGCCACGTCGCTGCCGCCGCAGCAGCGCGACGTCGGCTTCGTCTTCCAGCACTACGCGGCCTTCAAGCACCTCAGCGTCTACCGCAACGTGGCGTTCGGCCTCGAGGTACGCAAGCGACCGAAGGCGGAGATCCGACGGCGGGTCACCGAGCTGCTCGAGCTGGTGCACCTCGACCAGTTCGCCGACCGGCTGCCGGCCCAGCTGTCCGGCGGGCAGCGGCAGCGGATGGCGCTGGCCCGGGCGCTCGCCGCCGAGCCCAAGGTGCTGCTGCTGGACGAGCCGTTCGGGGCGCTCGACGCCAAGGTGCGCAAGGAGCTGCGCGACTGGCTGCGCCGGCTGCACGACGAGGTCCATGTGACCACGATCTTCGTCACCCATGACCAGGAGGAGGCGCTGGAGGTCGCGGACGAGCTCGTCGTGATCAACCACGGCCGGGTCGAGCAGGTCGGGGGGCCCAACGACCTGTACGACCGGCCGGCGAACGAGTTCGTGATGGAGTTCCTCGGCCCGGTCACACGTCTGCACGGCCAGCTCCTCCGCCCGCACGACATCGACGTCTTCGGCTCGCCGCAGCCGGGGACCTTCCCGGCACGGGTGGACCGGCTGCAGCGGGTGGGGTTCGAGGTGCGGGCGGACCTGGTGAGCGGCGACTCGCCCTTCTGGGTCCAGCTGACCCCCGGCCAGGTGGAGGCACTCGAGCTCGGACCCGGCTCGGACGTCTGGGTCCGGCCGGCTCGGGGCGCCGCGACCATCGGGCCGGCCACGCCGACCGCGCCCGTGCTCCAACCCACCGCCCCGTCGGCGTGGTGAGGATCGCCGCCGCCACCAACTACGCGGCGCGGGCCCTGGTCGAGCTGGCGGCGGCACCCGGTGAGCTGCTGGCGCTGCCGGCCATCGCGCAGCGCCAGTCGATGTCCCTGCGCTTTCTGGAGCACATCTTCCGGGACCTGCGGGCGGCCGGTCTGGTGACCAGCCAGCGTGGGGGCCACGGGCACGGCGGCTACCGGCTCAGCGTCCCACCCGAGCAGCTGACCCTCGCGGCCGTCGTCGCGGCCACTCACCCGGCGGGCTCGCCGGCCCCGTCGTCACCAGCGCCGGAGGCTCGGCCCGCTGCCGTCGACGTGCTGGACGCGGTCTGGTCGGCCCTGGAAGCCGAGACCCAGGACTTCCTCTCCGGCGTCACGATCGCGGACCTGGCAGATGGCCGGCTGCCCGCCCGGCTCGGCCGGGTGGGCCGGGGCGACACCGGCGCCGGACAGGGCTGAGCGGCGCCCGGCTCAGGGAAGCAGCTCGACCGGGACCGGCACGACGCGTGACCGGAGGAACTCCCCCAGCGCCTTGGCCTGCGGGTCGGGCCGGGTGGACGAGGCGACCCCGTCCCCGAGCAGACCGACGACCACGAAGTTGAGCGCCCGCAGGTTCGGCAGCTCGAACCGACGGATCTCGAGGCCGTCGGCCTCCGGCAGCAGTGCGTGCAGCCGATCGACGGTCAGGAACTCCTGCAGCCAGCCGTAGGCGGTGTCCGTACGGGTCCAGAACCCCACGTTGGCATTGCCACCCTTGTCACCGGATCTCGCCCCTGCCACCACACCGAGCGGAGCGGCGGTGGTCCGGCCGGTCAGGGGCGGGACGCTCGCCGCTGCCAGCCGGCGCGACCCCGGAAGAGCGCCCGGGGACTTCCCCGCGGCCTCCCGGCTGCCGGGGACGGCCGGCACCGACGTGGCGGAGCCGTCGGGCAGCACCACCCGCGCGGGTACCGCCGACCCGGGCACCAGCGTCGGCCAGTAGACCCCGTAGGCGCTCTCCCGGCTGGGCGGTGTCGTGGTGTGGAAACCGGGAAAGCTGGCCAGGGTGAGCTCCAGCACGGCGTTGGAGAACCGGCGTCCCACCTTCTGCGGGTCCGCGTCCTTGACGGTGACCACCAGGTGGGCGGCGGCCTCGGCCTCCACCTCCGCCAGCGGGTGGTCGAAGCGCAGCAGCCGGACGTCGACCTCGTCGAAGATGTCGCGGCGGCCCAGGAGGTCGAAGAGCAGGTCCGTCGCCGCGGCGGCCTTCGCCTCGATGTCCAGGCCCGTCACCACCATGGTCATGGAGTTGCGGAACCCGCCGGTGTAGTTGACCGCTACCTTGATCTCCCCCGTCGGCGCCGTTCCGCGGGTTCCGGACACCAGCACCCGGTCGACGCCCGCCTGGCTCAGCTCGATAGTGTCGAACCAGGCAGTGACATCGGGTCCGGCGTACGCCGGCTCCGCGATCTCGTAGAGCAGCTGCGCGGTCACCGTCCCCACCGAGACCAGACCCCCGGTGCCGGGGTGCTTGGTGATCACGGCGCTGCCGTCCGCCGACACCTCCGCGATCGGAAAGCCGGGATAGCGCCGGTCGGTCACCTCCTGGAAGAAGCTGTAGTTGCCGCCGGTCGCCTGGGCACCGCATTCGATCACGTGACCGGCCACGACGGCACCCGCGAGGGCGTCGTGGTCCCCGGCCTGCCAGCCGTGCCACCAGGCAGCGGGGCCGACGACGAGTGAGGCGTCGGTGACCCTTCCGGTGACCACGACGTCCGCGCCCGAGCGCAGCGCCGTGACGATGGGCCAGCCACCCAGGTAGGCGTTCGCGGTGACGGGGGTGACTCCCGCCGCCGCCAGGGCCGCGTCGGTGTCGAGGTGCCGGAGCTCGTGGCCCGCCGCCTGCAGGGCCGGGAGTGCGGCGACGAGGTCGTCGCCCTCGACGTGCGCGACGCGCACCTGCAGCCCCAGCCGGTCCGCGAGGGCTCGGATCTGCCGGGCCAGGCCGCCGGGGTTCAGCCCGCCTGCGTTGGAGACGATCGTGATCCCGCGGTCGAGGCAGGTGCCCAGCACCCACTCGAGCTGGGTCAGGAACGTCGTGGCGTACCCCGCCTCGGGGTTCTTCGAACGGGCCTTGTGCAGCAGGTAGAGCGTGAGCTCGGCGAGGTAGTCCCCGGTCAGCACGTCGAGCTCGCCGCCCTCGACCATCTCCTGCGCGGCGGCGAGCCGGTCGCCGTAGAAGCCGGAGGCGTTGCCGATCCGGATCGGCCGCCGGACGGCGGCCGGGTGCGTCGTGGACTCGGTCATGTCAGCGGCCCGACCAACGGGGGGAACGTCTCTCCGCGAAGGCGCGCGGCCCCTCCTGGGCGTCCTGGGAGAGGTAGACCGGTTCGAAGATCCGCTCCGCTTCGGCGTAGGCCGCGCTCAGGGGCAGCTCGCGCGCCGCGTAGACCATCCGCTTCGCGGCCCGCACCGACAAGGGGGCGTTGGCCGCGATCCGTTCGCCGTACGCCTGCGCCCGGTCCTGCAGCTCGGCCGCCGGCACCACCTCGTTGACGAGCCCCAGCTCGTAGGCGCGTCCCGCGGTGATCGGGTCGCCGGTGAGCAGCAGCTGCAGGGCGATCCGAGGCGCCACCAGCCAGGGCAGCGGAGCGGCCCACGGCGCCCCGCGGCCCACCCTCACCTCGGTGATCGCGAACCGGGCGTGGTCCGCAGCGATCACCAGGTCACAGTTCTGCACCAGCAGGAAACCGCCGGCGTAGGCGAGCCCGTTCACGGCCGCGATCACCGGCTTGGTGCTGACGACGTTGCGGCCGAGCTGGGGCAGGAAGTCCGGCGGCGGGACCGCCAGACCGGTGTCGGCCATCTCCTTCAGGTCGCCACCGGCGCTGAACGCGACGTCCCCGGCCCCCGTCAGCACCATCACGGCGGCTCCGCTGTCGGCCTCGAACCGCTGGACGGCGCCGAACAACCCTTCCCGGACCGCCCGGTCCAGGGCGTTGCGGGCTTCCGGTCGGTCGATGGTGACCCAGGCGACGGGACCCCGACGCTCGTACCGGACCACCTCGGTGGCGCTGTCCCCTGCCGTCACGCCTGCGCTCCTTCGCTGTGAGCCGTCCCGTGCAGCACAGCGAGCAGCTGGCCCACGGCCACCTGCTCACCGACCGCGACCAGCACCGCCTCCACCACCCCGTCGTGCGGAGACCGGACGGTGTGCTCCATCTTCATCGCCTCCAGCACGAGGACCGGCTGCCCCCGGCTGACCCGCTGGCCCGGCTCGACCTCGGTCCGCACCACCAGGCCGGGCATCGGCGCGGTCAGCGAGCCCGCCTCCTGCGGCGCGGTGGGCGGGGGCAGCGGGTCGACCGCCACGAGCTCGACGGGACCCGCTGCTGAGCTGACGTCCAGGTGCCGCCCGTGGATGCCCACGACGAAGCTCTGCCGTAGCCCGTCCCGCTCCAGCTCCACCTCGTACCGGTGAGCTCCGACGGGGGTCACGCCCGCCAGCAGCAGCGGATCGAAGGGCTGGTCACCGATGCGGAGCTCGACCCTGTCGTCGACGACCCGGTAGCGGACGTCCAGCACCCTCGCGTCGTCGCCGGTCTGCAACCGGACCAGGGGATCTGCCGAGAGCACGTTGCGCCAGCCAGGGGTCACCGCGGCCTGCACGGTCGCCTCGCGGCGTCGGTGAGCGCGCAGCGCCAGCGTCGCGGCGGCTGCCGCGTCCTCCAGCCGTCCGGAGCCCGCCGCCATCAGCTCCGCAGCCGGGTGCCGCTGCAGGAACCCGGTGTCGGCGCCGCCCGCCAGGAACTCCGGGTGGCTGAGGATGCCGACCAGCAGGTCCTGGTTGGTCCCCACGCCATGCACCCTGCCGCGGCGGAGTGCTGCGGCCAGCACCGCGGCCGCCTCAGGCCGGGTCGGCGCGTGCGCGACCACCTTGGCGAGCAGGGCGTCGTAGTGGGTGCTGATCTCCTGACCGGTGTCCACGCCGGCGTCCACGCGGACGGTGTCCGGGAGGCTGAAGTCCCGTAACCGTCCGGCGGTCGGCAGGAAGCCGTTCCGCGGGTCCTCCGCGTAGAGCCGCACCTCGATGGCGTGGCCGGTCATCGTGGCCGTCCGCGCCTCGGGGGGCAGCGGCTCGCCCTGGGCCACCAGCAGCTGGAGCCGGACCAGGTCCAGACCGGTGACCAGCTCGGTGACCGGGTGCTCGACCTGCAGCCGGGTGTTCACCTCCAGGAAGTGAAACTGGCCCGCGCCATCCAGGACGAACTCGACCGTCCCGGCGCCGACGTAGCCGAGGGCGCGCCCCGCGGCTGTGGCGGCGGCACCCAGCCGCTCCCGCAGCTCGGCGCTGACCGCCGGTGACGGCGTCTCCTCGACGACCTTCTGGAACCGGCGCTGCACCGAGCAGTCGCGTTCGAAGAGGTGGACCACGGTGCCGAAGCGGTCGCCGAGGATCTGCACCTCGACGTGCCGCGGGTCCACGACATAGCGCTCCAGGAACACGGTCTCGTCGCCGAAGGCCGAGCCGGCCTCGCGGCGCGCAGCGGCGACGGCCTCGACCAACGACGACGGCTCCCGGACGATCCGCATGCCACGACCGCCCCCGCCGGCGGAAGCCTTGACCAGCAACGGGAACCCCACCCTCTCGGCCAGGGTGGCCAGCTCGGAGTCCTTGCACACGGTGGCTCCGGGCAGGATGGGCACCCCGGCAGCGGCCATCAGCTCCTTGGCTCTGATCTTGGAACCCATCGCGGTGATCACCTCGGGCGAGGGTCCGACGAAGATCAGCTTCGCGTCCGTCGCCTGCTGGGCAAAGGAAGCGTTCTCGGACAGGAAGCCGTAGCCCGGATGGATCGCGTCGGCGCCCGTCCGGAGCGCTGCCTCGATGATCAGGTCGGCCCGGAGGTAGGTGTCCACCGCCGCCACGCCGGGCAGCCGGACCGCGACGTCGGCCTGCGCGACGTGCGGGGAGTCGGCGTCGGCGTCGGAGAAGACCGCCACCGTGCTGATCCCCATCGCCTCGGCGGTTCGCAGAATGCGGCAGGCGATCTCGCCGCGGTTGGCCACCAGCAGCGTGCGGATCCGATTCATGGAGGGACTGCTCACGTGCCGGCCGTCACATCCGGAACGCGCCGAAGCCGACGCGTCCGGTGACGGGGGCGGAGTGGGTGGCCGAGAGAGCGACACCGAGGGCGTCGCGGGTGTCGCGCGGGTCGAGAACTGCGTCGTCGTAGATCTTGCCCGACATGAAGAAGGCGTGCGACTCCGCCTCGATCTGAGCCTCGGTCTCCTGCCGCCGCTGTTCGTCGGCCGCGGCATCGAAGGGGCGTCCGCTGGAGGCAGCCGAGGCCTTGGCCACGATCGACATCACGCCGGCGAGCTGAGCCGCTCCCATCACCGCCTGACGCATGTTCGGCCAGCTGAAGAGGAAGCGCGGGTCGAACGCCCGCCCCGACATGCCGTAGTTGCCGGCCCCGAACGAGGCCGCCATCGTCACCGTCAGGTGCGGGACGCTGCTGTTGGCAACCGCGTTGATCATCTTCGCGCCGTCCTTGATGATCCCGGCCTGCTCGTAACGGGTGCCCACGATGTAGCCGGTCGTGTTCTGCAGGAAGATCAGCGGGGTGGCGGTCTGGTTGGCCCGCAGGATGAACTCGGTCGCCTTCTTCGCCTCCTCGCCGAACAGAACGCCACGGTGGTTGGCGAGCACGCCCACCGGATAGCCGTGCAGGGTCGCCCAGGCGGTGACCAGCGAGGTGCCGTAACGCTCCTTGAACTCGTCGATGTCGGAGTCGTCGACCAGCCGGGCGAGCACCTCACGGGGGTCGAACGGGACGCGGTAGTCGGCCGACACCAGGCCCAGCAGCTCCTCGGCCGGGTAGCGGGGCGGCCGCGATGCGGTCGCGGGGCCGGGCCCGCCCTTCCGCCAGTGGAACCGGGCCACGACCATGCGGCCGAGGCGGAGGGCGTCCCGCTCGTCGACGGCGAAGAAGTCACCGAGGCCGGAGACGGTCGTGTGCATCCGCGCGCCGCCCAGCTCCTCCCCGTCGGCGTCCTCGCCCGTCGCCATCTTCACCAGCGGCGGGCCGCCCAGAAAGACCTGCGCCTGGCGGTCCACCAGCACCGCGTAGTCGCACATCGCCGGTACATAGGCGCCACCGGCGGTGGAGTTCCCGAACACCAGCGCGACGCTCGGCACACCGGCGGCCGAGAGGGCGGTCAGCTCGGCGAAGATCCGGCCGGCCGGGATGAAGAGGTCCGCCTGGGTCGGCAGGTCCGCACCGCCGGACTCCACCAGGTAGACCAGCGGAAGCCGGTTGACCCGCGCGATCTCCAACGCACGCAGGTTCTTCCGCAGGGTGTAGGGATTCATCGTCCCACCGCGGACGGTGGGGTCGTGGGCGATGATCATGCACTCGGTGCCAGACACCACCCCGATCCCGGTGACGATCGCCGCGCCCACGGCGAACTCGGTTCCCCACGCCGCAAGGGTGGACAGCTCGAGGAACGCCGACTCGGGGTCGAGCAGCAGCTCGATCCGCTCCCGGGCGAGGAGCCGACCCCGAGCGCGGTGCCGCGCCACGTAGGTTTCGCCCCCGCCGGCGACCGCCTGGGCCTGGGCCTCGCGCAGCGCTTCCACCTGCTGCAGCAGAGCCGTCCGGTTGCGCCCGTACTCCTCGGTCGAGGTGTCGAGCCGACTGGTCAGCACGGTCACCGGGCGGTGTCCTCACCGAGGTGCATGAGAGGCCTCTCCATCGAGGACAACGTGGGGGGCGCCGTCCGGGCGCTGCTGCCTCCACCCTCATCGACGCCGGGTGGACCGTCAAGGTCATCCGGAACTTCTTCACCATGTCGGCGTGGAAGAAGTGAACATCCGCAGGCCGCACGGTGCGGCGCTACAGTCGGAACCGGTGCGACGAGGCACCAGGTTCCCGTCGAGCAGGCACCGGGAGCCGTGAGGCGAGGCAGGTGCGGCATGGATTTCGCAGTCAGCGAGGAGCACCGGGCACTCCGGGGCGCGGTGGCCAAGATCGCGGCCGACTTCGGTCCCTCCTACTACGCGCGCAAGGCGGAGGCCCGGGAGTTCCCCACCGAGCTGTGGCAGGCGCTCGGGGGCTACGGATACCTGGGCGTGAGCATCCCCGAGGCCTACGGCGGCGGCGGAGCCGGCCTCACCGAGCTGGCCATCGTCTGCGAGGAGTCCGCCGCGCACGGGTGCCCGCTGCTGCTGATGATCGTGTCCTGCGCCATCTCGGCCGAGGTGATCGCGGCGTACGGGACGGAGGAGCAGCGGCGTGCCTGGCTGCCGGGGCTGGCCGACGGGCAGAAGAAGGTCGTCTTCGCGATCACCGAACCCGACGCCGGCTCCAACACCCACCGGCTCTCGACCACCGCCGTCCGGGACGGCGACGACTATCTCCTTCGCGGCCAGAAGTACTACATCTCGGGTGTGAACGAGGCCGACGCCATCCTCGTCGTGGCCAGGACCGGCACCGACGAGGTGACCGGTGATGCCCAGCTCTCGCTGTTCCTGGTCGACCGCAACGCGCCCGGCCTGGTCGCGCAGCCGATCCCGGTCTCGGTGACGCTGCCGGAGCGGCAGTTCACCCTGTTCTTCGACGACGTCAGGGTCGGGCCCGAGAGCCTGGTCGGCGACGTCGGGGACGGCTTCCGCCAGGTCTTCCACGGACTCAACCCGGAACGCGTCACCGGCGCCGCTCTCTGCGTCGGGATCGGCCGCCACGCGCTGGCCCGGGCCAGCCAGTACGCCACAGACCGGCAGGTCTGGGGCACACCGATCGGCACCCACCAGGGGCTGTCGCACCCCCTCGCCCAGGCCAAGATCGAGATCGAGCTCGCGGCCCTGATGACTGCGAAGGCGGCCTGGCTGCACGACCAGGGCGAGCCGGCGGGGGAGGCCGCGAACATGGCCAAGTACGCAGCCGCCGAAGCGGCGCTGGCCGCCGTCGACGCCGCCATCCAGTGCCACGGCGGCAACGGGGTGGCCACCGAGTACGGGCTCATCCCCCTCTGGGGACTGGCCCGGCTGCTCAGGATCGCCCCCGTCAGCCGGGAGATGATCTTGAACTACGTGGCCCAGCACAGCCTGCGGCTGCCCCGGTCCTACTGAGCGGGTCAGCAGTCTCCGGGCTGCCTCAGCCGGAGACGTAGCCCTCGAGCTGGTCACGCTCGAACTGCAGCTCCGAGATCTGCGACTTCACCACGTCGCCGATGCTCACGATGCCCACCAGCGCATTGTGCTCGTCCACGACCGGCAGGTGCCGGATCCGCCGCTCGGTCATCGCGCTCATCACGGACTGGACGGAGTCCTTCGGGGTGCAGCTGTGTACGTCGGAAGTCATGATCGCGGTCACGGGCCGCTCGAGGAACTCCACCCCGTCAGCCAGCTGGCGGATGACGTCGCGCTCGGAGACGATCCCCGCGATCTCGCGGCCGTCCGGCGAGACGACGACGGCGCCGAGGTTGTGCTCCTTCAGCAGCCGCACCACCTCACGCACCGAGGCCTCAGGCCTGATGTGAATCACGTCGAAGCCCTTGGTGCTGAGGATGTCGTGGATCCGCATGTCCGCCTCCTGGGGCGACCCTAGCGCTCGGGACGCTGGTGGGACAGGCCCAGCCGTCGTGCCCGCGGCTCACGCGGTCAGCCGTCGAAGAGCGTCAGCGTCTGCGCCCGGTCGAACTCCGAGCCGGGGACGGGTGGCAGGTCGAGCACGTCGGTGACCAGGTTGGCGAGGTCGCCGTTACGGATCGGCTGCTTCCCGTCATAGCCGGGCCGGGAGGTACCGGGACTGCGGAAGGTGGGGTTCATCGCGTAGAGATTGCGGCCGGCGGGCACCCCGGCACCCCAGGCCATGAAGGGGATGCGGTAGTCCTGCAGACGTGACGGGTCGTCGTGCGACGGCCCGTTGCCCCCGTGGTCCGCGGTCAGCAGAACGAGCATGTGCTTGCGCAGGGAAGGGTCCGCGGAAATCGTCCGGAGCACACGTCCGAGCAGCTTATCGGTGTGCTTCACGGCCCGGATGTACTGCGGGCTCATGAACCCGTACTTGTGCCCAGCTGAGTCCGGCAGCGAGATGTGCAGGAAGGTGAAGGTACGCGGACGACTTTTCAGCTCGGCGTTCAGGTTGGCGACGACTTTGTCATTGTTGTAGCGGATCAGCACCTTGTCCATCTTGGCCCGGCCGTTGTTCCTGCCCACCTTGTCAGGACCGCCGTGAGCGTTCCACGTCCGCTGGAAGAACCGGAACTTCGGCTTCGCCGAGTACATCGCCGTCGACCCGCCGTGGTCGTGGACGACGCCGAACACGCTCGCCACCGGATGTCCGGCAGCCTGGTGCACGGTCCCGCCGTCGTCATAGTTGACCCGCACCCCGTGCCCGCCCTTCCTGGGGTCCAGCCGTCGGCCGGTGAGCATGGTGGTGTGGTTGGGCAGCGTCCGGGTCTGTCCCCACACGGTTCGGGCGTTGAAGGTCCACGCCCCCTCGCTCATCAGTCGGTGGAACGCCGGCGTCCCTGACGGGCCAAGCCGCTTGATCGCGCGCGGGTTGAGGCCGTCGACGGAAATCGCGAGCACCTGGTTCACCGCGTCATCGGCCGAGGCGGCCGTCGGGCTACTCGACCCCGATGAGGCGGGGACACCGGCGGCAACTGCGGGCGGAGTGCTCTGCAGAACCACCGCCGAGAGGACAACAGACGCTATCGACGTCAACAACAATGGAGCCCGAGACCAGATCACCGTGAGATCGTATCGGCCGATCGAAGCAGCCAGGAATGCAGGGATTCACGTTCTGGACGGAGCGCTCGATTTGACTATTGAGACTCTTTCTGATCCTCGGGAAACTGCGGTCAAATGTTCAACCGCGATCCCTGCTGTCAGCCTCTGACCTCGACGAGAAATAGTTGCGCCGGCAGCGGCGCATAGCTCGCGAAGCCGTTCCCGCAGCCCGGTCAGCCGACCAGCTCGGCGCGGCCGTCGGACCAGACGACCACCGCCCGCCGTCCCCGCCGATCCCGCAGCCAGCAGGCCGCGCCGCGGCCCTGCGCGTAGGCCGCCGTCGCGTCGATGTCAGCCCAGGTGAGGTCCGGACCGATCACAGTCACCGACGCCACACCTTCCGGGGCGGCTCCGCTGCGGGCGTCGACGAGATGCCGGCCCCGGTGCGCGGTCCCCGAGGTGGCGACCGCACCGTTGCGCACCGGCACCATGGCCACCAGCCGGCGCACGTCGTGCGGGTGCTCGACCCCGATCCGCCAGGCCGGCGACCGGGGGTCGACGGTGTGGCAGACCATGTCGCCGCCGGCGGACAGGCAGAAGTCGGTGTCGTCGAGCCGGCGCTGCACCCTCGCGGCGCGGTCGACGGCCCAGCCCTTCACAACGCCGCTCGGATCCAACCGGAGCCGACCGTCCGGACCCGGGAGACGCACGGAGAAGGCGCCGGCCGACTCTCGCTCCGCCTGCTCGCCGAGCGCCAGCACCTCACGAACTTCCGGCGGACAGGCAGCGGCCTGCAGCTCGCCCCGGTTCAGCCGGGACACGACCGAGTCCGCCCGGTAGGTGCTGAAGGTGCGATCGGCGACGCGGAGCTCGGCGATGACCTCGTCCCAGGCCGCGCGACCCTCGTCGGTGTCGGCATGCCGTCCCCTCAGGGCCAGGCTCACCGGCATCCCCATCACGTGCTCCACCCGGCGGCGGGGGCGCCGACCCTCCTGGCCAGCGGCGATGGCCACAGCGATCCCGCTGCCGGTCATATCCCGGCCTCGTCCAGCGCGGCCTGCAGCGACTGCAGATACCCCTCGCTGGTGACCGTGGCGCCGCTGACCATGTCGATCTCAGCGCTCTGAGCCTCGAGTGTCTCTGCCACCAGGACCGGGAGGGCTTGGTCGTTGATCTCCACGTCCCGCGGGTTCTGCGTCGGGTACTCGATGACGTCGACCGCCGTGACCTTGCCGTCCTTGGTCGTGATCTGCACCTGCACCGGTCCCCACCGGGTCGGCGCCACCGAACCCTTGAAGGTTTCGCTGTTCGATGCCGCAGAGGAGGACGGGGACGGGCTGCTCGGAGGAGATGGGCTCGGCGGCGATGGGCTCGGCGAGCTGCTGCTCGGCTGGCTGGTGCTGGCAGTCGTCGGCGGTGTCGCCGTCGAGTTGGTCGAGGTGTGGTAGCCGAACAACAGGACCACGATGGTCACGGTCGTGGCGATCCACAGGGCGATTCTTCTCATCAGTTCACCATCCAAAGCTTTCGGTGTGGACCTGGTCGGCTGGGACGCCGGCCGCCGCCAGCAGACGCTCGACGCCCTCAGTCCAGGGGGTCGGGCCGCAGAGGAACACGTCCCGCTCGGCCAGATCCGGAACCCAGGCGCGCAGGGCGGCCAGGTCGTCCGGGCCGGCGGCGGGTCCCAGCATCGAGCCGGGGTGCTGACGCGGTCCCGGCAAGGGCAGCAGCTGCAGCCCGCGCTCCCGCGCAAGCACCTGGAACTCGCGGGCGAACAACGCCTCGCCGGTGAAGCGGTGCAGGACGGCCACGTCTCCGGGACCGGTGGGGAGATCTTCCGCCAGTGCCCGGATGGGGGTGATGCCGACTCCCGCCCCGGCCAACAGCACCCGTCGGTGGCTGCCCGCTCGGCTACTGAGCCGGCCGTAGGGGCCTTCGACGAGCACCGGCGTTCCAGGACGGAGCCTGGCGAGACGGGCGCTCCCCTCCCCCAGCGCCTTGGCGGTGATCCGCAGGCTGCGGCCGTCCGGCGCCGCGGACAAAGAGAACGGGTTGCCGCGACTCGATCCCGGCCCGTCCAGGAACCGGACGTTCAGGAACTGCCCGGACCGCACCGGCAGGCGGTCGAGCCGGCGTCCGGTGAGGTACACCGAGACGGTGTCGGAGGACTCGCGCACCACGGAGGTGACCCGCAGCCGATGCCGGAGGTTCCGCCACAGCGGCAGCCCGACCCGCCAGGCCAGCACCGCCGCGGCCGCGGCAGCCCACAGGGTCCACCAGTAAACGGTGGCGGCGGGCGACTGGAGGAACTCCTGGCCCGTCCACAGCTGGTGCGGCAGGGCCAGCCCGACTCCCAGGTAGGCATAGAGGTGCAGCAGGTGCCACGACTCGTAGCGCAACCGGCGGCGAGCTGCGCGGATGCTCGTTGCCACCACCATGCCGAGACAGGCAGTACCAGCCACAGCCAGCAGGACCCCGCCATAGCTCGTCACGAGGTCCCAGGTCGTCGCCGGCACCTCAGACCAGCGCCCCGCCGCATACCCCAGGATGATGGTGATGATGTGCGCGACCATCAGGTCGAACGAGCAGAAGCCCACGACCCGATGGATCCGGACCAGCCGGTCCCGCCCGAACGCGTGCTCCAAGGGCGGCAGCCGGGCCATCAGCAGGACCTGGATCAGCAGCAGGTCGGCCGACCAGAGCCCCGTCAGCCTCCCCACCGAGGTGAGCCCGCTCCCCCACCCCGACAGGTCGCCGATACCGCCGCCCGCGTCCCACCAGTAGGTGACCAGCAACAGCCCCAGCCAGAGCACGAGACCCGCGCCGAGCCGGACGGCTCCGTCCATCGCACTGTGCCGGTTCCGCGGGAGCACCGGCGGGCTCGCACGCTGAGGCGCGGTGACGGCGGATGCCAGCGTGCTCACGAGCCGAGACCTTGCTCGGGCTCCCACCGGAAGCGGCTGCAGGCGTCAGCGGGGTCGGTCATCTGGAGTCTCTCTCTCACGCCTGGAAGTCTCGACGCCACCCTTGGAAGCAGACTCGGAGCCGGCTGTGCGGGACCTGTGGAGACCGTCCGCCGAGGTCTGGCACCCCTGGGGCTCAGCCGACGGTGGTCTCGGCCTCCCCGGCCAGGATCAGGTACAGCGAGCGCTGTGACTCCGCCAGCACCCGGACGGCCGCCTCGACCTGGGCATCGCTGCCGCCGAGAGCGATCTGTCGCACCGCCCCGTGCAGTACGCGCACGGCGTTCCGTAGCTCGGGCTCTCCCGTGCCTGCAGGCGACCCTGTGGGCCGGTCGGTCAGCTCGCTACCTCGGTCTCGATCCCAGCGGCCGGGGCCGCCCCGGCGGCCTCGACCGCGCCCGGTGGTTGCATCTTCCGCCGCCCGATAGGGGTCGTGGTGATGGGGACGGTGCGGACGGTGACCACCACCCGCACCGTCCCTCTCGTCGTCCCGGCGGCGCCGGAACCGTTCCTCGCGCAGCTCTTCCCGGCCGCGCCCCTTGCTCACTGCTCTCACGTTGTCGTGGGTTCGCATGTCTATCTCCTTCTCGTTGATACACACACGATATATCGTTAAGCCCGGTTCGGCAAGACTTCCTTCCCGCGACGCCGGGTACCAGACGGTTCGCCCTGCGTGTCAGCTCCCTCCGCTGACCGTGAACGTGGTGGCCAACGCGGCGGTAGAGTCACCACCCACCCAGACGTCGAAGGTCGACGCGTCCACCACCCAGTCCCGCTGCGCTGCGTTCCAGTAGCGCAGCTGGTCCGCCCCCAGGTCGAAGGACACCGTGCGTGACTCGCCACCCCCCAGGCTGAGCCGCTGGAACCCCTTGAGCTCCCGGACCGGCCGGGAGGCCGAGCCGTAACGCTGATGGAGGTAGAGCTGGACGACCTCGTCCGCCGGCCGGCTGCCCCGGTTGGTCACCTGGACCGAGACGGTCACCGACTCCTCCAGGTTGATCTCCTCGCGGTCCAGCGTGAGCTCGTCGTAGTCGAACCGGGCGTACCCCAAGCCGTAGCCGAACGGGAACAGTGGCGTGCTCGCCTCGTCCCAGTAGCGACGGCCCTGGTTCTCCGGCTCGTGGCTGACGGTGTGGCTGTAGATCAGGGGAACCTGTCCGACCGTGCGGGGCCAGGTGAAGGGCAGCTTGCCGCCCGGAGCCGCGTCGCCGAACAGCACGTTCGCGACCGCGGCGCCGCCCTGGCTGCCGGGATACCAGATGTCCAGGATCGCCGGCACGTTCTCCGCTGCCCACCGCAGGTCGAGGGGGCGCCCGTTCATCACCAGCACCACGACGGGCGTGCCGGTGGCGGATACGGCTTGGAGCAGCTCCAGCTGACGGCCGGGCAAGGCCAGCGTCGAGGTCGACGCGGCCTCACCAATCATGTTCTGCCACTCCCCGACCACCACCACGGCCACGTCGGAGTCCCGGGCCAGCTCCACGGCCCGAGCCAACTCCGCCTCGTCGTCGAAGTCCTCCGGGTCCACGGGAGCGTTGCCGCCGAACATGTCGAACATCGACGGGAAGGTGCGCTGCCCGGGTCGCACCCCGGGGGCGAACCGGACGTCGGCAGCAGCTCCGATCTTGGCTCGGAGGCCCTCCAGCACGGTGACCGTCTCGGTGAGGTCGAAGTCGAAGACCCAGGGGCCCAGTGTGTCCCGCCGGCTGTCCGCCAGCGGACCGAGAACCGCGACCGACCTGAGGGCCGCGGCGTCCAGAGGCAGCAGGTCGCCTTCGTTCCGCAGCAGCACCGCGGATCGTTCCGCCGCCCTCCGGGCCACCTCGCGGTGAGCGGGATCGCTCAGCACCTCCTGGGCCCGGTTCTCGTCGACGTACGGGTCGTCGAACAGGCCCAGTCGCAGTTTCGCCTCCAGCACGCGGCGGACACTCGTGTCCAGCGCCGCCTCGCTCACCGCGCCCGCCGCGACCGCGTCGGGCAGGTGTGCGTAGGCGGGGTCGGTGATCGCCATCTCCAGGTCCACCCCGACGTTCAGTGCTCGAGCACCGGCGTCGGTCAGGTCGGCCGCGAAGCCGTGGGTCACCAGGTTGCGGATCGCGTTGGCGTCGCTGACGACGAAGCCGTCGAAGCCGAAGGTCGTCCGCAGCACCTCCTCGAACAGCCACCGGTTGCCCGACGCCGGAATGCCGTTGAGGTCCATGTAGGCCGTCATCACGTTGCCGGCGCCGGCCTCCAGGGCGGCCACGAAGGGCGGGAACACCACGTTCCACAGCTCGTGGTCGGACAGGTTGACCTCGTCGTAGTCACGCCCGCCGAGGGCGTACCCGTACCCGGCGAAGTGCTTGGGACCAGCGATGATCCGGTCGGGGCTGCCCAGCTCCGGGCCCTGGAAACCGCGGACCTGTGCCGCTGCGACCGCCGCACCGAGGAACGGGTCCTCACCGGCACCCTCGATGATCCGTCCCCACCGCGGGTCGCGGGCGATGTCGACCATGGGGGCGAACGTCCAGTGGATCCCCACCGCCCGGGCCTCCCGGGCGGCGACCGCCTGACCGGCCTCGATCGTCGCGGGGTCCCAGGACGCGGCCATGGCGATCGGCGCCGGGAGGACCGTGCGGAGGCCGTGGATCACGTCGAAACCGAAGAGTGCGGGGATGCCGTGCCGGTTCCCCTCGATCGCGAGGCGCTGGAGGCGGTTGATCTCGGCGGGGTCGGTGACGAACAGCAGCGAGCCCACCTCCCCACGCCCCAACGCCTCTTCCACCATCCGGGGCTGGCTGTCCACGTCCAGCCCGAGCGCCGGCTCCGCATCAACATCCCGAGGCAGGGTGAAGTAGAAGTACTGGGTCAGCTGTCCGGCCTTCTCCTCCAGCGTCATGGCGCGGACGAGCTCGTCGGCCCGGGCTCGGTAGGCCGGCTGGCTCCTCTGCTCCGCTGTCGCGCCGGTTCCCTGCTCGTTGTCCATGGTGCTCCGTTCCCAGACGGGTTCTCCTGCGCTGCAGGCCGTGCAGCCGGTGTGCTGCTTCTGACGGTTGGTCTACCGCACCTCGGTCGCCGGGCGCGGTCGAGGGGTGCACCACGGGGACGCCGCCGCCCTACAGTGAACGGCGTGACGCAGTTCACCGGTTACCTGACTGAGGAGGTCGTCGAGGACTACGCCGACGGCCTCATCGGGCGCCGCGAAGCACTGCGCCGCCTCGGAATGCTCGGCCTCGGAACGGCTCTCGCCGCGCCGTTGCTGATGGCCTGTGAAGCCGGCGGGCAAGGGGGTGTGGGCGGGGAGGTCTCCGGCCCGCCCGAAACAACGCCCGCCGGCCCGGCCCCGCTGCCAACCGAGGCGGTGACCTTCGACGGTCCGGGCTCGCGCACGCTGCAAGGCGCGTGGGCCGCTGCGGAGAGCCCTCGGGGCGCTGTCTTGGTGGTGCACGAGAACCGCGGACTGACCGACCACATCCGCTCGGTCTCCGGCCGGCTCGCTGCCAGCGGCTACTCCGCCCTCGCCCTCGACCTGCTCTCGGAGGAGGGCGGCACGGCGTCGTTCGGGGACGAGGCCGAGGTCACGGCGGCGCTCAACAACGTCCCGGACACCCGGTTCGTGGCCGACATGAAGTCGGCCGTCGGCGAGATCGCCCGGCGGCTACCCCGCGCCAAAATCGGCGCCGTCGGCTTCTGCTTCGGCGGTGGCATGGTCTGGTCGCTGCTCGCGGCGGGCGAACCCCGGCTGGCGGCGGCGGCCCCGTTCTACGGTCCGCTACCCGACGGCGCGGACTTCACCGGCTCCCGGAACGCCGCCGTGCTGGCCGTCTACGGCGAGCTGGACGAGCGGGTGAACGCCAGCCGGGATGCGGCCGGGCGAGCTCTGGAAGCAGCGGGCGTGACCCATGAGATCGTCACCTATCCGGGTGCCGGCCACGCCTTCTTCAACGACACCGGCCAGCGCTACAACAGGGCCGCGGCGGTATCTGCCTACGACAAGCTCACCGGTTGGTTCGAGAGCCACCTCCGCTGATCGTCTCCCCGGCCGAGGGGTGCCACTGCCCCGGCGGGAGCAGGTCCCACCGGGGCAGTGTCACGCTTCCACGAAGGCGTTGCTAGCTGAGCCTGACGTCGTCGAAGTAGGTCCGGTTCCGGGTGCGCTTGGTGGCGTCGTGGCTGACCAGCTGCACCGTGTAGGACTGACCGGGCGTCACCGCCACCTCGGCGTTGCGCCAGTCGCTGCCGTTCGCGCAGGTCGGGGCCAGCAGGGTGGACAGCTCACCGGTCGTGTTGTTCTTGACGAACCCGCCGGCCCACCCCTTCCGCACCTTGTCCGAGCACCGGCCCTGCCACCACACCGAGAGCTTGCTCCGGTCGGTGGGGACGGTGAACGTCTGGCTGAGGATCGAGTCGCCCCGGGTGGCGCTGGCGGCACCGAGGCGCGCTGCCCGAGAACCCTCGTGCCGGTGACTGGACAGGGAGGCCGTGTTCGAGCGGACCCAGCCGTCGAGCCCTGTCTCGAAACCGCCGTTCTGGATCCCGTCGACCGGGGGCAGTTCAGGCTCCGTCGGCGCCGAGGTCGGGTCGTCGGTCGGGACCGAGGTCGGGTCATCCGTCGGCGCCGAGGTCGGGCCGTCCGTCGGGTGGG
>JBJMIS010000089.1:0-5453 GCA_045806705.1 Friedmanniella sp.
TCGGTCCCCGCCTGCGCGGGTTCCTGGCCGAACACCCGGTCCTCGTCCAGCGCGGAGGTCTGCACGATGATCACGTCGCAGACGGCGTTCCTCACCACGTCGCCGGGAACCGACCCCAGCAACTGTCCCTCTGTCGCACCCAACCCGCGGTTTCCGACCACGATCAGGCTGGCCGGGTTCGAGCCCACCGTGTCGAGAAGGGCCTGCGCGGGATCCCCGGGCACCAGCCGCTGATCGATATAGCGGGCCCGCTCTCTGGTCAGTTCCGTGACGGACTTCTCCAGGGCTCTCCGGGCGTTCTCGACGCCGTAGATCTCGCGGTGCCGCCCTTCGACGTGTGCGGGAGCGGCGGCGTCGTCAGCTTCGCGGTACGCCGTGACGACCACCAGCCTGGCCTGCGCGGCCTGGGCGATCTCGGCGGCTCGGTCAACGGCGTACAGGCTTGTTGCGGTGCCGTCCGAACCGACCACCACCCGGTCGTAGACGGTGATGCTGCGCCTGGCACCCAACGGCACGATCGGCGACTCGTCTGCCTCATCGGGCGGGTTCACCCACAGCATCGCCACGGCACCGACGGCGAGCAGCACGCCGGCGAGCATGATCGCGTTGGAGCCCTTGTTGTCGAGGAGGTGGTCGAAGATCCAGCCGAAGGTGACCGTCTCGATCAGCATCGGCACCACGATCATCATGTTCAGGATGCCCATGTACACGCCGGTCTGCTTGGCCGGAACCATGCTGGCGACCATCAGGTAGGGGATACCGACGGCGCTGGCCCAGAAGATGCCGACTCCGATCATCGGGATCAGGGCGACGTACTGGTTGTCGATCCGGGAGAGCCAGATCAGCGCCACCGCAGCCAGGCAGAGCGCAGCCGCGTGCACCCGCTTGGCGCCGATCCTGCGGGCGAAGCCGACGAGGAACAGCGCGGAGACCATCGTGACGAAGTTGTAGGCCCCGTTCATCAGCCCACTCCAGGCGATGGCGTCGTCCCAGCCCTGACCCCCCTGCTCGGGCGTTGCGTTGAACACGGTCTCACCGAGGCTGACCGCCAGGAACTGCCAATAGATGAACATGGCGTACCACTGGAAGAGGAACACCACACCGATCTTGTGCATCGCCACCGGCATCGTCCTGACGGCGTCCTTGATGTCGCGGATCGCGTGTCCGATGCCCTTCGGCGCGGAGCGGATCTCCTCCAGCTCCTCGTCCGACGGGGTCAGCTCCTTGGTGCGCGCCATCGCAGTCAGCACCGTCACCAGGATGCACACGGTGCCGATCATGAAGACCGTGTACATCCAGTAGGGCACACCGTTGCCGGCCGTCTTGTCCAGCGCGTCGACCTTTTGCAGGACGAACAACGACACGTTGGCCAGCACGGCGCCTGCGCCGGTGAACATGCTCTGGGTCAGGAATCCGCGCGCTAGCTGGGACTTGGGCAAGCGGTCGGAGATGAATGCCCGGTACGGCTCCATGGAGGTGTTGTTACCGGCATCCAGCAACCAGAAGCAGATGACGCCCAGCCAAAGCGCCCCGACGAACGGGAACGCGAAAAGGATGAGGGCACAGAGAATGGCACCGCCGGTGATGAAGGGCCGGCGACGACCCCAGCGCGGACTCCAGGTCCGGTCGCTGATAGCGCCGATCATCGGCTGGATGACCAGGCCGGTGACAGGTCCCGCGAGGTTGAGGATCGGCAGCTGTTCAGGCGAGGCGCCGATGAGCAGGAAAAGTGGATTCACTGCCGACTGCGTGAGGCCGAAACTGAACTGCACTCCGAAGAACCCAAGGTTCATCATCAGGAGGGCATTTCGGCTCATCAGTGGCTTGCGCTCGACCTGGCCGGCGCCCGCCGAGACCAACTCTGATGTCGTGGTAGTCATAACGACCCCTCTCGGAGGACCCGCAGCTATGGGAGACCAGTGCTTAGACCGTAGACCCGCGGCGCGAGACCCAGCAACCACCCCCCACCCCGACCTCCCTGGACGGGCGGAACAGCGTGTAATACGGTGCGCAGCAGGAGATGGAGCCGCGGCCACGATGCGAATGGCGTTACCTGCGACTACCGCCTCCGCCGGGCAGAAGGCAGCCGCTCGGGTGAACGTGCGTCTCAGTGCCAATATCGGGGAGACCCGAGGAGGAGGACGACGGTGAGCACCTGGAGGACCGTCCTGGTCGGTGTCGACGGATCGCCCAGCAGCCACAAGGCCATGACGTGGGCCGCCGCCGAAGCTGCGGATCATGGGGCGGACCTCGTGGTGCTGAACGTCTGGGAGCACACGCTGCCGCCGCCGGCAGGCAGCGTCAGCGTGTCCGAACACTACGTCCCTGACCCGAGCCAGCGGACGGCCGAGGACCTGCTTCGGGAGATCAGAGAGGTGCTCGGCGAGGACCCGCCCGTGCTCGTCCAGCCCCGCGTCAAGCAAGGCAACCCGGCGAAGGTGCTGATCGAGGAGTCGTCGGATGCCGACCTGCTGGTGGTCGGTACCCGTGGCCATGGCGGCTTCCGCGGCCTGGTGCTCGGGTCGGTGAGTCAGCACGTGGCCGCCTACGCCAAGTGCCCGGTGACGGTGGTTCGCTGAGGTTTGGTCAAGGCCGACGAGGTGTCGACACCTGCGAGGTCAGCGCCGGGGAGGCCTGGGGCACGTGAACCTCAGCCCGCTGCCATCCCCTCGGCGCGGTCCGTTTCCCGGAGCTCGTAGAAGCGCCAGAACCCGAAATCCTCGATTGGCAAGACGGTCACGGCTGGCAGCCCGGCCTGCCGAGCGTACGAGCGCAGGGTGCCCTCGCGCATCACCGTGCCGGTGCCTGCGCTGTCCGGGTGCGACAGCCCGTCGGGCAGGCACACCAGCAGACTGAACCCGTACATCATCCGCTCCAGCAGGTCGCCGCCCGGCCGGAACTGGTCCGCGACCGCCTCGTCCATCACCACCACAGCACCGCCAGGCCGCAGCGAACGGCGGGCCGCCGACAGCACCTCTACCGGGTAGGGCATGTCGTGGAGGCACTCGAGCGCGAACAGAACGTCGAACGTGCTCGCCGGCAGCTCCGCGGCGTCGGCCTGCAGCACGCGCACCCGGTGGTTCATCGTGGCGGCCCGCACGTTCTGACGGGCAAGCTGGACGGTGGCGGGATCGATGTCGTATGCGGTGACCTCAGCCAAGGGGTAGCTCCGGGCGAGCGCGAGGCTGGCGTAGCCGCCCCCGCAACCGATCTCGGCAATCTGCGCCCCCGGTCGACCCAAGGCCTCATGCAGCTGCGGCACCCCCGCGAGAGCAGCCGGCAGCATCAGCTCATACCAGGGCCGGTTGAGGTCCGCTTGGGACTCCCGCGCGTCCACACCCAGCTGCGCCCAGGACACGCCCCCACCGCTGCGGTAGGCGTCCAGGAGGGCCGGCATCTGGAGCATGGACGCGACCAGCATCCGGCTCACCGGGGCCATGAAAGCCAAGCTGCCAGGATTCGTGAACGCCTCAGCGACACCAGCCGGTAAGCAGAACCGACCGTCGTTCTCGACCTTCAACAGGCCCGTCACCGCCTGCTGCTCCAACCACTCGCGCGCGTAGCGGGGCGCTGTACCGGTTCTGGCGGCGAGCTGCTCGGGGGTAGCCGGGCCGTCGTCCCGCAGGGACGCGTACCACCCCAGCCGATCGCCCAGGTAGACCGCGGCCAGATCGAACGCCCCTGCCGCAGCCTGCAACAACCGCTCAGCAGCGGCCTCCGCCGTCAGTCCGGCTGCACCCGGACCCACCTCGCCCCCAGGCAGAACCTGCGCCGTCATCTGAGAACCCCCTCGCCGAGCAGGAATGCTTTCGACCTTCCTCCATGACCCAGGCAGCCGCAAGGGGACGCTGACGTGACGGCATCACCTCAGGTGTGGTGCTGCCAGGTGCCGGGACGAGTGCCTCGGCTAGGCCCGGCTTGAGCTGGGGTTGTTCGACGGGCGCTAGCAGAGCTCGTCCCGGCGCCGGATGAGGTAGGCGGTCTCAGCGGTGTTGCCGGCCAGCTCCAGGGCCCTCTCGTACGCGACGCGCGACTGCCTGCGGCCCAGCCGGCGCAGCAGGTCGGCGCGGGTCGCGTGGTAGGCGTGATAACCGGCCAAGCTGTCCTCGAGACGGTCGACGGCCGCGAGTGCAACCTCCGGCCCGTCGAGCTCCGCGACCGCGATGGCCCTGTTGAGGGCGATGATCGGGGAGGGGTCGAGGCGGACGAGCTGGTCGTAGAGGGCGACGACTTGCGACCAGTCGGTGTCGCCCACGTTGCCGGCCGAGGTGTGCACGGCGTTGATCGCGGCAAGAAGCTGGTACCGACCCGGAGCCACCCCGGCGGTCAGGCGCTCACGCACCAGCCGATGCCCCTCGGCGATCAGCCCGGCGTCCCAGGCCCCCCGGTCCTGCTCCTCGAGAGTGACCAGTTCGCCGCTCGACGAGACCCGGGCCGTGCGTCGCGCCTCGATCAGAAGCATCATCGCCAGCAGCCCAGCCACCTCACCGTCCTCCGGCAGCAGGCCGCGGACCTGCCGAGTGAGCCGGATCGCCTCGGCCGTCAGGTCGTGCCGTACCGGGTCGGTGCCGGGGCCCGTTGCGAGGTAGCCCTCGTTGAAGACGAGGTAGAGGACGGCGAGCACGCCGGAGACGCGTGCCGGAAGCTCCGCGGCGGACGGCACCCGATATGGGATACGAGCCGCCTTGATCTTGGCCTTCGCGCGGGTGATCCGCTGCGCCATCGCGACCTCCTGCACCAGGAAGGCATGAGCGATCTCGGCCACGGTCAGCCCGCCGAGCATACGTAACGTCAACGCCACCCGGGCCTCGATCGCCAATGCGGGATGGCAGCAGGTGAAGACCAGCCGGAGCCGGTCGTCCTCGATGGCGCCGGGACGCGCAGGCGGGTCGTCGTAGCCCATCTGAGCCTCCCTCTGCTTGTCCGCACGCTTGTTCTCCCGCCGGATCCGGTCGATGGCCTTGCGGTTGGCGGTGGTGGTCAGCCAGGCGCCGGGATTCGGCGGTGGGCCGTCGACCGGCCAGCGCTGGACGGCGGTCGTGAACGCCTCGGCCGCCGCCTCCTCGGCGACGTCGAGGTCCCCGAAACGCCTGGTCAGCGCCGCGACCAGGCGGGCCCACTCCTCGCGGTGGGCCCGGGTGATCGCCTCCCGGACATTGACTGCGCTCACAGCAGCGGACGCACCTCGACCTTCCGGTTGCACTGCTTCGACCCCTCCGCGGCGAGCTTGAGCGCCACGTCGAGGTCAGCGGCCTCGAAGATCCAGAAGCCTGCGAGGTACTCCTTCGACTCCAGGAAGGGACCGTCGGTGAACACCGCCTCCTCGCCGCGGTTGTCGATGACGGTGGCCGTGCTCGGAGACGCGAGGCCAGCCGCGAAGACCCAGTGACCCTCCGCTTCCAGCCGCTGGTTGAACACGTCGATGGCGGCCATCTCCTCGGGAGTGGCGAGGC
>JBJMIS010000090.1:0-15273 GCA_045806705.1 Friedmanniella sp.
CTCCTCGAGGTCCCCGCAGGGCGGGATCTCGCCGAAGCTCTTCGCGACCATCGTGGCGGTGCGGTTGACCAGGTTGCCCCAGCCCGCCACCAGCTCGGAGTTGTTGCGGGTCACGAAGTCGGCCCACGTGAACGCCGCGTCGGAGGTCTCCGGGCCGGCCGCGCAGATGAAGTAGCGCAGCGGGTCGGGGCCGTAGCGGGCCAGGAAGTCGCCGACGTAGAGCACGTGGCCGCGCGAGGTGGAGAACTGCTGGTCGCCCATCGTGAGGTACTCCGAGGAGACCACCTCGGTGGGCAGGTTGAGCAGGCCGTAGGACCCCGGCTCGCCGCCGCGCGAGCCCTGGCCGTTGTAGGCGAGCAGCTCCGCCGGCCAGATCTGGGAGTGGAAGACGATGTTGTCCTTGCCCATGAAGTAGTAGGACTCGGCGTCGGCGTCGTTCCACCACTCACGCCACTTGTCCGGGCTCGTCCCCTCCTTCTCGGCCAGACGTCGCGCCCACTCGATCGAGGCGGACAGGTAGCCGATGACGGCGTCGAACCAGACGTAGAGGCGCTTCATCGGCTGCTCGCGCCAGCCGTCCAGCGGTACCGGGACGCCCCAGTCCAGGTCCCGGGTGATGGCCCGGGGCCGCAGGTCCTCGAGCAGGTTCTGGCTGAACTTGAGCACGTTCGGCCGCCAGTCGGTCCGGCTCCCCAGCCACTTCCCCAGCGAGCCCGCGAGCGCGGGCAGGTCGAGGAAGAAGTGCTCGGTCTCGACGAACTTCGGCGTCTCCCCGTTCACCCGGGAGCGGGGGTGAATCAGGTCGATCGGGTCGAGCTGGTTGCCGCAGTTGTCACACTGGTCGCCACGGGCGCTGTCGTAGCCGCAGATCGGGCAGGTGCCCTCGATGTAGCGGTCCGGCAGCGTCCGCCCGGTGGACGGGCTGACCGCTCCCATCGCCGTCCTCGGCACGACGTAGCCGTTCTTGTACAGGCCGAGGAACAGCTGCTGCACCACCGCGTAGTGGTTGCGGGTCGTCGTCCGGGTGAACAGGTCGTAGGACAGGCCGAGGCCGCGCAGGTCCTCCACGATCACCCGGTTGTACTTGTCGGCGAGCTCTCGGGTGCTCATCCCCTCCCGCTCGGCCTGCACCGAGATCGGCGTCCCGTGCTCGTCGGTCCCCGACACCATCAGCACGTCGTGCCCGTTCATCCGCATGAAGCGCGAGAAGACGTCGGACGGCACCCCGAAACCGGAGACGTGACCGATGTGGCGCGGGCCGTTGGCGTACGGCCACGCGACAGCGGTCAGCACGCGTGAGCTCATGACCGAACCCTATGCTCCCCGGCCGTTAGCCTGAGCCCGTGCTCACGCCGCCCGAGGCCGCGGTCCTCGACCTCCTGGACGACGCCGGGACCGTGCAGACCCTCCGGGACCTGGTCGCGGTTCCCAGCGTGGGCGGCAGCGCCGGCGAGGTGGAGGTCCAGGCTCAGCTCGCCCGCCGGCTCGCCGACCTCGGGCACGAGGTCGACCTGTGGCCGCTCGACCTGCCCACGCTGCGTGCCCACCCGGACTACCCGGGCGAGGAGGTGGAGCGCGGCGAGGCCTGGGGGCTGGTCGGCAGCACCGGTGGCCGGACCGGCGCGGACCCTCGGCCCGCGCTGGTGCTGCAAGGCCACGTCGACGTCGTCCCGCCCGGGGACCGGAAGGCGTGGCGGTCGGACCCCTACCAGCCGGTCGAGGTGGCCGGCAGTCTCGTCGGCCGCGGCACCGCCGACATGAAGGGCGGCGTCGCGGCGATCCTGGCGGCCGCGGCGGCGGTCCGCGCGTCCGGGGCCGATCTGGTCCGGCCCTTCGCCGTGCACCTCGTGGTGGGTGAGGAGGACGGCGGCCTGGGCGCCTTCGCCACCCTGCAGCGAGGACACGGCGGGACGGCGTGCGTGATTCCGGAGCCCACGGCACTGGCTCTGGTGACGGCGAACGCCGGCTCGCTGACCTTCCGGATCGAGGTGCCCGGGCTGGCGACGCACGGCAGCACGGCCTATGCCGGCTCCTCGGCCATCGACTCCTACCTCGGGGTGCATCGGGCCCTGGCGGCACTGCAGGCACGCCGGAACGCCGAGCCCGAGCCGTTGATGCGGCACCTCCCGGTCCCGTACCCGCTCTCGGTGGGACGGTTGACCGCCGGCGACTGGCCGAGCAGCGTGCCGGACCTGCTGGTGGCCGAGGGGCGCTACGGCGTGCGGGTCGAGGAGGACCTGGCCGCCGCCCGGGCGGAGCTCGAGCAGGCCGTGGCCGAGGCCGCCGACCGGGACGGCTACCTGCGGGACCACCCGCCCGTCGTCAGCTGGTCGGGCGGCCAGTTCGCCGGCGGGCACCTACCCTCGGGTCACGTGCTGCGGGACGAGATCCGGCAGGCGCACGGCGACGTCGTCGGCGGCGGCCCGCCGGTCCCCGAGCACGGCGCGCCGTACGGCAGCGATCTGCGGCTCTACGCGGCGGAGGGCATCCCGACCCTGCACTACGGCCCGGGGGACGTGCGGCTCGCCCACGGGCCCAACGAGTCGGTGCCGATCCGCGAGGTGCTGACCTGCGCCCGGGTCCTCGCCCTGGCCATCCTGCGTCGCTGCAGCACGGCGGACTGATCCGGAGGGGCTAGCTCAGCGCCCGGTCGTACCCCGGCAGGATCACGTCCTCGATCAGCTTCTGCCGCTGGTCCCAGGGGAGGAACGCGCTGGTCGCGGCGTTCAGCGTCACCCGACGCAGCCCGGTCAGGTCGTAGCCGAAGTGCTCGACCAGCAGCCCGAGCTCCCGGCTCAGGGTGGTCCCGCTCATCAGCTGGTTGTCGGAGTTGACGGTGACCCGGAAGCCGAGCTCGTCGAGGATCCGGAACGGGTGCTCGGCGAGGGACCGGACCGCGCCGGTCTGCGCGTTCGAGGACGGGCACAGCTCGAGGGGGATCTGCTGGTCGCGGACGTAGCCGGCCACCTCGCCGAGTTCGGCGCGGCCCTCGGCGTCGAACTGGATGTCCTCGATGATCCGGACCCCGTGTCCGATCCGGTTGGCGCTGCAGAGCTGCACGGCCGCCCAGATCGACTCCACCCCGGAGGCCTCGCCGGCGTGGATCGTGTAGGTCAGATTGTGCTGCTTCAGCAGCTGGAACGACGGCAGCCAGCGCTCCGGCGGGAAGCCGTCCTCGGCGCCCGCGATGTCGAACCCGGCGACGCCCTGGTCGCGGTAGGCCAGGGCGAGCTCGGCGATCCGGGTGCTCGGCTCCAGGTGCCGCATCGAGGTGACCAGCTGACGGACCTCGATCTGCTGCCCCCGGTCCCGGCAGACCCGCATCCCCTCGGCCAGGCCGTCGCGGACCGCCTCGACGGCCTCGCCCTCGGTCAGCCCGGCCCGGATGTGCTGCTCGGGCGCCCAGCGGGTCTCGCCGTAGACGACGCCGTCGGTCGCGAGGTCCTCGACGAACTCCCGGGCGATCCGCTGCAGGTGCGGCGCCGTCTGCATCACGGCCACGGTGTGGTCGAACGTCTCGAGGTACCGCACCAGCGAGCCGGAGTCCGCCGACTCCGCGAACCAGCGGCCCAGCGACTCGGGGTCGGCGGCCGGCAGCGGGTGCCCGGTCTCCGCGGCGATCTCGAAGACGGTCTGCGGGCGCACCCCGCCGTCCAGGTGGTCGTGCAGCGAGACCTTGGGCAGCGAGCGCAGCAGGTCGGCGTCAGGCGTCATGGTTCGTCCTCGGTGGTGCGTCGGAAAGGTGGCTGGGCGGGTGTGACGGGTGCTGCTGGTCAGTGCGGCGGTCGGCCGGTGACGGCGGCCAACTGCTCGGCGCCGAAGGCCTGGGGCAGCACCTCGGTCCTGGGCAGGATGCCCTGCGGGGTGTCGACGAGCAGCTCCGGTCCACCGTGCTCCCACAGCAGCTGGCGGCAGCGTCCGCAGGGCATCAGGGTCCCGCCGCGCTTGTCGGCGCAGGCGAAGGCGACGAGCCGGCCGCCGCCGCTGGCGTGCAGGGCCGAGACCAGCCCGCACTCGGCGCAGAGCGTCACCCCGTACGCGGCGTTCTCGACGTTGCAGCCCACCACGACCCGGCCGTCGTCGACCAGGGCCGCGGCCCCGACGGGGAAGTCCGAGTACGGCGCGTAGGCGTGGCCCGTCATCTCGCGCGCCCGGGCCCGGAGCCCGTCCCAGTCGATGTCCGGGACGCCTCGGTTCACCTCAGCCATGGCGCTCCCCCGGCCCACCGAGCCCAGGTTGTTCGCGCCTTACCCAGGTTGCAACCTGGGTAAGGCGCGCATTCCCCAGGTTTACCTGGGGAACCAACACCCCAGCCAGCCGTCACTTCTCGTACGCCACGCCGTCGGCGGCGGGAGGTCGGACGCGACCGACCAGTCCGGCGACGGCGATGATCGTGGCCACGTAGGGCAGGATCAGCAGGAACTGGCTGGGCATCGGGGTGCTCAGGGTCTGCAGCTGCGAGGCCATCTGGGTGACGAAGCCGAAGAACAGGCACATCAGGGCGGCCAGCACCGGCCGCCAGCGGCCCATGATCACCGCCGCGAGGGCGATGAACCCGTTGCCGACGGTGAACTCCTTGGAGAAGGAGCCGGTGGAGGCCAGGGTGAAGAACGAGCCGCCGAGGCCGGCGAACAGCCCGCCGAGCAGCACAGCCGACCAGCGGAGCCGCCAGACGTCGAGGCCCACCGTGTCCACCGCCTCGGGGTGCTCCCCGGTGGCCCGCACCCGCAGGCCCCACATGGTGCGGTAGAGCACCAGCCAGACCACGGCGACGGAGGCGGCGGCGAGGTAGGCCAGGATCGACTGCGAGAACAGCACCGGGCCGAAGAACGGGATCTTCTCCAGGCCGGGGATCGGCAGCGCCTCCAGCACCGGTGCGGCGTTGTACTTCTCCGAGGCCGGCTGGACGAGCTGGTCGAACAGGAAGCCGGTGAGGCCGACCGCGAGCAGGTTGAGCACGACGCCGAGCACCACCTGGTTGACCAGGTAGTTGATCGAGAACAGCGCGAGCAGCGCGGCCATTGCGACGCCGGCGCCCACCGCGGCGAGCATCGCCGCCGGCACCGAGTGGGTCAGGCTGCCGACGACAGCGGCGGCGAAGGCGGCGGAGAGGAACTGGCCTTCGATCGCGACGTTCACCACGCCCGACCGCTCGCAGAGCACCCCACAGAGGGCGCCGAAGACCAGCGGTGTGGCGAGCGACAGGGTGCCGGCGAGCTGGTTGCTGACGGGGAACGGGAGCTCGCGGCCGGCGGCGGCCCAGGTCAGGAAGCCGACGACCACCGCCAACCCGGCGATGGTGCCGACCACGGCCGGCTGCCGCCCGGTCAGCCGTCCGGAGAGGAAGCCCGCCGCGGCCAGCAGGCAGACCACTGCGCAGAGCGCGATCGTGGCCAGGCCCGGGACGGTGAGGGTGGGCAGCTGCACCGGGTCGAACGCGTTGGACAGCGCGAACCGGGCCGACCCGGTGGTGGAGGTCAGGCTGACCAGCAGCAGCAGGCCGACCAGCCCGATCAGCGCACCCGTGGTGAGCCGCTGCCGCCGCTTCTCCACCGACTCGACGCGGCTCTCCTTCGCCGCGGCCGGGGTGCGCTCGGCGACGGTGCTCACGCGAGACCTCCTTCGGCGGCCGGCCCGAACGGACGCAGTCGGCGCTTGCGCAGGAACGGCAGCAGCTTGGCGATCAGCGCCGGCGCGGCCACGAACAGCACGATCAGGGCCTGCAGCGCCGTGGTCAGGGTGAGCGGGGTCTGGGCGACGCTCTGCATGGCCAGGCCGCCGGCGTGCAGGGCCCCGAAGAGCAGGCCGGCGAACACGATCCCGAGGGGCCGCGACCGACCCAGCAGGGCGACCGTGATCGCGTCGAACCCCAGCGAGCCGACGATGCCCGCCGACAGCGGGACCGGGACCCCGGAGGCACTGGGACCCAGCGCGGCGTGCACTCCGGCCAGCCCGGCGAGTGCGCCGGCGGCCACCATGGTGATCACGGTGGTCCGGGCGACGCTCATCCCGGCCGTGGCCGCGGCGTGCGGGTTGGCCCCGACAGCCCGGATCGCGAAGCCGGTGGTGGAGCGGTCCAGCAGCCACCACACGCCCAGGGCGGCGAGCAGGGCGACCGCGAAGCCGAGGTGCAGCTGCCCGCCCTCCAGCCGGGGGAAGGTGGCGTTCCAGTCCACGACCGGCGAGATCGGGTCGGTGCGGCCCGGCCGGCGGAAGGTGTTCGTGGTGAGCAGGTAGCCGAGCAGACCCGCGGCGATGTAGTTCATCATGATCGTCACGATCACCTCGTGCGCCCCGGTGCGGGCCTTCAGCCAGCCGACGACGCCGCCCCAGAGGCCGCCGCCGACCAGACCCGCCAGCAGCGCCGCCAGCAGGTGGATCCCCGGCGGCAGGTGCCAGCTGAAGCCGACGTACGCCGCGAGGATGGCGCCCAGGATGGCCTGGCCCTGCGCCCCGATGTTGAACAGGCCCGCCCGGAAGGCCAGGCCGACGCCGAGCCCCGCGCAGATCAGCGGGGCAGCCTGCGCGGTGGTCGCCGTGATCGGGCCGTAGCCTCCCAGGGCGCCGCGGACCAGCGCGGCGTAGGCGCCACTGACCTTGTCCCAGGAGGCGTGCAGTGCGTCCGAGGGGCGGGCGAAGAAGTACGCGAAGGTGCTGCGCACCTCGGTGTCGGAGACGATCATCAGGACGGCGCCGACCGCGAAGGCGAGGACGAAGGCGGCCAGCGTGGTCACCAGGTCGGTCCAGGGGATCCGCTCGCTCAGCGAGCGCCGGCCCGGCTCGGGCGGTCCGCTCGGCGGTGCCTGCGGGGGGCTGGGTTGGGTGACCGACGTGCTCACCGTGCCTCCTCGATCGTCCCGAGCAGCGCGGCGTCCTCTTCGGTCTGGGTGGTGGCCGACGCGCTGGCCATCGCCTCCGCGGTGGGCACCCCGGCCATCATCAGGCCGAGGACCTCCCGCGACGTGGTCGGCGGCACGATGCCGACGATCCGCCCGCGGTACATCACGGCGACGCGGTCGGCCAGCGCCACCACCTCGTCGAGCTCGGTGGAGACGAGGAGCACCGCGGTCCCCCGGTCGCGCTCCTGCACCAGCCGGCGGTGCAGGAACTCGATGGCGCCCACGTCCACACCACGGGTGGGCTGGCTCGCGACCAGCACCGACAGCGGCCGGGAGAGCTCGCGCGCCAGCACCACCTTCTGCTGGTTGCCGCCCGACAGCGACCCGACGGGGGTGTCGACGGACTGGGTGCGGATGTCGAACTCGCGCACCCGCTCCTCGGCGTTGCGCCGGATGCTGGCCAGGTCGAGTGCCACTCCCTTGGCGAACGGCCGCTCGTCGTACTGGTTGAGGACCAGGTTCTCGGCGACGGTGAAGCTGCCGACGAAGCCGTCGTGCTTGCGGTCCTCGGGGACGAAGCCGACTCCGGCGGCGATCGCCTCACGCGGGGAGCCGGTGGGCAGCGGCCGACCGTCCAGCAGCACCCGGCCCGCGGTCACCGGTGCCGCGCCGAGCAGCGCCTCGGCCAGCTCGGTCTGCCCGTTGCCCTGCACGCCGGCCACGCAGACGATCTCACCGCCGGCGACGGCCAGGTCCAGGTCCTGCACCACCAGGGTGCCGCTGGGGCTGGCGACGGAGAGGCCGTCGAGCACCAGCCGCGGCTGGTCGCTGGAGCGGGCCGGGTTCTTGCCGACCACCAGGTTGACCTCGCGGCCGACCATCAGCTCGGCCAGGTGCGTCTCGGAGTCGGTGGGCTTCGCGGTGCCGACGACCGCGCCGCGGCGGATGACCGTGATCTTGTCCGCGATGGCGCGCACCTCACGCAGCTTGTGCGTGATGAAGACGATGGCCTTGCCCTCGTCCCGCAGCGCCCGCATCACCTCGATCAGCTCGTCGATCTCCTGCGGGGTGAGCACCGCGGTGGGCTCGTCGAAGATGAGGTAGCGCGCGTCGTTCGCGAGCGCCTTGAGGATCTCGACCCGCTGCTGCACCCCCACCGGGAGGTCCTCCACCAGCGCGTCCGGCTCCACCTCGAGGCGGTAGCGGCTGGACAGCGCCCGGACGGTCCGGCGAGCCTCGCGGGTGTTGAGCAGCCCGCGGGACTCCCGACCCAGCGCGAGGTTCTCGGCCACGGTGAAGACGTCGACCAGCATGAAGTGCTGGTGGACCATCCCGATCCCCGCGGCGATGGCTTCCTTGGGGCTGTGGGAGACCTGGGGCCGGCCGTCCACGGTGATCTCGCCCTCGTCGGGCTGCAGCATCCCGTAGAGGACGTTCATCAGCGTGGACTTGCCCGCGCCGTTCTCACCCAGCAGGCAGTGGATCTCCCCCGGCACGATGTCGAGGTCGATGTGGTCGTTGGCGACCAGGGAGCCGAAGCGTTTGGTGATCCCCCGCAGCCGGAGGCCCGCAGGGGTGTCGGTCACGTCGTGATCCTTCCACATCGGCCCAGCGGCTCCCCGCCGAGACCGGCCGGCCCCGGCGTCGTGCCCCCACGACGCGGGGCCGGGGTCGCCGGGTCAGGAGGTGGGCTGGGACTTGGACTCGATCTTGATCTTGCCCGAGACGATGTCGGACTTGATCTGGTCGAGCTCGGTCTTCAGCTCGGCCGGGACCTTCGCGTCGAACTCGTGGAAGGGGGCGAGGCCGGTGCCGCCGTTCTTCAGGGTGCCGACGAACGGCTCGCTGGAGAAGCTGCCGTCCTTCGACGCCTTGATCGCGTCGCCGACGGCCACGTCCATGCCCTTGTAGACGCTGCTGATGATCTGCGGGCAGTAGGTCGCCGCGCTGACGCAGCCGTCGGTGTCCACCCAGATGGCGTTGACCTTGCCGCCGCTGGCCTTGGCGGCCTGCAGCGCGCCGATGCCGGCCGGACCGGCCACCGGAAGCACCACGTCCGCGCCCTGGCTGATCAGGTTCTCCGCGGTCCGCTGGCCGCCCTTCTGGTCCTCGAAGTCCCCGACGAACTGGCCGTCCTGCTTCTCGGTGTCCCAGCCGAGCACCTGGACCGAGGCGTTCTTCTTGCTGTTGTAGTACTCCACACCCTGCGCGAACCCGTCCATGAAGATCGTCACCGTCGGGATCTTGATCCCCCCGAAGGTGCCGACCTTCTTGGTCTGGGAGGTGCCGGCGGCGAGGTAGCCGGCCATGAAGGAGGACTGCGCCGTGTTGAAGATCAACGGCTTCAGGTTCTTCACCCCCGCGTAGGCCTTCGGGTCGTTGTTGTCGACGATGGCGAAGTCGATATCGGGGTTCTTCTTGGCGGCCGCCAGGGTGTCGTCGCTGAGCAGGAAGCCGACGGTGACGATCACGTTGCAGTCGGCGTCGACCATCGACTGGATGTTGCCGGCGAAGTCGGAGGCGTTCTTCGACTCCACCTGGCCGGTGGGGATGCCGAGCTCCGACGCCGCGTCCGTCATGCCCTTGTACGAGGTCTGGTTGAACGACTTGTCGTCGAACCCGCCCGAGTCCGACACCATGCAGGCCTTGAAGCCCGCGCTGCTGGCGCTGGCGCTGCCGCTGGTGCTCGCGCTCGGTGCGGCGGAGGAGCTGCCGGTCCCGGGCGCCTCGGCACAGGCGGCGAGGGTCAGGACGACCGCAGCGCTGAGCGCCGGGCCGTAGAACAGGGACTTCTTCACGGGTGCCTCCTGGGCGTGAACGAAACGGTCGGTGCGGGCGTTCCCGCGACGTCTCGTCTTCGTCCCGCCGGGGTCACCGCTCGCGGGACAGACTAACGGCCGGTCGCGGCTGCTCCCGGCTGTTGCGGGCGGGCCGCGGCACTCAGATGCCGGGGCGCTCCGCGGAGGACGCCACGTCGGACAGCACCCGCATCCCCACCGGGATGCAGCGCTCGTCGACGACGAAGTTGGACTGGTGGATGTCCGGGCAGGACGCGGCCCCGGGCGGCCGTACTCCCAACCGGGCCAGCGCGCCCGGTACCTGCTGCAGCATCCAGGAGAAGTCCTCACCGCCGAGCGACTGCTCGGTCGTCGTCACCCCGTGCGGGCCGAGCATCTCCTCCGCCGCCCGGGTCAGCCGCCGGACCCCCCGGGTGTGGTTGACGGCCGGGGGCACCCCGTCCGCCACCGTCACCTGCACCTCGACCCCGAAGGGCTGGACGACCTGGGCGGCCAGGGTCGGCACGAGGTCACGTGCCAGCTGCCAGCCGGGGAGGTCCAGCGCCCGCAGGGTGCCCTCGATCTCGCCGGTGGCGGGGATCGCGTTCGCGACCGACCCGGCGTGCACCCGGCCCCACATCAGCGAGACCCCGCTGCGGGGGTCGACCCGCCGGGACAGCAGCAGCTGCATGCTCGTCGCCAGGGCGCCGAGCGCAGCCACGACGTCCTGGGTGAGGTGCGGACGCGAGGTGTGCCCCCCGGTGCCGGTCAGCGTCACCTTGACCTGGTCGACGGCGGAGGTGATGGGCCCGGCCTTGAGCGCGATCTGGCCGGTGTCGGTGCGCGGGTCGCAGTGCAGCGCGTAGACCTCCCGCACGTCGGTGAGGACGCCACCCTCGATCGCGTCCACGGCGCCGCCGGGGTTGGTCTCCTCCGCGGGCTGGAAGATCATCCGGACCCCACGGGTCAGCATGTCGGCGTCCCGCAGCTGGGCCAGCACCAGGCCCACGCCGAGCAGGATCGAGGTGTGCACATCATGCCCGCAGGCGTGCGCGACGCCGGGGTTCACCGACGCGAAGTCCAGGTTGGTGCGTTCCGGGATCGGCAGCGCGTCGAGATCGGCGCGCAACCCCACCAGCCCGTCGGCGTAGTCGAAGCCGGAGGGCAGGACATCACAGTAGGCGCCCGTACCGACCGGCAGCAGCTTGGCGACCAGGCCGGCACGCTCCAAGGTCTCCACGACCACCGAGGTGGTGCGGTGCTCGGCGTGGCTGATCTCGGGGTGCGCGTGGATGTCGCGGCGGAGGGCGACCATCTGGTCGGTCAGCGCGTCGACGGATCGGTCGATGGTGGCGCGGCGGAGGGCGTCGCTCGCGGTGGAAGACATCCCGACCAGTCTCGCACGGGCCCGCTGCGCGGACCGAAGGCTCTCGGCATCGTCACGCAACCTTCACGCCCCGAGCCGACCGAGCAGGTCAGGCGTCAGCGATCAGGTCAGGCGTCAGAACGCCTCGCTCGGACGGTAGACCCCCCAGACCTCGCGCAGTGCGTCACAGACCTCGCCCACGGTGGCCCGTGCGGCCAGCGCCCGCTTCATCGGCGGCAGCACGTTCTCCGAGCCGGTCGCGGCCGCTCGGAGTGCCGCCAGCCCCTGCTCGACCTCCCCGGCGTCCCGCTCGGCCCGCAGCCGGGCGAGCCGGGCGGACTGGGCGGCCTCGATGGCCGGGTCCACCCGGAGCGGCTCGTAGCTCTCCTCCTCCGCCAGCGCGAAGCGGTTCAGCCCGACCACGACCCGCTCGCCGGAGTCGATCTGCCGGCCGATCTGATAAGCCGACCGCTCGATCTCGAGCTTCTGGAACCCCTCCTCGATGGCGGCCACCGCGCCGCCCCGCTCGGCGACGGCGGCCATCAGCCGGCGCACCTCCGCTTCCAGGTCATCGGTCAGCGCCTCCACCACGTAGCTGCCGGCGAACGGGTCGACCGTCTTGGTCAGGTCCGTCTCGTGGGCCAGCACCTGCTGGGTCCGCAGGGCCAGCCGCGCCGCCTTCGCGCTCGGCAGGGCCAGTGCCTCGTCGTAGGAGTTGGTGTGCAGCGACTGGGTGCCGCCCAGCACCGCGGCCAGACCCTGCACGGCGACCCGGACGAGGTTCACCTCCGGCTGCTGCGCCGTCAGCTGGACCCCCGCGGTCTGTGTGTGGAAGCGCAGCATCATCGAGCGCGGGTCCTGCGCGCCGAACTGGTCCCGCATCAGCCTGGCCCAGAGCCGCCGCGCGGCCCGGAACTTCGCCACCTCCTCCAGCAGCGTCGTCCGGGCGACGAAGAAGAAGGACAGCCGCGGCCCGATGTCGTCCACGCCGAGCCCGGCCGCCAGAGCGGCCTCGACATAGGCGACCCCGTTGGCCAACGTGAACGCGACCTCCTGCGCCGGGGTCGCGCCGGCCTCGGCCATGTGGTAGCCGGAGATGGAGATGGTGTTCCACCGCGGCAGCTCCGCCGCGCAGTAGGCGAAGGTGTCGCTGACGAGGCGCAGCGAGGGCTGTGGCGGGAAGATGTAGGTGCCGCGGGCGATGTACTCCTTGAGCACGTCGTTCTGGATGGTGCCGGTCAGCCGCCCCGGGTCCGCCCCCTGCTCCTCCGCCACCAGCTGGTAGAGCAGCAGCAGCACCGCGGCCGGGGCGTTGATCGTCATCGAGGTGGACACCTCGGCGAGCGGGATCGCGTCGAAAAGGCGCCGCATGTCCTCGATCGAGTCGATGGCCACGCCGACCTTGCCGACCTCACCGGAGGCCAGGGGCGCGTCGGAGTCCATCCCCATCTGCGTCGGCAGGTCGAAGGCGACACTCAGCCCGGTCGTGCCGTGCGCGATCAGCTCCAGGTAGCGGGCGTTGGACTCACTGGCCGTGCCGAAGCCCGCGTACTGGCGCATGGTCCAGGGCCGGCTGGTGTACATCCGCGGGTAGATGCCCCGGGTGAAGGGGAACGCACCGGGCTCGCCGAGGGCCGTCGCGGGGTCGAAGCCGGCGAGCGCGTCCGGTCCGTAGACGGGCTCGAAGGGTCGTCCCGACTCCGTCTGACCGACCATCCGTCCTCCTCCGGCAGGCCCGACGCGGTAGCCGGACGCCTCTGCTCGGCATGGTCGCACAAGGCCTCCGGCCGCGGGTGCCAGCGGCTGGGCGGCGGCGGGCCGGCACGGCCGGGAATGGGACCATGTCAGCCGTGGAGACAGCAACCGGCATCTGTGCCCTGGCCGCCTCGGTGCTGGTGGTGACCGCCCTCGCCGAGCGGCTTCGGTTCTCGGCACCCCTGCTGCTGATGCTGGTCGGGATCGGCACCTCGTTCCTCCCCTTCCTCGAGCCGCCCGAGCTGACGCCGGAGCTGGTGCTGGTCGGGCTGCTGCCGCCGCTGCTCTACGCCGCCGCGATCCGGTCCTCGGTGATCGACTTCCGGGTCAACGCCAGCCGGATCGGCTCCCTCTCGGTCGGACTGGTGGTGTTCACCGCGCTCGGTGTCGGTCTGGTCACCTGGCTGATCCTGCCGGTGAGCTTCGCGGTCGCCTTCGCGCTCGGCGCCGTGGTCGCTCCGCCGGACGCCGTCGCCGCGACGTCGATCGCCCGGCGGATCGGGCTGCCCCGCCGGGTCGTCACCATCCTCGAGGGCGAGTCGCTGCTGAACGACGCCACCGCCATCACCTGCCTGCGGGTGGCGCTGATCGCCATCGGAGGCGCCGTCACCGCGGCCGACGTCGGCCTGCGCTTCCTGGTCGCGGCGCTCGGCGGCGCGGCCGTCGGGGTCGCCGTCGCCTTCGTCACCATCGCGATCCGCAAGCGGGTCACCAACCCGGTCTTCGACACCGCGATCTCGCTGCTGGTGCCCTTCGCGGCGTACCTGCCGGCCGAACGGCTGCCCAGCCATGACGTGCACGGCTCGGGGGTGATCGCCGTGGTGGTGGCGGGCCTGCTGCTCGGCCACAAGTCCCCGGTCATCCAGAGCGGCCAGTCGAGGCTGTCGGAGCGGGTGAACTGGGCGACCATCCAGTTCCTGCTCGAGAACACCGTCTTCCTGCTGATCGGCCTCCAGGCGCGACGGATCATCACCGACCTCAACACCTCGACGCTCTCCGCAGGCGTGATCGCGGCCTTCTGCGTCGCCGTGCTGGTCGCCGTCATCGTGCTGCGGCTGGTCTGGGTGGCGGCCTCGAGGTTCGTGCTGTTCCGCCGCTCCCCGGACAGCGACGCCGCGCCGCCCTGGTCGGAGACGCTGGTGATCGGCTGGTCCGGGCTCCGCGGCGTGGTCACGCTGGCGGCCGCGTTCCTGATCCCGGTCGAGGTCCAGCACCGCGCCGTACTCATCTTCGCCGCCATGGTCGTGACGGCCGGCACGCTGCTGATCCAGGGGCTGACGCTGCCGCCGCTGGTCCGGCTGCTGCCGATCCGGGGGCCGGACGCCCGCTCGGACGCGCTGCAGGCGGCGACCGTCCTGCAGTCCGCGAGCAACGCCGGGCTGACCGCCCTGGAGGCGACGGCCGGTCCTCAGGACGAGCCGGCGACCGTCCAGCTGGTTCGCGACCGGGTCGCCGCCCGGCCGGACGCGCTCTGGGAGAAGCTCGGCAGTGGTCGCGGCAACAACGAGACCCCGGCCGAGCAGTACCGCCGGCTCCGGCTCGCCGCGCTGCAGGGGGAGCGGGACGAGGTGCTCAAGATCCGCTCCAGCGGCACCGTCGACCACGACATCATCGAGCAGGTACTCGCCTCGCTGGACATCGAGGAGTCCATGCTGACCATCGCCACCGAGCGCGCCGACCGGCTCAGCGAGGGCCAGTCGGTGGCCACGCCGATCGACCCCAGCGGGTCCTGCCCGCACCTCGAGCTGACGCCGTTGATCGACGTCACCGCACGCTCGGAGGTCTGCGAGGACTGCGTCCGGGAGGGCACCCGGACGGTCCACCTGCGGATGTGCCTGAGCTGCGGCAACGTCGGCTGCTGCGACTCCTCCTCGGGCCGGCACGCCGAGCGGCACTTCAAGACCAGCCACCACCCGGTGATGCGCAGCCATGAGCCGGGTGAGAGCTGGCGCTGGTGCTACGTGGACGAGCGGCTGGGCTGAGTCGACGGCGGCCTCAGTGGTGGTGGCCGTGCCGGCCGAGAGTCTCCACGGGGGTGGCGCCGGGACGGGTCCACTGCGGCACCGGCCGGCTGGTCGGGCCCCAGGTGGGGTTCCCGTCCGCGTCCGAGCGCCAGTACCAGCACGGGTTGCGCCCCTCCGGCCAGCCCTCGGGCTTGTCCTCCCACGCCTCACCGCGACCGCGAGGGGTCAGGTCGAGCAGAGCGAAGGACCCGCTGGCCGGCTCGTTGCCCCGGCCGGTCGTGGAGTAGGTGAGGAACGCGCGGTCGCCGTCGCGGAGGAAGCAGGTGAGGTAGCCCATGCTGCCGCCGACCGGCTCGTCCAGGTCCCGGACCGAGTACCAGGGCTGGGTGTAGCCCATGAACTCGACGTAGGAGGCCACCTCGTCCCACGGGCCCGAGGTCAGGATGGCGAACGAGACGCCGCGGGCGTTGAGGTAGACGGCGTCCTTCACGTGCCAGGCCGTGGTGGTGCAGCCCTCGCACTGCCCCTGGTGCGGCGCGCCGTCGTACCACATGTGCTTGTAGACCACGAGC
>JBJMIS010000091.1:0-41668 GCA_045806705.1 Friedmanniella sp.
GGACCCGCTCCGCGTTCCACCGCTGCTCGTCCGGCTCGATCGAGCCGGACGGCGCCGCCGTGCTCATCAGTGTTCTCAGGCGTGCCATGGGTAGGACGTAGGCCGCCGGGGTGTCGCCCTCCCAGCTCACAGCCTCATACCCGGTCGGATCTTGTTCGCCGACCCGGTCCTCAGGCTTCCAGCCGGCCGTCAGGTCCAGCTGAAGGGTGCTGTGAGTCTGGTCGAGTGCGTAGCCGCGTCGGAGGAAGAAGCGGGCTGCTGGGTCATCTGAGCTGAGGCGCCCTGGACCGTTCAGGGCTGCCTGAAAGCTCGTCGGGCGCGTGCGGCCGGCTTCAGGTGCGTGCAGACTCCAGGTGTTGATCACCGACCGCCCATCGCCCGTGGCGATGTCCTCGACGGCGGCCAGCAGTGCCGAACCCACCCCCCGGGTGCGCGCTTCTGGATCAACGCAGACCCCGACGAGTGCGCTGTCGAGGTTGTCCTGGGTCGACATCCAGATCGACGCGTAGCCGACGACGGTGCGGGGATCCACATTCTCCCCTGGCCCGTCCATCGCCACGAGGTGGTGACAGCGGAAGTCGTCTTGGCGCAGGTATTCCGCCTGCGCCGTCTCGGCCGATCCCGTGGCGAGGTCGCAGTGGCCGAAGACGCACCGGTGGTTTCGTTGATCGATATCCACCATGGCGGCGAACAGCGCCCGCAGCTGCTCATCAGGGGCGATCGGGATGACCCCGATGTGCAGGTCCATCAGGTGGTCCTTCGGTGCGGTCAGCCTGACGATCAAAGCTTAACCACGGGTTCCGCTCACGAGGCCGCGACTGGGGTGACACGCTCGCCTGCACGGACCCGGGTTTCGCTCCGGCCTCGCCTACGCTGCTGAAGCCAGGCCGGAGCGCACCCTCGGGTGGGGCGGCGGTTCGTCGACGCGCTCCCCGTAGCGCCTCGTCGCTCGAACTGTGCTCGGTGAGCCCCACTGGGACGGAAGCCTGCCAGCCAGATGACTTCGCTGTCAAGCGATCTTTCCGTGAAGTTAACCTACCATCAGTGCAAGTTGCAGGCCGACAAATTCCCCCGGTCGTCAGCAGGGGCGCTGCCAAGGCCAGCGCGGTGCCGGCTGATTGTGGCGATTGTTGCGGAAGCGAACGAGGTGCATGCTGAGGCGATGGAGGGGTTGGGGGAGCAGCCGCTGACACGGCGGTCCGTCTTGGGAGGTGCTGCCTCGGTCGCCCTGGGTCTGGCCGGCGGTCTGGGTGCTGGATGGGTCCCGCCGAGCTGGTCTGCACCGCGGACCGAGCGCTCCCCAGGAGCGGCGGACTGGCGTGGGTTGGCCGGGGACCTGAAGGGCGTCGTGCTCCGCCCCGGCGCTGCGCTCTATCCGACGGCAGTACGCACCTTCGACCCGCGCCGGGACGGAGCCACTCCGCTCGCCGTTGTCCAGGTTGCCGCTGATTCCGACGTCGTGCGGACTCTGGCCTTCGCGCAGCACTTCGGGCTGGCCATCCGACCGAGATCGGGTGGGCACTCCTACGTCGGGGCCTCGACGGGGAACGGCGTCGTGGTGCTGGATACGGGGCCACTCCGCTCGGTCCGCCTGAACGGGGCCGGCAGCCAGGTGCGGGTAGGGGCCGGCGCGAGGCTCGGTCGGATCCACGCGGTTCTCGACACCAAGGGGAGGACGATCCCCACCGGCACTTGCCCCACGGTGGGCGCCGCCGGGCTCATCCTCGGCGGCGGGATCGGGGCGGAGTCACGGCTCTACGGCCTGGCCACCGACGCCGTCGTCGGCATGCGGGTGGTCACCCCGGATGGTCGCGTCCGCACGGTCAGCGCGACCTCGGAACCTGACCTGTTCTGGGCGCTGCGGGGATCGGGTGGCGGGAACTTCGGCATCGTCACCCAGCTCGTGCTGCGCACCTTCCGCTCGCGACCGGCGGAGTTCTTCTTCCTGCGGTGGTCACCGGCGCACGCCGCAGACGTGCTGCGCGGCTGGCAGGAAAGGCTCGCCCAGATGCCGCGCTCCTCGTGGGCCAACGTTCATCTCGACACCGGGCAAGGCACGGTGGTGCCCAGGATCGTCGGGGTGGCCTGGGGAGCCAGCGGTCGGGCTGAGGCGAACGCACTGATCAGAGCGGTGGGGGTGCAACCTGTCGCGCAGCTGTACGCCTCCCGCTCCCATAGCCGGGCCACCCAGCTGCTGGCCGGGCCGGCAGGTGCACGTCGCCAGTCCTGGGTTGCGGGTTCCGACATCATCTCCGCACCGCTGAGCGGTGCCACCGCCCGGGCGGTCGTGGCGGTGGTCCGGAGCCGAGGTGCCGGCCGGCGAAGCGGGACGGCAATCCTGGACCCGCTCGACGGCGCTGTGTGGGACGGCTCGACCAAGGAGTCCTCCTTCCCCTGGCGGCATGCGGTCGCCTCGCTCCAGTGGTACGTCGGGCTCCCGTCGCGCCCGAGCCGAGCCGTCGTCAGCAGCGGGCAGGACTTCATCCACCGTGGTCACCTGGCGTTGGGCGCGGCCTCGGCGGGCGGCTACGTCAACTACCTCGAGGCTGGTCGACCGCTGCGGCAGTACTACGGGACGAGCTGGAGCAGGTTGGTGAGGGTGAACCGCACCTACGACCCTGACGGCTTCTTCTCGTCGTCCTTCTCGCTCCCCAGCTGAAGGGCGCAGCTTGCCCGGATCCTCAGGCACTCAGCAGTGAGGGGGAGGAGCGTCGGGTGGCGCCGCAGACGCGCCGGCGGCTCCCAGCTGCATGTCGGAGAGATCCCGCAGCTCGATCCAGCGGTTTCCCACTTCCGCCGACCCTGCTCGGAGGGTCGGGGCGGGCACCGGAGCCGGCGCGCCCATCCGATCCGCGGCGAGTAGTGGTCCGAGGTCGACGCCGGTGAGCGTCGCGATGTCGACCAGGGGCACCTGGTAGGTCAGGTATGGTCCGAGCGGTGGCGGCTCCGGTGCGCCGACCGTGGCGCTCTCGGCTCGGAGCACCGCGTCGAGCTGCTCGCTCTGGTCCAGCAGGTAGCCGGCGGCCGCGAGGACAGGTTCACCGTCGCTGCCGGCCGCCGCCCAGGCGACGACCTTCCAGAACCTGCGGGGTATCGCGACTCCCCGGTAGACGGGGTCGTCCACGGCGAGGACGGGAGCGGTGAACACGGACAGCCGCTGCTGATAGGTCTGGGCGTGCTGCAGGACGTAGTCCTCCAGCCCTGCCCAGAGAAGCTCGCCCTGGTTGAACTCCGCCGCCTGTGGGGCGGCGTTGACATAGCTGAAGCTGTCGACATTGGCTTGTGCGGCCTCCGCCGGCTCTCCCCACACCGGGTCGCGGCGCCGCACCAGGTGGCCGCGGTCAAGGTCGTTGTCGGCGTAGACCGCGGGTCCCACCTGTTCGGAGGCCGGCACCCGCGGGTCGAGGTGCCAGTCGTTCCCGCGCTCGAGGTCGAGCAGCCGGCTGCCGTCCAGGTTGACGCCGGTCACCACCGCGAGACGGCGGTCCGGCTGCAGCAGCACGGTGAAGTGGGTGAAGGGCAGCTGACGTACCTCCGTGCCCAGTGCTGGCGAGGGCAGTGGCACAGGCACGGCGAGGAAACTGGGGTCATAGCCAAGGGGCGCCGTGCTGCCACTCCACCCACCGGGCGCCGACGACTGCACCTCAGCTGGGCCGGATCTCGCCCTTGATGATGCTGGTGGCGCCCGCGGCCCTGAGCTCGACGTCGCTGAGGTGGTCGCGCATTCTCTCGACCAGCTCGGCGTCCCCCACCGGCACCGTCGCGGTCAGGCGTTCGGCGTTGTCCTCGGTCACCGCGTCGCAGACGGCGTCCGCGAGCTTCCGGCGAGTGTCGATCGGGAGGTGGCCTGCTGCCACGTGCACCTGGGCCCGCGCCTGGTTGTTCTCGTCCGGCGGGGAGACGGTCGCCTGCGCCAGCAGCTGTCCGTCTTCCTCGACCGTAATGCGCTTGTCCTCGGTCATGTCAACTCCTCATCGAGCGGCTTGGCCCCGGCGGATCGTGCTCGTGCATCCTGCCAATTCCTGGCGTCGGCGGCTACCCCCCGAAAGGAGGGCAGCGGAAACCACACCGGTGTGCCTTCACGCCGGCGCCGCGCTCTCGGGGACGAGGCTCGGTAGAGTCGGAGCGCGGTCCGCGATGGCTGCTCGTCGTGAGCAGATGTTCCCGGGAGAGAACAGGGACGTGGCGTACGAGTGGCTGATGGTAGGGGTCGGGCTGGTCCTGACGCTGGGCACCGGGCTGTTCGTGGCGGCCGAGTTCACTCTGGTCAACCTGGACCGCAACGACCTGGAGGCCCGCGAGAAGCGGGGGGAGACCGGGCTCTCGGCCACGATCAAAGCCCTCCGGATCACCTCGACGCACTTGTCGGGCGCGCAGCTGGGAATCACCCTGACCACCCTGCTGACCGGGTTCACCTTCGAGCCTGCCGTCAGCACCCTGCTCACCGGTCCGCTGACCGCGCTCGGCATCCCCTCGGGTGCGGTGCCAGGGGTAGGGACGGTTGCCGGTGTGGCGATCGCCACCTTGTTCTCGATGATCATCGGGGAGCTGGTGCCGAAGAACTTCGCGCTCGCCCTGCCGCTGGCGACCGCGAAGTTGGTGATCCCCTTCCAGACCGTCTTCACGATGCTGTTCCGGCCGTTCATCACGCTGTTCAACAACACCGCCAACGCCATCGTGCGTTGGTTCGGCGTCGATCCCCAGGAGGAGCTGTCGGGCGCTCGTTCCGCGGAGGAGCTGAGCTCCCTCGTGCGTCGCTCGGCCATGGAGGGCCTGCTCGACGCTGACCAGGCGACGCTGCTCACTCGGACCCTGCGTTTCTCCGGCCATTCCGCAGCGGACGTGCTGACCCCCCGGGTGCGGATGACGACAGCGTCGGTAGGGGACACCGCTGCCGATGTGGTGCTGCTGTCGCTGCGCAGCGGCTTTTCCCGGTTCCCCGTGATCGGTCGCGACTCCGACGACATCCGAGGAGTCGTGCATGTGAAGCAGGCCTTCGCGGTGCCGCTGCAGGAACGGGAGCGGACGACCGTGGCAGAGCTCATGGTGGAGCCGGTGCGGATACCGGAGTCGATGCGGGTCGACACGCTGCTCGGACTCCTGCGCGGAGCCGGGTTCCAGATCGCCGTCGTCGCGGACGAGTACGGCGGCACAGCGGGACTGGTCACGCTGGAGGACCTGGTGGAGGAGCTGGTGGGTGAGCTCACTGACGAGCACGACCGCAGACAGCCGGGTCTGGTGCGTCGCGGTCGCTCCATCAGCTTCGAGGGCAGTCTCCGCCCGGACGAGCTGCTCGAGCAGACCGGCGTGCCGGTGCCCGACGACGCGGAGTACGAGACGGTCGGCGGGTTCGTCGTCGCCCAGCTGGACCGGCTCCCGGAGGTCGGTGATGAGGTGCGCCTGGACCGCGGGCTGCTGCGGGTCGAGCGGGTCGAGGGGGCACGGGTCGGACGGCTGCGGTACACCCCCGCCGCCGCTGACGAGGCATCGAGCCATGACCAGGTGGTCGAGGAGCTGCGCCGTGGGGGCTGGACCGATGAGTGACTGGGTTCCGGGACTGGTCTGGCTGGTCGTGCTGCTGGGGTTCAACGCCTTCTTCGTCGGCGCTGAGTTCGCGGTCATCGCCGCCCGGCGCTCGCAGATCGAGCCGCTGGCCGATGCGGGAGGACGAGCCGCCAGGACGACCCTGTGGGCGATGGAGCACGCCACCTTGATGCTCGCCGCGAGCCAGCTCGGCATCACCATCTGCTCGCTGCTGATCCTCAACGTCTCTGAGCCGGCCATCCACCACCTGCTCGAGTACCCGCTCGCTCTGACCCCGCTGTCCGCCCCCGCCATCGGGGTGGTCGCCTTCGTCATCAGCCTGGTCCTGGTCACCTTTTTGCACGTCGTGCTGGGGGAGATGGTGCCGAAGAACCTCTCGTTCTCGGTTCCGGAGCGCGCCTCATTGGTCCTGGCTCCGCCCCTCGTGCTGTTCGGCCGGATCTTCAAGCCCGTCATCGTTGCGCTGAACTGGTCGGCGACCGCCGTGGTGCGGCTGTTCGGCGTCCAGCCGAGGGACGAGGCGACAAGCACGTACACCTTGGACGAGGTGGCGAACATCGTGGAGCTCTCCACCCGCGAGGGCGTGCTTCGGGACACCACCGGCACGCTGAGCAACGCGTTCGACTTCACCGCCAGCAAGGTCCAGGACGTCGCGCTGCCACTGACGACGATCCTCACGCTGCCTGTCACCGCCACGCCGGCTGACATCCAGCAGGCCGTTGAGGAGGTTGGCTTCTCCCGCTACATCCTCACCGACGGCAGCCAGCCGGTGGGCTACCTCCACCTCAAGGACGTGCTCGACCTCAACACCCCCGAGTCGTTCGGACGGCCCGTCCCGGCGAAGCGCATCCGGAGCATCGACTCGGTACCGTGCACCAGCGACCTCGAGGAGGCGCTCGCCCTGATGCGTCGGCACGGCTCACACCTCGCCCGGGCCGTCGATCCGCAGGGGGAGACGGTGGGCGTTGTCTTCCTCGAGGACATGCTCGAGGTGTTGGTGGGTCAGGTCCAGGACTCCACCCAGTGACCCCGCCGATCACCAGAAGGAGGTTGGACGGGGCGAAGGATCAGTTCCAGGCCTCCGCGGTCGTGGTCACCGTGGTGTCGCCGTCGGCCGACTCCTCGATGGCGAGCGCAATCTGCTGGTCCTGCGCTCCCTCCGCCAGCGGATAGGGCGCAGGCCCTTCCCCGCGAACCCAGTCCGCCATCTGCTCGAGCAGAGTGGCCATGGCGATCTCCTCATCCATCCACCGCCGACCCGGGTAGGGGTTGCGGTAGAGCACCTCCGAACCGAAGGTGATGTGCTCGGTGTCGTAGCCGATCAGGTCCAGGTCGTGCCCGGTCTGCCGCCGCACCAGGGGGGTGCGGACCAGCGTGCGGGGGCCGGTCATCCGTACCACCTCGTCGTCGTGCAGCTCGCCCGCCGACCCGCGCACGCTGAGCCGGCGGAACCGCAGCAGGTTGCGTGTCTGCTGCTCCGTGAAGTCGTACACCCCGGAGCGTCCGTTCCCGAAGTCCAGGGTCGCGATGGTGGTCGTGGTCGGGTGGGCCGTCTCGTCGCCGGTCCAGCCGGCGCGGCTCAACGGGTGCACCAGCGGGGCACGGAACCGGCTGGCCCGGACCGCAACCGGGCCCCGACCTGCACCCAGCAGGCCGCGGATCAGGGAGACGGCGTGATACTGCTGGGTGGAGGAGACCTGCACCTGGGTCGGGATGCCGATCGCACCCGTGGCCACCAGGGCCGTCCGGGCGGCGTGCGAGGGCATCAGGAGGTACTGCTCCGCCACCTGGACCAGTCCGGAGCTACCCACCGTCGACCACAGCGCACGGAGGCCGTCGAGATCGGGGGCGGGCGGAGTTTCGGCGAGCACGGGCAGCTCCCGGTCGACGACCTCGGCGATGAAACCCGGCGTCGCCGACCAGGGCGTCGCGGTCAGGACGAAGTCGACGTCCGTGTCCCGCAGACAGGTCTCGAGGGAGGTGAAGACGGGTACGTCAAGGGGTCGCGGAGTCCGGACGACCGCCGCTGCGCACGACACCGTGCCCAGTTCGCGCGCGACCTTGAGGAACATCTGTGCCCGCCAGCCGCTGCCGATCAGCGCGAACCTGGTCACCCGGACACGGTAGACGCTGGCCGGCTCTTGAGCGCTTCCGGGAGCCGACGGTGAGGCTGGGCGACGACGGACGGCTGGGACACCGTTCGGGTCAGCGGGGGCGCAAGCCCGACCAGAGGCGGCTGCCGACTGGTCGCCGAGGCTGGGGCAGAAGCACTGCCGAGGCGATGTTCGCCAGGCCCAGGGCCAACACCAGCCGTGAGGACCAGGTCGGCACTTGGCTGCTGGCTATGGCGAGCTGACGGAGAAGGGCGGCCGCCGGGCCTAATCGAAACGCCAGTCGGTGCGGGTCGGCGTCCCTCCGTCAGAACGCGAGGGGGCGCTGCTGAGCGACAGCTGGCGAACGGTGGCTCGACCGACGCGTTTGGTCCTCGTCCGCACCGTCCCGGCGTTCCCTTCCCCTTGAGCGCTGCTGATCATGCGCCCGCGGGCCTATGGCCTACCTGTGCGCGAACCGGACCAGCACGGACGGCACCCGTCACATACTGTGACCCGATGACCAGGCAGCGTCCGCGTCGGCAAAGTGGCCGCGCCCTGCACTCCCCGGGAGCCCGCTAGTGGTGTGGGCATCGTCCGCCGCAGTGGTGGGGATGCTGGGCTACGGGGTCGGCACCGTCTTACAGGCTGCCGGGGCGGCGCGGGCCCGCGGGCCGGCCGTGCTCCGGCAGCCGCTGTACCTGGGCGGGCTCGGCTGTGACGGGGTGGGCTGGCTCGCCTCGCTGGTGGCGTTGCAGGGGCTTCCGCTGTTCGCCGTCCAGGCCGTGCTGGCCGGCTCGCTCGCGGTCACGGTCCTACTCGCCCGTGTCTTTCTCCGCGCCTCGTTGCGCACCCGTGACTGGTTCGCTGTCGCGGCCGTCGCACTCGCGCTGGTCGTCATCGCCGTTTCCGCAGGCGTTCAGTCGTCGCTGCCGCCACCTCACCGGTTCGCGCCCACCATGGGTGCATCACTGCTGGTGCTGGCCGTGATCACGCTGGCCTTCTACCGGGGCGGTGGGCCGGTCCCGATGGCTCTGCTGGCCGGGCTGGCGTTCTCCGGCGCGGCGCTCTGCGCCAGAGCCTCCCACCTCAATGCCGGTTGGCCGCTGGTCGGCGCGCCGGTCACCTGGTGCCTGCTCGGCTTCGGCGTGATCGGGGCACTGACATTCTCCCGAGGCCTGGAGAGCTCTGCGGTGGGACTGGTGGCTGCCGTGCTGTGGGTCGTCGAGGTGCTCGTGCCCGGGGTGATCGGCCTGGGCTTGTTGGGCGACCGGGTGCGGGCCGGGTGGGATATGGCAGCCGTGCTGGCCGTTGCGGTCGCCGTGGCGGGTTGCGTGGTGCTGGCCACGAGTCCCGCCCAGACGGAGGGGTAAAGCGGCCGGATCCCTCGGCGGAGCCTGCCAGCCTTGCTGACGGGCTGCTGGGAGAGGGTGGCCGGCACCGACCCAGCCTAAGGGGGCGGAGCAGGGCGGCATTCGGGTGACGCGGTTCTGGCAGAGTCAGCCCATGGCCGCTTCTCTCAGCCAGTTGCTCGTGCGCCACGTCGAGGCCGGCACCATCCCGGGCGGGGTCGCCCTGCTCGGGCGCGCCGAGGACGTGGAGGTGGCCGCGGTTGGCGTGATGTCGGCTGACGGTCGGCCCATGCGAGCGGATGCGATCATGCGGGTCCAGTCGATGACGAAGGTGGTCACGTCCGTCGCCGCCCTCCGGTTGGTGGAGTCGGGACGACTGGGGCTGGATCAGAGCGTGGAGGAGTGGCTTCCTGAGCTGACCGGTCGCCGGGTGCTGTCCAGGGTCGACGCCGCCCTCGACGACACCGTCCCGGCACGACGCGCCATCACCCTGCGGCACCTGCTGACCAACGCCTCCGGTTACGGGATGGCGATGACGGACTCGCCGCTGCGCCGAGCAATGGCCGAGAACGGGACGGAGGCGGGCACGGAGCCGGTGACCCTCGGAGCAGATGAGTGGCTTGCGCGGCTGTCCGAGCTCCCGCTCGCGTTCCATCCGGGCGAGGGCTGGCGCTACCACCACTCCTTTGCTCTGCTCGGCATCCTGCTCGCTCGCCTGACTGGCCGGTCTCTCGACGAACACCTGGCGGAGGACCTGTTTGCGCCGCTCGGGATGACCGATACGGCTCTGTCGGTCCCGCGGCAGAAGCTGGACCGGCTGCCGGCCGCGTACCGGCACGGCGGGGACGGCTTGGTCGAGACCGAACCGGCAGGTGGTGGGTTCTACGCCGGTCCGCCGACCTTCGACGTCAGCCACGGCGAGCTTGTCAGTACCCTCGCCGACTTCCACCGCTTCACCCGTCTGCTGGTCAACGGCGGCTGTCTGCAGGACCACGTTCTGCTCTCGGCCGACCACGTGCAGCAGCTGACCAGCGACCAGGTGCCGCCGCAGAACAAGACCCCCGACAGCTTCTTCCCCGGCTTCTGGGACGGTACGGGCTGGGGCTTCGGCGTGGCGGTGCAGACAGAAGGACCGCTGCGAGGTCGATATGGCTGGTCCGGCGGGCAGGGCACCGACTTCTTCGTCGACCAGGACGGGACCATCGGCATCCTGCTCACCCAGGTCGAGCTCGGCGAGCGCACCTGGCCCCTGCTCGCTGAGTTCCAGGCACTGCACCAGCCGATCTAACGATCGGCAAGCTCCAGCCAGGAGAAGTCCCCGGTCACTCTATTCTGGACTTTCATCGTCGTCTGGGAGTTCACCCACTCCGCCAGCGCTGCGTCCGCAGCCTTGGCGTGCTCCTCCGAATCCCATGCACTGGTGGACACCACCAGGTCGTCGAGGAACATGACGCCGTACGAGATGTACCCGGGAGTGTTCGTCACGATCGGAATGACTCCGGCTCGAGCCTTCGCCTCCAGCTCGTCTTTGTCTTCGTCGTAGGTGTACATCACTACTCGCCCATACATGCCCGACTCCTTTGTCTGGACTGGCCTCATCGGTCGAACCGGTGCATTTCTCCGGGACCTCGAATGCAAGACCCACCTACGTTGGATAGTCCTCTCCCGCCGTAGCTGCGTCAAGAGGACAAAGTGCGTGAACGCGGAGGTGCTGCTTAGCTCAGAGCGAACTATGTGCCCGCGGCCCAGTTGCCACGGCCGGGCAATAGACGTCCAGCACTTCTGAATGGCCGGGTTTCGCAACTGGCGGTTCACGCAGGGATATCCGAAAAAGGGCCCACTGGCTTTCCGACCAGGCAGGGCGAGGGGGCCGTGTCGGTGGTCGCGACCGGCCAGCTGCTGGTAGGCCGGACGAGCAGTGGAGGGAGAGGTCGGGGAACCTCGGCGTCGTCCTTCTGTCTCGCTTCCGGCCCTCCGTGGCGATGGGACGCGGTGCCCGTGCTGCACTGGGCCCGGGCGAAGGCTCCGCCCAAGGCGGAAGAGGCGACTTCGGATGGTCGCTCGGCAGCGGACTGTCCGGCCTCCGGATCCCGCGGTGCACCAGGTCACACAGCTGCGGTGGACTAGCGCCTGCCAAGGCCGACCGCTGTGGCTAAGGTGCTGCCCGGGATCGAAGCGGGAGGGCAAGGGGACGCCTCGGTCCTGGCCTCTCCCGGTCCTCCCGGGGTGTGCCCTTCCTGCTCGGCTCACCACCCGCTGCCGTGACAACACAACAGATTGATCTTTTTCCTGTTTCTCATTTTCTTGCTGGTTCGGTCACCGCGCCGGTCCCGACCTGGGAGCGTGCGATCGGGCGGTCGTCGTCGCGTGCCAGTCTTTGCTCTTGGGGGTAAGTATGTCGAACTTGGTGCGGGCGTTCAGGCGCTTCGCTGTTTCTCGAGCCATTGCTGTCGCGGCCGCGTTGACGATGGTGCTGACCGGCATGGCGACAACACCGGCTCATGCAGCACTTGGAGATACAGGTTTCGAGGGTCCGTCCTACCTGGGTACGTCGAAGCCCGCGTCCGGTGACAAGCCGGAGAGCAAGCTCTGGTACGCCGGAGGACTCTGGTGGGCAGTGATGTGGGACACGGCCAGCGAGGACTGGCACATCTTCCAGCTGGATCGGACGACGAACAGGTGGGTCGACACGGGTGTCCTCGTGGACAAGCGGAACGGAACGCTGGCCGACGTTCTCTATTCCGCCAGCACCGACAAGGTCTATATCGCCTCGCACGTGGCGACGACGAAAATCGCCGTAGCGGGGAATGCGGCGCGGCTGATGCGCTACAGCTACCGCAATGGAGCCTGGCGACTCGATCGCGGATTCCCGAAGAAGATCACGGACTACTCCAGCGAGACTCTGACCATCGACCAGGACTCGGTCGGCAACATCTGGGCGAGCTGGACGCAAGCCGCCGCGGACGACACCGGCGCCGTGTATGTGGCTCGCGGGGCCAACGGAGGCGAGTCCTGGAGCACCCCCTTCCTGGTGCCGTCGGCCGATGCGGGCGGGAACAGGCCGAGACCGGACGACATCTCCACCGTTGTCTCCTTCGGCAGCAAGATCGGGGTGCTGTGGAGCAACCAGAGGACGTCCGCGCTCTACTGGTCCATCCATCCCGATGGCGCCGGTGACGGGACCTGGGTGACCGGTACTGCCCTGAAGTCCCCCAGGATCGCGGACGACCACATCAACATCAAGTCGCTGCAGTCCGACGGGGCGGGCCGCGTGTTCGCGGTTTTCAAGACCAACTTCAACGACGTCTCCACGGACAAGTCGCTGCCGCAGGTGATGTTGGCGACCTACCGCTCGGGCGGTGTCTGGACCCACCAGACGCTGTGGACGATCGGTGACTGTGTGACCCGACCCCTGGTGATGCTCGACGAATCGGCGCACCGGATCTACGTGATGGGAACGGCCCCTGAAACCGGTTGCCGGTACTCCGGGCAGGAAGGGGTCATCTTCCAGAAGACGGCGTCCTTGTCGGACCTGGCGTTCGGTCCAGGCCGCGGCACCATCCTCATGAAGGATGCGGAGTCGCCGAACCTGAACAACGTCACTGGGAGCAAGCAAGCCTTCGACAGCACGAGCGGTCAGGTGCTGCTGGCGACCAACTCGTTGACCAAGCACTACTGGCACAGCGACTCGATGGCCGGGCTGGCGCCCGTAGCCGTTCAGTCGGTCCACTGACCCGTCGATCAGCAGCGGATCCCTCCGGGGGTGTCGTCCCAGCACGACACCCCCGGCGCCAGGGCCAGCGGGCTGAGCTGCCTCCGCCAGCTGCCTCAGGGTTTAGAGTCCCGTGGCCAGGGGCACCCTAGGGACCAAGGCGACCACCCGGGGGACGTCAGCCGACAGGTCGCCCTAGGCCGCGGCGGTTGAGAAAACAGCTGCCGTGGCCGCCCTTTCCCGACGGGCCGAGGCGTGCCGAGACGGCCCGGTCAGCGGGCGCCGGGTTCGCTGCCCACCGTTTCGTCGACGAGCGCCTGCGCGAGAATTGTGAGCTTCACGCTCTGCCGTTCTCCTCGCGATCATCACGGTGGGAGGGTCTTCTTGTGCGACCCCTTGCCTACGGACAAGGCTGGTGACATGACCACGACCGTCGACCCCAGACCCGGCTCTGAGCAGGCTTTCGGCACAAGCCCTGGCGACCCGACCCAAGCGGCGTTCCTGGGCGGTCCCAGCCAGCGGCTGAGCGAGGAGCAGGTCACCGACTTCGTCACCGCCGCCTTGGTCGATGCCGACCTCGAGGGAGCGTCGGTCTGTCTGGTGGTCCCCGACGGGACCCGCACCTGTCCGCTCCCGCTGCTGCTGCGTGCCGCCCGTGACGCCCTGGCCGGCCGAGCCCGCGAGGTCACGGTCGTGATCGCGCTCGGCACCCACCAGGGGATGAGCGAGGAGCACCTCGCCCGGCATCTGGGCTACGAGCCCGGGGCGAGCGACGCGACCTATCCGGGGTGGCGGATCCTGAACCACGAGTCGTGGCTGCCGGACACCTTTACGACGCTCGGCACCATCGGCGCTGACCGGATGAGCGAGCTGACCGGGGGTCTGATGACCGGTTCCTCGGTCGAGGTGCGGATCAACCGGCACGTCGCGGAGGCTGACGTCGCCCTTGTCGTCGGACCGGTGTTTCCGCACGAGGTCGTCGGGTTCTCCGGTGGCAACAAGTACTTCTTCCCCGGGGTGTCGGGCCAGGAGCTGATCGACCTTTCGCACTGGGTCGGGGCGTTGATCACCAGTGCCGAGATGATCGGTACCCGCGGGGTGACGCCGGTGCGAGCACTGGTCAACGAAGCGGCCAGCATGATCCCGGCACGACGTCTGGCGCTGTGCCTGGTCGTGGCCTCCGGCACCGACACCCTGCACGCCGCCGCTTTCGGCACCCCCGAGGATGCCTGGGCAGCATGCGCGGAGGTGTCCGCCGAGACCCACGTGACCTATCGGGACACTCCTGTGCGGCGGGTGCTGTCGATCATGCCCACCAAGTACGAGGACATCTGGACTGCGGCCAAAGGCTTCTACAAGCTCGAGCCGATCGTCGCCGACGGCGGCGAGGTCATCATCTACGCGCCTCACATCAGCCAGATCTCGGTCATGCATCCCCAGATCGCCGAGATCGGCTACCACAACCGCGACTACTTCCTGGGGCAGTGGGAGCAGTTCCGCCATCAGCCCTGGGGCGACCTCGCCCACTCCACGCACCTGCGCGGCCAGGGAACCTGGGATCCAGAGCGTGGGGAGCGGAACCGGGTCACCGTCACACTGGCCACCGGCATCCCTGAGGAGGTGGTCCGCTCGGTGAACCTGAACTACCTCGACCCCGCCACTGTCGATGTCGCCGCGTACGAGGCGGACCCGGACACCTTCGTCGAGCCGCACGCCGGCGAGGTGCTCTATCGCCTGCGGAACGACCGGGCGACGACGGGGATGGGCGAGCCGGACGGGAGGACCACCTCCGCTTCAGGCCTTGACGGCTGAGCGGACCCGGGAGGCCCACCGTCAGGCACGAGTCACCACCCCAGCAGCCAGCCAACCTCGCGGCGCAACAGGTCGAGCCTCGGGGCCGAGGCGTAGCTGCCGACATCGTGGCCGAGAGCGTCGTAGACGGCCCGCCTTCCCTCTCGGTCCACCGCCCAGACGAGAGCATGGTCCCGCCCCTCGTGGCGATGCTGCAGCAGGATCCTCGAGCCTTCGTGGACATCCAGGAAGCAGTACCTCTCGTCCCGCAGACTGAAGTCGGCGAGGCCGCGCGTGATCGGGTGGTCATGGTCGCTCACCTGGACCGGGTCGAAGCCCAGGGGAGGGTGCATCGATCTGCTGCCATCCCAACGGCCGCCGATCCAGCGCGGCCACTCGTCCAGACCGTCGAGGGAGTTGGCTGCGGCATGGAGGGCGAGGATGGGTCCCCCTCGAGCGTGATAGTGGCGAAGAAGGTCGAAAGCTTCCGCCCATTCCTCCTCGGGACCGTCCGAGAACTCGGCGTAGACGCCGGGGCCGGCGTTGACGACGAGCAGGTCGGCCTGCTCGACCATCCGCACCCCGGCCGGCTTGAAGGACCGGACCGCGACGTCTGCTCCGAGCTGCTCGAGAGCTTTCGCCACCTCGACCGACGTCGCGGTGAAGTCGTGCCAGCGGTCCTGGTACCGGCCTGACCCGGAGAGGATGACCACCCTTGTCATGCGACACCTCTTCCTCACGCGTGCTGGTCGCCGCCGGCCAGAAACTAGCGGACGGCGAGCCCCACGTCGCACCCGGGCCACGGCTCGGGGTTGGTTGCGCCCGAGCCCGACGCCGTTACCGAGTGCCATGCTGGACCCGTGGTTGCCGTGAACCGCTGGCTCGAGTACTGCCTCAGCAAGCCGGGCGCCTGGCAGGACGAGCCCTGGGAGGGCGACGTGGTGGCGAAGGTGGGCCCTGTCAGCGGCGGGGCGAAGATCTTCGCGTTTCTGGGCAGTGCTGCTGACTCCGCAAGCCTGGGGCTGAAGTGCGGCAACCGCGAGGCCGCCGACCTCTGGCTCGAGCGCTACCCGGGCTCGGTCGCCCGGATGGCCTATCTCGGCCAGCACGGCTGGAACACCTTCCGCCTCGACGGAAGCATCGCCGACGACGAGCTCGCCGAGCTGATCGACGCCTCGTACGCGCTGGTGGTTGCCGCACTGCCCAAGTCGCGCCGGCCGTCCTCGCCTGCCGGCCCGTGATCCTGAGACAGCCCGGGAGCCTGGGCCTCGCGCCTTCGCAGCCGGAAATCTTTTAGCGGCTGACCAGGTGTGCTCGGCGGCTATCTGTGCGAAAATTCGCCATGCCGAAGATGAGCGTGCGGGTGCTGGACGACGATGACTGGGCTCGGTACCGCGAGATTCGGCTTGCCGCCCTCCAGGATGCCCCGGACGCCTTCCTCTCCTCCTTCGAGCAGGAGCAGCAGTACGACGAGGCGCGTTGGCGGTCGGAGGTGCGGGACCGTCGGCCGCTCGTTGCTGAACGCGCCGAACGCCTGATCGGTGTCGCCACGCTGCGAGCCACGGACGGTGAGCCCGACGCGGCGGACGTCGCCGGGCTGTGGGTGGTGCCCGAGGTCCGGCACACCGGTGTCGCCATGCGCCTGATCGAGTTCGCCGCGGCGATGGCTGCTGAGGAGGGTGCCACCAAGCTCTACTACTGGGTCGGCTCCGAGAACGGCAGTGCCATCGGCTTCGCCCTCAACGCCGGTTTCCGCGCCACCTCCCAGCGGCGTACCGCACCCGTCCGGCACCCGGAGTTCGGCGACCAGGAGATCGCGCTCGTGCTCAGCTTGGCCGGGGACCCGGCCGCGGTGCCCAACGCGAGCGAGCGGTCCCTCCGCCGGGCCGGCTAGCTCCTTCCGGCGAGGCCGGCCCCTCTGCCAGCTCTTTGATGACCCGGACGCCCACGCTGCCGTGACGGCGCCGAGCCGGGCGACCGGGCGCGTGTGGGACGACGTGTCCAGGGGTAGCAGGGGTGCTTGTGCTGACTGCTCTCGGCTGGGGTGCACTCGCCGCCTCCTCGTTGGTCATCGGCGCCCTTCTGGCGCTGGTGCGGCACTGGGATCCCGCGCCCGTCGGCGCCGTGTTGGGGTTCGGTGCAGGTGCCCTGATCTCCAGCGTCGCCTTCGAGCTGGCGGAGGAAGGGCTCCGGATCGGCGGTCCGGAGTTCGTCGCCGCCGGGCTCGCCCTGGGTGCGGTCACCTTCTTCCTGGCCGACCGTGGCGTCGAGCGGATGGGTGGCCGCGAGGGGGGCGGCTCGGCGGGACTGCCGCTGGCCCTCGGATCCCTGCTGGATGGCATACCCGAGCAGGCCGTCCTCGGCATCGGTCTGGCCACCGGTCAGGGCGTGAGCGTGGCGCTCCTGGTGGCGATCTTCGTCTCCAACCTGCCGGAGGGCATCGGCTCGGCAGCCGACATGCGGGCTGCCGGCAAGACGCCCCGCGCCGTGATCAGGCTCTGGGTCGGAGTGGCCGTCCTCTGCGCGCTCGCGACCCTCGGCGGCTTCGTCCTCGCCGACGTCGTCGGTGGGGGGGTGAAGGCGGCCATCAACGGCTTCGCTGCTGGAGCCCTGCTGGTGATGCTCGTGGACTCGATGGTGCCCGAGGCGAAGGAGAAGGCCGGCAACGGAGCGGGACTCGCCACCGTCCTCGGCTTCGCGGTAGCGGCTGCCCTGTCCAACCTCACCTAGGACGGTGCCGTCCTGCGGGGGTCACAGGCGCTGGATCTCGCGTTCCAGGTTCTCGGCGATGGTCTCGAGCACCGCCGTCACCTGAGGGAGGTCGTGGCCCTCCAGCCCCTCGAAAAGGCGGTTCAAGGACTCCCGGCCCTCCGCGACCAGCGCCTGCCCGTGCTCGGTCAGGGTGACGATCGTCCTTCGACGGTCGGTGGGATGGGCAGTGCGACGGGCGATCCCCGCGGTCTCCAACCGGTCGATCAAGGCGGTGCTGGCACCCGTCGTGATGCCGACGCGGACCGCCAGGTCGGTCTGCCCGAGCCCACCGGTGGTGGCGAGCTGGCTGACCGCCTGCGCCTCGGTACGGCCGAGACCGAAGTGGGTGGCCATGGCTTCCCGGTACCGCTCGGCTGCAATCACCACCGAGCGGATCGCGGACAGGGTCTCACGCCGAGCCGGGTCGGCCACCGATACAGACATGAGACCAACTCCTCGACCCACTTTGCTGGTGAACTACTTGACAATCGTACAGCCCTGTCGAAAGATTGCTTCAAACGCAGTTGAGCGCTGTGGAGGTAAGTCCGACGTTGTCGACAGCCGAGCGGTGCGGGGAGGCGCCGCCGACTGTCGCCAACGCGGCCATGATCCGCGGGGGCGTCGTGGCTTTTTTCGTCGGTCTGGTTCTGTTCGTCGGGTTGTGCGGTTATCTCGACACCCGGCTGCCGTGGCCGCGTCGGGGTCGGGACGAGCGGTGATCGCGGGACACTTCGGTTTCGCGGCAGGCGCCAAGGCCACCGAGCCGGCAGCCCCTCTCTGGTCACTGATGCTCGCCACCATGTGGCTCGACGTCGTGTTCACCCCGCTGTACCTCGCCGGAGTGGAGTCCATCGCGACCCCGCCGGGCGGGGGATACGGCACCTCGGTCATCCATGCTGACTACACCCACTCACTCGTCGGTGCCCTGGTCCTGTCGGCGCTGTTCGCGCTGCTGTTCGGCTGGCGACGAGGCCGCCGGGTCGCCCTCGTCCTCGGCGTCGTCGCGTTCTCCCACTGGGTGCTGGACCTCCTCGTACACCGAGCGGACCTGGCGATCCTGCCCGGCAACCTCGGGGCGCTGCCGCTGCTGGGATTCGGGTTGTGGCGAGTGCCGGCCGCGTCGATCCTGCTGGAGGCACTGCTGCTGCTCGGGGGCGTGTTCCTGTACTGGCGGACGGCGCAGCGGCACGCCGCTGTCGGGCCGGGCCGCAAGGTGACCCCGACCACGGTCAGCCTGACCCTCCTGGGGTCGGGGCTCCTCGTCCTGCTGCTCGACGCGCTTGCCCTCTGAGTTCGCCGGAGCACACCTCCCGGTGACGGCCAGCAGCGCCGATGGTCGACCCTGCTATCCCGGCGGCAGGACCGGCCGCCGGTTGGCCCAGACCGGCTCGCCGTGGGCGTCGAAGCCCAGGACGTCGAACTGCTGCCGTGCGACCTTCACGGACTCGGCGGGACCGAGCCAACGGAGGTTCAGCAGCTCACCGGCCAACCGGAGCTCTGAGCGCGCCCAGCTTTCCAGCTCCGCGTCCAGCCGTCGGCCGGCCAGCCTGCTGTCGACGTGGCGGCTCCCGTCCTGGAACTTGATGTACGCGCTCGCGGCCTCCTGGCACGGGGCCTGTCGTCGCGATCGCCGCATGCCTGGCTCGCGGACGACCTCGGTCAGCACCAGCAGGTAGCCGACGAGGTGGCCGGCCCGAGCGAGGATGGCCACCCGGTTGCGGTAGGGGTCGAGGCGCTTGTCCACGGGGAGCACCTGCGCCATGCACGTCACCTTAGGCACCTGCGGAGCCGGGAACCCCCTGCGCCGCTGTCCTGTTCGCGACATCGCCCCGATAGGACAGAGCGGGCCGCAGGACGCGGGGCGGCAAGCTACAGCGAGGACAACCCTCGCGGGCTGCCGAGTCCGGTCGGGGCGTCGTACCCCTTCCCGGCGGTGCACCGCAGGTCCCCGCCGCAGGAGCCGTTGCTGCCGCTCAGCACGTCCTTCAGGCCCGACCGGTGCTGGTAGAGCCAGGACGGCGCCGCCACCGTGGTCGCGTTGCCGGCGAGACCGATCATGCCGGCAAGCAACGGGGAGGAGAGGCTGGTGCCGCGAACGTTGATCCAGCCGTTGCCCGCACCCAGGCCGTAGGTGTCGTACACCGCAAAGCCGCCGACGGCGTCGGCTGCCGCAGAGACGTCGGCGACGGTGCGGTTGCGGCAGATGGTGTCCTTCTGCCGCGCCGGCTTCCTGACGTAGGCCGAGCACCCGCTGCCGGAACCCTTCCAGGCCGTCTCGGTCCAGCCTGCCTGGCCGCTCCCGGACAGCCGGGTGCCACCGACCGCCCAGGTGGTCTTCAGCACGGCGGGGAAGGATGCGGTGGTGAAGCCGTCGTCGCCCGACGCGGCCAGGATGGGCACTCCGGGATGGGTGTAGTACGCGGCGGCCATGAGCTGCATCCCCGGGAACTCGTCGGCCCCGTAGCTGTTGGAGACCACCGTGGCACCCAGCTTGACGGCGGTGTTCACCGCAGCGCCCATGCTCGGCAGCGTGCTGTTGTCGGCCTCGACCAGCAGGATCCTGCAGGTGGAGCAGGCCGCCGAGACGGCCTGGACATCGAGTGAGCTCTCGATCCCCCAGCCTGCGTCACCCCGCGGGTATCGGGTGCCACCCCGCTGGTCCACCTTGCGGAAGCAGCCGTTCGCCGCCGTGCAGGCCGGCAGACCGAAGGCGGACCGGTAGACCGCGAGGTCCTGCTCGACGCGAGGGTTGTCGTAGGCGATGACGATCGCCACGGTCTGGTTCTTCGATCCGGACGCGGGCAGCCGGTAGGCCGAGCGGATGTCCCGAGGTCGCAGGCCCGTTGCGGGGCCGGACGCCGCGAGAGCGGCGCGAGGGCGGCCCTGGAGTCTTTCCTGCACCTGCCATTGGGACAGACACCGGACCTCGCCGGCGGCGGCGCTGCCGCAGCTGTCCTGGAGGGCTGTCGACCTGACGGCCGGCGGAGCCGCCGGCGCCGCCAGGGCGGGGGCAACCGGCAGGAGGCTGACCAGGGCGGCCACGGTGAGCAGCGCGAGCGCCTTCCGGAGCTGACGAGTTCCACGAGACGTCATGTCGCTCCCCTCGAGTGGCTGAGCGGGGCGCGGCAGCTGCGGCCGCGGTGGCTCTGGCTCCACGCAATCTGGCTTCGACGGCATGCGGAAGCCGCCGGACCTTGAAAACTAGCAGCGCGGGCGAGGCGCTGCCTACCTCTGCAGACGCCCGGAAATAGCTCGGCGAGCGCAGCTCCGAGTTCTGTCGGGCAGGGATGTGGACCGCGACGGCGTCGACCCCGCGGCGAGGCCGGTGGGCCGTCGGGCGAGACTTGGACGACCGGGCGGACCTCGCTCGGGCCACTCACCATCTCGGGAGCCTTCTGATGACCGACAGCCCCGTGGAGCAGGATGTCGTCGACGTCCTGACCACAGACCACCGCGAGGTGCTCGACCTCCTCCAGGAGATCAAGGTCAGCACCGACAGCGAGCAGCGACGCGACTTCGCCGACACCGTGATCAGCGAGCTGGTCCGGCACTCGGTGGCCGAGGAGATGTACGTCTACCCGGCGATGAAGAAGCATCTTCCGGACGGCGCCGAGGCCGTCGAGCACGACACCAGGGAGCACAAGCAGCTCGAGAAGACGATGAAGGAGCTGGAGGGCGTGCCGGCGGACCAGCCGGACTTCGACCGGCTGCTCGCCGAGCTGGAGGAGATCCTCCGCGACCACATCCAGGATGAGGAGGCGGAGCAGTTCCCGGGCCTGCGAGCGCGGGTTCCGCGCGAGGAGCTCGTGGAGATCGCTGAGAAGGTCGAGGCAGCGAAGAAGATCGCGCCGACGAGACCGCACCCGCTGGCGCCCAACAACCAGGTCTTCCACAAGCTCGTCGGCCCCGGTGTCGGCCTGGTCGACCGGCTGCGTGACAAGCTCAGCAATCGGGACGCCTGAGGGAGTACGGAGCGGGCTGCCGGGGAGAGCACGGGAAGGCGGGTGCTGACGGGCTCGCCTGCGCCGGCTCAGCCGACGGTGTAGCCGCCGTCGACGAGCAGGTCGGCGCCGTTGATCATCGCAGCGGCGTCGCTGGCCAGGAACACCGCGGTGGCCGCGATCTCCTCTGGCAGGGCAAAGCGGCCGGTGGGGATCTGCGCCTTGAGGGCCTCGCCCGCCGGGTTGTCCCAGGCCGCCCGGCCCAGCTCGGTGAGCACCACGGTGGGACTGATGGTGTTGGCGGTGACTCCTCGGCCGGCCCACTCGAGCGCCAGCACCTTGGTCATCCCGACCAGACCGAACTTCGAGGCGCAGTAGGCGACGTGACCGGGTAGCGCCACCGTGGCAGCCTGCGAGGCGATGCTGATCACCCGGCCCCGTCCCTGCCGGAGCATGACCCGGCCCACCCGCTGGCTCATCAAGAAGGCGCCCCGGAGGTTGATCGACATGGTCAGGTCCCAGGAGTCCACTCCCAGGTCCTCGGCCGGACCGAGGACGGCGACGCCCGCACTGTTGACGAGGATGTCGATCGCGTCGAACTGTTGCTCGACCGCCTCGACGGCGGCGGCCACGGAGCTCTCGTCCGTCACGTCGCACCTGATCGTGGCAGCCGCCCTCCCCGCTGAGACCTTCGTCTGGGCCGCATCGATCGCTCGGTCGAGGACGACCACCGTGGCGCCCTTGCTCCCGTAGGCCTCGACAACGGCTGCGCCGATTCCGGAGGCACCCCCGGTGACGACGGCTACCTTGCCGGTGAGGGAGAAGTCGAGCATTTCGGCTGAACGGGAATCGGTCACGTCGCACCTCCTGCCGCAGCGTTGCACATCCAAGGTGCCGGTGCGGCAGAACCCCCGGCTCACTGGTTCCTGCGCCTCCGACCCGAGCCGGTCAAAGCCGCGGTGCAGGTGGGCAGGATCCTTGGGGTTTCGGACCAGGGCGAGAGAGCTGCGGTCGCCTCGGCAGCCTGCACGGGGCGGGGGAGCCGCACCAGAAAACGCGGTGTCAGCGCGGTCTGCGCCTCGAGCGGCCGGGTGAGTGTCAGCGGCCGGAGAGGGGGCCCACAGGTGTCGCCTCGACCCAACCTGCGCTTCTGAAGCCAGATCGAAGCCGACCCTGCGTGCGATCCGCCGCCGCGATGAGCTCCCCCGAAGTCATCGCGTTGCAGCGGTCTGGTGCTCGCCGTTGAGCGCCTGCTAAGAAAAGACTGACAGATAGGTAAGTTCATTGTCAAGCCGTCGCAGCATGAAGTTAATCCACCATCGAAGGGCCGATAGAGTGTTGGCACGCTATGAGAGGGGTGGATCGCCGGATGGAGCATGGGGACCCGACGGAGGAGGCGATCCGCAGTCTGCGGGCGCTGATCCTCGCGGGTGAGCGGTACCGGCAGGTGCTGTCGGAGTACGTCGGTCTCGGTGTCACGGAGACGCAGGCGGTCAGCTACCTGACGGTGCACGGTGACCGTGGGCAGAACGAGCTCGCGGCGGACCTCGGTCTCAGTAGTGGTGCCTCCACGGCCCTGGTCGACCGGCTCGAGCGGGAGGGGATCGCCGAGCGCTATCCGCACCCCAGCGACCGCCGCCGAACCCTGGTGCGGCTCACCGATCGCGGTCACGGAGTGGTGCAGGAGAGCCGTCAGTGGCTGCTCGCCGGTCTGCACGACATCTCGCCGTCCGACCTCCCCTGGGTGGCCTCGACGCTGCGGTCGATCGCCCTACGCCTGTCCGAGCGGTCCGCGGACGTGGCACAGCGGGGCGTCTTCGCCTTCGGCCGGGAGTAGGGCCTCGGCTCGGGCGCTTTCGCGGCAGTCCCTGGACGGCCGGCGACCGCCCCGCCGGCCTGTGCTCAGTTGTTGCGCTTCGGCTCGGTGAAGGTGCCGGACGCCAGGAGGACGGGGTCGCCTCCGGTCGGCTCGTACTTCAGCAGGCCTGCGGACGGGCCGGCGGACTGCGCGACGAACAGGTGGCCGGTGCCGTCGGCAGCGAGCGTCGCGGCCGAGTGGGCCCCTGCCGGGTCATAGCTGAAGGGCGTGATCGCGATCCCCCTGTCGCTGCCGTCGGGCTCGAACCGCAGGATCTCCGCCACGGTGGGGTCTGGCACGCAGGACCCCTCGTTGACGGAGATCGAGTCGCAGAACCTGGCGGTCTGGGCCAGGTAGAACCGGTTAGCGGGGTCCACAGCGACCGCGTAGGAGGCCTCGCGGGTGTAGAGCAGCGCCGGCGTGCTGCCACCAGCAGGAACGCGGAACCACCAGGCGAAGCCGCTTGCTCCGGTGCTGACCCAGTGCAGGAACAGGTTGCCGGCCCCGTCACCGAGCAGATTCCCCCGGCTCGGCTCGAACGGTCCCCACTCGCCCTGGCCCGTCAACGTCCGGGTGCGCGGCCGTCCGCCACCGGCCGGGTAGGTGAGGATCGTGAGGGCGGAGTCCTGGCCGTCGCCGGTGGTGGTGGACACCGCGCCGTCGGCCCGAACGAAGACAGCGGGCGAGACCGGTTGCGCCACCACGCGCTGCCGCCGGCCGGTCGGTGACATCTGGACGACCCGGCGGCCGTCGACGACGTAGACGCGCCCCTTCCCGTCGAGCTGGACGTCGGTCGGGTCGGTGAAGCCGGACCCGAGACGGCGGACGGGGGAGCCGTCGGCGGGCGTTCGGGTGACCCGTTTCGCCTTCCGGTCCACCACGTAGACGTCGCCCGCGGTGTTCACCGCCCAAGCGGTCCGCCGGGGGGCGACCGTGGTGGCCCGGCCGCCGTCCACCGGCATCCGGACGATGGATCTCGTTGCCGTATTCACGGCGAACACCCACCCGTCGGTCCGCTGCCGCGGCTCGGCCGGCCGGGCCGTTGGGGATCCGGCGGGCTGAGCCGCGACGGGCGAGCCCAGCAGCGACAGCCCTGCGCAGACCAGCAGGACGAGCAGCCGTCGCACCCTGACACCTCCTGAGCACCAGTCGCGGGCCGGCTGCGTTCTCACCGGGCCGGTCCCGCCGACCCCAACCTAGATCAGCTCGGGGTTCGGCGAGGTCGGTTGGGCGACGAGTCTGCCGGCACGGCCACCGCGCTCGGTCCGGCGGAGGAATGAGGGCCGCGCCAGGATCACCGGCGTCGAGGCTTCACGACTCTGGCGTCGCCGCCGCCACGCCGGACGGGTTCGGCGACGGCCTGGACCCGGCCGTGCGGGAAGAACTCGAGTGCGGCGACCGCCCCGATCTGCGCGGCGCTGGTGAGGGCGTCCCCGCTGGGGACCAGGGTGTAGCCGGCCGTTCTGAGTGCCCTGCCGTACCGGTCGATGAAGGCCTGCTCGGCGGTCACGGTGGGCGTGTTGCGGAGGCTCGCGCGGGGCTCAGCCACCGCCTGGGGCAAGGACATGCGGAAGTCGATCCGGTTGACCAGGGTCTGCAGCACGGTCGTGATGATGGTGGAGCCGCCGGGCGAGCCGACCGCCAGCACCGGACGGTGGTTCCGCAGGACGATGGTCGGTGAGATGGAGCTGCGCGGTCGCTTCCCGCCCTCGATCCGGTTCGGATCCGCCGGGTCGTAGACGGCGGTGAAGTCGGTCAGCTCGTTGTTCAGCAGGAAGCCGCGGCCGGGTACGACGATCCCCGCGCCGCCCGTCTGCTCGATCGTCAAGGTGTAGGAGACGACATTGCCCCAGCGGTCGGCGGTGACGAGGTGGGAGGTGGAGGTGCCCCGGTCGTCTGCTCCCACTGCCTGTCCCGCCGCACACCCCGACCCGTCCAGCTTTCCGGGCAGCGTGGGTGTGGGCAGTGCCTTGACCGGATCGATCCGGCAGGCCCGGGAGCGGGCGAACTTCGGGGAGAGCAGGGTTCCCAGCGGCACGTCCACGTACGCCGGGTCGCCGACATAGGCGTTCCGGTCGGCGAACGCGAGCGCCGACGCGTCCAGGTAGCGATGCAGCGCGGAGGTGCGCGGCAGCGCCGACAACCGGGTCGTTCCCAGGATGTTCAGGGCCTCGCCGACCGTGGACCCCCCGCTGCTCGACGGTGCGATGCTGTAGACGTCGAGACCGCGGTAGCGGACCTTGGTCGGTGCGTGCCGGACGATCTTGTACGAGGCGAGGTCGGAGCGTTCCAGAAAGCCCACCGGGACGGGCAGCTTGGTCCCCTCCACGCTGGGGGGGTTGTGCACCGTGCGGACGATGTCGCTGCCGATCCGGCCCTGGTAGATGACCTGGGTGCCCTCCCGACCCACGGCTTCGTAGGTGGCGGCCAGGTCGGGGTTGCGGAAGATCGACCCCAGCTGGGGCGCGTCGCCGCCCGGCAGGTAGAGGTCTGCGGTCGTGCTGATGGCGGAGAACCGGGCCTTGTTGTCCAGGGTCTGGCTGCGGAACGTCGAGTCCACCACGAACCCGCGACGGGCGAGTTTCACCGCCGGCTTCAGCGCCTGCTTCAGGCTGAGCGTTCCCCAGCGGGAGAGCGCCGACTCCCAGGTGGCAGGCGTGCCCGGGACCCCGACGCTGACCCCGCTGGTGACCAGTTCGGGGAAGAAGTTGTAGGGCTTGCCGGTGGCCGGGTCGAGGAACGCGTCCCTCGGCATGGAAGCTGGAGCTGTCTCTCGCCCGTCGAGGGTCGAGATCTTGCGGGTCCGCGCGTCGTAGTAGACGAAGTAGCCGCCGCCGCCGATGCCGGCGGAGTAGGGCTCGGTGACCCCCAGCGCGGCGGCGGTCGCCACGGCGGCGTCCACGGCGTTGCCACCGCGCTTCAGGACCGCCAGCCCCGCGGCGGTGGCTTCGGGGTCGACGCTGGCGACCGCCCCGCCGGTACCGAAAGCCGTCGGGTTCTTGTCGGTGTGCCGCTTCACCGCGGCGGGCGCGGTGACGAGCGAGGCTGCGGCGGGGGTGTCCGCCGGTGCTTGAGGTGCCGCCACACCGGGGGCTGTCGTAGCCGTGAGCAGCGCGAGCCCGCACCCCACGCTCAACGTCGCCCAGGTGAACCGCCGTGTGGTCTGCCGCATCTCGTCCCCTCCGCGTCGTGGCCCGTCGGGGCTTCCTCGCAGTATCTCCGGGTCCGCCGGGCACAACACGGCGGGGTGCGGGACGAATGCTGCCGGACTGCTCGGGACACGCTCGGGTAGCTGTGGCCTGCGCCCCGGCTGGGCGGACGATGGGACGCATGGGCGTCCCACCTCTGCTCCTCGCTGTCGATGCGGTCACCGTCCGGGTCCCCGATCTCGACCAAGGACTGCGGTTCTACCGGGACCAGCTGGGCCACGAGCTGTTGTGGCGCAACGAGGCCGTGGGGCAGGCCGGGCTGCGCCTCCCCGAGAGCAACGCGGAGCTGGTGCTCAGCACCCGGCAGGAGTACGCACCGAACTGGCTCGTCGCCTCCGTCGAGCAGGCTGTCGAGACGGTGGTCGCGGCGGGCGGGCGCGTGCTGGTGGAGCCGAGCCGGATCCCCGTTGGTCGACTGGCGGTGGTCGCCGACCCGTTCGAGAACCCGCTGATCCTGCTCGACCTGTCCGCCGGGCGCTATCCCGTCGCCGGAGGAGGCTTCGGCGACCAGGGACAGCGACCGGGCGGGGAGGGCTCGTAGGCTCCGTCGGATGAGCCAGCCTTTCCCGGCGCCGACACAGCCACGGTCGTCGCGCACGGAGGTGTTTCTGGGATACCTCGACTTCTTCCGGTCTGTCGTTGTGGAGAAGCTGCAAGGCCTGACCGACGAGGAGCTGCGGGGTAGCCGGCTGCCGTCGGGGTGGTCGCCCCTCGAGCTGCTGAAGCACCTCACCTTCGTCGAGCTGCGCTGGCTCGTCTGGGGTTTCGAGGGCCGGGAGGTTGCCGCACCGTGGGGGGACAGCCGGGACGGGCGCTGGCGGGTCGAGCCCGACGAGAGCCTGGCCGACCTGCTGGCGAACTTCTGGGCGCAGGCTGAGACCAGCCGGGCGGTGGTGACCAGGCACGAGCTGTCGGAGGTGGGCCAGCCGGGGGAGCGCTGGCAGGGCGCCGCCCCGGCCACCTTGGAACGCGTCCTGTTCCATCTGCTCCAGGAGTACGCCCGGCACGTGGGTCACCTCGATGTCGTCCGGGAGCTGATCGACGGCAGGACCGGCGAAGGGTGAGCGTCCGGCGGCTTCGGGCCGCCGAGCGGTTTCCCTGACCCCGGCGCCCCTCATCGTCGCCGTGCCACCCGAAGGTCGTACCGGTAGCGCTTGGTGATGGAGCCCTGGTACCTGGAATCGATCAGGTTCCCCAGGCAGGTCAGCAGCCCCGCTCGGCGGTCGGGTGGCATCGCCCGGTGGCCGGAGTAGGAGTTGAGCAGGTCGAGGTAGCCGCTGGTCGAGTAGGCGATGTCCTGGTGGTACACCCGCCGCGCAGCGGGCTCGAACAACGGGGACCGGTCGACCTCGTCCGTGGGCGCTGCGATCTCCTCGCTGGACTCCAGACGGAGCCCGGGCGGGGTGTCGTCATCCCACCGCTCGTAGCAGCTCTGGGCCTCGGCGAAGAACTGCTCGGACCCGCCGAGGACATGCGTCGTGGTCACCGTCGCCAACGACCCGCCGGGACGGAGCACAGCGTGCGCCTTGCGGGCGCGGACCTCAGGGGTGAGCCAGTGCCAGGCCGTGAAGGACGCCACGAGGTCGAAGGCTCCCGTCGGCAGCTCGCTGTCCTCGAACGCGCCCGCGATCACCTGGACTGGAAGGTCGTTGACCTTGCGTCGCAGCGTCGCGGCCAGCGACGGGCCCAGCTCGACGGCCAGCACCTGGCAACCCCGTCCTGCCAGCAGCACCGTCGCCTGCCCGGTGCCGGGCCCGATCTCCAGGACCCGAGGGCCCGCACCAGCGGCGGCCAGCTCCAGCAGGTCGTCGAAGACGGCATCCGGGTAGCCAGGACGGACGCGGTCGTAGAGCTCGGCGTCCTCGTCGAAGATCTGCCGGAGGTCCACCTCGAGGTCCGGCTCAGTCCGTCGGCTCCTCCGCCCCCAGCTGGTCGTCGGCGTCCTGCGCGTGCGGTCCGTCACCGTCCGCCGCGTCCGACTGTTGCCCGGTTCCGTCCGGGCGTCCCTCTGGCGGAGCCATCATGGTGGGTTCGGAGTCCTGGTCCTGCTCGTCCACGGTTTCGTCACTCATGACCGTTCCGCTACCCGTTTATCGGGCCGGCCACGCTCCCGACCCGGCCCACGTCCGGACGTCTCAGCTCGGGCTCGTCCTCGGCGCTGACCGTCCGAGCGTGCCGAACATCTTCAGCCGCTGCCGGCTCGGGTCCATCAGCAGCAGCGCCACCGGTTCCACCGCAACGACGCTCCCGATGCTGATGTACTGGAAGTTCCCCCTGAAGTCCGCCCAGCGGTCGAGGAAAGGCGGACCCGCCGCTCGTGACACCCCGTCAACCAGGAAAGGTCCACCATGTCATCCCGCGCCACCCCCGATGCTCAGCCCGCCGACGCGCTGGCCGGCAAGCTCCGGCGAACCGAGATCCAGCACGCTCGCTCCTCCATCGAGGGGCGGGAGATCGTCCAGGTGCTCACCGAGATCCCCGTCGGTGTCGCATCCGGGTGGCACCTGCATCCAGGGGAGGAGATCGGCTTCATCCTCGCGGGGACGGTGCAGATGGAGATCCGCGACCAGCCGACGCTGACGCTGCAGGCAGGCGACGGCTTTCTCATCCCGCCACGGACTCCGCACAACGCCCTCGACCTCGGTCCCGGAACCGGCCAGATGCTTTCGACCTATCTCGTGGCCGTCGGCGAGCCCATTGCCACGTTCACCGACTGACCTTCGGTCTGCCGGCCGAGCACGATTCCCGGCAGCGGATGGTGAAGGAGGCGATGGTCTGGTCAGCCGCGCTGCAGGTCCTCGGGCCAGAGCGTGCGACCCGCAGCCACGCAGCGGATGGCGTCCACGACCTGGCTGGCGTCGGACCCCTTGAGCAGGTAGCCAGACGCTCCGTTGGCCCGCGCTGCTGCCCGGCTGGTCGTCGCCGTGTCGCTGGTCAGCATGATCACCCGCGCCGCCGCCTGGGTCTCGCGGAGCTGGGCGGCGGCTTCGAGCCCTGACATCGCGCCCATCCGCAGGTCCATCAGCACGATCTGCGGGTCGAGCGCCCGCACCGCGGCCGTCACCTCCGTCCCGTCCCGGCACTCCCCGACCGCCTCGAGGCCCTCGTCGGCGTTGACGAGGTCGACGAGGCACTGGCGGAAGAAGTCGTGGTCGTCGACGACGAGAACCCGGATCATGGGTAGACCTTTCAGTGCGCTTCATCAACGAGCGCGAAATCGAAGCAGAAACAACTGCTTGGGCACCTGTCGACTCAGCATGAGATACGCCGAGCGAACCACCTACCCCCGATTTGAGGAACGTAGTATCACACAAATGTGGGGTACTAGTACCGGCGTTTCGAGCAGTTGCCTGCAGGGGTCTCGCGATTCCCGATCCAGCCGGACGAGCCGGCTCTGGGAATCCGCCCGCCGCTACAGGTAGAAGCCCGTCGCCACCGCGGTCTCGGCTTCGGCGTCCTCGGGCAGGTCCGTCCCGGCGCCGAGTGGCGAGCGGAGAAGGTAGCAGGCTCCCTCCGGGGTCAGGCCGATGCGCAACCAGGCCGCACCTGTCTGGTCGCACTGCGCGACCTGCAGCAGGGCGCCGAGGCGGGCTCGGCTGACGGGCTCCAGGACGGTGGGCAGGGGCAGCGGGCGGAGATGCCGCGCCAGGTAGGTCCCCGCGACACCGCCGCCGAGGACCGCAGTGTCCCAGCAGCGGCACCGCCCGTCGCCGTTGACGATCACCCGCTCTTCCGCGGCTCTGAGCCGGTCGGCGTGCTTGGCCTTCTTCCGACGCCGAAGCCGCCAGGCGACCAGACCCGCCGCGCCCGGCAGGATCCCGACGCCGGCCACCACGACGGGGACGACGACCCAGAGCGGCAGTTCCTCCCAGGTCATTCCCCACCGCGCCCCGACGGCGGCCAACGTGGTGCTCGCACTGGTTGCGCCGAGGGCCAGACTGACGACGGCGAGGATCGAGTAGGCGGCCGTCTCACCGGCGGTCAGCGGCTGGGGTCGGACCGGTCGAATTCGGCGGTAGAGCCGACTGTCGGCAATCGACATGCCGGGCAGCGGCACGTAGCGGTGCCACAGGTAGACAGCCCCGGCCAACGGCAGCAGGACCGCCGGCAGCTGATGCTTGATGCCGTAGGCCCCCACGGCCAAGGCTCCGAGCCAGAGGATCGCCAGCAGGAGGCCGCGGCCCCATCCCGGCCTGCGCGGGGAGAGAGGGCGGAGGGCGTCCTGAATCCGTTGTCCGGCCGGGTCAAGCCGGTTCACCCACCGGAGCAGCAGCGCGGCGCCGCCGCGGTCGCCTCGGCTGACGAGCTCCGCGGCGGAGTCCAGGGCGGGCTGGGGATCGGTGGCGAAGGACTGGCTGCAGCCTTGCAGCAGGCCGACGGCGTCGGCCAGGGTCTGTTGGGCGGCGTCCACCTCGTCCTGGTCGCGGTCGAGCACCCGCAGGGCGGCGACCCTCGGCGTCACCGCCCGGTTCACGACGCCCAGCAGCCCGAGCTGGCGATGGGCGGCGTCGCCAAGGTGCTGGTCACCGCGCGCGTCCGCAACGCGGGCGAGGCAGGCGGCGAAGAGGTCGGCCGCGTCGGAGTGCATCAGTGCTGAGGACATCGTCGTCAGCCAGCCCAGCGCCTGGTCGTCGCCGAGTGCCGCCTCGGCCGTCGCTCGCAGCAGGTCGGCAAAGGTGACGTCGGACGGCGCTGCGGGGAGCCCACCGCTCGGTGGCGGCAGCGCGGCGAGGGCGTCGGCGAAGCGGTCGACGTGCAGCAGGTACGCCGCATGTCGCAGCCTCGACCCGGGTTCGTCCTCGCGGTGTCCCACCGACTCCGCCGCCTCCGACAGGTCGACGGCGAGACCGTGCAGGGCCAGGTCGAAGCAGGTGCCTGCCCACAGCGACAGCGCCGCGTGCACCCCTGCAGCCGAACGGAGAGCCGGCGGCGGGACGAACGGGAGGCGTGCCGAGCTGGGCCCGGCCAGCACTCCCGGGCGGGCCTGCTCCGCAGGCTCAGCCGTTGCCCCGGGTGCTCTCTTGCTCGTGCTCATCCGACCTCCGCCGCTGCCGCGTCCGTGCCCCCCGAGCAGGGTCATGCTAGGCGGGCCTCCAGCCTGGGGTCGCTTCTCCAGGAAGATGGGGTCTTTGGTCCCGGCCGGGCGCCAACCCGAGCAGCATCGGCGGTCCCGGGCGACGGGACTGGTCAGCCCGAGGTGCTGACCCGCTCGCCCTGCTTCCTGCGGGGCCCTTTCCGCGCCGCGGCGTCGGACCCCTGCATCCGCAGGACCCGGAGGTATGGCTGCAAGGCGCCCAGGAAGGTGCTGAGGACAATGACCAGCCCACCCAGCAGGAAGGTGGCGCCCGCTCCCAACGTGCTGGCGATCGCGCCGGTGGCCAGGAAGGAAACCCCCGCTGTTCCCTCGAGGATGAGGGAGAGCAGCGCCATCACCCGGCCCACCTCGGCGGTCGGGGTGACGTCCAGCAGAAGGCCGTAGGCCACCGTGCCGAAGACACCCGAGGACAGCCCGAGGACGACGGCGCCCGCGAGAGCCAGCGACAGGTGGGTGACGACGCCAGGTGCGGCGACCGCCAGACCCATCGACAGCATGGCGGCGAGCTGGACCAGACCCGCCCGCGGCACCCGGCGGAGCAGCAGGAGGCCGAGCCCACTCACCGCGGCCCCGATGCCAAAGGCTCCGACGAGGAGTCCGGCGCCGTGGGCGCCCCAGCCCTTGCCGGCAGCCAGCAGCGGGATGCCGGCGGTGAACGGACCGGAGAAGCCCAGGTTCATGCCCGCGATCAGCAGCAGCAGCCCGGCAAGCACCGGGTCGCGCCGCACCATCCGGAAGCTTGAGGTCGTCTCGGCCCAGGTCCGGGCCAGCACTCGGCGTGAACGCCAGCGCTGCCAGCGGCGCGCTGCTGCCACCGGCGCCGCCGGCTCGGTCGCCGGGCTGGGCGACAGGGTGACCATCGCCAGTGAGATGACGGAGAGCGTGAACAGCAGGCTGGAGCCGGCGAACGCCGCACCTGGCCCGTAGAGGTAGATGAGCCAGCCCGCGACGGGGCCACCGGCGAGCATGCCGACCCGCTGGGTGACGGTCCGCAGCGCGGCGACGCGCCCGATCGGCTCCGAGCTGGCGAGGCGGACGGGGAGGGCGGCCACGGCGGGGAGGAAGAAGCCGTCCAGGGTGCCGATCGCGACGGCGACGGCCGCCAGAGCCCAGGCGTTCATCGACCCGAGCAGCAGGATGACGGCTGCCCCCGCCATCACCACCGCTCGCCCGGAGTCGGTCCCGATGATGATGCGCTTCGGTGACTTCGCATCTGCGAGAGCGCCACCGAGGAGCAGGACGAGCAGCCGCGGCAGGGACCCGGCCGCCAGCACCAGCCCCACCAGGCCGGGCACGTTCAGCTGCACCGCGGCCCACGCCAGAGACAGGAAGAAGATCTGGTCCGCGAGAACCGAGCAGCCGAACCCTACGACCCAGCCGACCAGGCTGCGCCTCGCCGAGCGGTCGGGTCGACCGCGGTCGGGCTGTCGCACCAGGCTCCCCACTTTTCTTCGCTACCGGCGGCCAGCCTGGTTTCGGGTGGTCGTGACCTCGACACCCGCGGCAACACCGATGCTCACCGGCTGGCGCCGATGCTCGACCACCCCTGTACGGACGAAGAGTCCGTGGTCGCCTGCTCGGGGGTTCAGGTGACCACGGACTCCGTCTGAGATGTCGGAGACGATGCTCGGGGGTTCATCGCCTCCGACACGGACACCACCTTAGGAAGCGACGTCGGCAGCCACCAAGCGAATGGGATGGCCGCTTGAGGACATGTCATGAAGCGGACGCGGGGGCAAGGCTCAGCTCGGGTAGGGCCGATGCAGCGCCCTCAGGTCCCGCAGAAGGTGCGGTAGGAGCCGAAGTCCTCGGGCGCTGGGGCGGCGTACCGCTCCAGACCCGGACGCTGGGAACGGGGGGTGGTGACCGCAGCCAGCAGCCGCTGCAACGGCTCCAGGTCCTCCAGCGTCGCCGCGGCGAGCGCCTCCTCGACCAGGTGGTTGCGGGGGATGTAGACCGGGTTGGTCCGGTCCATCAGATCGGCGTCGGGCCCCATCGCCCGCCAGCGCCCGAGCCAGCTGTCGAAAGCCCCGGAATCGAGGAACAGGCTGCGCGCCGGCTCGTCGTCGCCGCGGGCCGCCCTCGTCAGCGCGCGGAAGAACGAGGTGTGGTCCACCCGGCTGCCGGTCAGCAGGGTGAGCAGCTCGTCCAGGAGTGGTGTGGTCAGGCCGTCGTCGATGTGGCCGGGGAGGCCGAGCTTGGCCCGCATGCCGGCGGACCAGGCGGCGGCGTACTGGTGCCGGAAGCCGCTGAGGGAGTCCACCGCGATCCCGACAGCCTGTTCCTGGTCGTCGTCGAGAAGGGGGAGCAGCGCCTCGGCCAGCCGCGCCAGGTTCCACTCCGCGACGAAGGGCTGGTTGCCGTAGGCGTAGCGGCCGCCCTCGTCGATCGAGCTGTACACGGTCGAGGGATCGAAAGCATCGAGAAACGCGCACGGGCCGTAGTCGATGGTCTCGCCGGAGATCGTCATGTTGTCGGTGTTCATCACGCCATGCACGAAGCCGACGAGCATCCACTGAGCCACCAGCGACGCCTGAGCGGTGACGACTGCGTCGAGCAGGGCGAGGGCGGGGTTGTCGGCGCTTGCTGCTGCCGGGTGGTGACGCCTGATCGCGTGGTTGGTGAGGCGGCGCAGGAGATCGGTGTCGCCGGTGGCTGAGGCGTACTGGAAGGTGCCCACCCGCAGGTGGCTGCTGGCCACCCTGGTGAGCACCGCGCCGGGGAGCAGGGTCTCCCGGGCGACGGCACGGCCGGTGGCCGTCACGGCGAGGGAGCGGGTGGTCGGGATGCCCAGCGCGTGCATCGCCTCGCTGACGATGTACTCCCGCAGCATGGGGCCGACGGCGGCCAGACCATCACCGCCACGTGCGAAGGGGGTGCGACCGGAGCCTTTGAGGTGGAGGTCACGCAGCTGCCCACCCTCGTTGCCGAGCTCCCCGAGGAGGAGCGCCCGACCGTCGCCCAGCCTGGGTGAGTACCCGCCGAACTGGTGCCCGGCGTAGGCCTGGGCGACGGGCATCGCGCCCGGGGGGACGAGGTTGCCGACCAGGAACCGGACGCCGTCGTGGCTCCGCAGCCAGTCCGGATCCAGGCCGAGCTCGAGTGCGAGCGGCTCGTTGAGCACGAGGAGCCGTGGGTCGGAGACCTCCGCGGCACGCCACGGCACAGCCAGCTCGCCGAGCTCCCGGGCAAAGTGGCTCCGCAGGGTTACGGCCGGTGGCAGGGTGACAGTCACAGGCTCGAGATTACGTGGCCGGCCGCCGGCCGCTTGGAGGCGTCGGACGGCTTCCGGTCAGCTGGCGCTGTAGGCGTGGGACGGGATGATCGTGTAGGAGCCGGTGCTGAAGAGGTTGCCCTCGTTGACCCGGCGCCGCTGAAGTCCCGAGAGCTTCTGGCCGCCGGAGGAGACCCACGTCAGCATCTCGGCCGGGACCGCGGCGTAGTCGGGTGTGCTCTCGGCCAGGCTCGCGCGGACGTCACTGCTGCGAAAGCCACCATTCCCGATGTTGTAGGACAGGCTGACCAAGGCGTCGAACTCATGCTGGGAGAGCGGGGTGTTCGGAAGCGAGGCCCGGACTCCGGCCGCGAAGGTCTCGGCGTCCTGCCACAGCAGGGCGAGGGCCCGGTCGGGGTCGAGGGTGCCGGCCCGGGTGCTGTCCGCGGCTGTGCAGGCCCCCCGGTGCAGGAGATGGCCATAGCCGATCGTGCAGTGTCCGCCGGCGTCGTCGTAGGCGGTCGAGCGGTACCCCTCGAACGCTGCGACGAACGTCGCGCCCTCGGAGCTGAACCGTAGGTCCGAGGGCCGCAGCCGGGTGGTGCCGGCGCGACCGGGAGGGTCGACGTCGCAGAGGGGAAGCCCGGCCACCAACCCGTTGGTCCCCGTCTTCAGGAAGTAGTCCGGGATCCACAGTCCCTCGACGGTCCGGTCCCAGAGGAAGGACCCCTCGTAGGTCGGGCCACCGAGGGCCTGGCAGACGACGTCAACCCTGCTGCCCTGCCGGTACCGGTCCGGCTTCGCGTGGTCGCTGAGCCGCTTCTCGGTCCGGCCGTCGAGGGTCCGAGCCGCCACGTAGCTCTTGGGGAGGCTGCAGGCAGGGAGGTCAGTCGCGTAGCCGTCGGTTCCGGTCGCGACGAACACGTCGGGCACCCACAGCCCGTCGGAGGTGAGGTCCCAGATCTTGCTGCCGTGGTAGGTGGCGCCGCCCGAGCTCTGGCAGAGCACCAGGACCGATGACCCGGCGGGATAGCGGTCGGCGACGGCGTGGTTGGAGAGCGCGCGTGCCGTGCGCCCCTCGAGCGGGGTCGTGACCAGGTACGAGCGGGGACCGGCCGCGGATCCCCCGACGGCCGCGGTGCCGGCGGGGCTCGACGCCGCTGGCGGAGCCGCTAGGGCGCTGGGGCTCCACGCCGCAGCGGTGAGCAGGGCGGACAGCGCGACGAGGCCCGTCCGCAACAGTGCTCTCATCGCAGCGCGCCTCCTGACAGCTGAACCTGGTGAACGGTGTCGCCAGGGCCGCTGCTCGAGCCAGCTGGACCAAAGCTGCGGCTCCCCGGTAGGTCCGATCTTCCGCCCCGATCGGTGCGTCCCGCACCCCTCATCGAGGGGAGTTCGGCACCCCCCATCGAGGGTCTCCCCTGGACGGCCGTGCACCAGCACGGGAGAGCGAGGCGCGTCAGCAGTGGGGAGCGCGCAGCCGGGCCAAGGCCTGCTGCCAGGCCCGGATGTGAGGCGGCGCCGCCCGCCAGGTGCGGATCCAGACCGTCTGAGCGTTGTGCACGTGACCACTCCTCGACCTCTGCATGTCGGCCAGGTGGTGCTCCCAGTCCGCCATCCCGGCCGAGGCAGCTGCCAGCACCGGGGTTTGAGCCCTGGCCCGTGCGGAGCAGGCCCGGACGGCGGCACGGACGTCGGCGGGTGCACCCGGTGGCAGCCGGCAGGTCCCGCGCGCGGCGGCGTGCGCGGCCAGCGCGCGCTGATAACGGGAAACATCGGCCGGCCCGGCCAGCCGGGTGCGCTTGAACCGTCCCTGCAGTTCCGCAGCCGGAATCCTCCCCGCATTGGCGTCGGTCTGGGCCTGGACGTGCGCGGCCCAATGGCCGATGCCCACCGCGGCCTGACGGACCACGGCATCTGAGGCGCGAACCTGGGTCCGGCAGCCGGCCAGCACGGCCACCGCCGCGGCGTTCCCTGCACTGTGCCTGGAGGCGGAGCCGGTGTCGGTTCCGGCAGGGGGCGACGCGGCGGAACTGACCGCCGAGCCCACCGTCGTCGGGTGGCTGGCACCGGCAGCGGACGGGGCCACCGGTCGACTCACCGTCCAGGCCGTCACGATCCCTCCGCTCGCGAACAGGGCGGCCAGGATGGCCAGCGGAACCAGGCGGGTGACCCGGCGCCTGCGTCGCGGCCGCACGTGTCCAGCGGGAGCCGCCGCGGCCGGCCGTGCCTGGCGCCGGGCGGGCGAGAGCTGCAGTGCCCGCAGCTCGTCGCGGAACTCGGCTGCCGTCGGTCGAGCCGCAGGGTCGTCGCTCAGCGCGGCGGTCAGCGCCGTCATGAACCGCCAGTGGACGCCGGGCAGCGTGCGTACCGGCCGGTCGGCGAGCAGGGCCAGCTGCGCAGGGGTCGAGCTGTCGGGTGTGACCTCCCGGAACGGCCGACCGGCAAGCAGCGCGTACAGGGTGGCGGCGAGAGAGAAGACGTCGCCAGCTGTCGTGGCTGACCGGCCGCGCAGGACCTCTGGCGGCGCGTAGGCCGGGCTGACGCCGAAGGTCTCGTCCGCGAGCTCCATCTCAGGCTCGACCACCGCGGCCAGTCCGAAGTCGGCCAGTCCGGGGTCGCCATATGCGTCGATCAGCACGTTCGCGGGCTTCACGTCACGGTGGAGGACCCCCGCGGCGTGCGCTGTGGCCAGCGCGTCGGCGATCCGGACACCGACCTGTCGCACCTGCTCCTCATCCGGCTGGTCCTCCCGCCCCAGCCAGCCGGTCAAGGACCCGCCGGGTGCGAGCTCCATCACCAGGTAAGGCCGGCCGTCGGGCAGAATTCCTGCGTCGTGGACCGTGACGACGCCGGCATGGCCGGACAATCGGCCGGCGGCGGCGGATTCCCGCAGAAATCGGCGTTGACCCGCCGCGTCGTCCAATCGTCGCGCGTAAACTTTTACCGCCACAAGGCGATCCAGCGACAATTGTCGCGCTCGCCAGACGATCGCGAGCCCCCCTCGAGCGAGCGGCTGCCACTGGTCTAGTCCCCGAACCTGCGGGTGCTCCAACACCACGCCGCGACGCTACAACAGCCTCCGGATTGCCGTCGGGTATCCCGAGAAATCTGTCCACCAATCGCGCTGGTGCTGCATTGCTCCCAGCAACAGCGCGCTTTGTCGGCCCCCATGATCTCGACCAAGAAAGGCGTCTCCTGCAGATCTCGCAAATCCCACCCTCCTACCGTGGACCTTTCTGTCAACGCCCAATCTCGATTGCTGATATCACCAATCCTGCGACGCGGAGACCGACAACCCAGGGTTGACGCACGGGGAGCGTCAACCTAGAGTTGACGGTATGAACCCTACGATTCCCAGCGTCGGCCTCGATGACCTGATTGCCGCCGTCACCAGCGCCCACGAGTCCGCGCTCGACCGCCTCGAGAGAGCCGTCCTGCTGGCGGCGCACCTCGACGAGGTCGCTGATCGGCTGATCGGCCACTTCGTGGACCAGGCTCGTCGCTCAGGCGCCTCCTGGACCGAGATCGGTGCCAGCATGGGCGTCACCAAGCAGGCGGTGCAGAAGCGGTTCTCGACAAAGCCGACGACCAGCCTCGATCCCAGCCAGGGGTTCAGCAGCTTCACCGACCAGGCGCGCGCCGCGGTCGTGTCGGCGCAGGAGCTGGCCAGGGCCGCCGGCAACGGCGGGATCACCGTCGGCCATCTCGTGCTCGGCCTGATCAGCGACCCGGGCTGCGGCGCGGCGACGTCGATGGCCGCCCAAGGACTTGACCTCGCCCTCCTTGCTCGCACCGCGCGAGCCACCCTGCCGTCCCCGGTCGCAGAGGTGCCGGCCCTCATCCCCTTCGATCAGCACGCGCGCGACGCGCTGGAGCGAGCGTTCGGCGTGGCTCAGCGGCTGGGACACGATCGGGTGGGCACGGAGCACATGGTCCTGGCCATCCTGGAGGTCGAGGACGGCACGGGCGTGTTGGCCGGCCTCGGCCTGGATCCGCGTGGCGTCGAGGCGGGCATCGGCGAGCACCCCCGGTGACCGGAACCGCCAGTGGTCAGGGGAGGAACAGGGTGATTCCCAGGTCGGTGACGAGCTGCCGCAGCAGGAGCGAGGGGTCGAGCGGGCGGCCGTCCCGAGCGGCGTGGAGCGCGTTCTCGAGTCGGTGCTCGGCATGGCTCATCATGAACGGTGTGATCAGGCCGGCCTGGTAGCTCTGCAGTAGCGCGAGCACGGGGTCGACGGCGACCTCAGCATTGGGCGGGGTGGCCGCCGGCTTGGCGTTGGTGGCGGGGATCGAGGCCCAGGGCTCAGGTACGGGAGAACTGGCGCGCTGTTCGGTGACGCTCTTCACTCACACTCCTCGGTTGCCGCCGAGAGGCAAGCGCTCGATCCCCCGATCCCCAAGCAACTCGCGTAGGCGGGTTGTCGCTTGAGACGGACTCTAGAGGCCACTTGGGCGGCGCTCAGGGCAACGGTCTGGAATAGCAGCAAGATGACATGTCCTAAAGCGGACAGGGGCTGGCAGCGTCCTGCAGGCAGGAGCGGACCGCCGGCGAGGTGGGGTGCCGGTTCCTGAGGAAACCCTGACCTTGAAACGGCGGCGGGACGAGACGCGAACCCCTATCGTGACGAGTAGTCGGCCGCGGGCCAGCCAGGAGACCGTGTCCTCGCCACCACAGGCCCCCGACCCGACCGACGGCACGTCGATGGAGACCTCCATCGCCTATGAGAGGTGGAACGAGAGCATGATCATCCTGGGTGTGTTGCTGGTGATTCTCGGCGTCGTGCTGAAGATCTCGATCCTCTACACGATCGGCATCATCCTGCTCATCGTCGGTGTGGTCCTCGCGATCCTCGGCGCCACCGGACGTGCGGTGGGTGGCCGCTCGCACTGGTTCTGACAGCTCGCTGGACCCCCAGCGTCACCCTCCCGACCGGGGACGACGTCAGACGCTGGGGCCAGCACCCTTTGGCACCATCCTCGCCAAGGCGTCGAGAACGATCTCCAGACCGAAGTCGAACTCGTCGCCGAAGTCGTAGCCGGGTTTGAGGATGTGCTGGCTGGTGAGCTCCACAAGGTGCGGGTAGGCGTCCGCCGAGACGTGCGCGAGCATCCCGCGCGCGACCGCGGCCGCCGTGTCGGGGCTGTCGAAGGGGAGTGCGGCCTCCTGAACGGCGAACCCGTAGATGTAGCTGTCGAGCAGGGCGTAGGCGTGGGCGGTCATCGCCACGGGAAAACCGGCCGCCCGGAGCGTGCCGAGCACGGCGTCGTGGTGTCGCAGGGTCGCCGGTCCGGGCACCGTCCGCGACTCCAACAGGCCCAGAGACCACGAGTGGAGCCGGAGCACCCGGCGCGCTGAGAGGGCTCGGCGACGAAGCTCGGCGTGCCAGTCGCCCCCCGCTGCGGGCAGCTCGATCTCGCTGAACACCACATCGACGACCCCGTCGAGGATCTCGCTCTTGTTGGCGACGTAGTGGTACAGGGACATCGGCTTGACCTCGAGCTCGCGCGCGAGGGAGCGCATCGTGAGCGCACCGATGCCGTCCGAGTCGGCGATGGCAACGGCGCTCCGCAGCACCCGCTCCCGACTGAGCGGGAGGCGTCCCTTCGAGATCGCGCTCACACTTCTCCTGTCCGCCGACCGTGGCCCTTCCCGTACAAAGTACGGTAGCGTCGTTGAGGAGACGATCCCGGGAGGTGCCGTGGGTCGTGCAAGGGGAGCACCGATGAGAACCGGCACTGAGGTCGCCGACCGGATCGTCGTGCCGTGGAGCAAGAACGGCGCCGTGCTCATTCGGCTGCGAGCCGCCGGCGCCGGGTCCCGGTGGACCCGGCGTCGGACGCGCTACAGCAGCTCATCCCGGGAAGCAGCCGCCCAGCCCGTTCTCACGCTGGCACGTCCCCACGGACAGGACCCACCATGACCCCGAACACCGGCACCACCTATCCCGCCCGCCTGACCGGCGAGCTGGACCCGCAGCTCTCGCGCTGGCTCTGGCTGGTGAAGTGGCTGCTGGCCATCCCGCACTACATCGTGCTCGCGTTCCTGTGGCTCGCGTTCCTTCTCGCCACGGTGATCGCCTGGTTCGCCATCCTCTTCACCGGTCGCTACCCGCGGGCGCTGTTCGACTTCAACGTCGGCGTGCTCCGCTGGAGCTGGCGGGTCGGGTTCTACGCCTACGCGGTCCTCGGCACCGACCGCTACCCGCCCTTCACCCTGGCCCGCACCGACTACCCCGCCGACTTCGACGTCGAGTACCCCGAGCGGCTGTCGCACGGCCTGGTCCTGGTCAAGTCCTGGCTCCTGGCCCTGCCGCACCTGCTGCTGATCAGCCTGCTGACGGCTAACCTGCCCTTCTGGTGGTCCGCCAGGAACGACTGGGCCTCGGGCTATGGGAGCACGGCGGGCATCTCGGTGCTCGGCCTGCTGGTCTGCATCGCCGGTGTCGCCCTGCTGGTGACGGGCCGGTACCCGCGATCCCTCTTCGACCTCATCGTCGGTTTCAACCGCTGGATCTTCCGCGTTCTCGCCTATATCGCGCTGATGCGCGACGAGTACCCGCCGTTCCTCCTGCAGCAGGGCGGGCAGGAGGACGAGGACGCGGTCGAACCGGCGCCGACCTACACCTGACGCCGCCCCATCGGCAGGCGGAGGTCGGGCTCGGGTCAGGTCAGCCGGCGGTCTTGGCGTTCACCGGGATGGTGACCCGCAGGACGGTCCCGCTGGGAGTGGCGTCGATATCGATCGTTCCTCCATGGCGCTGCACGACGATGCGCTGGGCGATGTCCAGCCCCAGACCGGTGCCTTTGCCCACCTCCTTGGTGGTGTAGAACGCCTCGAAGGCGCGGGCGGCAACCTCCGGCGGCATGCCGGGGCCCGTGTCGCCGATCTCGACCACGACGTCGGCTCCGGCGGACCGGGTGGTCACGGTGAGCTGTCCTGCGCCGTCCATGGCGTCGACCGCGTTGTCGATGAGGTTGGTCCACACCTGGTGGAGCTCACCGGGGTAGGCCTCGATCGGCGGCACGTCGGGGTCGTAGGCCCGAACGACGGTCACGTCCTCACGCACCTTGTGCCCGAGGATCACCAGCGTGCTGTCGATGCCCTCCC
>JBJMIS010000092.1:0-29437 GCA_045806705.1 Friedmanniella sp.
CGACGTCGACCGGTTCCTCGAGATCTGCCGGAAGTGGGACGTCCAGGCCACGGTGGTCGGTGAGGTCACCGAGGACGACCGGCTGACCATCAGCTGGCACGGCGAGACCATCGTCGACGTCGACCCGCGGACCGTCGCGCATCAGGGCCCGGTGTACGAGCGGCCGATCGCCCGCCCCGAGTGGCAGGACGAGGTCGTGGCCGCCGGCGTCGAGCAGCTGGCCCGGCCCCGGACGGGGGAGGAGCTGGCCGAGACGCTGCTCGCGCTCGTCGGGTCAGCCAACCTCTGCGACAAGTCCTGGGTGACCAACCAGTACGACCGCTACGTGCGGGGCAACTCGGTGCTCGCGCAGCCGGAGGACGCCGGCATGCTGCGGATCGATGAGGAAAGCGGGCTCGGTGTCGCCCTGGCCACGGACTGCAACGGCCGCTTCACGCTGCTCGACCCGTACGCCGGGGCCCAGCTCGCCCTCGCCGAGGCCTACCGCAACGTGGCCGTGACGGGCGCTCAACCGGTGGCAATCAGCGACTGCCTGAACTTCGGCTCGCCGGAGGACCCGGCGGTGATGTGGCAGTTCACCCAGGCGATCGCCGGCCTCGTCGACGGCTGCCGCGAGCTGGGGACGCCGGTGACCGGCGGCAACGTCAGCTTCTACAACCAGACCGGCAGCACAGCGATCCTGCCCACCCCGGTCGTCGGGGTGCTCGGGGTGATCGACGACGTCTCACGCCGCACTCCGGCCGGCTTCGCCGCCGAAGGCGATGTGGTCCTCCTGCTCGGCGACACTCGTGACGAGCTGGCCGGGTCGGTCTGGGCGGAGGTGATGCATCAGCACCTGGGTGGCCGGCCACCGCAGGTCGACCTGCAGCACGAGATGCGGCTGGCCAGGGTGATGGTCGCCGCCAGCCGCGCCGGCCTCCTGGCGAGTGCTCACGACCTGGCGGACGGGGGGCTGGCCCAGGCGCTGGTGGAGTCGGCGTTGCGCCGCGGGCTCGGCGCGTCGGTCGAGCTCCCGGGCGACACCGACCCGTTCGTCGCGCTCTTCTCCGAGAGCGCCGGCCGCGTCCTGGTCTCGGCTCCGGAGGGGTCGGTCGAGGCCCTCACCACCCTTGCGGCCGAGCACGACGTGCGGCTGCACCGCCTGGGCCGGGTCACCGGTCGGACCGAGGCCACCCTGGAGGTTCAGGGCCAGTTCACCCTGCCGCTGGCCCGGATCCGCGAGGTCTGGTCCACCACCCTCCCCGCCGTCCTCGCCGCCGACCCGGTCGCGGTCGTGACCGCCTGAGGCACCCGCTCAGCCGGTGGTCGGGTCGGCCATGGCCTCGTCGGCCTACGGCCCGCCGCTCTTGACCCGGGCCCCGTACCGCGAGCGCAGCCGCTCGTTGTGGGCATCCCCGCCGGGGATGTTGGCCGAGATGAGGATCGGCACCTCCTCGCCGGCCTCGAGCAGCAGGCCGCAGACCTCCGTGACGAGCATCTGGGCGATCAAGGTGCTGGTCACCGTCGAGGTGGCGAGCACGGCGCCCTGCTCCTCCCCGTTCGCGGCCGGCGGCAGCGGGAGCTCCGCGTCGCCGTAGACGCCGCGGTTGTCGATCACCACGTCGGCCAGCTCGAACAGCCGCAGCCCGCTCGGGTGCCGGGAGGTGATCTTGGTGGTGTGCTCCAGCGACGTCACCGCGATCAGCCGGTGACCGCGCTCCCGGACCAGCCGCGCCAGCTCCACCGTCGAGCCGTTGCCCCCGGAGTTGGAGCAGATGATGAAGATGTCCTCGGGCTTGATGTCGTGCACGGCGAGCAGTCGCTCGGCCAGCGAGGGGTCGCGTTCCAGATACGGGTCCATCACCTGGGCCGGCGAGAGGTCGCCGTAGAAGGTGAGGTCGGGGATCGAGATCCGGTTGGCCGGCACCAGGCCGCCGGCGCGGCCGGCGATCTCGGACGCGAAGCTGCGGGAGTGGCCGGTGCCGAAGACCTGGATGACCCCGCCGGCGGTCAGTGACTGCACGACGAGCTGGGCGGCTACCCCGATCGCTCCCTGCTGGCTGTCGACCACCTTGTCGAACGCCCCGCGCAGCACCGTGGCCGCGGTTCGCATGTTGATAGTGGGATGACTCACGCCTACCTCTTCCGACGACCGCTGGTAACTCTTGTCCCCAAGAGCGGCTACAGGTGGGAATGTGCCACAACCCACGCTCTAGGCTCGGCGCATGACCCTGGCGGAGACGGTACAGGCCCAGCAGCCCCTGGTGTTGGAGAACCTGGCACGACTGGTGGCGATCCCGTCGGTGAGCGCAGACCCGGGTCGGGCGGGGCAGGTGCAGCGGAGCGCGGAGGCCGTCGCGGCTCTGGTACGCGAGCTCGGCTGCCCTGACGTCCGGGTGGTCCGCGCCGGCGGCGGGCAGCCCGCGGTCATCGCCCGGTTCCCCGCGCCAGCCGGCCGGCCGACGGTCTGCCTCTACGCCCATCACGACGTCCAGCCCGAGGGGGATCCCGCGCTCTGGTCCAGCCCACCCTTCGAGGCGCGGTCACGCGACGGGCGGCTCTACGGCCGCGGCACCGCCGACGACAAGGGTGGGCTCGCGGTCCACCTCGCGGCCCTGCGGGCCTTCGACGGCCGGCCTCCCGTCGGGGTGACCCTGTTCGTCGAGGGCGAGGAGGAGATCGGTTCGGCCACCCTCGGCCAGCTCCTTTCCGAGCACCGCGAGGCACTGGCAGCCGACGTCTTCGTGATCGCCGACTCGGACAACTGGGCGGTCGGCCAGCCGGCCTTCACCACCTCGCTCCGGGGGCTCGCCGACTGCGTGGTGGAGCTCCGCACCCTGGACCACGCGATCCACTCCGGGACCTACGGCGGAGTCGTGCCGGATGCGCTGACCGCGCTCTGCCGGCTGCTGGCCACCCTCCATGACGAGCGGGGCGACGTCGCTGTCGCCGGGCTGGCCTCTACCGCCCCACCCGACCTGGAGTACCCGGAGGACCGCCTGCGGTCGGAGTCAGGGCTGCTGGAGGGCGTGCAGCAGATCGGCACCGGCAGCGTCGTCGAGCGGCTGTGGTGCAAGCCCGCCGTCGCCGTGATCGCGCTCGACGCCACGCCGGTGGAGCAGGCCTCGAACACGCTGATCCCAAGCGCGCGGGCGAAGATCAGCCTCCGGTTGGCGCCGGGGGACGATGCGGCGGCCGCCATGCCGAAGCTGATCAAGCACCTTCATGATCATGTGCCGTGGGGCGCGCGGATCACCGTGCAGGATGGACATGCCGGCGAACCGAGCATGATCAGCTTCGCCGGTCCCTACGCCGAGGCGGCTCAAAGCGCCTTCCGGTCGGCCTGGGCGGTGCCGCCGGTGTTGATCGGTCAGGGCGGATCGATCCCGATGGTCGCCGACTTCGCGAGAGCGTTCCCTGAGGCCACGATCCTGGTCACCGCCGTCGCCGACCCGGACAGCCGCGCGCACGGCGCGGACGAGTCGCTGCACCTGGGCGACTTCGCCGCCGCGTGCCTGGCAGAGGCCCTGATGCTGCAGGGTTTCGCCGACCTGGCCACCACCGGCGGTGGCCCCACCGCCTGAGCAGCCGGCCGCGGCATCAGCCGCGGTCAGCCGCTCCCGCGTCCCGCGGTGTCGTCGGCATCGTCTCCGGGAACTGGCGGTGCTGGTCGGGCAGCAGCTGGCAGAAGCGCCGGTAGAGCCGCTCCCGCTCCTCGGCCGACAGTTCGCCGTGGCAGCGCAGCCGGGTCAGCCCACCGTCGGGGTACACGTCCAGCCGCAGGTGGGTGGCGGGTCGACGCACGTCGACCAGGAAGTGGTGCCGCGTGTCCACGAGCACCGGCACCTTGGGCAGCACCTCCCACCAGAGGTCCTCGCCATCGAGGGGTCCCTGCTGCTCGTCGGCGACAGTGATCCGGACCTGCCCCGGGGCGTTGCCGATGAAGTAGGAGGTGTCCACCTCGAGCAGCGTCGGCGCGCCGCGGGCAGCGAGCCGGAAGACGGCCCAGTCGTTGCCCGGGCCGCGTCGCCGGGCGTTCTCCCAGCCCTCACCCATGATTCGGGCGCGGCTGGAGCGGAGAAGGTTCTCCGGGGAGGAGTAGAACGCGTCCGACGTGCGCAGCAGCCGGCCCCCGTTCTCCAGCGCCAGCAGGTCGACGGTGGTCGTCAGGTAGCGCGGATCCAGCACGACCTCCCCGTGCACCCGGAACCTGGCCACGCCGCCGTCGGGATGGATGCTGAGCCGGACGTGGGTCCACCGTCGGTCGCTGGTCACCTCGTAGTGGTTCTCGGTGTCGCCACGGCAGGGGGAGCGCTGCACCAGAGTGGTCCAGACGAGCTGGTCGAAGACCTCGGGGTCGGGGTAACCCTCCACCGAGGTCGCCTCGACGGAGATGAAGGGCGGGTAGTTGCCCTTGAAGAACGCGGTGTCCACCACCACGCCGTGGACGATGCCCGGCACCCCGAGCCGGACGATCGCCCAGTCGTGCCCGGGCTCGCGTCGTCGACGCGTCTCCCAGCCGTCGTAGACCTTGCCGGTGTGGCCGAACTCGTCCACCGCGTGCACGGCCGGCTTGGGCATGATCAGGTTCTGCCGCGGCGCGAACAGCTCGTCGTTCGCGCTGATCACACTGCCCGCGAGATCCCGGGAGGCGAGGTCGGGGTAGGTGGTGAAGTGGCTCATCCTCGGGCTCCCCCGCCGGTCAGCAGCACGCCGCGCACCTCGTCGTCGGTCACCCGCCGGCCAGAGAGGTAGCTGCCGCGAACCACGCCGGTCAGTGCCAACCCGTCGTACGGCGAGACGGGGTTGCGGTGCCGGAGCTGCGCGACGTCGACCCGCTGCTGCGCCTCCGGGTCGAACACGACGAGATCGGCGGAACCGCCGACCGCGATCCGGCCCTTGCCCTCGACCCCGACGACCTCCGCAGGTCGGCGGGCCATCCAGCCCAGCACGTCCTCGAGACTGTGCCCGCGCTCGCGGGCTGCCGTCCAGACCAGCGGCAGCCCCAGCTGCAAGGACGAGATGCCACCCCAGGCCGCCCCGAAGTCGCCCTCGTCGAGCACCTTGAGGTCAGCGGTCGAGGGGGAGTGGTCGGACACGACGAAGTCGATCAGCCCCTCCGCCAACCCCTCCCACAGCTGGTCGGCGTTCGCGGCCTCCCGGACGGGCGGACAGCACTTGAACTGCGTCTGGCCGTCGGCGACCTGCTCGGCGGTGAGGGTCAGGTAGTGCGGGCAGGTCTCGACGGTCAGCCGGACGCCGTCCTCCCGCGCTCGTCGGATGGCCGGCAGGGCGGCCGCGCTGGAGAGGTGCACGAGGTGGGTCCGGCAGCCGGTCTCCCGGGCTGCGGCGATGACGGTGGCGATCGCCGCCGTCTCGGCCTCGGGCGGGCGGGAGCTGAGGAACGCAGCGTAGGAGGTGGTATGCGGCACCGTGTGCGCCGCGATCACGTCGGGGTCTTCCGCGTGCACGACGAGCAGACCGTCGAACGCCGCGATCTCGGTCATCGCCGCGCGGAGCTGCGCGGGCGACAGCGGCGGGAACTCGGGGACGCCGGAGTCCAGCAGGAAGCACTTGAAGCCGAAGACGCCTGCCTCGTGAAGGGCTGCCAACCCGCCCAGGTTGTCGGGGACCGCACCCCCCCAGAAGCCCACGTCCACGGCGCAGGAGCCGGCCGCCGCCGCCCGCTTGACGTCCAGCGCCGCCACGGTGGTCGTTGCGGGGATGGAGTTGAGCGGCATGTCCAGCACGGTGGTGACCCCGCCCGCCGCCGCCGCGCGGGTCGCGGTCGCAAAGCCCTCCCACTCGGTCCGGCCGGGTTCGTTGACATGCACGTGGGTGTCCACCAACCCGGGCAGCAGGACCTCGTTCTCGGCCAGCTCGACCACCTCCGCATCCGGCTCGTGGGCGAGGGTCGGGGCCCAGTCCGAGAGCGACTCCACCGCGACCACCCGTCCCTCGCTGACGGCGACGCGGCGCAGGACCACGCCGTCCTCGGTCAGCACCCGGCCGCGGAACTCGAGGTGGACGGCGTGCGGAGCGCGCTCCGCGGAGGCGCTCACCGGGTTCCTGGGGTCGACGTCATGGCAGTCATTCTGTCGCGCGTCCGGTGCCCACCCCGGCCAGCGGGCCGGAGGTGGCCGATCAGGGGTCGAATGCGTTACAGCGGGCGGCCCCTGTGTTGTTGGGATGCGCCTGAGGTGTAAGCATCAGTTCGTGGCCATCAACCTCGCCCAGACGATCGCCTACCCCGCTCCGGGATCCCGTCCGTCGCGGAACGGCCTGGAGATCCTGCAACCGCATGTCATCGTGCTCTTCGGGGCCACCGGCGACCTGTCCCGCCGCAAGCTGCTCCCAGGTCTGGCGCACCTGGCCCTGTCAGCGCTCGCGCCCGACATCCAGGTGATCGGCACCTCGCTCGAGGACTTCACCGAGGATTCCTTCCGGGAGTTCGCCAAGCAGGCGGTCGCCGAGTTCACCCACCACCCCCTCACCGAGGAGCAGTGGAACCAGTTCGCGCAGCGGCTCACCTACGTGCCGCAGTCCGTCGGACCCGAGGGGCTGGGCGAGGCCGTCCGGCAGGCCGAGGAGCGGCTCGGCGGCCCCGTCGGCCGGCTGCACTACATGAGCGTTCCGCCGGCTGCGGCTCCCCTCGTGATCAACACCCTGCGCGCGGCGAAGCTGGTGGAACGCTCCCGGGTGGTGATGGAGAAGCCGTTCGGCACGGACCTGCAGAGCGCCATCCTGCTCAACGACCAGGTGCACGAGACCTTCCGGGAGCGGCAGATCTTCCGGATCGACCACTTCCTCGGCAAGGAGGCCGCGCAGAACATCCTGGCCTTCCGTTTCGCCAACGGACTGTTCGAGCCGATCTGGAACCGCAACTTCATCGACCACATCCAGATCGACATCCCCGAGACTTTGGGTCTGGACCGCCGCGCGGGCTTCTACGAGGCCACCGGGGCCTACAAGGACATGGTGGTCACCCACCTGTTCCAGGTTCTCGCGTTCGTCGCCATGGAGCCGCCGACGGCGCTCGAACCCCGGGCAATCAGCGAGGAGAAGAACAAGGTCTTCCGCTCGATGCTGCCGATCGACCCCAACAAGGTGGTGCGGGGTCAGTACAACGGCTACCGGGACGAGGAGGGTGTGGCCCGCGACTCCGACACCGAGACCTTCATCGCTCTGCAGGCCGGGATCGACAACTGGCGTTGGGCCGGGGTGCCGTTCTACCTGCGGACCGGCAAGCGGATGGCCGAGGGGCAGCGGATCATCTCGATCGCCTTCAAGGAGGCTCCGAAGTCGATGTTCCCCGCCGGTTCGGGTGTGGGGTCCTCCGGCCCGGACCACCTGACGTTCGACCTCGCGGACGAGTCGAAGGTCTCGCTGTCGTTCTACGGGAAGCGGCCCGGACCAGGCATGAAGCTGGACAAGCTCAGCATGCAGTTCTCCACCCAGGAGACCGATCGGGCGAGCGAGGTGCTGGAGGCCTACGAGCGGCTCATCATGGACGCGATGCGCGACGACCACACGCTCTTCACCACCGCCGAGGGTATCGAGAGCCTTTGGGAGCGTTCGGAACCGCTGCTCCGCAACCCCCCGCCGGTCAAGCCGTACGCACCCGGCTCCTGGGGCCCGAACGCCATCCACCAGCTCGTCGCACCGCACGCCTGGCGGTTGCCGTTCGAGCGTGCGTGGCGGACCAAGCCCCACTGAGTGTTCGGACTTTCGCCGCCGACTCGCGACACTTATCCACTTCATCCTGCCGCGCCATAAACCTCAGGATTTGCTCAAATTTCTGTGTCTCAATTGACGGACTAATGTTAAGGCCTAGACTTTCGGCGTCGGAGTTTGAGCTCGGGGCAGAAAGGCTATGTGCGTGGCACAGAAGACCATCGTCAAGACCTATGACGATCTGGATGGCAGTGAAATCGATGCGGGTGGCAAGAGCATCACGTTCTCGATCGAAGGGTCGACGTACGAGATCGACCTGAGCAGCAAGAACGTGGACAAGATGCGTCAGGACTTCGCCGTCTACACGCAGAAGGCTCGGAAGGTGAGCAACCGCGCCGGACGAGGCTCCGCGAAGGCGGAGCCGGCGCCCCTCGACACCCGGGCCGTCCGCGCCTGGGCCGAGGAGCAGGGTATCGAGGTGTCGGCACGTGGCCGGCTGTCCTCGGACCTGATCGAGCGGTACCGCGCGGCGCACTAGGGCCGCCCGCTGCTTCGGTACCGGCTCCGCACGGGGCCGGTTCCGGAGTTTTCGGTGCAAGTACAAATGAGGCTGCGCGAGCCGGTGCAACGGGGTCTGCCCGTCGCGGTCAACCGACTCGGCGTGCAGCCAGCGCAGCGATGGAGGGCAGACCCGCACCGGTGAGCGCGGACACCTCCGCTTCAGTGACCGCCCCGCAGTGCACGCCCCGCACCAGGAACGCTGCCAGTGCCTGAGCCGTCGCCGGCTCGTCCATCGTGCCGCCCTCGGTGCCACCGAGGTAATGCCGCAGCCGGCGACCCACATCCTCCAGCCCGGACCGGAAGAACAGGTAGGTGCTGAGGTAGCGGGTGGGCAGCTGAGCCGGATGCAGGTCCCAGCCCTGGTAGAACCCGCGCTCCAGGGCGCGCCGCACCAGCCGGGCGTGCCGAGCCCAGCCCGCATGCACCTCCGACCGGCTGCCGGCGGGCACCAGGTTCGTCGAACCGTCGCTGACCCGGACGCCGGTCCCCGCCGCCGCCAGTTGCAGCACCGCCTTGGCGTGGTCCGCCGCCGGATGGTCGAGGGCCTGGAAACCGCCGGCGATTCCCAGTGCGGCGGTGTAGTCGTAGGTGCCGAAGTGCAGGCCCGTGCATCGTCCTTCCGCTGCGTGCACCATCGCGGCAACGCCGGCGGTGCCGTCGGACAGCAGAACGGCCTGCGGGGTCTCGACCTGGATCTCGAAGCGGAGCGTGCCGTCGCCCAGCCCATACCCGCGCTCCAGCCGGCCACAGACGTCGACCATGGCGGCGACCTGCTCAACCGACGTCACCTTCGGCAGCGTCAGCACCCAGCCAGCCGGCAGCGGTGCCTCGGCGAGCAGCGCGCCCAGCACGAGGTCCAGGCTGCGGAGCCCGCGACGTCGGGTGCCGCCCTCCAGGGACTTGAAGCGCAGGCCCAGGTAGGGGGGAGCGGTGCCGGCGGCCACCGCGGCAGCGAGCGCGTGGCCGACCGCCACGGCGTCGCGGTCCTCCACCTCGTCCGGTTGTGAGCCGTAGCCGTCCTCCAGATCCACCCGCAGGTCCTCGATGGGCTCGGCCGCCAGCTTGGCCACCATCGCGTCCCAGACCGAGCGCACCTCCTCAACGGGCAGCCCGACAACGGCCGCGAGCTCGTCGGGGCCTGGTGCGTCCGCGGCCAGCGCCGCTGCCGCCGCTGCTCCCCAGGAGGGGCCCAGCCCGGGGTGGAAGCGGTCCGCCGGCACATAGACGGTGTGCACGGGTTGCCGGTCCGTCCGGTCCCCCGGGTAGCGCGACCGGCGCTGCGCGTCAGCCGGAGCGAGAGCGGCGTCGAGGGCGGCGAGGTCGTCCTCGCCCAGGGCCCGGCGGGGAGCGGTGGTGTCGGGGTTCATCGGTCCTGCTCCTGGCGCTCGGCGGTCACTGGTCCTGCCGGGCACATCCTGCTCCACCACAGATCCCTGGCTCACCAGCAGCAGCTCCAGCGCTGGTCAGGGGGCTTGATCCGCGGCGCCCAGAGGGCTCGCGCGCGACCGGTCGGGCGAGGAACGTCGCACCCGCTACCCTTGGTCGGTGGCATCTGGAGACGGCCGGCTCAACCACGACCTCGACCCCCACGACCGCGGTCCGCAGGACGCGTGTGGCGTGTTCGGGGTCTGGGCGCCCCAGGAAGAGGTGGCCAAGCTCACCTACTTCGGTCTCTACGCCCTTCAGCACCGCGGTCAGGAATCGGCTGGTATCGCGGTCAGCAAGAGCACCCCCCGCGGCTCGCAGATCATGGTCTACAAGGAGATGGGGCTGGTCTCGCAGGTCTTCAACGAGGCCACGCTGGAGTCCCTGGGCGACGCGCATCTCGCGATCGGGCACTGCCGCTACTCCACCACCGGTGCCAGCGTCTGGATGAACGCTCAGCCCACGTTCCGCTCGACCGCCTCCGGCGGGCTCGCCCTCGCCCACAACGGCAACCTGACCAACACCCTGGAGCTGCAGGAGTGGCTCAACCAGCGTGACGACGGCGGTGAGTCGCTGCTGCCGGGCTCGCTGTCCCGCGAGGCGACCACCGACACCTCCCTGGTCACGGCCTTGATGGCCACGTTCCCCGGTCTCAGCACCGAGGAGGCGGCGATGGAGATCTTCCCGCGGCTACGTGGCGCCTTCTGCCTGGTGTTCATGGACGAGGAGACGCTCTACGCGGCCCGCGACCCGCAGGGGATCCGGCCCCTGGTGCTGGGTCGGCTGGAGCGCGGCTGGGTCGTGGCGAGCGAGACGGCCGCTCTGGACATCGTCGGAGCCTCGTTCATCCGGGAGGTCGCGCCCGGTGAGCTGATCGCCATCGACCGCGACGGGCTCCGCAGCCGCCGGTTCGCCACACCCGAGCCGAAGGGGTGCCTGTTCGAGTACGTCTACCTGGCGAGGCCCGACACGATGATCGCCGGCCGCCGGCTGCACTCGGTCCGGGTCGAGGTCGGGCGGACGCTGGCCCGCGAGTTCCCGGCGGACGCCGACCTGGTCATCCCCGTGCCGGAGTCCGGAACCCCGGCCGCCATCGGCTATGCCGAGCAGTCGGGAATCCCCTATGGCCAGGGTCTGGTGAAGAACTCCTACGTCGGCCGCACCTTCATCCAGCCCAGCCAGACCATCCGCCAGCTCGGCATCCGGCTCAAGCTGAACCCGCTCCGCGACGTCATCGCTGGTAAGCGCCTCGTCGTCGTCGACGACTCCATCGTCCGCGGCAACACCCAGCGGGCCCTGGTCCGGATGCTGCGCGAGGCTGGCGCCGCCGAGATCCACGTGCGGATCTCCTCCCCGCCCGTCAAGTGGCCCTGCTTCTACGGCATCGACTTCGCCTCCCGGGCGGAGCTCATCGCCACCGGGCTGAACAGCGACGAGATCTGCCGCTCGATCGGCGCCGACTCGCTCGGCTACGTCTCGCTCGACGGTCTGGTCGCCGCGACGGAGGTCGGCAAGGACGCGCTCTGCCGCGCCTGCTTCGACGGGATCTACCCCGTCGAGCTGCCGCTCAGCGAGCGGCTGGGCAAGAACATCCTCGAGGACGCGCGGGAGAGCGCTGTCCGCACCGACCTGGACGGCCTGGAGACGGTGACCGCCGGCGCAGGCGCGGTGGACGCCCTCAGCCGTCCCTGACCTCCACCGCGGACGGGTCGCCCAGGAAGGACCACCAGGGATGAACGAGCAGTCGGCGTACGCCGCCGCCGGGGTCGACATCGAGGCGGGGGACCGCGCGGTCGCGCTGATGAAGGAGTGGGTCGGCAAGACCCGGCGGCCCGAGGTGCTGGGCGGCATCGGCGGGTTCGCGGGGTTCTTCGACGCCACGAGGATCGCGGCGATGGCGCATCCGGTCCTCGCGACCTCGACCGACGGCATCGGCACCAAGGTGGCGATCGCCCAGGCGATGGGGGTGCACGACACCATCGGCTTCGACCTCGTCGGCATGGTGGTCGACGACCTGGTGGTCTGCGGTGCCGAGCCGCTGTTTCTCACCGACTACATCGCCTGCGGCAAGGTCGAGCCGGAGCGGGTCGCCGCCATCGTCAAGGGCATCGCCGAGGCGTGCACCGAGGCCGGCTGCGCCCTGTTGGGCGGTGAGACCGCGGAACACCCGGGACTTCTCGGCCCGGAGGAGTACGACGTCGCCGGCGCCGCCACGGGCGTCGTCGAGCGCGACCGGATCCTTGGTGCCGAGCGCGTCCGGCCGGGAGACCTGGTGCTCGCCCTGGAGTCCTCCGGGCTGCACTCCAACGGCTACTCCCTCGTCCGGCACGTGCTGCTGAGCGGGCAGGGCTGGTCGCTCGACCGCCACGTCCCCGAGCTGGGGCGGACGCTGGGGGAGGAGCTGCTGGAGCCGACCCGCGTGTACGCCCGGGACTGCCTCGCTCTGGTGGACGCCGTCGAGGTGCACGCGATGAGCCACATCACCGGCGGCGGGCTGGCCAACAACCTGGCGCGGGTGATCCCACCCGGTTGTGGGGTCGAGATCGACCGCGGCAGCTGGACTCCGGCGCCGGTCTTCGGGTTGGTGCAGCGAGTCGGCCAGGTGTCGACGAGCGACCTGGAGGCGACGCTCAACCTGGGCGTCGGGATGGTGGCCGTGCTGCCGGAGGAGTCGGTGGACGGGGCGGTGGAGCTGCTGGCCGGACGTGGCCTGGATGCGTGGGTCTGCGGTAAGGTCCTGGCGACGGAGAAGACCGCTCCCGGTGCTGTGAGCCTGTCCGGACAGCATCCGGGCGCGTAGGTCTGCCCGTGCTTTGCAGCGTTGAGTGCATTGGGTAGCATCGTGCGCACGACAGCAATCAACCTGAGCCGCGGCTGAGCCGCTGGCAGACAAATGCGAGGGGGTCGACCCGATATGGGGCGCGGCCGTGCGAAGGCAAAGCAGACGAAGGTTGCCCGGGAGCTCAAGTACCGTGCGTTCGACACGGACTTCAGTTCGCTGGCCGCCGAGCTCAGAGGATCGGAAGGTCACGAGGTGCCTCCCGCCTACGCTGACTTGGCCGACACCCCGGTGACGGACGAGGACGACTTGCCCGAGGCCTACGAGGACCTGCGCAAGTCCGGTTGAGGACTCTCCCCGTGTTGTCGAGGCCTTCGCCCTGACGCCATGAGGTCGCCGTCAGCTGACGAGCCTGGACCGCCCCGCCCTCCATCGACGCAGCCCGACCCGGATCCTGGGTCGGGCCCTTCTGTGGAGCCGGTCGACGCTGCCCAGGAGGGTGACAGCCGCCAGGAGACGCCGCACCAGCCCTACGACCAGCAGATCCCGCCCGGGTACGGCGGGACCGGCCCGGTCGGTGGCGCTGGCCGGAGCTGACCAGCCGCTGGCGGGACTCCAGGCTGCGGTCTGACACCCTGGACGGGTGACGGACTGGCACCCCGACTTCCTGCCCGGCTACGAGACCACCGACCTGCCGCTGCCCGGTGCCGTCGCTGCTCCCGGCGAGCCCGAGGACGCCGAGCTGGTGGGCACGCTGATCCGGCGGGTGGGGGCAGGGTCGGTCGGGGCTGGCCGGGACCGGCGGCCGGCGGCGCTGTACCTGCACGGCTGGAACGACTACTTCTTCCAGACCCATCTGGCGGAGGCGGTCGAGGCGATGGGATTCGCGTTCTACGCCCTCGAGCTGCGCCGGTATGGCCGCAGCCTGCGCCGAGGGCAGCTTCGCGGCTACATCACCGACCTGGACGACTACGCCCTGGAGCTCGACGCCGCGACGGATCTCCTCGCCGCCGACCACGACGGCCTGCTGTTGATGGGCCACTCCACCGGTGGCCTCGTCGCCTCGCTGTGGGCCTCGAACCGCCCGGGCCGGGTGGACGGTCTGGTGCTGAACTCCCCGTGGCTCGACCTGCAGGGCTCGACGCTGGTGCGGACGATCGGGAGCCCGCTGGTCGAGGCCCTCGGCAGCCGCAACCCCACCTCGGTGATCCGGCTGCAGCCCGACCTCGGCTTCTACGCCCGGGCTCTGCACGTCCTGCACGGCGGGGAGTGGGACTACGACACCGACCTGAAGGTGAGCCCCAGCCCGCCGATCCGGGCCGGGTGGCTGCGGGCCATCCTGGTCGGTCACGCGCGGGTCGCTGCCGGCCTGCACATCTCAGTACCCGTGCTCGTGCTGGCCTCGAGCGCCAGCGACTTCGCCCGGCGCTGGCACGAGGGGCTGAAGCTCGTCGACACCGTGCTCGACGTCGAGCAGATCGCGGCGCGTTCGGTGCGTCTCGGTTCCCACGTCACCCTGGTCCGGGTTGACGAAGGCGTGCACGACCTGGTGCTCTCCGCGCCGAAGATCCGGGCGCGGGTGCTCGAGGAGATCGCGCGCTGGACGGCGGCCTACGTCTGGCCAGGCGTTTCCGGCGCGTCGGGAAGGGAGGCCCCCTTGGGACACAGCCCGGACACTGATTAGATGGGCCGGTGACTGAGATGCCGCATGTCGTTGTCGTCGGAGCAGGTTTCGCTGGGCTGTCCGCGACGGCCGAGCTGGCGAAGGAGGGTTTCCGGGTCACCCTCATCGACCGGCACCCGTACAACACGTTTCAGCCCCTGCTCTACCAGGTGGCCACCGGCGGGCTGAACGCCGGCGACGTCACCTACTCCCTGCGCTACTTCGCGGCACGCCACCGCGGCGTCCGCTTCCGCCGGGCCGGCGTGACGGGCATCGACCACGACGCGCAGGAGGTGCTCTGCGACGACGGCGTCCGGGTCGGCTTCGACTACCTGGTCGTCGCGACCGGGATCACCACCAACCACTTCGGCATCCCCGGCGCTGCCGAGTACACGATGTCGATGTACACGCGCGCGGACGCGCTCAAGGTCCGCGACACCATCTTCGGCAGCATGGAGATCATCGCGGGCATGTCCGACCCGAACACCGGCGCCTTCACCATCGTGATCGCGGGTGGCGGCGCGACCGGTGTCGAGATGGCGGGTCAGCTGGCCGAGCTCAAGACCGAGGCCCTGCCGAACACCTACCCGGAGCTGAACCCGGCCCGGGTGCACGTCGTCCTGGTCGAGATGGCCGACGTCCTGCTCGCCCCGTTCGACGACACGCTGCGCCAGTATGCGCTCAAGGAGCTGGTCAAGCGCGGTGTGGACGTGCGGCTCAAGACCGCCATCTCCGAAGTGCACCCCGACCGGGTGGACTTTCGGGACGGCTCCTCGATGCCCGTCGACCTGGTTATCTGGGCGGCGGGCGTGTCGGGCAGCCCCGTGCTGCGGGAATGGGGTCTGCCGATCGGCCGTGGTGGCCGGATCGAGGTCAACGAGGACCTGCGCGTCATCGGCCACGAGAACATCTTCGCGATCGGGGACGCCAGCCTGACGGTGGACAACCCGCTGCCGCAGCTCGCCCAGCCGGCGATCCAGACCGGCAAGTTCGCGGCGAAGCAGATCGCCCGCCTCTACCGCGGGCTGGAGACCGAGACCTTCAGCTACCACAACAAGGGCACGATGGCGACCATCGGCCGTGGCGACGCCGTGCTGCAGATGCCCCAGGGGCTGAAGCTGAAGGGCGTGCTGGCGTGGCTCGGCTGGATCTTCCTGCACATCATGTACCTCCTGGGCGGCCGCAACCGGGCCCAGACGCTGCTCAACCTGGCGTCGCGCTACCTGAGGCCGCGCGGCTCCAGCGCCATCGTCGGCGACGTGATGGAGACGCCGAAGCTCCGGGCGATCAAGAACTCCTGACCCGGGCGCGGCTGCTGAGCGGCCGGGCTCTGGGCGGGTCGAGCTCAGACCGGGAGCTTGCCTCGCAGCATGGAGTTCCCGGAGTGCCCGCCGTCGTGGTCGTTCGCCGGCTCCTGGGAGATGTCGACCAGCTGGAACTGGGCGAGGTCGACGTCGGGCGGGATGGGGAACCGACCCGAGTCGTTGTTCAGGAAGCCCATGCCGAACATCGGCTCGGCCTGGGAGTTGGTCAGCCATACTTCCCGCGGTCCCGTGGCCGGCTCCGGAGAGCTGACCTGGACCACGAGGAACCGGTTGCCGTCGCGGTCCTGCTCCACGGTGGCGCGGCCGCTCGAACCCGACCACTGCGGCAGGGCGTTGAGCTGGACCGACGACACGACCCTCTGGCCCGGCAGGATTCGGTCGAGGTTGGCGCCCAGCCCAATGCCGACGGCCAGCGTCAGCACAGCAGCGAGGGCGAAGGCGGCGAGCCGGGTTTTCCGTTGGCTGCGGGATGGGTCGCTGGCCGGCGGCGGGGTCGACGAGGACGGGACGGCGGCAGCCGGGCTGGTTGCCGGGAGCGGGCCCGGCGCCTGCAGGTGCAGCTCCTGGCTGATCCGCTGCCACACCTCGGGTCGGGGCGACAGGAGAACGTCCCGGTCGTTGGTCCGGCGTGCGGTACTGGCCGCCGCCGTCAGCGCGGCCAGTTCGTCCCGGCAGGCGGGGCACTCTGAGATGTGCACAAGGTCCTCTTCAGCGCCGACGTCTTCCCCGAGTGCCAGGAGGGCGAGGAGGTCAGGGTTCGTATGCATTCGCGTAGACCTCCAATCTTCGACGGAGCTTGATCAGGCTGCGGCGGATGTGACTCTTCACGGTGCCCGGCGGCAGTTGGAGCCGATCCGCGATCTGTGCGTGCGTCAGGTCCTCGTAGAACGCCATCTTCAGGACGCGCTGCGGGACCGCGTCCAGCCGGGAGATCTCGTCGGCGATGATCAGCCGCTCGGCGATGTCCATCGTGTCGGCTGACGGCATCAGGTTCGCCGACACCTCGTTCTGGATCCGCCGCTGCTTGGTGCGGGCCTGGTGGGCATCGGCCACCTTGTTCCGGGTGATCCCCATCAGCCACGCCGAGAGGCTCGCACGCTCGGATTTGTAGGTGTGCCGCCCGCTCCACGCGGCGACGAAGACCTTCTGCACGACGTCCTCGGCCTCGCTGACGTCGCCCAGCGAACGGAGCGCCACCGTGAAGACCAGGGCCGAGAACCGCCGGTAGATCTTCTCCAGAGCCGTCTCGTCACCGGCGAGGAAGTCGGTGACCACACGGTGCAGGTCGTCGTCTGGCGAGACGGTCACGACCGCTGGTTCCCTCCGTGGACTGAGCATGTCACCAGCACCGGGGCCTGGTGGACGCCACACTACCCGCGCGGAGCGTGACGAACCCAACCTGAGGGTGGGCAGCAGTTGACCGCGACCCGCGAGACTGCCGCAGCGACCGCTGCGGCATAGTCGCGGCCTCGGCACTCACCGGTGGGTGCTCCCCTCGTCTCCAGCACGCCGCGTCCGAGGGAAGGGCGGACGCGCACGTGCATCCCAGACTTCCGGGAGGGGGTCCGATTCGGATGCACCGGACGATGAGCACCGGCTGCTGCGGGGGGTGGCCAGGGCCGGGTTCGAACCGGCGACCTTTCACTTTTCAGGCGAACGCTGCTACCAACTGAGCTACCTGGCCGTAGGCCCGCCAGCCGCTCGGAACTCACCCGAACCTGCTGACGAACACAGAAGCGGTGACCACCCGCGAACGGATGCATCACCGCTCTCGCGACCCCGACGGGACTCGAACCCGCGACCTCCGCCGTGACAGGGCGGCGCGCTAACCAACTGCGCTACGGGGCCTTGATGGGCCCAACTCGCTGCACCCTCATCGGGTGCCCGCGAAACTATAGCCTAGGTGGCGGGGCGGCTGGAAATTCCGCTCGTCAGCCCGAACTTCTCGCGCCGCGATCGCCCGGGACGCACGCGGACGGCGTGGACTTGGCAGACTCGCCTCCTCAGCAGCCATTCCCAGGAGTACAGCATGAGCCAGCTCGTCGTAGGTGTGCCCAAGGAGATCAAGGACAACGAGAACCGGGTGGCCATGCAGCCTGACGGTGTCGGCGAGCTGGTGCATGCCGGCCACCAGGTGGTGGTGGAAGCGGGAGCCGGCAGCGGCTCGCGCTTTCCCGACGAGGAGTATGCGGCGGCCGGCGCAACGGTGGTGGACGGGGCGGACGCCGTGTTCGAGGCCGCCGACCTGATCGTCAAGGTCAAGGAGCCCATCCCGCCGGAGTACCACCGGTTCCGTCCGGGCCAGCAGCTGTTCACCTACCTGCACCTCGCCGCGGACCGCGGGCTGACCGAGTTCCTGCTGGAGAGACGGGTCGACTCCATCGCGTACGAAACCGTCCAGACCGCTGACGGCCGGCTTCCGCTGCTGACCCCGATGAGTGAGGTGGCCGGCCGGCTCGCCGTCCAGGCTGCGGCCCACCACCTGGAAAGCCCGGCGGGCGGGGCGGGCATCCTGCTCGGCGGGGTGCCCGGCACCCCGGCAGCCAGGGTCACGATCATCGGCGGCGGCGTCTCCGGGACCGAGGCGGCGAAGATCGCGATCGGCATGCGAGCCATCGTCCGGGTCCTCGACACCAACCCGACCCGGCTCGCCTACCTCTCCGACATCTTCGAGGGCCGCGTCGACCTGGTGCAGCCCAACCGGGCCCGGACGGCCGCCTATGTGGCCGACTCCGACGTCGTGATCGGGGCGGTGCTCGTTCCCGGCGCCAAGGCCCCGAAGCTGGTCTCGAGGGCGATGATCGCGAGCATGCGGCCCGGCAGCGTCGCCGTCGACATCGCCATCGACCAGGGCGGCTGCTTCGAGACCAGCCGCCCGACGACGCACTCCGACCCCACCTATGTGGAGGAGGGGGTCGTGCACTACTGCGTCGCCAACATCCCCGGAGCGGTCGCCCGCACGTCCACCCTGGCGCTCACCTCAGCGACCCTGCCCTACCTGCTGCGGGTCGCCGCGCTCGGTGTGCGTGGCGCGGCCAAGGCCGATCCGGCTATGGCGAGAGGTCTCAGCACCCTCGACGGCCAACTGGTGAACGAGCCCGTCGCCGAAGCGCACGAGCTGCCCTACACCGACCCTGCCGGGCTTCTGGCGGCCTAGCCTCGCCCAGCGGTGACGGCCCGCGAGGCTGCGGTCCCGTCTCATCCACGTCGCCCCGGGTACGGGTACCGTATGCGCGCAGCGCACGCTCAGGCGACCACATGCGAGGGAGGCGAGATGGCCGGGATCGACCTGCCGCTGGCCGACGAGCTGGCCCAGCTGGCCGCGCGGATGTCGCCTCTGCTGCTCTCGGCCGAGACGGTGGCGACCGCCGTCCAGACACTCACGGGGCTGGCCCACGAGGCTGTCGCAGCGGCCACGGGTGCCGGGGTGTCGCTGATGGACGACCAAGGGAGGCGCACCTCGACCGGCGCCACCTCGCGCGCGGTGCTGCTGGCCGACACCGCGCAGTACCAGTGCGAGGAGGGCCCCTGCCTGACCGCCTGGGCCGAGCTCCGGGTGGTCAGGATCGACGACCTGAGCACTGATCCGCGCTGGCCCCGGTGGTCCGACGCGGTGCGGCCGCTCCCAGTCCGCTCGGTGGTCAGCGCCCCGCTGGTCAGCGACGACCGGCCCTTGGGAGCGGTGAAGGTGTACAGCAGCTCCGTCGACGCTTTCGACGAGCGGACCGAACGTCTGCTCAGCGGCATCGCCGACGCGGCGGCCGTCCTGCTCGCCAACGTCGTCTCGCTGGACAACGAGCGCCGGCTGAGCGCCGGCCTGCAGCGGGCGATGCGCGACCGGGACACCCTGCAGCTCGCCAAGGGGATCGTGATGCAGCGCGACGGCGTTCCGGAGGAGGCGGCGTTCGCGCTGCTGGCCCAGCAGGCCAGGGCCAGCGGGCAACCGCTGCTGGAGCTCGCTGCGGCGGTCGTGGAGACTACCAGCCACGCCCCGGAGTGAGGAGACGGCATGGGGCCGCATCTCAACACCTACCAGCGCGGGTTGGCGAAGGCGTTCGAGCGCGCCGAGCTCACAGTGGAGGAGCTGTGGCTGCGCTACTTCGCGCTGGGCGGCGTGGCGGGCCCTACCGAGGTCGACGCGTACCTCAACGGGCTGCTGCCGCTTCCGCCGCTCGAGCACAACATCCTCGCGCTCGCCGTCAACGAGCGCCTGCGCCAGCTCCCACCGCCACCCCGCGCGCCCCTCTATTGACCAGGTGATCTGTGCGCAGGTGTCGTGGCGGCATCGGCGCGGGCCCGCTCGCTGCGCGCTCGTTATCCATAGGTCGGCGTCCCTGCATGGTTCAATGAGCGAGGCGCATCCCCCGGTGCCGTACCCCAGACAGGCGGCTGCCCACGGGACGATCGGGAGCTCAAGGCGACCGGGAAGTGAGACGTACTGATGATCCGCGTCGTCATCGCCGACGACCATCCGTTCGTCCGGGCCGGTGTGGCCGCGCTGCTGAGCGCCGCCGAGGACATCGAGCTGCTCGCGGAGTGCGAGGACGGCGATGAGGTGGTGCGGGTGGCGGATGCGCTCGACCCGGACGTCATCCTGATGGACGTCGACATGCCGGTCCGCTCCGGGTTCGACGCCACGAAGGAGCTGCTGACCCGGCACCAGGATCTGCGGGTGATCATCCTCAGCGTCTCGCTGGAAACCGGTGGCGGCCCCGAGATCGCCGCCCAGGCGGGCGCCGTCGGTTACATGCTCAAGGGCAACCCGGGACAGCTGGTCAAGGCCGTTCGTAAGGTCGCCGCGGGCGAGACAGCCTGGCCCCCGGACTTCACGCCCTCTCCCGGCTGACGCGGCTGGGTTCCGATCAGGCCGCGAACCGCTGAAGCAGGAACTCCCGCACCTGGCGCAACTCCTCGTCGATCCCCAGCACGTGCGGCTCGAGGTCCGGCTGCTGCTCGTTGGCTGCCTCTTCGAGGCTCGCGCAGGCGGTCGCCAGCCGGCCGGCGCCGAGGTACGCCGCGCTGCCACGGAGTGAATGGGCGAGCCGTCGAAGGTCGTCGGTCTGGCCGCCTGCCACCGCCTCGCGCATGTCCTGCAGCTGGGAGGTCGAGGTGCTGAGGAACAGGTCGACGAGGCTGCCGGCGCGCTCGCCGTGCAGTGCCGGCATCACGGTCAGGTCGACGACCGGCTCCGGAGCTGCGGCCCCTTCGGGCTGGGATGCCCAGCGGCTCAGCGCGCCGCTGAAGTCGTCCATCCGGACCGGCTTCGTCAGGTAGGCATCCATGCCGGCGTCGAGGCAACGCTGCGCTTCGCCCTCCATGGCGCCGGCCGTCAGCGCGACGACCGGAGTCCGCTGGCCGGGGTGCTCCTCGGCGCGCAACGCCCGCGTCGCCTCGTACCCGTCCATCTCCGGCATCTGGCAGTCCATGAAGATCAGGTCGTACCGGCCGCGGCGGGTGCGCTCGAGCACCTCGAGCCCGTTCTCGGCGATGTCGACCGTGCAACCCAGCGACTCCAGCATGCGCCGAGCCACCTGCTGGCTGACCGGGTTGTCCTCCGCCACGAGGATGTTCGGCCGCGGCTGCCCGTCGGTCTCCAGCCGACCGTCGCTCGGCATGGCCGACGCCCCATTTCTCCCGATGCCGGCCGCTGCCGCGCCAACGCCCAGGATGCGGGTGACGCTGTCGAGGAGGACCCCCGGCCGGACAGGCTTGGTCAGCACGTCGTCGACCTCGGCGTCGGCGAGGCCGCCCCGGTCTCCGGTCGAGGTGAGCAGGATCCGGGCGGTGGAGCGGAACCGCTCGTCGGCCGCCATCGCCCGGACCAGCGCGCTGCCGTCCATTCCGGGCATCTGATAGTCGATCAGGGCCAGATCGAACCGGCCACCTGCCTCGTGCCGACGTCGCAGCTCTGCCAGCGCCTGCGGCCCGTCCATCACGGCCACGACGTCGAGCCGCCATTCCCGGGCCGTGTTCACCAGGATGGTGCGGTTGGTGGCGTTGTCGTCCACGATCAGCACACTGCGACCCGCGAGCAGGTCCGGGCGGTGGTCGTTGGGTGCCGCCGCAGACGTGACGGCCGCCAGCTGGAGCTCGAACCAGAAGGTGCTGCCCTGCCCAAGCTCGGTCTCGGCCCCGATGGTGCCGCCCATCAGCTCGACCAGCCGCTTGGAGATCGCGAGCCCGAGACCCGTCCCCCCGTGCCGCCGGGTGGAGCTCGTGTCAGCCTGGGAGAAGCTCTCGAACAGCTGGTCCAGGGAGGAAGGGGAGATGCCGGGACCGGTGTCGGTCACCTCGAACCGGATCCGCTCGCTCCGGGCGGCAGCCATCTCCTCCGGGAAGTCCGCGGCCTCGACCCGTCGGACGCGGATCACCACCTCCCCCGTGTCGGTGAACTTGACCGCGTTTCCCGCCAGGTTCAGCAGCACCTGCCGGATCCGTCCGACGTCCCCCCGCATCACCGGGGGGACACCGGGGTCCATGCTGAGGGCGAGCTCGATCCGCTTGCTGTGCGCCGTGCCGGCCAGCAGCGCCGCGATCTCCTCGACGGTGCGTCGCAGGTCGAAGTCCTCGTCGTGCAGGTCGAGCTTGCCGGCCTCGATCTTGGAGAAGTCCAAGATGTCGTTGACGACGTTGAGCAGGGCGTCGGCGGAGGTCTGGATGGTCGAGACGTACTCGCGTTGCTCAGGGGTGAGCCGGGTGTTCGCCAGCAGGTCCGTCATCCCGATCACCCCGTTGATGGGCGTGCGGATCTCGTGGCTCATGTTGGCGACGAACTCCGACTTCAGCCGCGAAGCCTGCAGGGCACGGTCGTGCGCATGCGCCAGTTCGTCGCGGGCGCGGATCCGAGCCAGTGCGGTGTCCATCATGAGCGAGACGCTGTCGAACAGGCGCCGCTCATCCGACCCGAGAACGGGGGCGTAGCGGCCGGCGCTGGCGATCAGTGAGCCGGAGTGGAGTCGTCCGTACGCCACGCCGACGAGCTCGGCAGGGTGTGCCTGGGCGTCCTCGGCCGCATTGGTCAGAGCGGCCACGCTCGCCGGATCACCATGGCTCGCCACCACGTCCCCGTCAGGCCCGAGCAGGGCCGCGGCGCCACCGCCCAAGAGGCTGGTCAGCACCGGGAGGACGGCCTCCGCCACCTCCTCGTGCGTCTCGGCACTGATCAGGGCGAGCTGCAGGTCGTAGATCTGGCGGTGTTCGGTCCGTCGCCACAGCATCCGCAGCCACGCCGGGGGAGCGAGCCCCAGGAAGGCGCAGCCACCAGCTCCGAGGACCAGCGCCGTGCTCACCACGCGGACCGGACCCAGCTGGGTCGCCTGCATCACCAACGACAGCAGGATCGCGGCGGACAGCGAGGTCGCCGCGACGCCCAGCATCTGCATCCGCCGGCGGGTGACGGCCGGCTCGAACCTCCCCGCCTGAAGCAGTCGCAACGCCGCGACCAGGGACAGCCCCACCCACTGCACCACGAACGCCGCCAGCCACGCGGATAGCCACCACGGCTGGTCCCCGACGGTGGGGAAGTACGGGAAGAGCAACATCGCGCCCGCCACGATCCCCGTGACAACTCCAGCCGCCCGGGAGAGCGCGCGCCTGCGGTCGAAGGAGGCGGCGAAGCGGAGCAGACAGTACGGGTACAGGATGGTCGGCAGCAGCACCCCGAGCTTGCCCACCCAGAGCTGCCCACCTGTCAGCGGCGTCGCCGATGCTGAGGGCAGCGCCAAGCCGACGAGGGTGGCCAGGCCCAGGCAGCCGAGTGCACCCGCCAGCCACGCCGTGGCGCCGTCCCGGCGACGAGACCACAGCACCAGCGAGCCGACGGCCAAGCCGCCGAACACCACCGCGTTGACTATTCGGGCCGTCTCCATCGAAAGCACCCACCCCCGACACGCCTTTCTACACCAGGTGCGGCATATCGGCCCCCCGTTCGGACATTTGGCGGACCGGCTGCAACCCCGCTCGGCGCCAGCTGGGCCGGCGCACCACCAGCGCCGCTGGATTGGAACCGCACTGCAACACGCGTGACACCAGGGCTTCACCCGGATGCGCCACGTTGGGTCCGCGTCGTGGTGACGCCGGCACCCGGGACGGCAACCTCGGTGTCGTCGGGGTCCCGGCGCTGCGACTCCTCCTTCCCGTTCGAGGAGCAGTCCGATGACCGAAGAAGCGACCCGCGACGCGGCGCCCGTCCCACCGGAGCTCCAGGTGCTCGCTCCCGACCGGAGCGCGGCCACCAAGGAGACGTTGGAGGACTACACCCTCCGCTTCGCCCCCCGGCACTACCGGAGGTGGTCGACGGGGGTGGTGGCCGTCTCCGCACTGGGCGGCATCGCCTACCTCGCGGACTTCGCGATCGGCGCGAACATCGGCATCGCCTACGGCACCACCAATGCGTTGTGGGGCATCGCCGTGTTCACCGTGGTGATCTTTCTGACCGGATTCCCGCTGGCCTACTACGCCGCCCGGTACAACCTGGACCTGGACCTGATCACCCGGGGGAGCGGCTTCGGCTACTACGGCTCGGTGGTCAGCAACGTCATCTTCGCGACGTTCACCTTCATCTTCTTCGCGCTCGAGGGCTCGATCATGGCCCAGGGCCTTCAGCTCGGGCTCGGCGTCCCCCTGTGGGCGGGCTACGCCATCTCGACCCTCGTCATCTTCCCGCTGGTGATCTACGGCATGAAGGTGCTCGCGACGCTGCAGCTGTGGACGACTCCGCTGTGGCTGATCCTCATGGTGATCCCCTTCGTCTACCTGCTGGTCAGTCACCCCGAGTCCGTCGGCTCGTTCCTCGCCTATCAGGGAGAGAGCGGCCAGGGCACGCCCAACCTGGGCTCCGTCATGCTGGCGGCAGGGGTCTGTCTGTCGCTGATCGCCCAGATCGCGGAGCAGATCGACTACCTGCGCTTCATGCCGCCCCGGACCCCGGAGAACGCTCGTCGCTGGTGGCGGGCGATGATCCTGGCCGGACCGGGCTGGGTGATCTTCGGCGCCGTCAAGCAGGTCATCGGGCTGTTCCTGGCCGTCTACATCATCGCCAGCGTGACCGGCGGCGCGGCGGTCGCCAACCAGCCGGTGCACCAGTTCCTGGAGATCTACCGCGATCTGATGCCGGCCTGGCTGGCGCTGACCCTGGCCGTCGTGCTGGTGGTCATCAGCCAGGTCAAGATCAACGTGACCAACGCCTACTCCGGCTCGCTCGCCTGGACGAACTCCTTCACCCGGGTGACGAAGCGCTACCCGGGTCGGCTGGTCTTCCTGGCGTTCAACCTGGCTGTCGCACTGGTCTTGATGGAGGCGAACATGTTCGACTTCCTCAACACCATCCTCGGTTTCTACGCCAACTGCGGAATGGCCTGGGTCGTGACGGTCGCCTCCGACATCGTGTTCAACAAATACCTCCTGGGGCTCTCGCCGCGGAAGCCCGAGTTCCGTCGTGGCATGCTCTACTCCTTCAACCCCGTTGGTTTCGGCTCGATGGTCGTCGCGGCCGGCGTCAGCATCCTGGCCTTCTTCGGGGCTCTCGGCCCCGCCGTGCAGCCGTACTCGCCGTTGGTGGCGATCGTGCTGGCCCTCGTCCTGCCGCCGGTCATCGCGGTCGCGACGAAGGGCCGCTACTACCTGCGTCGCACCGACGACGGCCTGGGGCTGCCGATGTATGACGAGCACGGCAACCCGTCGGACCTGATGGTGACCTGCCATGTCTGCCAGCACGCGTACGAGCGACCCGACATGGCCGCCTGTCAGACGCACCAGGCCGCGGTCTGCTCCCTCTGCCTCAGCACGGACAAGGTGAAGGACCACGTGCTGCCCGAGCAGCGGCCCGTGCGGGGGTGACGGGTTCGGGGACGAGGACCGGTGGTCAGCGCCGCGGCTTGACAGCGACCACCGGACAGTCGGCGCCGAGGAGGACGGCCTGTGCCGTGCTGCCGGTGATCAGCTTGCCCACCGGGGAGCGGCGGCGGATGCCGATCACGACGAGGTCCGCCGCGTTCTCCTCCGCCGCTGACAGCAGGGCTGCGGACGCGGAGGCCCCGTCGGTCGGCCGGACGATGCGGTGCTCGATGTCCGCGGCTTCGAGCTGAGCGTCGAGGGCGTCGATGTCCTGGGCGGTGGCGAAGACCGGGCTCGAGTAGTCCCCATCCTTGCCGGTGTTCACCACGGTCAACGTGCTGTTCGTGGTCCTCGCCTGCTCGATGGCGTAGTCGACGGCGGCGACGCCCTCGGCGGTCGGGATGTAGCCCACCACGATGTTCACCCTGACCACCCTAGCGAGGAAGGTCAGTCGCGTCGCCCCTCGTCAGAACCCGGGTGGCTCGGTGTACTCGCCCCACTCCGCCCGCAGCACGCCGCAGATCTCCCCGAGCGTCGCCTCCGCCCGCACGGCCTCGAGCATCGGCGGGACCAGGTTTCCGGTGCCGCGTGCGACCTCGAGCAGGGCGGCCAGCGTCTCGTCCACCCGGGCCTGGTCGCGGCCGGCCCGGCGCTCGGCCAGCAGCCGGTTCTGCTCGATCTCCACCTCCTGGCCGACCCGGAGGATCTCGAGGTCACCGGTGACGGATCCGGTGTGGACATTCACCCCGACGACCTTCTTCTCGCCCTGTTCCACCCGGGTCTGGTGGGCATACGCCGCAGCCGCGATCTCGCTGGTGAACCAGCCGTCCTCGATCCCTCGCAGCAACCCCGAGGTCATCGGCCCGATGGGGTGCCGCCCCCGGCCGGCCCCGTTCCCGGCCGCGGACCCGTTCTCCCGGGCTGCCGGAGGGCCATCGGGCGTCGACCGCTCTCCCAGCGCGAGGATGGTGGCGAAGATCTTCTCCGCCTCCGCCTCCAGGGCGTCGGTGAGGGCTTCCACGTACCAGGAGCCCCCGAGCGGGTCGGCCACGTTCGTCACGCCCGTCTCCTCGGCGATCACCTGCTGGGTGCGGAGCGCGATCTCGGCTGACTCCTCGGTAGGCAGGGCCAGCGTCTCGTCCAGCGCGTTCGTGTGCAGGGAGTTGGTGCCGCCGAGCACAGCGGCGAGAGCCTCGACGGCGGTCCGCACGACGTTGTTGTAGGGCTGCTGGGCGGTCAGCGACACCCCCGCCGTCTGCGTGTGGAAGCGCAGCCACTGGGCCCGGGCCGTGGTGGCGCCGTAGCGGTCCCGCATCCAGCGGGCCCAGATGCGCCGGGCGGCGCGGAACTTGGCGATCTCCTCGAAGAAGTCGAGGTGGGCGTCGAAGAAGAAGCTGAGCCCTGGGGCGAAACGGTCCACGTCCAGTCCGCGGGACAGGCCGAGCTCCACATAGCCGAAGCCGTCAGCGAGGGTGAACGCCAGCTCCTGCGCCGCTGTCGACCCTGCCTCGCGGATGTGGTAGCCGGAGACGCTGATCGGCTTGTAGGCAGGGATCCGCTCCGTGCAGTACTCCATCAGGTCACCGATCAGCCGCAGGTGGGGAACCGGACCGAAAAGCCACTCCTTCTGCGCGATGTACTCCTTGAAGATGTCGGTCTGCAAGGTGCCGTCCAGCCGGGACACGTCCACGCCCTGGCGCTCGGCCGCGACCACGTACATGCAGAAGACCGGGACCGCAGGGCCCGAGATCGTCATGGAGGTCGTGACAGCGCCGAGGTCGATCCCGGCGAAGAGCTGATCCATGTCGAGGGCGGAGTCCACGGCAACGCCGCAGTGGCCGACCTCGCCCAGGCATCGGGGGTCGTCGGAGTCCCGGCCCATCAAGGTGGGCATGTCGAAGGCGACGCTCAGGCCGCCGCCACCTCCGTCGAGGATCATCCGGTAGCGCTCGTTCGTCTGCCGGGCGTTGCCAAAGCCGGCGAACTGGCGGATCGTCCAGCTCCGACCCCGGTATCCCGTCGGGTACAGCCCCCGCGTGAAGGGGAACTGCCCGGGCCAGCCGATCCGCTCCAGCCGGGGGTCGATGCCGTCCTCCGGTGGACCGTAGACCGGCTCGACCTCGGTGCCGGAGAGCGTGGTGAAGTCGGCGTCGCGCAGGCCTCCTGCCGCCTCGGCTGCCGCGTAGGCCGCGGCCCAGCCGGCCCGTCCGTCCGCTGGGCTCTCGACCTGCGGGACCTCGTCCAGACGGGCGGTGGGCGTCGGCGTCGTCGCATCGGCCATGAGGCGATGGTAGGCGCCGCAAGCGACCGGCACCGAACCTGCGCAAACGCCCCCTGCGGCTGGCACGGGCAGTAGCATCCGGGCTAGGAGGTGTGGCCATGACCACCACGCTCATCGTTCTGATCGTCATCGTCGTCGTGCTCGTGATCCTCGCCCTCGTGGTCCTGCCACGGATCCGCGGCAGGGAGCGGGAACGCAAGCAGATCCAGGCGCAGGAGCACCTCCAGGAAGCGCAACGGCTCTCGGCCCAGGCCGAGGCTGACCGGGCGGCGGCGGAGGAGCGTGCGGCCCAGGTGAAGCGCGAGCGCGCTGAGGCCGAGCTGCGGGCCTCCGAAGGTGAGCGTGAGGCCGAGCAGCGGCTGGCTGAGGCGGAGCGTCAGCGTGCCGAGGCTCAAAGCCTGCAGGACAAGGCCGGCAAGCTGGACCCCCGGCTCCGCGAGGGTGATGCGGCCGGAGTCGAGCAGCGGCCCGTCGACGCGGACCGGCAGCCTGCCGAGACCCAGAACCTGCGGGACGACGCTGCCAGGACCAACCCGCAACGCCTCAACGGCGAGAACGAGACCGAACCGCCCCGCTGAGGACCGCGGCCCGCCTCCGGCGCTGGCCGTCCGCCTTACCCACAGCAACCCCGTTCGCCCCCCCGCGCTTGGGGGGTCGCCTGCACCCCTCGTTGCGGCTGCTTTCGATCCCGGATCTCCCGCAGTCTTGAGGTACTGACGATGTGGTGCCTCGGCGGGAAGCCATCGGACCACGAGTCACGACAGTTCTCAGACTCAGTGGATTCCTTGGGGGGAAGACAGAATGCAGCTCTCACGACGCGACATGCTGAAGCTGGCCGGCCTGGGCGCCGTCGGCGCCGCCGGACTGACCATGCCGTTCGGCCGCGAGGTGAGCGGGTCCTCGATCAGCACCTTGGCATCAAGCAAGCTGCCGAAGCCTTTCGCCGCAGCCTTCTACCACCAGCAGCGGCTCTCGCCGACCAAGATCGGTGTGGACCACGACGGGGTACCCTGCCACTACTACGACGTGACCGCCAGGACGGGCGCTGCGAACCTGGTCAGCGGGATGCCGACGCCGGTTCTCGGCTACAACGGCCGCGTGCCGGGACCTCTGGTCTCAGTCAACAAGGGCACCCGGATCGTGATGAGGGTTCACAACCAGCTGCCGGGTACCCACCCCACCTTCGGCACCCCGCTCAAGATCTCCACCCACCTGCACGGGTCGGCGTCGCTGCCGCAGTACGACGGGTACGCCAGCGATGTCACCCCTTCCGGGATGAAGAAGTACTACCACTACCCGAACTTCCAGCCGGCACGCACGCTGTGGTACCACGACCACGGCGTCCACTTCACCGCGCAGAACGCCTACTCGGGCCTGGCCGCCCAGTACCACCTGCACGACCCGATCGAGCGTGAGCTGCTGCCCCAGGGCGAGTACGACGTGCCGATCACCCTGTCCGACATCGCGTTCAAGGCCAACGGTTCCCAGCTCTACGACGACCGCTCCCAGTCCGGCCTGTGGGGCGACGTCATCCTCGTCAACGGGGTGCCCTGGCCGGTGATGCAGGTGAAGCCGGCGATCTACCGGTTCCGGTTCCTGAACGCCTCCATCTCCCGGTCCTACCGCCCGACGACCTCCCCGGCCGTGCCGACGTACATGGTGGCCACCGACGGCGGCATCGCGCCGAAGTCGCAGGAGATCACCAGCTGGCGGCACGGCAACGCCGAGCGATACGAGATCCTCATGGACTTCCGCAAGATGGCGGGCAAGTCGGTCTTCCTCAACAACCTGAGCAACCCCAACAACCGGGACTTCGACAACACCAACAAGATCATGCGCTTCGTCGTCAGCAAGCCGGCCGACAGCAACCCCGTCTACACCAAGATCCCTGAGACGCTGGTGTCGAGTGAGGTGAT
>JBJMIS010000093.1:0-6580 GCA_045806705.1 Friedmanniella sp.
ACGTCGACCAGCCGCCACGGGCGCTGCGCCCCGTCGCCGGTGACGACGTGGATGCGCTCGGGCGTGCGGCCCTGGAGGACGGCGAGCCGGTCGGCGTAGGTGGCCATCTGCAGCAGCGCCGGCACCTTGACGCGGCGGGCCAGCTTGGCGTCGGCGACCTCGTAGGACCAGTCGCCGAGATCGGACGGCTCCGCCGTCCTGAGGAGGAAGTCGGCCTGGCCGCCCCAGGTGCCGTCGAACAGCGTCGCCTGGTGGATGACCTCGACGCCGGCGCGCATCGCCACGCACGTCGCCGCTACGCTCCGGCTGCCCAGGAGCCGCGCCACGCTGAGCCCCTGCTCCTCCAGGTACTCCAGGTAGCTGAGCTCGTGCGCGATGCCGAGGTCGGCGACGAGCACCGTCTGGTCGCTCACCCCCTCGGCCGGGGGCTGCAGCAGGCCGTCGGCCACCTGCAGGTTGAGCGCGGTCAGGTGCTGGCACTCCTGGTGCCGGGTCAGGTCACTGGGGCTGAGGACCAGCCGCCCGTCGGCGCGGTACACGGCGTCAGCCCTCGGTGGACAGGGATGAGTGCGGCAACGTTCCCCCGTGGTGCTGGGTGTGGAGCGGGGCCGACCCTGCCACCTGCACCGGCGCCCGTGGGGTTCCCGCGCCGAGGGGCTCGGATCACCGGGCAGGGTCGAGGATCGTCGCGCCGGCCGTTCCGCGCTCGTGCGACCCACGGCCCGGACAGACCATGGGTACGTGGTGGAGCTGCGGAACACGTCGGGGACGTCGATGACGGCGGACGGCCTCACCGACGACGTCCTCACCGAGGAACCGCGGAGCCGGACGCTCCGGGCCTACCTCCGCGACGCCGTCGACCGGCTCGCCGGGGCCGACCCGGGCCTGACGCAGCTGCGCACGGGTCTGCAGTCGGTGCTGGGCATCGCGGTGGGCGTCGGGCTGGTCTACCTGTTCGTCCGGCTCACCGGCGCGATGCAGTTGCCGGCGGGGGCCGCGCCGGCTCCGGTCGTCGCCGCCTACGACCACGCGCTGCTCATCGTGTCGATGCTGCTGGCCGGGATGGTGGCGATGATGGCCGGCTTCACGGTCAACGACCGCACCGCCCGTGGCCAGCTGGTGTCCTCGCTGCTGCTGCCGGTGCCGATGCTGGTGGCGCTGGCGGCCGGTCTGGCCGTGGGCCGCTACTACGTGGCGTCCCTGGTCTTCGTCGTCGCCCTGATGACCGCGGCGGTGTACGCGCGTCGCTGGGGGCCACCCGGGTTCCGCTCCGGCATGGTCGCCTTCAACGGCGGGTTCCTCGGCTTCTTCCTGCACTCGCAGATCGGCCTGGGCGACATCGGCTGGCTGGCGGCCGACATGTGGATCGGCGTGCTCGCCTCGCTCCTCGTCCGCTTCACCCTCTTCCGGCCCGACCCGGAGCGGACCCTGGCCCGGATGCGTCGGTCCTGGGACTCACGCGCCCGCCGGCTGCTGCAGCTCAGCCTCGACGCGCTGGCCACCGAGGACCCCGGGCGGACGCACGACCTGCAGGAGCGGTTGCGGCGGCAGGTCGTCCGCCTCAACGAGTCCACCCTGATGATCGACGCGCAGCTCGCCGAGTCGGTGCCCGAGTCGGCGGCGGCCCAGGCGCAGCGGCTGTTCGACGTGGAGCTGGCGCTGTCCAACTGCGCCCGCTTCGCCGGCGCGATGGCGGTCACGTGCGCCGAGCCGGCCGCCCGGGGGCAGGCCGGCCGGACGCTGTCGGCGGTGCTCGCCGACGATCCGCCGGCCGTGCTCGCCGCCGCCGGGGCGCTGCGGTCGAGCACCTGGAGCAGCGAGCGGACGACGGTGCTGGCCCACCGGCTCGCCGCGTCCGCCGAGGACTGCATGCGCGCACGCCGAGCGCTGGACGAGGCGATCGGACAGCGGCTCTCCGGTTCCCCCGCGGAGGAGTTCACCCCTGCGGTCGCCCTCAACGCCGGCTTCCTCCCGGGATCGGTGCCGGTCAGCGCGGCGGCGTCGACCACCCCGGGCCGGGGCGGTCTCCTGGACCGGGCGACGATGCCGGCGTACGTCCGCTCCTCCATCCAGATCGCGGTCGCCGGAACGCTGGCCGTCCTCGTCGGGAGCGCGGTCTCCGGGCAGCGGATGTACTGGGCGGTCCTGTCGACCTTCCTGGCGTTCGTCGCCGCCACCAACGCGGGTGAGCAGGTGCGCCGGGCGCTGTTCCGGATGACCGGCACCGCGATCGGCATCGTCGTGGGCGACCTGCTGGTGCACGTCACCGGCGCGCACGTCTGGGCCTCACTGCTGATCGTGCTCGTCGCGCTGTTCTTCGGGATCTACCTCATCCGGATCAACTACACGTTCATGGTCATCGGCGTGACCGTGACCATGTCCCAGCTGTACGTGCAGCTGGGCGAGTTCAGCTGGGATCTGCTCGTCCTCCGGCTCGTCGAGACCGCGATCGGCGTCGGCGCCGTCGTCCTCACCGTGCTGGTCATCCTCCCGCTGCGCCCGCAGCGGGTGCTGACCACCGGTGTGCTGCTGTGGTTCCGGGCGCTGCGCACCCTGGTCGACGCCGTGCTCGACCGCATGGTCGACCGGCAGCCGGTGGTCCTGCGGCCGGCGGTCCGGGAATCCGACGCCGCATACGCGGCCCTGGTGGCGACCGCGGCGCCGCTGCGCCGGGCCACGTTCGGCCGCAACTCCGCGCAGCTGACCGACCTGCTGTCGGTCAGTGCCGCCGCACGCCTCTACGCGCGCTCGCTCGCCGCCGGGGTGGAGGACGGCGAGGCCGCCGAGCAGAGCGAGGCGGCCGACCGCGCGCTGCGGGCGATGGCCGAGCGGGTGCGCGCCTCGATGTCCGCCATCGAACGCCGGATCGAGACGGGAGAGCGCGGCACCTACGTCCGGGCGTCCGCGCTCGTGGAGCTGGCCGCCGGGCACGTGCGGCCGCGGCACGGCGCCCTGCAACACACGCTGCGGGACCTGACCCTGCTCGACGGCGCCCTGGCGCGCCTCGCGTGCGCCCTGCAGATGGAGGCCGAGGACCTCGACACGACGCCTGCCGACGCGGCCGCGTCACGGCGTCTGGACCTGTCGGTGGCCGAGGTGGTAGAGGCCATCCGCGCCGAGCGTCCGGACCGTTGATCGTGGCCGATGCTCGGTCGTCGTGACCGCTCTCCCGGTGAGAGGGCCGGCCGGCGATGCGGCTCGGCCGGACGGGGCCTCTTGCGATCCCGATTCAGCGGTAGGGGCTCGTGTTCAGCCGCGCAGCAGCGCCCCCAGCATTCGATGGTCGTACAGCGCGGCGGAGTCGACCGGCCGGCCATCGAGCAGGGCCGCCGGCGTTCTGTGCGGATCCTGCTCCTGGAAGGCCCGATCAACCTGGACCACCCAGGCCTCGTACCGTCCCTCTCGCATTCCGGTCACGTACTCCGGGTTGTCCAGGTCCACGCTGCTGCCGAGGTCGAGCAGGTCCTCGACGGTGAAACCGCCACTGTGCTCGGGCGGCTGGGCGGCGAACAGCTCCCGGCGCAGCTGATCGAACCGGCCGGCCTCCGCTGCGAGGGCCAGCGCGTTGTCGGTCCGCACGGACTCCGGGCCCAGGAAGCAGCGCATCCAGTACTCGACCGCGACCGCACCGGCCGCCACCTCGCGGCGCAACAGGTCCCCGGACGTCTCTTCGAACTGCCGGCAGTAGGGACACTGCGGATCCTCGAAGACCACCAGCCGGCGGCGCGCGTTGTCGCTGCCGACGAGCACACCGCCGTCCGGCGTGTGGCCGGAGGGCACGGGAAATGTCGCGGCTGAGTCCATGGCGCTGTCTCTACCCGTCCATCGCCGGTTCGTGCCGGCTGCAGGCAGTCCGCCGTCCGCTCGAGGAAGGTGACGAGGCCGCTGATCCCGCGGCGTCGACGCCGGCAATCCACATCTCGGGCTGGAAGGCGCATCCGGCAAGGGAGCCGGGTGCCTGGTCGACGTGGTGGCGCGGAAGCTCCCGTGTGGGTGTGCCGGAGACGTCTGGCGGGGGTACGTCGCCCGGGCAGCTTCGGCCGACGCCCTTGTCGCCGCTGGAGTACTGGTGAGGAGCTGGGATGAGGATCGCAGTGGCGAGTGATCACGCGGGCTTCCCCTTGAAGGAAGAGATCAAGGAGCTCGTTGGCCAGGGCCCGTGCAAAGTCAGCGTTGCGTGGCCTGACCTGCGGTTTCGGTGGCCAGCGGCCGAGGTCGAACTTGCTGAGCCGCCGTTGTGCCCTTCATCTGCACGGTGAGCACTTGACTCGAGCCCAGGTCAGAGCGACTTGGCAGTCGGTCTCTGGACGCGACGGTCCGGAGTCGGTACCGGATCGCAGCCTCTCTACGCCGGCATCCAAGCAGGTCAACTGCCTGTCTGACGACTTTGCACGAGCCCTGGCTCCTTGGCCGCCCAGACAGCGGCGTCCCGTTCACCGCCGTACACCGGCGTCCCGTTTGCGCACGCCACTTGCGGTGTTGCCGTCCACGGGGGTTCGCGGTCGTTTCAACCGCGTTTCTGTACCGGTTGCTGTACTCGGCGCTGCCTGAGCACGCCGCCACTGGTCATGCGGGTTCGCGATCCTGCCCGTCAGGTCAGTGAGGTAGCACCTCGGTCCGTTCGCGACCCGGAGACCCCGCGGCGCACTATGTGCGCGTCACATCCGGGTCGACCGCTCGACCCGATCACGACCCGATGTCAGTGGAGGTATCTCGTGACCCCGACCATCAGCCGTGAGGACAAGTTCAGCTTCGGTCTGTGGACGGTGGGTTGGCAGGCCCGTGACCTGTTCGGCGAGGCCACGCGGCCGGTGCTGGCCGGTGTGGAGGCGGTGCACAAGCTGGCCCAGCTGGGCGCGTACGGCATCACGTTCCACGATGACGACCTGGTGCCGCCCGGCTCGAGCGCCAGCGAGCGGACGCGGATCATCGAGGAGTTCAAGGCCGCACTGGCCGAGACCGGCCTGGTGGTGCCGATGGTGACCACGAACCTGTTCGGCGACCCGGTGTTCAAGGACGGCGGTTTCACCAGCAATGACCGTTCCGTCCGCCGGTACGCCCTGCGCAAGGTCATGCAGAACATGGATCTTGCGGCCGAGCTCGGTGCGCAGATCTACGTCTTCTGGGGTGGTCGGGAAGGCTCGGAGGTCGACTTCGCCAAGGATGTGCGCGCTGCGCTGGACCGCTACCGCGAGGGCATCGACCTGCTGGCCCAGTACTCGATCGACAAGGGCTACGGGATGCGATTCGCCATCGAGCCCAAGCCGAACGAGCCGCGCGGCGACATCCTGCTGCCGACGATCGGGCACGCGTTGGCGTTCATCTCCCAGCTCGAGCACCACGACATGGTCGGGATCAACCCCGAGACCGGGCACGAACAGATGGCCAGCCTCAACTACACCCACGGGATCGCGCAGGCGCTGTGGCAGAACAAGCTGTTCCACATCGACCTGAATGGGCAGAAGGGTCCCCGTTACGACCAGGACCTGGTGTTCGGGTACGGCGACTTGCTGCAGGCGTTCTCCACCGTGGACCTGCTGGAGAACGGCGCCCCGGGCGGCGGCCCCACCTACGACGGGGACCGGCACTTCGACTACAAGCCGCTACGGACCGAGAGCATGGAAGGGGTGTGGGAGTCGGCGGTGGCCAACATGGAGCTCTACGTGACCCTGCGTGAGCGCTCGCACGCCTTCCGGGCCGATCCGCGGGTGCAGGAGGCACTCGCAGAGGCCGGCGTCGGCGACCTGAATCTGCCGACCCTGGAGCCGGGAGAGGACTACGCCAAGCTGCTCGCCGATCGCCGCGCCTTCGAGGACTACGAGCTCGAGGAGCCCCGCACCAAGGGATACGGCTTCGCCCGCATCCAGCGCTACGCCATCGAGCATCTCCTCGGGGCTCGCTGACCCTGCCGCACGCTCCGGTGGCCGCCGCCCTATCGGCGCGGGCACCAGAATGGAGCCGCGACCAGCACCAGGACAGGCGCCAGCCTCGTCTGCCTCCAGTTAGTGCTGCGTATCTGACGTCTGTTGGGGTCTTGCGGTTCCGTGAATGCGTGGCCCTGACGATGACGGTGTCGGGGTCCTTGGTCCAGGTGAACGGGGTGCAGCGGTCGTTCCAGGCGTCGATGAAGCGCTCGATGGCGGCGATGAGGTCGGCGACGGTCGGGAAGTTGCCGCGGCGCAGGGCCTGGCGGGTGATGATCGAGAAGAACGCCTCGACCAGGTTCAGCCACGAGCCCGAGGTGGGGGTGAAGTGCAACTGGACCCGGGGATGGCGCTCGAGCCAGTCACGCACCGTCGGGTGCTTGTGGGTGGACAGGTTGTCGACCACGACGTGCAGCTCGCGGCGGGGATAGGCCCGGGCCACCTGGCGCAGGAAGGCCAGGAACTCCTGGTGGCGGTGCCGCTCGGTGCACGCCTCGGTGACCTTGCCGGTGGCCACCTCCAGGGCGGCGAACAGCGTGGTGGTGCCGTGGCGGACGTAGTCGAAGGTGCGCCGCTCCGCCGATCCGGGCCGGACCGGCCGAACGGCCTCGGCGGCAACCGTCGCGCGCAAGCTCTCCGCCCTGGCCGGCTTCTAC
>JBJMIS010000094.1:0-5602 GCA_045806705.1 Friedmanniella sp.
GACGAGCTGATGCGCCTCGTGCCCGGCCCGGACCTGCCCACCGGAGGCTCGATCATCGGGCTCGACGGCATCAGGGACGCCTACCGGACCGGCCGCGGCACGTTCCGGATGCGGGCGAAGGCCACCATCGAGCATGTGACCCGGCGGCGCAGGGGCATCATGGTCACCGAGCTCCCGTTCAACGTGGGCCCGGAACGGGTGGTCTCCAAGATCAAGGAGCTGGTCACCGCCAAGAAGCTCACTGGCATCGCCGACCTCAAGGACCTCACCGACCGGCACAAGGGGCTGCGCCTGGTCATCGAGGTGAAGAACGGCTTCAACCCGGACGCGCTGCTCGAGCAGCTGTACAAGCTGACCAAGATGGAGGACAACTTCGCGATCAACGCGGTCGCGCTGGTCGATGGTCAGCCCCGGACGCTGAACCTGCGCGACCTGCTCACCGTCTACCTCGAGCACCGCTACGAGGTGACCCGGCGGCGCACCGAGTTCGCCCGCCGCAAGGCCGCCGACCGGCTGCACCTGGTGCAGGGCCTGATCCTCGCGATCCTCGACATCGACGACGTGATCGCCATCATCCGCGGCAGCGACGACACCGCCGCCGCCCGGACCCGGCTGCGGGAAGCCTTCGAGCTGAGCGAGCTGCAGGCCAACTACATCCTGGAGATGCCGCTGCGCCGGCTGACCCGGTTCAGCACCCTGGAGCTCGAGACCGAGCGCGACTCCCTGACCTCCGAGATCGCCGACCTGACCGCCATCCTGGAGGACCAGGAGCGGCTGCGGTCCCTCGTCGGCAGCGAGCTGGCGGAGATGGCCAAGGCACACGGCACCCCCCGGCGGACGATCCTGCTGGCCTCCAGCGGGGTCGCCGCCACCGCGGCCACCGTGCCGCTCGAGGTCCCCGACGACCCCTGCTGGGTGCTGCTCTCCTCGGCGGGCCTGCTGGCCCGGACGGGGCACGCCGACCCGCTGCCGGAGGGCGGGCCGCGGACCAACCACGACGTCGTGGTGTCCAAGGTCGCCACCACGGCCCGCGGTGAGCTGGGGCTGCTGACCAGCGCGGGCCGGCTGGTGAGGATCCACGCCCTCGACCTGCCCACGGTGCCGACGACCGCCAACGCGCCGAACCTGCAGGGCGGCACCCACGTCAGCGAGCTCGTCACGCTGGCCGCCGACGAGCAGCCCCTCGCGCTGACGACTCTGAGCACCGACTCCCTCGGCCTCGCCCTGGGCACCGCGACGGGGGTGGTGAAGAGGGTCAACCCGGAGGTGCTGGCCAAGGACGCCTGGGAGGTGATCCGGCTGGAGCCGGGCGACCGGGTGGTCGGAGCGCTCGAGCTGACGAGCGCCGACGTCGAGCTCGTCTTTGTCAGCAGCGACGCCCAGCTGCTGCACTTCCCGGCATCGGCGGTTCGGCCCCAGGGCCGCTCAGGCGGCGGCATGGCCGGGATCAAGCTCGGCCCGAAGGCGACCGCGGTCTTCTTCGGGGTGGTCCCCTCGGCGGACGGGCTCGTGGTCACCGTCGCCGGCAGCTCGGCCGCGCTGCCGGGCACCGACGCCGGCACGGTGAAGGTGACACCGTTCGCCGAGTACCCGGCGAAGGGCCGGGCGACGGGCGGTGTCCGCTGCCACCGCTTCCTCCGCGGCGAGGACACGCTGCTGCTCGGTTGGGCGGGACCGCCACCGGCCCTGGCGGCGGCCGCCAGCGGCGCCCCCGTGGACCTGCCCCCCGCGGACGGTCGTCGGGACGGCTCGGGCGTTCCCGCCGGGCAACCCATCGCCGCGGTCGCCTCACCCCGGACGTGACCGCCGCTCGCCACCCCGGAGGTCCTACGCTGGCACCCGTGAACCAGCAGCAGCCCGTCATCAGCCCCGGCGGGTTCGCCGACCTGCTGACCAGCAACGCCGACTACCAGTCCTCGTTCCTGCACGGCAACTTCGACGGCATCGCGCGCGCCGGTGTCGCGATGGTGACCTGCATGGACTCGCGGATCGAACCGCTCGCGATGATCGGCCTGCAGATCGGTGACGCCAAGATCATCCGCACGCCCGGCGGCAGGCTCACTCCCGACGCCCTGGTCGGCTGCGTCCTCGGGGTCCACCTGCTGGGGGTGAGACGGATCATGGTGGTGCCGCACACCCGCTGCGCCATGGCGAGCGGCGAGGACGCGGACATCGTGGCGAAGGTCCGAGCCACCACCGGTGACGACCTCAGCGACGTGCGCATCGGCGCCTCCACCGACCAGCACGCCCGGCTGCTCGAGGACGTGACCGCGCTGCGCGAGCACCCGCACATCGGTGACCGCGCTCTCGTGGGCGGGTTCCTCTACGACGTCGACACCGGCGCGCTGACCCAGGTCCTCTAGGTGCCGACCCACTTCTACCGCCCGGCGGAAGGGCATCGACTGCGGCACGACCCCTTCAACGCCATCGTCGCTCCCCGCCCCATCGGCTGGATCAGCACCCTGTCACCGGAGGGGGTCCGCAACATCGCGCCCTACAGCTTCTTCAACGCCTTCAACTACGTCCCGCCGATCGTCGGCTTCTCCAGCACCGGCTACAAGCACTCGGTCCGGAACATCGCCGAGACCCATGAGTTCACCTGGAACCTCGTCGGCCGGGCTCAGGCCGAAGCCATGAACGCGACGTCCGCGACGGTACCGCCCGAGGTCGACGAGTTCGAGCTCGCGGGACTCAGCGGGCTGGCGTCGGTGGAGGTCCGGCCGGACCGGGTGGCGGGCGCCCCCGTGAGCTTCGAGTGTCGGCTGACCCAGCTCGTGCAGCTCACCGACGCGCGCGGCACAGCGGTGAACGCCTGGCTCACCCTCGGCGAGGTCGTCGCGGTCCACATCGACGAGACGCTGCTGGCGGACGGCGTCTATGACACGACGGCGGCCCGACCGGTGGTCCGCGGAGGCGGTCCGAGCGCCTACTTCGACATCACGGCCGACCGCCGCTTCGACATGGTGCGCCCGGCATGAGCGAGAGCACCCGGAGCGTGGTCGTGGTCGGCTCGGTGAACCAGGACGTGTCCCTGCACGTCGAGCGGATCCCCGGGCCCGGGGAGACGGTGCTGGCTCGGGAGTCCCACGTCGCCCCGGGCGGCAAGGGCGCCAACCAGGCGTGCGCGGTGGCCCGTTCCGGCGCAGCCTGCTTCCTGGTGGGCGCGGTCGGTGACGACGCCGCCGGGGCGTCGCTCGCCGCGGCGCTGGCAGCACGGGCCGTCCGGCTCGACCAGCTGCTGCGGCTGCCGGACGTCGAGTCCGGGGGCGCCACGGTGCTCGTCGACGACACCGGCGAGAACTGCATCGTGGTCACCGGCGGGGCCAACGCCGCCCTCACCCCGGAGCAGGTCCGGGCCGGCCTGGCCGCCGTCCCCGGTGCGGGGGTGGTGCTCACCCAGGGCGAGCTGAGCCCCGCATGTGTCGCGGCGGCCGCCGAGTACGCCCAGCAGCACGGGCTCCGGTTCGTGCACAACCTCGCCCCGTACCGTCCGGTGCCGGCCGAGCTGCTCGCCCTCTGCGACCCGTTGGTGGTGAATGAGCACGAGGCTGCGGACCTGCTCGCCGGGCTGGGCGGGCAGGCCGACGACCCCGAGACCGCGCTGGCGCTGCTGCAGCAGCACTGCCGGTCGCTGGTGATCACCCTGGGTGGCGACGGAGCCGCCTACTCCTCACCGGCAGGCACCGGCCGTCGGGCCAGCGCCAAGGTCGCCGTCGTCGACACCACCGGCGCCGGGGACGCCTTCGTGGGCGCCCTCACGGCGAGTCTGCTCAGCGACGACGACCTCGGCCGGGCCTGCGAGGCGGGGGTGGCCGCGGGCGCGGCTGCCGTCCAGCACCGCGGCGCCCTGCCCGACCCGGCAGGAGCCGGGTAGCGGCTCAGGCGTCGATGGCGGCGGCGTCGAGGCTGTACGCGCCGTCGATGATGAACTCCTTGCGGGGGCCGACGTCGTTGCCCATCAGCATCTCGAAGACGGTCTCCGCGATCAGGCCGTCGTCGACCGTCATCCGCCGCAGCGTCCGGTGCCGGGGGCTCATCGTCGTCTCCGCGAGCTGGTCGGCGTCCATCTCCCCCAGGCCCTTGTAGCGCTGCGGCTCCTTGAAGTTCAGGCCCTTCTTGGTCAGCTCCGCAGCCTTGCGCTGGTACTCCGCGTCGGAGTAGGTGTACACGAAGCGCTCCTGCCCCTTCTTCGGGTTGGTCAGCTCGAAGCGGTGCAGCGGCGGAACGGCGGTGAAGACCCGGCCGGCCTCCACGAGCGGGCGCATGTAGCGGAAGAACAGCGTCGCGAGCAGACAGCGGATGTGGGCGCCGTCGGAGTCCGCGTCCGCCATGAAGATGACCTTGCCGTAGCGGGCCGCCTCGATCTCGAAGCTGCGCCCGCTGCCGGCGCCGACCACCTGGATGATCGAGGCGCACTCCGCGTTCTTGAGCATGTCCCCGACCGAGGCCTTCTGGACGTTCAGGATCTTGCCGCGGATGGGCAGCAGCGCCTGGAACTCGGAGTTCCGGGCGAGCTTCGCCGTGCCGAGCGCGGAGTCACCCTCGACGATGAACAGCTCGCTGCGGTCGACGTCGTCGCTTCGGCAGTCGGCGAGCTTGGCCGGCAGCGAGGAGGACTCCAGGGCCGTCTTCCGGCGCTGTGCGTCCTTGTGCTGACGGGCCGCGATACGCGTGCGCGCGGCGGCGACCGCCTTCTCCATGACGACCCGGGCCTGGGCCGCGTCGTCCCGCTTCGTGGACGTGAGGAACGCCTTGAGCTCCTTCGAGATCACGGTGTTCACGATGCGGCGGGCCGCCGAGGTACCGAGGACCTCCTTGGTCTGGCCCTCGAACTGCGGCTCGGCGAGGCGGACGGTGACGACCGCCGTCAGGCCCTCGAGCGCGTCGTCCTTGACGATGTCGTCCTCGGCGACGCGCAGCAGCTTCTTGGCGCGCAGCACCTCGTTCATCGTCTTGGCGACGGCCTGTTCGAAGCCGGCGACATGGGTGCCGCCCTTGGGCGTGGCGATGATGTTGACGAACGACTTCAGGGTGGTGTCGTAGCCCGTCCCCCACCGCATCGCTACATCCACACCGAGCTCTCGGGTGACCTCGGTGGGCGTCATCTGACCATGGTCGTCGAGGACCGGGACGGTCTCCTTGAACGTGCCCTGGCCGGAGAAGCGGAGGACGTCGTTGACCGGCTTGTCGGTGGCCAGGTACTCGCAGAACTCGCTGATGCCGCCGTCGAAGCGGAAGGACTCCTCACCCTTGCTGCCGCCCTCGCCGAGGCCGTACTCGTCGCGGACGACGATGGTCAGGCCCGGCACCAGGAACGCGGTCTGACGAGCGCGCTGGTGGAGGTTCTCCAGGGAGAGCTTGGCGTCCTTGAGGAAGATCTGCCGGTCGGCCCAGTAGCGCACGCGCGTGCCGGTACGGGTCTTGGGGACCCGCTTGGTCTTGCGCAGGCCGCTCGCTGCCTCGAACTTGGCATCGGCGCCGTTCGCCGCGAAGGCACCCGGCACGCCGCGCCGGAAGCTGATCGCATGGGTGTGGCCACCACGGTCCACCTCGACGTCCAGCCGCGCGGACAGGGCGTTCACCACGGAGGCGCCCACGCCGT
>JBJMIS010000095.1:0-3286 GCA_045806705.1 Friedmanniella sp.
GTGCGGCACGCACACCTCGCTGACCCGCCGCCGGGCCCGCGCGGTGCGTGCTCACCGCGCCCGCGGGACGGTGCCGCGCAACCGGGGACCGGTGACCACCCTGCTGGTTGGGCTGTCGCTGGCCGGGATGAGCCCGGCGATGACGGTGGAGGGCGGCACCGACACCGCGGTGTTCGCCACCTATCTGGAGCACTTCCTGCTCCCCGGCCTGGCCCCCGGGATGCTGGTGGTGGTCGACAACCTCGGCGCGCACCAGCCCGAGCGGATCCGCCAGCTGGTCACCGCCGCCGGCTGCCAGCTGGTGTTCCTGCCCGCCTACTCGCCGGACCTCTCCCCGGTCGAGGAGGCCAACAGCTTGATCAAGGCCCTGGTCAAGGCGGCCGCCGCACGCACCCGGGCGGCCCTGGACGCCGCGATCGCCGCCGCCCTCGAGGCGGTCACCGCGACCGACGTCGCCGGCTGGTTCTCTCACGCCGGCTACCTCAGCCGACAAGCTTCCTAAGAACCGCTGTGAAGGGTCAGGCCCTCCGTCCGCCCCCGCCCATGCGGGACGAGTGAGCGCCTGGCGGAGGCGATGCGCCGAGGACCCGGCTACCCGCGTGGCGTGCCGCGGTCACCATGCACTTGGCCGTGACGTCCGGCCGAGCCGCCGAGTCCGCAGTCGGTCCCGACGTGGCCGTCGAGCGAAACAGTCAACGCTGACCGATCACGCCGCCACGTCCCACGGCGCGCCGACGCTGGCTTACCGTCTCCCAGAAGGTGTGTGCGTCCCACCCGTCCGCATCTCCGTGCGGGTCCCCCCTGGTCTCCCGGTCTGGCCGAGCCGACGCTGATGCAGCAGGCCGTCGCTCCTCAGCGGGGCGCCGGAGCTCTGTCACCTCGTAGAGCCGGCCGTGAGCACCAGAGACACCACAGCCACGGACGCGATCATGCCCACTGGCTAGTGGGCCTGCGCCTGGCTCGTCGAGTATTCGGAGGGCGACCAGCCAGGCTCTTCGTCGGCTCAGGACAAATCGGCGACTGCAGCCCCGTACTCAGCCGCCACCGACGGGGGCAGCTCGCCAGTGACACGGACGAGGATCGGGCCGGCCAGGTAGTGGTACTCAGTGCCAGCGATCGGGCCGAGGCTCTGCAGGGTCTCCTGGATGTAGTCCGACCGGGCTTGCGCGTCGGCGCCGTCGGCGAACACCTCGATCGAGCCGCCACCCTCGTTGCCCGGCTCGGCCGGGTCGATCGGCACGCCCAAGCGGCTGTCGGCGAACGCCACCTTGGACACGTACTGCCCCGGCCGCCCGATGAGGTCGTTCGCGTCGTTGGTCTCCGTGATCACCGCGCTGTCGGTGATGGGCAGCCCGGCGTCCTTCAGGGTGGCCAGTGCGGTCGCCGCATCCATCGCCTGGGCGGTCGTGGACGGTGCGGCCGCGGTCGCGGACTCGAGTGCTGCGGCACTCGTGCTGGACTCGGTGGCCCGGGCGGTCGCCTCCGCGGAGTCCCCGCCCCCGCAGCCGGCGGTGAGCGCCGCCGCCGCGATGGTCATGATGATCGTCTTGCGCATGAGGTGGGTATCGGCAGGCTGGCGGCAACTCCGGACGCGATGGATGCCCCGCCGCACCGTCAGGGTGCCGTCGAGCAGGTCGATGTCCTTCCAGTGGTCCAATGGCGATCAGGTCGTCGCGCTCGTCTTGGTACGCCCCGTCCAGGACCGGCATCTCTCCCGAGGCGGCACGCGCCCTCGGCCGGGTGACCGAGGGCGCGTCGGGCACTCAGCCGAGGGCCGGGACCACGGTGGAGGGGTCGCCGTCGGCGGCGGCGGCCAGGGCTGGCACGGCCTCGTCCAGCAGGTAAGGCAGCGACAGTGGGCTGCCGAAGCCGAGCGCGGCGGACACATCGCCGGAGTAGCTACCGAGCAGGACCGTACGGCCCTGGGTCACCACGTCGAGGCTGGAGAACAACGTGTCCGCATCGGCGTCTTCCTGGTTGTACCCGTTCACCGCCAGCACGTCTGCGTTCAGCAGGTCCAGCCGCTCCTGGCTGAGGCCGGTGCTGGCGTCGGGGACGGTGAAGCCGAGATCAGTGAAGAACTGGGTGCGCAGGTCGTCGTCGCCGAGCAGGTAGTGGCCTGAGCCGACGCCTGTCAGGTCCACGGCGATCGAGCTGCCGGCGAAATCGAGGTTCTCGTTGACCGCCTGCCGGAACTGGCCTTCGTCGTCTCCGACGCGGTGGATGCTCCGTCGGACCATGAGGGTGTTGGCGATCAGGTCGATGTCCTTCCACTGCAGCGCCAGCGCCTCGGACTGGGGAGGCCCAGGGCGAGGGCGACGGTCCAGCGCGCCGAGTTCACGACAAGGCGCGAGAGCTCCCCGAGCTCTCTGGCCGAGGTATTGGCTTCAAGTGCCGTGGCGGGGCTGACCGAGGACAGCGCAGCGTCGAGGCGAAGGTCTGACTCCCGACCCCCAACGATCGGTAGAACGGAACCCAGCCAGCTCAGTGCGGCCCGAGGGCTGACCGAGATGGTGGCGCACCGGTGACGTCGGCGCCCGACCCGATGCCCTCGGTGTCCGGGGTGAGCGCTGCGAGCATGTCCTCCTCGTCGTCGTAGGCGCGTCGGACGGCGGCGGTCAGCAGCCGGAGCTGGTGGTCCAGCGGTTCCTGCCGGTCGGGCGACGCGACGGTCTTGAGGTCGGCGAGGGCCGCGCACATCTTCCGGGTCACCTGCGGCTCCGACGCCCCGGCCAGGCGGATCTCGTCGAAGGCCAGCCGGACATAGCCTGCCCAGCTGACGGTCCGCTCGACCAAGCGCACCACGCCGTCCTCGTCGCGGTGTTCACCGCTGGGGAAGGGCTGAGGGGCGATCTGGCGCAGCAGGTCGTGCAGCCGGTGCAGCGCCTGGACCGTCGTCGTGGGGTCGTTGAACGGCTGCGCGATCGACCGCACGGCGATGTCGACCAGCTTGCGGAAGCCGTAGGCGAGGTCCTCGGTGTGCACGCGCTCCGGGGCGAGCAGGACGTGGCGGGTGACGTCGGTGGCCCGGAGCTCACCGGCCGGGTGGCCGTCCGCGCTCACCGACGACCGGGTGCTCGGGTGCACCCGGAACAGCGGCGCGCCGCCGACGACGAAGTCCCCGACGACGGGGACCAGTTCCAGCACGCAGTCCGCCCGTCGGGCCGCGGCGACCAGCGCAGGGCGGTCGACGCGGATCACGTTGCCGGGCTCTGCGGCGACGATCTCACCGGCGCCGCCGGTCACGACAAGCTGATCTCCGTGCTCACGGACGATGAACTCGCGA
>JBJMIS010000096.1:0-16016 GCA_045806705.1 Friedmanniella sp.
GGCCGGTTCGATCAAGGCCGACAGCCCGGCGGGGACGTACCTGACCGAGCACGGTGTGGCGCGGGGCGACTTCAACTCCTACGGCTCGCGGCGGGGCAACCACGAGGTGATGATCCGGGGCACCTTCGCCAACATCCGGCTCCGGAACCAGCTGGCGCCGGGCACCGAGGGCGGCTTCACCCGCGACTTCACCCTCCCCGACGCCCCGGTCAGCACCATCTACGAGGCCTCCGAGCACTACCTCGCCGCCGGGACGCCGCTGGTGATCTTCGCCGGCAAGGAGTACGGCTCAGGCTCCTCCCGCGACTGGGCGGCGAAGGGCACCGCGCTGCTCGGGGTCAAGGCGGTCATCGCCGAGTCCTACGAGCGGATCCACCGCTCCAACCTGATCGGCATGGGCGTCCTCCCGCTGCAGTTCCCGGAGGGCCAGAGCGCGGACTCGCTGGGGCTGACCGGGGAGGAGACGGTCGAGATCACGGGCGTCACCAGCCTGAACGAGGGCAGCACCCCGCGGACCGTCACGGTCCGGGCCGGCGATGTCACCTTCGAGGCCGTCGTCCGCATCGACACCCCCGGTGAGGCGGACTACTACCGCAACGGCGGGATCATGCAGTACGTGCTGCGCTCCCTGCTGAAGAAGTAGCCGTGCCGGCGCTGCCGGGCTCCGGACGTCGGGGCCCGGCCCGCGGGGTAGGTCGTCGGCCGGCCGGGGTACAGCGTTCGACGTGAACCAGTCCACGGACCAGCTAGCCGGCAGCGACAGCGACACCGCGGCGGCAGCCGTGGACGAGCACCTGGGGGAGGACGCCCAGGAGCCGGGTCCCGAGCTCGCGGCGTCCGCGCTCGACATCCAGACGCCGATCGAGATCCCCGCGCGCGACGGCGGCGACGAGCCCGAGACGGTGATGCTGCCGCACCCGGACCAGCCGACCTGGCGCCAGGACTACCCGTACGAGACCAGGATGACCGAGAAGGAGTACCAGAAGGCGAAGCGGTCGTTGCAGATCGAGCTGCTCAAGATGCAGAGCTGGGTGAAGGCCACCCAGGCCAAGGTGACCTGCCTGTTCGAGGGCCGGGACGCAGCCGGCAAGGGCGGCACGATCAAGCGCTTCACCGAGAACCTCAACCCGCGCGGCGCCCGGGTCGTGGCCCTGGAGAAGCCCAGCGAACGCGAGGCGACCCAGTGGTACTTCCAGCGCTACATCGCGGTGCTGCCGAGCGGTGGCGAGATCGTGCTCTTCGACCGGTCCTGGTACAACCGGGCGGGAGTCGAGCGGGTGATGGGTTTCTGCACCCCCGTGGAGTACCTGGAGTTCATGCGCCAGGCTCCCGAGCTGGAGCGGATGCTCGTCCGCAGCGGGATGCAGCTGGTGAAGTTCTGGTTCTCCGTGTCGCGGGACGAGCAGCGGCGCCGCTTCGCCCAGCGCCACACCGACCCGGTCCGCCGTTGGAAGCTGAGCCCGATGGACCTGCAGTCGCTGGACAAGTGGGAGGAGTACACGGCGGCCAAGGAGGCGATGTTCTTCTACACCGACACCGCGGACGCGCCCTGGACGGTGATCAAGAGCAACGACAAGAAGCGCGCCCGGATCGAGGCGCTGCGCTATGTGCTGCACGTGCTGGACTACACCGACAAGGATCCCGAGGTGGTCGGGACGCCTGATCCCCTGATCGTGGGCACCGGGCCGTCCTCACGGATCTTCGAGGCCGACGAGCAGTCCGACCGGGTCTTCCCCCGCCTCTGAGATCCTCAGGCCGAGGCGAGCCGCCGTCGCAGGGTGGCGGTGCGGTGGGCCGCGGTGACCAGCCGCCGGCCCGCGTACGGCACGCCGCCGCTGAGCCGCCAGCCGACGGCCAGCCAGACGCAGACGGCGCGCTCGGCCAGCCACAGCGGCGCCCACAGCGCGGCGGTCGGGAGGAAGGCCCGCCGGCCGCCGGCTCGCCGCCGTCCAACCTCGGCCAGCAGGATCGGCAGCAGCACCTCGGCGGCCAGACCCACCCGGGCCCGCCGCCGATGCCGTCCGGATGGGGCGGCGAGCCCGGCGAGCAGCGTCACGGTCACCGGCAGCAGGAGGCCTTCCGCGGCGAGCCGCAGCGGCTGAGCGAAGTCGTCGTAGGCCTGCCGGGTCCGCTGGGACCAGAAGTGGCCGGCAGACGGCGGCAGCCGATGGACGAAGAGCGAGGGTGCGCTCGTCTCGACTCCGCCGGCAGCCCGGAAGGTGCGTGACATCTCCAGGTTCTCGAACAACACGTCACCGTCGTAGCCGCCCATCGCGCAGAAGGTGCTCCGGCGCAGCGCGTAGGTCCCCGGGTAGTCGGCGCCGAACGCCCGGTTGAGCAGCGACCGCGCCGTGTCCCAGCGGGCGTGCCACGGCAGCGGGTCGAAGATGTTCTGGGGTCGGACCAGGTCGGCGTCGGCGAGCAGGCCGGCCACCCGCTCCAGCTCCTCCCGGCGCCACCGGACGTCGTCGTCGGCGATCACCACCCGCTCGTGCCGGGCCAGCCGCACCCCCGTCACCACGCCGGCCACCTTGCCGTTCCGTCCCGGCCACGGTTCGGGCCGGACATGCCGCACCGCCTGGGCCCAGAGCCGGTGGTGCACCTCCCACACGTCCGGCTCACTGCCGTCCACCACGGTCACGTCGACCTCGCCGCCGAGGCGGTGCAGGTAGCTGGTCATCTCGGTCGGGTCCGTGCCCGCCGCCCACCGGAGCGGCACGACGTACTCGACCGCAAGGCGGGGTCCGGGCGCGGCCATGGCCTACTCGGCGGCGAGGACGCGGACGGCCGGCCCGCCGGACGCGACCGGGGCGATCCCGTCGGCCGGAACGCCCGCCTGGAGCGAGGACACCCCGCGGTCCCAGGAGGACCTCAGGTGCTCCGCCACCGCAGCGTCCATGGCCAGCGCCGCCGCCGCCCCGAAGAGGATGTCCGGCACCAGCTCGGGCTGCATCAGCGCCAGCTGGCCGGCGAGGTCGTGCGCCGCGATCTGCTCGTGCACGGCGTCCGCCTCGATGTGCTCGTCGAAGAAGCGGGTGGTCCTGGCGTCGAGTCCCAGCCGGCGCAGCCCGTTGCCGTAGCGCCGCATCGGCAGCGAGGACGTCATCTCCAAAGCGGCGAGATGACCGACGACGGCGCCGAGCAGGCGCCGGTGCAGCCCGAAGAGCGTCATCGTGTTGGCCCAGGCCAGGGTGATCGCCGGCACCTCGTTCAGATAGCGCCCGTACCCGTCGTCCAGACCCAGCCCGCGCATGGCGTCCGCGAAGAGCGCCGCGTGCATCCACTCCGCCCGGCCCCCGCCGTACTCGTCCGCCTGGATCTCGACCAGGGCCGCCTTCGGCTTGCCCCTGAGCCGGGGGATGGCCCAGGTGTGGGGATCGGCCTCCTTGAGGTGGTAGATCGAGCGGTGGGCCAAGAACTCCGCGTACTGCCACCTGGTGCCGTGCCGCGCCAGGTAGCGGGAGAGGCTGGGGCCGTCATCGGCACGGACGAGCTCAGCCAGCGCAGCGGGCACGTCTGCCGGCTCGACTCGGGTGCTCGGCAGTCGGTGGGCGACCAGGCCGCGGAGGCTGCACTCCAGTGCCTCTTCGAGCACGGCGGCGAGCTGCAGCAGGTCCGGGTGCCACTCCCAGCGGTCGGCAACCCCCGGCCATCCCTGGTGGTGCAGCTCGTGCAGCGCCAGCAGGGTCAGCTGCAGGTCCTCCTCGGTCAACGGGTCCGGCGTGCTCGCGACCAGCTCCTGCGCCAGGGCGCTCAGCTGGGGCACCGGGTGCGGCTCCTCGCGCAGCACCCCGAGCAGCTGGCTGCTCAACGGCCCGCGGGCCAGTAGCGAGGGGTTTGCCTCCCCGTGGTCGAACGCGAGCCCAGCGGCGTCCGGGCTTCCTGGCATGGCGGTCTCCTACCCTGGTCAGCGGCAGGGTAACGGCTGGGCACAGGCCGCGCCCAGCTGCCACCTGCCGGTTTCGGGCCAGCTCGGGTGGGGTAACTCCCGAGGACGTGGCAGCTGACCCTTCTGACGCCGGTTCCAGCCGGGATGCACGGATCACCATCTACCCCGACGGTCCGATGCTGTTGCGCGGCGAGTTCGAGATCCTCACCGCGGACGGCAGCCCGCTCCCGCGGCGACGCGAGACGATAGCCCTCTGCCGCTGCGGCCACAGCGCGCTGATGCCGCTCTGCGACGGCACCCACAAGCTGGTCTGGAAACCCGGGCGCGACAGCCCCCTCAGCCGACGCGCCGCCGACGGCGAGGACTGACACCGCGTCGGCTCCCGCGACACGTCGTTCCTCGGGAGGCGCGATCGCCGGCGCAGCGCCGCTGGAGTAGTTTGGAGGCCGAACACGGGAGTCCGGTGAGCCGGGCTGAGAGGAAGGTTCTCCAACCTTCGACCGTCGAACCTGATCTGGGTCATGCCAGCGCAGGGAGGCCTCTTATTCGTCCCCGTGTCCTCGGCTCACGAGAGGCACATCATGCAACCCCTGACCTCCACCCCTCACGACTCCGGGCTCGGGCAGCCGCCGGCGTCGCCGCGCCGCTGGCGGGTCGTCGACATCGTCGTCGCCAGCGTCGTCGGCGTCGCGCTCGGCGTCGTCTTCTTCGTCTGGGGCTTCGCGTACTCCGGTCTGGAAGCCCCGTTCAAGGCGCTGCTCCCAGGCGCCCAGTCCTTCGTCGAGTCGATCTGGCTGGTGGGAGCGGTGCTCGGCGGCCTGTTGATCCGCAAGCCGGGGGCCGCGGTCTACGTCGAGCTGCTGGCTGCCACCGTGGAGGCCCTGATCGGCGGCCAGTGGGGCCTGCTCACCCTGGCGTCCGGTCTGGTCCAGGGCCTCGGGGCGGAGATCGTCTTCGCGATCTTCGGCTACCGGGTGTGGCGGCTGCCCGTGGCCTGGCTGGCCGGCGCCGGTGCAGGGCTCGGGCTGGCGGTCTTCGAGCTCCTCGCGTACTACCCGGGCAGCTCCGCCCTCTTCGCCACCGTGTACACGGTCAGCGCGGTCCTGGGTGGGGCGTTCGTCGCGGGCACCCTCGCCTGGCTGGCCGTCCGCGCGCTGGCGGGCACCGGAGTGCTGAACCGCTTCGCTGCCGGGCGCGACGCTCGCCGGCTCGTCTGACCCATGCTGCTCCGCCCGGCCCGACCGGCCGCTCCCTCGGCCGTCCCTCACGCCCGGACGGGTGCTGACCTGGGGCGCCCGGCCCGCGTCGTCGCCGAGGGCTGGGGTTGGCGGCATGCCGGCCGTCGGGCGTGGGCGCTGCGGGACGTCGACCTGGTGGTGGAGCCGGGGGAGCGGGTGCTGCTGCTCGGGGCCTCCGGGGCCGGGAAGTCCACGCTCCTGCACGCCCTCGCGGGCGTGCTCGGCGGCGAGGAGGCCGGCGAGGAGATCGGTCGGCTGACGCTGGACGGGCGGACCCCGGGCGCCGCACGGGGACGCGCCGGTCTGGTGCTCCAGGACCCGGACACCCAGGTGGTCCTGGCGCGCGTGGGCGATGACGTCGCTTTCGGCTGCGAGAACCTCGGGGTACCGGCGGCGGAGATCTGGCCCCGGGTGGGCGCGGCCCTCGACGCCGTCGGCCTCCGGCTGCCGCTCGACCACCCGACCGACCGGCTCTCAGGCGGCCAGCAGCAGCGGCTCGCCCTCGCCGGAGCGCTCGCCATGCAGCCGGGTCTGCTGCTGCTGGACGAGCCGACGGCCAACCTCGACCCGGACGGCGTCCAGGCGGTGCGCGACGCGGTCGGTCGGGTGCTCGAGCGAACCGGCGCCACCTTGGTCGTCGTCGAGCATCGAGTGGCGACCTGGCTGCCCCTGGTGGACCGGGTCGTGGTCCTGGGACCGGACGGAGTGCTGGCCGACGGTCCTGCCGAGCAGGTCCTGGACGAGTCGGGTGCGGCGCTGGCCGCCTCCGGGATCTGGGTGCCCGAGCACCCGCCCGCGGTCCCGGCGCGGCGGTCTCCGCCGCCCGGCGAGCTGCTGCTGAGCGCCCAGCACCTCGGTGTGGGCCGGCGGGGCCAAGCCGTCCGCTCCGGGCTGGACCTGGAGCTCAGCGCCGGCGCCTCGGTGGCGGTCACCGGCGCCAACGGCACCGGCAAGTCCACCCTCGCGCTGACTCTGGCCGGCCTCCTGCCCCCGGTCGCGGGCCGCGTGCTGGCCCACCCGCCGCTGCGCGCCGGTGCCGCGGACCGCCCGCACGCCTGGCGCTCCCGGGAGCTGGTCTCGCGGGTCGGGGTGGTGTTCCAGGAGCCCGAGCACCAGTTCCTCACCAGCACCGTGCGGGCCGAGCTCGAGGTGGGGCTGCGCGCCACGCGGCGGCTGGACGACCGTGGCCGCGACCGGGTGGACGAGCTGCTCGAACGGCTGCGGCTCGGCGGGCTGGCCCGGGCCAACCCGTTCACCCTCTCCGGCGGTGAGAAGCGCCGCCTGTCGGTGGCCACCGTGCTGGTCACCTCCCCCACGCTGCTGGTGCTGGACGAGCCGACCTTCGGTCAGGACGCGCTCACCTGGGCCGAGCTGGTCCGGCTGCTCGGCGACCTCCTCGAGGAGGGCCGGACCCTGCTGTCCGTCACCCACGACCCGGCGTTCGTCGCCGCGTTGGCCGACACCGAGATCGCCCTGACCGTCGGCGACGGAGTCCGCGTCGAGGAGGTGCGGCGGTGAGCCTCCTCGCCCCGCCGCGCGGTGAGCAGCGAATCTTCACCGTCAACCCGGTGGCGAAGATCGCCGCGCTCGTCCCCCTCACCCTCGGGTTGCTGCTCACCCTCGACTGGGTCTCGGCGACGGTCGCGGTGGTCGGCGAGCTGGTCCTCTTCGCGGCGGCCGGGCTGCGGTCTCCCTCGCTGTGGCTGCGGACGCTCCCGGTCTGGCTGGCGGCCCCGCTGGCCGGTCTCACCATGGCGCTCTACGGGCAGGCGTCGGGACCGACGTATGTCCAGCTCGGGTTCGTGCACGTGACGGCGGGCTCGCTCGCCATCGGCCTGGCCACGGCCCTCCGGCTGCTCGCCATCGGCCTGCCGGCCGTCGTGCTCTTCGCCACCATGGATGCCACCGACCTCGCGGACGGGCTGGCGCAGCGGCTGCGGCTGCCGAGCCGCTTCGTCCTCGGCGCGCTCGCCGGGCTGCGGCTGGTCGGGCTGTTCGTCCAGGACTGGCGTTCGCTCGAGCTGGCCCGGCGGGCGCGGGGGGTGGCGGAGACCGGTCGGCTGCGCCGGCTGCTGGGTCAGGTCCTGGCGCTGCTGGTGCTGGCGATCCGCCGCGGCACCAAGCTCGCCACCGCCATGGAGGCCAGGGGCTTCGACGGGCCGGTCGAGCGAAGCTGGTCCCGCTCCTCGCCCTTCGGCCCGGCGGAACTGCTCACCATCGCGTGCGGGCTGCTGCTCGGCGCGACCTGTCTCGCCGCCGCCGTCGTCGCCGGCACGTGGAACTTCGTCCTCGGCTGACCGCTCCCAGACGCGGCAGGGCCGGGCGCCACCGATGTGGCACCCGGCCCTGCAGGTCGGACCCTCAGGTGCCGGTGACGTCCTTGACCTTGGCCGTGACCTTGTCCATCAGGTTCGGCTTGGGGTCGGTGCCGTAGAGCCGCGGGTCCGGGACGGTGGGCGGCGGCATCGGCGCGAAGGTGGTGGGCCCGTCGTGGTAGCTGAACTCGCCCTTGCCGTCCGGGGTCTTGCCGCGGGCCCAGCTGCCCTCGCTCGCGGTCTTGCCGTCGGAGAAGTTGAGGTACTGGTAGGAGACCTCGCGGTGCTCCTCCTGGATCGGGAAGTTGCTGGGGACCGGGAGGTCCTCCAGGCCCTCGGCGCGCAGCTCGGCGGCTGCCTGGATCCACTGGTTCTGGTGCATGGTGTCCCGGGCGAGCAAGAAGGACAGCAGGTCCTTGACGCCGCGGTCGTCGGTCATGTGGTAGAGCCGTGCCACCTGCAGGCGGCCCTGCATCTCGGCGTTCGCGTTGGCCGTGAAGTCGGCCAGCAGGTTGCCGCTGGCGGTGATGTAGCTGCCCTGCCAGGGGTTGCCGTTGCTGTCGACCGCGCGGGCACCCGCGCCGGCGACGATGGCGTGCTGGACATCGGTCCCCCCGATCACCGCCGCGAGCACCGGGTCGGCCTTCACCGCGGCCTCCGTGTCGTTGGCCGGGGCCTTCTCCAGCAGCTGGGCGATCATGATCGCGAGCATCTCGACGTGGCCGAACTCCTCAGCACCGATGCCGAAGAGCAGGTCCCGCCACTTCCCGGGGATGTGGGTGTTCCACGCCTGGAAGCCGTACTGCATGGCCACCGTGATCTCGCCGTACTGACCGCCGAGGACCTCCTGCAACCGACGGGCGTAGAACGCGTCGGGCTTGTCCGGGGTGGACTTGAACTGCAGCTCCTGCTTGTGGAAGAACATGCGTACTCCTGGATCGGGAACGGGTGTCCAGTCGCCCGGGTCCCGAGGTTGGACTGTCGACCACCAAGCGCACGCAGCGACCTGCTGCGGCGAGACCTCTGACCAGGGAAACGTCGTGGTTGGGCTACCCACGGGTAGGTAGCCGAAACGGGCTCCACGGTGGGGCGTCCGTGATTTCCATCAAGGCATCAGAAAGCAGGACGGCGACCGGGGCACCGGCCCCGTCAGGGGCTCGGTGCCGGTCGGTCGCCGGTCGGGGCTGGTGGTGACATCCGGCAGACGCCTCTCGGCGAGTGGCGCGCTCGTGGCGGCAAAGGGTGAGGCCCGGGGTCATGGACCGGATGGCACCGCGCAGTACAAGGCGCAACCGCCCGCTGCTATTCCTGCAACGGTGGGGACGACTTCCTCCGGGTCAGATCGGCGGTAGGGCGTCGGCGATGAGCCGCGCGTAGGCCTCCATCTCGTTCGGCGCGTAGGTCGTTCGTGGCCAGAAGAAGCCGCGCAGCCCGTCCCCCTTGGTGCGGGGGACGACATGCACGTGCAGGTGGGGCACGGACTGGCTGACGACGTTGTTGACGGCGACGAAGGTGCCCTGCGCGCCCAGGGCCGACGCGAGAGCGCGGGCCACCCGTTGGGCCGTCGTCAGCACCGGCACCATCAGCTCGGCCGGCAGCTCCAGCAGAGTGTCGACGTGCTGCACGGGTGCGACGAGCACATGACCCTTGAACACGGGCCGGCGGTCGAGGAACGCCAGGACCTGCTCGTCCTGGTGCACCACTGCAGCCTCGATCTCGCCGTGGACGATCTCGCAGACGATGTCGGTCACGGCCTGATGCTAGCCATGGACAGCAGCAGGACGGATCTCTAGAATCGAACATATGTACGATTGGGGAGAATGCTGATGGAGGCCTACGCGCCGCCGGGGTGGCCGGATGGGGTCAGGCCACCGGGAGCGCCCGACTGGGACGCCGGCGCGGTCGCCTTCCTGTTCGACTGCTGTCCGGCCGACTTCCGCAGCTACCCGGTGCTGCGGCGACATCCGCTGGTGCTCGCCCTGTTCGCCGCACACTTCGTGGCCGGACAGTGTCGGGCGGCGCAGGAGGGACTGGCGGGGGTCCGCACGAGCCTGCAGGGGACGGTCAGTGCGGAGGTGGTCGAGTCGGCCGTCCAGGCCTGGTTGGAGCAGGCGGCCCGGCTCACCCGGACCAAGCGCGCGGTCGGACTTGTAGAGGACGCCCTGCGAGGACAGGTCTTCGTGCGGCGGCTGTGAGAGCCCGGCAGGACCGGCTGCATGCGGACGAGGTTGCGCAGCCTGGCCGAGGAGGCCTCAGCACGTAAACTCGGCGGCATGTCACCCGCGCCCGGACTGTTGAGCACCCTGCGCAGCCCGGAGGATCTGCGGGCGCTGGCACCAGAGGAGCTCGAGCAGCTGAGTGCGGAGATCCGGTCCTTCCTGGTCCTGAACGTCAGTCAGACCGGCGGTCACCTCGGTCCCAACCTGGGCGTGGTGGAGCTCACTCTCGCTCTGCACCGGGTTTTCGACTCTCCGCGTGACCCGATCGTCTTCGACACCGGCCACCAGAGCTACGTCCACAAGATCCTGACCGGGCGCCAGGCGCTCTTCCCGACGCTGCGCCAGCGCGGGGGACTCTCCGGCTACCCCAGCCGCTCGGAGTCCGAGCACGACTGGGTCGAGAACTCCCACGCCTCCACCGCCCTGTCGTATGCGGAGGGCCTGGCCAAGGCCAAGCGACTGCGACGGCAGCCCGGCACGGTCGTCGCCGTCGTCGGGGACGGGTCGTTGACCGGGGGCATGGCCTGGGAGGCTCTCAACAACATCGCCGCCTCCGACGACCTGCCGCTGGTCGTGCTCGTCAACGACAACGGCCGGTCCTACACCCCGACGGTCGGGGGGCTGGCGAAGCACCTCACGGGGCTCCGCACCAACCCCCGCTACGAGCAGGTCCTGGACCTGGTCAAACGCAGCGTCAGCCGGGCGCCGATCGTCGGCACCGCGGCGTACGACATCCTGCACGGCATCAAGAGCGGCCTCAAGGACGTGCTCGCGCCCCAGGGCATGTTCTCCGACCTGGGTGTGAAGTACGTCGGTCCGATCGACGGGCACGACGTCGCCGCCGTGGAGCGCGCCCTGCTGCAAGCCCGTCAGTACGGCGGCCCGGTCCTCGTGCACGCGCTGACGCACAAGGGCCAGGGCTTCGCGGCGGCGGAGATGCACGAGGAGGACCACTTCCACGCGGTGGGCAGGATCGACGCCGTCACCGGCGCGGCCCTCGCGGCGAAGGGCGGCCAGACCTGGACCGACGTGTTCTCCGAGGAGCTCGTCCGGCTCGGTCACCAGAACGAACGTGTGGTGGCCCTGACCGCCGCGATGACCTATCCGACCGGGCTGCACCGCTTCGCGGCGACCTTCCCCGACCGGTGCTTCGACGTCGGGATCGCCGAGCAGCATGCCGCGACCTCCGCGGCCGGGCTAGCCATGGGCGGCCTGCACCCGGTGTTCGCCGTCTACGCCACCTTCCTCAACCGCGCCTTCGACCAGGTGCTGATGGACGTGGCGCTGCACAGGCTCGGCGTGACCTTCGTGCTCGACCGCGCCGGCGTCACCGGACCTGACGGCGCCAGCCACCACGGCATGTGGGACATGTCGCTGCTGCAGCTCGTGCCGGGTCTGCACCTGAGCGCCCCTCGAGACGCGACCCGGTTGCGGGAGGCGCTCGCCACCGCGGTCTCGATCGACGACGCCCCGACGGTTCTGCGCTACTCCAAGGAGGCCGTGCCGGCGGACCTGGTGGCGGTGGACCGGCTCTCCGGGCTCGACGTGCTGATGCGGACCGAGCAGCCGCGAGTGCTGGTCGTCGGCATCGGCCAGCTGGCCGGGATGGCCGTCTCGGTCGGCGAGCGGCTGTCGGACCAGGGCATCGGGGTGACCGTGGTCGACCCGGTCTGGGTGCTGCCCGTCAACCCCGCGCTGGTCCAGCTGGCCGCCGAGCACGAGCTGGTGGTCACCATCGAGGACAACGGCGTCGTCGGCGGCTGCGGGGCCCGGCTGGCCCAGGAGCTGCGCTTCGCCGACGTGACGACCCCCCTGCGGGAGTTCGGCATCGAGCAACGATTCCTCCAGCACGCCAGCCGCACCGAGCTGCTCGAGGAGCTCGGCCTGACGCCGCAGGCGATCGCGCGCTACGCCGTGGAGGCCATCGTGCGCACTGAGACCGAGCCGGCCGAGTCGGCCGTCGACGGCGTCTGACCCTGCCCTGGACGTGCGGGACACCCGGGACGATGCCGGCGGCTGGGCCGTACCGCAACCCATCCTGAGCTCGGGGGCCCCGCTGCCCGGGCGGGCCGTCCTGGACCAGCAGTGGACGGACCTGGCTTTCCTGCACTGGCGGGTCGAGCCTGGCCGGGTCGCCCCGCTGCTCCCCGCCGGCACCCGACCGGACCTCTACGACGGCTCGACCTGGGTCGGTCTGATCCCCTTCCGGATGCGTGGGGCCGGGTTCGGCGAGGGCCGTCCGCTGCCGTACCTGGGGTCGTTCGCCGAGACGAACGTGCGGCTCTACACCGTCGACAGCCAGGGCCGTCGCGGGGTCGTGTTCGGCTCCCTGGAGTGCGAGCGGCTCGCCTTCGTGCTCGGTGCCCGGCTGGCCCTGCGCCTCAACTACACCTGGGCACGGATGCGCGTGCAGCAGCGTTCGGATGTCTTCACCTACACCAGCCGCCGACGGTGGCCGGCCCCGCGCGGCGCCCGCAGCAGGGTGGTGGTCCGGGTCGACCCCGAGGTCGTCCGGTCGGACCCGCTGGCGGACTTCCTCACCGCCCGCTGGGCACTGCACACCCGGGCCTGGGGGGCGACCCGCTACCTGCCCAACACCCATCCGCGGTGGCCGCTGCAGCGGGCCGAGCTGCTCGCGCTGGACGACGACCTGCTCGCCGCCGCCGGGCTCCCCGACCTGGCGGCCACCCCGCCGGACTCGGTGCTGTTCTCCCGCGGCGTCCGGACCCAGTTCGGGCTTCCCGTCCGCTGACCGGGTCGGGGCCGGCCATCGCCAGGTCGGGCAACGCCACGCTCAGGCCACCGAGGCGACCCCCGGTGGCAGGAAGCGGCGGCCGAGCACCCGCTCCGACACGCCCGCCCGGTCCAGATACGGGGTGATACCGCCGAGGTGGAACGGCCAGCCGGCACCCAGGACCATGCAGAGGTCGACGTCCATCGGGGCGGCGACCACCCCCTCGGCCAGCATCAGCCCGATCTCCTCCGCCAGGGCGTCCAGCGCCCGGTCCCGGACCTGCTCGGGAGTGCTGGGAGCCGTCCCTCCCGTAAGCAGCGCGAGGGTCTCCTCCGACACGTACGGCTTGCCGTCGGAGGTCCAGTCGTAGATACCCGGCTTCTTCGCGGCGACCAGCGCCCGGAGATTCTCCGACACCGGGAACCGGTCCCCGAACGCCGCGTGCAGGGACTCGGCGACATGCAGGGCGATGGCGGGCCCGACCAGCTGCAGCAGGGCCATCGGCGACATCGGCAGACCGAGGGGCCGCAAGGCTCGGTCCGCGTCGAGAACGGGGGTGCCTTCGTCGACCGCCGCGAACAGCACGCCGGTCAACCGGGTCAGCAGCCGGTTGACCACGAAGGCGGGGGCGTCCCGGACCAGCACGGCGTTCTTCCTCAGGTCTTTCGCGACGCGTAGCGCGGTAGCCACGGTGGGATCGTCGGTGGACCCCGCGCGCACCACCTCGACCAGCGGCAGCACCGCCACCGGGTTGAAGAAGTGGAAGCCGACCAGCCGCTCCGGGTGGTCCAGCTCGGCCGCCATGGCGCTCACCGACAACGAGGACGTGTTGGTGGCCAGCACGCAGCTGGCCCCGACGTGCTTCTCCAGGTCGGCGAAGACCTGCTGCTTGACGCCCAGCTCCTCGAAGACCGCCTCGATCACAAAGTCGCAGTCGGCATAGTCGGCCAGCTCGGTGGTGCCGGAGATCAGCGCCCGGAGCCGGTTCGCCCGGTCGGCTGACAGACGGCGCTTGGCCAGCAGCCCGTCGATCTCACCGTGCAGCCAGGCGACGCCCTGCTCGACGCGTTCCGCGTCCAGGTCGGAGAGCACCACAGGCACCTCCAGCTGGCGGACGAACAGCAGCGCCAGCTGGGTCGCCATCAGACCGGCGCCGACGACCCCCACCTTGGTCACCGGCCGGGCCAGCGCGGCGTCCGGCGCGCCGGCAGGCTTGCGGGCCCGCTTCTGCACCAGGTCGAACGCGTAGAGGCCGGCCCGCAGCTCGGGCCCCATCAGAAGGTCGGCCAGCGCCTCGTCCTCGGCGGTGAACGCGTCGGCCCGGTCGGCGGTCCTGGCCGCGGCGATCAGCTCCAGCGCCCGGTACGGACCCGGCGCCGCCCCGGCGACCTTCGCGTCCGCGACGGCGCGGCCGCGGGCGACCGCCGCGTTCCAGGCCTCGCCGCGGTCAGGCTCCGGACGCTCCACCCTGACCTCGCCGGCGAGCAGCCGACCCGCCCAGTCGAGGGAGCGCTCGAGGAAGTCCGCGCCCTCGAACAGCGCGTCCGCGACGCCCAGCTCGTAGGCCTGGGAACCCTTGAGCATCCGGTTGTTGTGCAGCGCGTTCTCGATAATGACCGTGACCGCGCGGTCGGGCCCGATCAGGTTGGGCAGCAGGTAGGCCCCGCCCCAGGCGGGGAACATGCCCAGGAAGCACTCCGGCAGGCCGATGCCGGCCGCAGCTGCCGAGACCGTGCGGTAGTCGCAGTGCAGCGCGAGCTCCAGCCCACCGCCCAGGGCGAGACCGTTGACGAAGGCGAACGTCGGGACCTCGGCCGCGTGCAGCTTGTCGAACACGGCGTGCCCGATCCGGGCGATGGTCCGTGCCTGCTCCCGCCCGGTGATCTGCCCCACGCCGCTCAGGTCAGCCCCCGCCGCCAGGACGAACGGCTTCCCGGTCACCGCGATGGCTGCGACGTCGTCGCGGGCCATCGCTGTATCGAGCGCGGCGTTCAGCTCGCCGAGCCCTCGTGGCCCGAAGGTGTTGGGACGGGTGTGGTCGGCCCCGTTGTCGAGGGTGATCAGCACCAGCGTCCGGCCGTCGTGGGGCAGCGTCACATCCCTGCTGCGGGCGTGCGTCACGACCTCGTGTGCTGCCACCTCGGCCGCAGCGGTGAGAAGCTGTTGCAGCTCCTCCGCCTCCATCACCGGCCTGCCTTCGCCGAGGGGGAAGCAGAGGTGGTCCCGGGGCCGGCCGGCAGCGCGGACGCCGCGGCGGAGTGGTGGGGGTTCTCCCAGAGAACGGTGCCGCCCATGCCGAGGCCGATGCACATCGTCGTCATGCCGTACCGGACCTCGGGGCGGCGGCGGAACTGCTGGGCAAGGTGGATCATCAGCCGGACACCGGAGCTGGCCAACGGGTGCCCGAGCGCGATCGCCCCGCCGTACGGGTTGACCCGCGGGTCGTTCTCGTCGATGCCGAAATGGTCGAGGAAGGCCAGCACCTGGACGGCGAAAGCCTCGTTGATCTCGAAGGCACCGATGTCGTCGATGCTGAGCCCGGTTCTCGCGAGCGCCTTCTCGGTGGCCGGGATCGGTCCGACGCCCATCACCGACGGGTCCACGCCGGCGAACGCGAAACCGACCAGCCGCATCGCGGCGGGCAGCCCCAGCTCCGTGGCCACGTCCTCCGCGGCCACCAGGCAGGCGGTCGCACCGTCGTTCAGGCCGGCGGCGTTCCCAGCGGTGACGCGGCCGTGAGGCCGGAACGGCGTCCGCAGCGTCGCGAGGCCCTCGGCCGTCGTGCCGGGCCGCGGTGGCTCGTCGGCCGTCGCGAGGCCCCAGCCGAGCTCGCTGCTGCGGGTCGCCACCGTGACCAGCGACTCCTGGATCACCCCGTCCACGTAGGCCTGGCCGACCCGCTGCTGGCTGAGCGCGGCGAACGCGTCCGCGCGCTCGCGGGTGATACCCGGGAAGCGGTCGTGAAGGTTCTCGGCCGTCGAGCCCATCACCAGGGCCGACTGGTCGACGAGCTTCTCGGCCACGATCCGCGGGTTGGGGTCGATGCCCTGTCCCATCGGGTGCCGGCCCATGTGCTCGACGCCGCCGGCGACGGCGACGTCGTAGGCGCCGAAGGCGATCCCGGAAGCGGTGGTGGTGACCGCCGTCATCGCACCCGCGCACATCCGGTCGACGGCGAAGCCGGGCACCGACTGCGGGAGGCCGGCCAGCAGCGCGGCCGTCCGCCCGATGGTCAGCCCCTGGTCGCCGGTCTGGGTGGTCGCGGCGATCGCCACCTCGTCCACGCGGGTCGGCGGGAGCTCGGGATGGCGACGCATCAGCTCCCGGATGCAGTTGACAACCAGGTCGTCGGCGCGGGTCTCGGCGTAGAGCGACCCGGCCTTTCCGAAGGGGGTGCGGACGCCGTCGACGAAGACGACCTCGCGCAGCGAACGTGGCCGCCGCTCTTCCAGGGACACAGGACCTCCGCAGCAGTTCGGGACCGGCCCGTGGACGGGCGCGGCCCCCTCAAGTTACCCGTCGGTAACCCCAGGGCCAACCCCCGTGCGACCCCTCGGGGTCGGTGTCGCACGTCACGGTCCGGCAACGGTGACGATCTGTGCTTGCGGTCACAGCCGACGT
>JBJMIS010000097.1:0-23544 GCA_045806705.1 Friedmanniella sp.
GGCGTTCTGGGCGCCCTGGGTGCCGGTGCTCTGGTCACCGGTGGCGGGCACGCCCTCGACCGGTGCGACCTGGGTCGCGGTGACGGCCGGCGGCTCGGCCGGGGTCTCGGGCAGCTCGGTCGCCGTGGCCGGAGCGGCGGCGTCGGCGGCCGGAGCCGCGGCGTCGGCGCCACCGGTGAGCAGCTCCCGCTCCCAGTCGGCCAGCGGCTCGCCGCCGCCGACGGCCGGGGTCTCGGCGCCGTCCTCGCTGCGACCGGCGTTGGCCTGCGCGGCCGAGCGGGCCATGAGGCCGTCGGCCACCGCGTCGGCGATCACGCGGGTGAGCAGCGCCGTGCTGCGGATGGCGTCGTCGTTACCCGGGATCTTGTAGTCGACCTCGTCGGGGTCGCAGTTCGTGTCGAGGATCGCGATGACCGGCAGGCCGAGCTTGCGGGCCTCGTCGACGGCGAGGTGCTCCTTCTTGGTGTCGACGATCCAGACGGCCTGCGGGGTCTTGACCATGTCCCGGATGCCGCCGAGCGTCTTCTCGAGCTTGTCCTTCTCGCGACGGAAGCCGAGCAGCTCCTTCTTCGTGAAGCCGGAGCCGGCCACGTCGTCGAAGTCCATCCCCTCCAGCTCCTTGAGGCGCTGGATCCGCTTGATGACGGTGTGGAAGTTGGTGAGCATGCCGCCCAGCCAGCGCTGGTTGACGTAGGGCATCCCGACCCGGGTCGCCTGCTCGGCGATAGCCTCCTGGGCCTGCTTCTTGGTGCCCACGAAGAGCACCTGGCCGCCGCGGGAGACGGTGTCCTTGACGAAGGCGTACGCGCGGTCGATGTAGGTCAGCGACTGCTGCAGGTCGATGATGTAGATGCCGTTGCGCTCGGTGAAGATGAAGCGCTTCATCTTGGGGTTCCAGCGGCGGGTCTGGTGCCCGAAGTGGACGCCGCTCTCGAGGAGCTGGCGGGTGGTGACGACGGCCATGGCCGTTTCCTTTCCTTGTCGGCACACACGGATGCCGACGTACGGTTGTCTGGCGCCGAGCTCTTCGGCGCCCCTGATGCCCGCGCGGCGCCGACCCGAAGATTCGGGACCGAGGACGTCGCCCTGGCCGCGAGGCCGAGGGGAGCGAGCATGCGAAGTCAGCCCGGGTGGGCTGCTCGGAGCAGTCTACACGCGGCACGCCGGTGGCTTCCTCCTCGCCATTGCCGTCGCCCGCGGGCTCGGCGGGACCGGTCCGGCCGGCTCGCAAGCCACCCGGCCCGGTCCCCCGGCTGCGTCAGCCCTTCAGACCGCTGCGGGACACCCCTTCCACGATCGAGCGCTGCGCCACGATGAACAAGATGATCGCCGGGACGCTCGCGATCACCGCCCCGGCCATGATCACCGGGTAGTTGATCGTGAACGCGCCCTGCAGGATGGACAACCCGGCCGGCAGCGTGAGGTTGCTCGGGCTGAACAGCACGAACACCGGCCAGAGGAAGTCGTTGTAGTTGGTCAGGAACGACAGCACCAGCAACGTCGCCAGCCCCGGCTTGGACAGCGGCAGCACGACGCGGGTGAACGTCCGCCACAGGTTCGCGCCGTCGATGGCCGCCGCCTCCTCGAGCTCCTTGGGGAGGGAGAGGAAGAACTGGCGGAGGAAGAAGACCCCGAAGGCGCCACCGGCGCTGGGCACGATGACCGACCAGAGCGTGTCCAGCCAGCCCAGCTGGTTGATGATGATGTAGTTCGGGATCAGGAACAAGAAGCTGGGGATGAACAGCGTGCTGATGATCAGCCCGAACATCAGCTTCTTCCCGGGGAACTCCAGCCGGGCCAGGGCGTAGGCCGCCAGCGCCGCCGTGGCTGTGACGAGGACGGCGTTGGCCGCCGCCGCGAGGATGCTGTTGATGAACCACCGGATGACCGGGGTCTCGCTGGCGGTGTTGAGCAGCGGCTGGTAGCCCGACAGGGTCGCGGGGTCGGGCAGCCACTGCGGCGGGATCGAGGTGGCACCCTCCGGAGTCTTGACCGAGGTGACGAACATCCAGATCAGCGGGCCCACGAAGACCAGGGTCAGGATGGCCAGGGTCACCGCGAACAGGGCCTTGCCCATCGGCGACGCCTTCCGGCCACCACGGCCGGCGCCGGAGGTGGGAGCCGCCTCGGTGGTGCCTCGACGAGCTGCGACGGTGGTGCTCATGACGCGTCCCGATCGCGGAAGACCCGGAAGTTGATCAGGCTGACGATCAGCAGCACCACCGCGAACACGTAGCTCATGGCCGCCGCCGCTCCCATCCGGAAGCTCCGCAGACCCTCGTCGGCGATGTAGCCGATGATCGTGCGGGTCGCGGTCCCCGGGGCACCCTTGGTGAGGATGAAGTACTGGCCGAACATGTTGGCCGAGGCGAGGATCGTCGTCGTGATGACGAAGATGGCCACCTGGCTGAGGCCCGGCAGGGTGACGTTGCGGAACTGCTGGAACCGGCTCGCGCCGTCCATCTCCGCCGCCTCGTAGAGCTCAGGAGAGATGTCGGTCAGGCCCGCCAGGTAGATCAGCGCGTTGAAGCCGAGCGTCCACCAGACCGTCATCCCGACCAGGCTCACCCAGACCCACGGCAGGTCGGTGGTCCACGGGACGGGCCGGCCGAGAAAGTAGTTCACGACCCCGATGTTCGGGTCGAGCATGTAGCGGAACAGCAGGCCGATGACCGCGACACCGAGGACGTAGGGCAGGAAGAAGATCGCCCGGAAGAACGTCCTGCCCGGGAACTTGCGGTTGAGCAGCAGGGCGATCAGCAGCGGGATCACCACCAGGCAGGGCACGCTGAACAGCGTGAAGATCCCGGTGGCCTTCATCGCCTGCCAGAAGTTGCCGAAGTCGCGCGAGTCCGGGGTGAACAGCGAGACGTAGTTCTGCAGACCGACCCACGGCTTCTCGGGCAGGACGAAGTCGTAGTCGTGCAGGCTGATCCACAGACCGAACACCGCCGGGGCGGCGACGAAACCGAAGAAGAGCACCAGGTAGGGCGCGAGGAACAGGTACGCGGCGTACCCGCGCCTGGCCCCCGCACGCCCCCGGCGGGTGAGCGCGGCGGCGGCGGGGGCCGGCACCATCCGCGCATCCGACTGGACGGCCATGGCCTTTAGCCGCCGTACTTCTTCTGGTTGTCCTGCAGGATCTGCGTGGCCTTCTTGGCCGCGTCGCTCAGCGCCTGCTGGGGGGTGGCCTTGAGCAGCACCGCGGAGTTGACCGCGTTGTAGAGCTCGGCCAGGGCGTCGGCGATGCCCGGGACAGCGGGCGGGAAGTGCACGTACTCGGCCTCCGGTGCCAGCGACGCCTCTTCCTTCAGCTTCTTGAAGTCTTCGCTCTCGGCCACGCTCGTCTTCGCCGGGATCTTGCCGCTGGTCGCCCACTCCGCCGACTGCTGGCTGATCCAGTTGATGAAGTACCGCGAGGCGTCCACCTTGTTCTGGTCCGGGCGGAGCTGGCGCAGCTGGACGAACTGGTGGGAGTTGCCCCAGACGGCCTTCTCGCTGCCGATCTGCGGCACCGGTCCGACGCCCCACTCGATCTTCGACTGGGACTTCAGGTCGTTGATCTGCCAGATGCCGTTCCAGTTGAACGCGTTCTTGCTGTTCTTGAAGGCGATGTAGTCCGCGTCCTGACCCACGTTCTTGGGGCTGTAGCCCTTGTCGATCATGTCGACGAGCCACTGCAGCGCCTGGACCGAGCCCTCAGCGTCGAAGGTGGCCTTGGTGAGGTCGGGGGAGAACGCGTCCGCGCCGAACTGCCACATCAGGGACTGGAAGGTGAAGCCACCCGTGAACTGGAACGGAGAGACCCAGAACCCCTGGATGTTCTTGCCCTTCAGCTGGTCGAGCGCCGACTCGTAGTCGTCCTTGGTTGCCGGCGGCTTCTCCGGGTCGAGGCCGGCCTTGGAGAGCACGTCCTTGTTCCAGTAGAGAGCGAGCGGGTGGATGTCCAGCGGGATGCCGAAGCGCTGACCCTTGTAGACCCCGCCCTGCCAGACGGCCGGAGAGAAGTCAGACTCCTTGAGGTTCAGCGCGGTGGCGACCTGGTCGATGGGCACGATGATGTTGCGGGCGGCGTTGGTGGGGATGTCGTCGATGTGCATCGCGGCGACATCGGGGCCCTTGCCGGTGCTGACCGCCGCGGGCAGCTTCTGGAAGAAGTCCGCCCACTGGTAGATGTTCATCGTCACCTTGACGTTCTTCGCCTGGGCGTTGAAATCGCTGACGATCTTCTTGATCACCTCGCCGTCGCCGCCGGTGAAGCCGTTCCAGAAGGCCAGCTCGACCGCCGGCCCGGTGTACTCCGCCCCGCCCGAACCTGTGTCCGGCTGCCCCGCCTGTCCGGCCGGGGAGCTGCCGCCGCCGCAGGCGGCCAGGGCCAGGCCGGCGGTGGAGGCGCCGGTCAGGGCCATGAACGAGCGCCGGGTGAAGGCGCTTGGGGACGTCGTCGTCATCTGAACCCGCTTTCTCTGGGGAGCACTAGTGGTGGTGGAAAGGTACAACGATGGAAAAATCGCACCGCACCCGCACCGCCGACCGGCATGGATTCGTGATCACGGAAAATCGCGCTCCTCGTCGTCGTCCTCGCCGCTGCTACGGTGCTCGGGTGGCCCCTACCCACACGCCGGCGCGACTGAAGGATGTCGCACAGCTCGCCGGCGTCTCGGTGAAGACCGTGTCGAACGTAGTCAACGCATACCCGCATGTCCGCCCAGCAACACGCGCCAAGGTGCAGGACGCGCTCGACGAGCTGGGCTACCGGCCCAACCTCAGTGCGCGCAATCTCCGCAGCGGCCGGACCGGCGTCATCGCCCTCGCCGTACCCGCCCTGGACGTGCCGTACTTCTCCGAGCTGGCGTCGCTCGTGGTGCGAGCGGCCATCGCTCAGCACTGGACGGTCCTGGTCGACGAGACCGGCGGAGACCGACAGCGCGAGCGCGAGGCGGCGGCCGGCCTCCGCGGTCAGCTGATCGACGGCGTCCTGCTGAGCCCGCTGGCGCTGCGGGAGTCCGACCTGCCGCAGAGCAGTGGCGCGCCCCCGCTCGTGCTGCTCGGGGAACGGCTCGGATCAGGGTCGGCCGACCACGTGGCGATCGACAACGAGGCGGCCGCCCGGGAGCTGACCGAGCACCTGATCGCGTCGGGCCGCCGCCGGATCGCCGTCATCGGTTCCCAGCGGCCGCCGTACGGCCAGACGGCACGGCTGCGGATCAAGGGGTACCGGGCGGCCCTCGCCGCCGCCGGGCTCCCCTACGAGCCGGCGCTGGTGGTGCCGGCCAGGGAGTGGCGCCGTCAGCACGGAGCCGACGGGGCTCGCCAGCTGCTCCGGCTCGCGGAGCCGCCGGATGCGATCTTCTGTCTGAACGACCTCCTCGCCCTCGGCGCGTTACGGGCCCTGGCGGACGCCGGCTACTCCGTGCCGGCCGACATCGCGCTGGCCGGGATCGACGACATCGAGGAGAGCCGGTACTGCGTCCCGTCCCTGACGAGCATCGCCCCCGACAAGCAGGCCATCGCCGAGCACGCCGTGCAGCGGCTGGCCTGGCACCTCGAGCAGAACTCCCCCTGCCCCGCACAGGAGATCACCGTGTCCCACACCCTCCAGATCCGCGAGAGCACCGACACCTGACCGACGAGCGGCGCGCCCCGCCCCAGGCAGCACGTCATGGCGTGTTACACCGTTGCAGGCTCGGAGAACCCCCCGACGCAAGGCAGCGTGGACAGGAGCACCATGAGGTTTCGCAGCAGGTCGGCCGCCGTGGCTGCCGTCGCAACGCTGGTCGTCAGTACCGGCCTGGTCGAGGCCACAGGCGCCCCTCCCGCCAGCCCTTCTGCTGCGCTGGCCTCGGCCACCGTCGATCGGTCTGCCTACCACAACCCCGTGTCGCGGAGCTTCGCCGACACCTTCGCCGATCCCTCGGTGATTCGGGGCAAGGACGGCTTCTGGTACAGCTACGGCACCTCGGACCCGCTCCGGGAGGGCGACACAACCGCCCGCTCGATCCCGATCGCGCGATCCAGCGATCTGGTCAGCTGGACGTACGTCGGCGACGCCTTCGACAGCGCCACCCGGCCCCGTTGGGCCGACACGAGCCGCAACGCGGCCCTGTGGGCACCTGACATCCGCTACGTCGACGGCCAGTACCGGATGTACTACGTGGTCACCGAGACCACGGCGACGAGCGAGCCGAACGACAACGCCATCGGCATGGCGACCGCACCCACCCCCACCGGGCCTTGGACCGACAGCGGCGGGCCGGTCGTGGGCCCCCGCCGCGGCGGTCAGGGCGAGCCCGGGAACTTCCTGTGGACCTTCGACCCGTCCGTCGTCACCGACGGGGACGGCCGCCAGTGGATGTTCTACGGCAGCTACTACGGCGGCATCTACGTCACCCAGCTCAGCGCGGACGGTCGGACGACGGCCGGCAGGCCCACCCAGGTGGCCATCGACAACAAGTTCGAGGGTGCCTACGCCGTGCATCGGAACGGTTGGTGGTACCTCTTCGCCTCCACCGCCAACTGCTGTGCGGGACCGACCACGGGCTACAGCGTCCAGGTCGGCCGATCGCGCTCGGTTGCCGGGCCCTACCGGGACGCACAAGGAGTGGCGCTGACGAGCTCGCGCGCCGGCGGGACGCCGACCCTCGTGCAGAACGGCAACGCCTGGGTCGGGGCCGGCCACAACGCGGTGGTCACCGATCTGGCGGGCCAGGACTGGGTGCTGTACCACGCCATCAACCGGTCCGACCCCTACCTGGACGGAAGCAGCGGCATCAACGAGCGTCCGATGCTGCTCGACCGGCTGGACTGGGTGCGCGGCTGGCCGGCGGTCCGCGCCGGCCGAGGCCCGAGCAACAGCCACCGGTCGGGCCCTGCCACCGGTGGCTCCTGGACGACCGACTTCACCGGGAGCACCCGACGGTGGCGCAGCGTCGGGTCCTGGACCCGCGCGATCGACCCCCAGTCGGGCCGGCACGTCCGATCGGGTGGGCCGGCGACGCTGCTCAGCCGAACTCGCGGGCTGGACCGGGTCCGGGTCGCGGCCGACCTCCGCTCGGCCGGGCCGGCCTACGGCCTGCGCGCGGACAGCTTCGGTTCCGTGCTGCAGGTCCTGGTCGACCCGGGGAAGCGCCGGGTGGAGCTCCGCCAGCTGCGGGGCAGCCGGGTCACCGCCTCCGCCCGGGCGGCCCTGCCCGCCGGGTTCGACTTCCGGGACTGGCACTCGCTGGCGCTGGAGATCCGCGACGACGTGGTGCGCGCCGAGGTGTCGAACGCCGGGCTCGGTGACCCGCTGGCCACCCTGCGGCTCCGGTTGCGCGGACACGGCACGGTCGGTCCGGCGGGAGCCACGGCCGGCGGCCCCGGCGTGGACGTCGACAACCTGAGCGTGCTGCCGGCCGCGACGCTGGTCACGGTCCCGGCCGCCGAGCGGGTGCCCCACCGGCTGGACCGCCGGGCGAGCGACGAGTTCGCCGGGAGCAGCCTCGCCGCCGGCTGGTCCTGGGTGCGCAAGGACGCCGCCGCGCGGATGACCTCTGGACGGCTGCGCTGGCCGACCGAGGCCGCGGACCTCAGCGGCGCCGGCAACGATGCGGGTCTGCTGCTGCGAAACCCGGGGGCCGGAAGCTGGACGATCCAGACCAAGGTCACCACCGACTTCGGGGTCGACACGATTCGGAACTTCCAGCAGGCCGGGCTGGTGGCCTACGTCAACGACGACCTCTTCGCCCGCCTCAGCACGGTCGCGATCTGGAACACGCGGCAGACCGAGTTCGGCAAGGAGATGCCGTACGCCGGTGCGCTGTCCTACGGCGGAACCATCGCCGGCCCCCCAGCCGAGACCACCTGGCTGCGGTTGACGCACCGGGTGGACCCGGCCAACGGCGAGCACGAGCTGCGGGCGTGGAGCAGCCGGGACGGCCGGACCTGGGTCAAGGGCGGTGTCTGGACCCTGCCCGCCCGCGCCAGGCTGCGGGTGGGCCTGGTCTCCCACGGCGGTGCGGGCGGGACGGCTCAGTTCCACTACTTCCGGCTGTACCGCTGACCGAGCCGATGCCTGGCACGACGCGGGCTGGCGTCCGGCCTGCGGGGGTCGAGTCAGCCGCCCATCATCAGGCCCTCGATGTCGTGCTTCTGCACGATCGGCTCGAGCCGGTCCACGACCCGGCAGCGCAGGTGGTCGCGGACCTGCTCAGGCAGGCACGCGTGGTAGCTGCGGGTCACCATCAGGTCGTGCACCTCGGTCTCAGCGGCGTCGACGTCCGCGCTCACCACGCCGAGGATCAGCACGGCCCTCGACCCCTCGGAGCGGTTCTCGGTGCCGCGGTGCACCGTCAAGCCGGTGCGCGCGGACACGTCGCCGCGCTTGGGGTAGCGGCGGCTGCCCAGCCGGTCATAGCGGTCGCAGTCCTGCACGAACGGGAACATCCCGTGCTCGAAGCCGGCGCCGTCGTCGAAGTGGGTGCCCGGAGCGATCTCGAAAGGTGCGAGGTCCGGGGTCACGTCGACGGTTGTGACGTTGAAGGCAAGCGAGTTGAGCCGCCGCTCGTCGGCGGTCAGCCGAGGCGTGCGGAAGTCGCGGTGCCACGGCTGGTTCCGGGCGCCGGCCAGCGGCACGTCGAAGCCGAGCTCCACCACCTGGTAGTCCGTCCCCAGCACCTGGCTGCAGAGGGCGGTGATCCTGGGATGGGTGAGCAGGTCCACGAACCCACGAATGCGTTCGGGATGCACCGCGAAGTAGTAGCGGTGCGGTCCTCGGCCGACGGTGCCCTCCGGGTAGCTCCTGGCCAGGGCGAAGGCGGCCTCGAAGTCGGTGTGCAGGTCGTCGGCCCAGCTGGCGGGGAAGCACCCCGGCAGTCCGACGATTCCATCGCGGTAAAGAAGCTGTTCCTGTTCCGGGGCTGTGGCCCGGTCCCCCGTCGTCGATGGCAGCGACGGCGCCAACGTGGTCATGACGTCCTCTCCTGTGCCCTCCCCCCAGAAGGGCATGTTTACATCGTTGCACAGCGGGTAAAACAGTACGGCGGTTTTGCTCTACATCGTTGAATACACGTGTCGTGGGCGGGTCGGTCCCACCGCGGCACCCCCTCCTGGAGGCCCTTTGTGACTGCTCCGAGCGATCTGACCACCGGCAGCGGGACGTACCGGAACCCCGTCTACGACGGCTACTTCGCCGACCCCTTCGTGCTCCGCACGGAGGACCGGTACGTCGCCTACGGAACCGGTTCCGCCGTGGAAGGCCGGGTCTTCGAGATCCTGGTCTCTCCTGACCTCGTGACCTGGACGAGTGCCGGCGGCGCACTGCTGCCGCTGCCTCCCGAGCACGGGACGGACTACTGGGCGCCCGAGGTGGCCGAGGCGGAGGGCCGGTTCTGGATGTACTACTCCGTGGGACACGGCCATGCGGCACACCACCTCCGGGTGGCCGCCGCCGACACCCCGCTGGGGCCCTTCGTGGACGCCGGCGTCAACCTCACCCCGGACGAGCGGTTCGCGATCGACCCGCACCCCTTCCGGGACCGGGATGGCAGCTGGTACCTCTACTACGCGCGGGACGTGCTGGAGGGGGAACGGGTGGGAACCTCGCTCGCCGTGGCCCCGATGCCCAGCATGACGTCGTTGGCGGGACGGGGCCGTTCGGTGCTCGCGCCCAGCGCCGACTGGCAGATCTTCGAGCGGCAGCGCTCGATGTACGGCCGGGTCTATGACTGGCACACCCTGGAGGGTCCGACCGTCCGCGAGCATGACGGCGCCTACTACTGCGTCTACTCCGGCGGGTCATTCCTCGGTGAGGGCTACGGCGTCGCCTGGGCCCGCGCCGACTCACCCCTCGGTCCCTGGACGGAACCGGCCGACGGCAGCAACCGGCTGCTGGCCACGGTCCCCGGGCACGTCCGGGGACCTGGGCACAACAGCATCGTCACCACCTTCGGCGGCAGCGATGTGCTGGTCTACCACGCCTGGGACGAAGCCGGGGAGAAGCGCCAGATGTGCATCGATCCGCTGCTGTGGCAGGCCGACGGACCCACGACGCCCGGCCCGAGCTGGACGGAGCAGCCCCGACCGGCCTGACCCCGGCCGGTTGTCCACCGGCTCGTCCGCCCCGGTCCGGTCATCCCCAGGCTCGGGAGCGGGCGGCACGACCGGCGGTGGATGCCGAGACTCCGAGCATGAGACGCTCCTGGCTCGGCGGTCCCCTCGGCTGGTCGGCCGTGGCGCTGGTGCTGCTGACGCTGCTTCCGACCGCGCCGGCGGCAGCAGCGCCGCTGGTGCCGGTCGGGCGGTGGCCGGTGACCGGGTCGCCGCGGGTGCTGCGGGCCTTCGCCCCGCCCGCCACGCTTTACGGCGCCGGGCACCGGGGTGTCGATCTGGCGGCACACCAGGGTGACCCGGTGCTGGCGGCTCTCGACGGCCGGGTCACCTTCGCCGGCCGGGTCGCGGGCCGTGGCGTGGTCACCGTCGACTCCGGCGGCTTGCGAGCGACCTACGAGCCGGTCGTCGCCCGGCTCGCGGTCGGTCAGACCGTCCGGGCGGGTCAGCCACTGGGCGTCCTCGCCCAGGGCGGCCACTGCTCGCGGTCGTGCCTGCACTGGGGACTCCGATCGGGGCCTGAGTACCTGGACCCGCTGCTCGTGCTGCGCCGGTCCCACCGCGTCGCTCTGGTCCCGGCGGACCGGCGCCGGGCGGTCGAACGGGCCGTCGCCGTCCGGGCGCGCCTGGCAGCCGTCGCCGCTGCCGACCTCCGTGCTGGGTGGACCGCCGGGCTCGGCGGACGGCACGGCTTCGGCCACCCGGTGCCCGGCGCGGTCACCTCACCGTTCGGCGTCCGGTTCCACCCGGTGCTGAAAGTCTGGAAGCTGCACGACGGCACCGATCTCGGGGCGAGCTGCGGGACGCCGATCCGGGCGCCGTTCGGGGGTCGGGTGCAGCAGGTGTCGACCAGCAGGGGGTATGGTCGGCGGCTGCTGCTCCAGCACGGCCGGGTCGACGGTCACGCGGTGGTCACGGCCTACAACCACGCTCAGTCCTACGTGGTCCAACCGGGGCAGCGGGTCGCGCGGGGCGACCTCCTCGGTTACGTCGGTAGCACGGGCTTCTCGACCGGTTGCCACCTGCACCTGATGGTCTGGCTCGACGGCACCCTGACCAACCCCATGACCTGGTTCTCCCCGTGATCTCCTGGTCGGTGACGGCGCGGGGGTCAGGCCCGGGGGTCAGGCGCGGGGGTGGGCCTGGGCGTAGGCCTGGCGGAGCCGCTCGTCGGTGACGTGGGTGTAGATCTGCGTCGTGGCCAGGCTCGCGTGGCCCAGCATCTCCTGCACGCTGCGCAGGTCCGCCCCACCTTCCAGCAGGTGGGTGGCCATCGCATGCCGGAGGCCGTGGGGCCCCAGATCCGGCGCCCCGTCGATCCGGGCCAGCGCCTGGTGCACGACCCGGCGCACCACCCGCGGGTCGATCCGCCGGCCACGCTCCCCGAGGAAGACGGCGGCGCCGGAAGCGTTCGTGCTCAGCTCTGGTCGACCCTCGCCCAGCCAGCGCTCGAGCGCCTGCAACGCCGGCAGACCGACGGGCACAGTGCGTTCCTTGCGTCCCTTGCCCAGTACCCGCAGCACCCGCCGCTCGGTGTCGATGTCGGGAAGGTCGAGCCCGCAGAGCTCGGAGACCCGCACGCCGGTGGCGTACAGGGTCTCGAGCATGGCGACGTCACGCAGCTGCACTGCCTGGCCGCGGCGCTCCGCCTCGGCGGGCGACGTGGCCGGTCCCTCGCTGCCGCCGGATTCGGCTCCCAGGGCGGCGGCGCCCGGGGCACGGGCGCCGTCCAGCATGGACACCGCGTGGGCCTGGTCCAGGGTGGGCGGCAGGCTGCGCTCCTTGCGGGGCGAGCGCAGGCTCGCCGCGGGGTTGGTGACGACCCGGCCGCTGTGCTGGGCCCAGCCGAAGAACACCCGCACGGCCGCCGACCGGCGCTGCAGGCTCGACCGCGCCTGACCTCGCGTCTGCTCGTGGGCCAGCCAGCTGCGCAGCGACCGGAGGGTCACCTCGTCCAGCGAGGTCAGGCCCATCCGGCGCAGATGCCGCAGCAGGCCCGTCACGTCCGCGCGGTAGGCCCGCACGGTGTGCGGAGACAGCTCTCGTTGAAGCCGGAGGTGGCGTTCGTAGTCCCCGACCAGGGCACCGAACTCAGCGCCGAGCTCCGCCGTTCCCAGGTCGTCCGCCGGGCTGCTCACGGGTCCACCTTCGGTCCCGTCAGGAGTCCGAGCAAGCCGCCACACCGACAACGGCGCCCTCTCCGATGCCGGCCGGGCCCGTGGTATCCAGAAGGCGTGCCGCCGCCCACCGACGTCGTCGCTGGGCTGCGCGTGCTCGTCGGCAGCTACACCATCGGCCGGGGTGGTCGGGCCCGAGGGGTCAGCCTGCTGCAGCTCCCGGAGGTGGGGCTGGATCCCGTCGAGGTGCAGGACGACGACGTCCTCAGCGTGTTCGACCGGTCCTCACTCCCGCCCTCCGCACCGACGGTCCGGGTCGGGTCCCCCACCCCCGCCTGCCTCGCGCTGTGGCCTCCGGCAGGGCGATAACGTGACCTCTGTGACAGCAACCGACCTGACGACCGGCGGCACCGTGCTGCCTATCACCCGGTGGGGAACGCCGGTCATGCACGCCCGCACGCGTCCGGTGACCGAGTTCGACGACAGCCTTCGAGCGCTCGTCGCCGACATGTTCGCGACCATGTACGCGGCCGAGGGCGTCGGCCTCGCAGCCACCCAGGTCGGGGTCGACCTCTCCGTCTTCGTCTTCGACTGCCCGGACGAGGACCATGTCCGGCACTCAGGCGTGGTCTGCAACCCGGTCGTCACCCTGCCGGAGGGCAAGGACCGGAACCTGGAGAGCGCGGACGAGGGATGCCTGTCTCTGCCCGGCGCCTACATCGAGCTGGCCCGCCCCGACCACGCCGTCTGCCACGGCCAGGACGCGGAGGGACGCCCGGTCGAGGTCGTGGGCACGGGGCTGCTCGCCCGCTGCCTGCAGCACGAGACCGACCACCTGAATGGGACCGTCTTCGGCGACCGGCTGCCGGGCCGGTCCCGGAAGAAGCTGTACGCCCAGCACCGCGACATCGCCGAGCACTACCCCGCCGACTGGCCCGTCTCGCCTCGGCTGCGCGACGACGACGAGGACGACGACGAGGAGGGCCTGCCCGCCTCCAGCACATAGCAGCTGATGGCTGCCGCGGCGGCGACGTTGAGGGAGTCGATACCGGCCGTCATGGGGATCCGGACCCTCCTCGTCGACTGGTCAGTCCAACGTGGGGAGAGACCGCTCCCCTCGGTCCCGAGCAGGATGGCCACCTTGGCCGGACGCCGGGCGAGGTCCGCCGCGACCTGGGCCAGGTCGACCGCGTCCTCGGCCAGCGTCAGCGCCAGCGTCTCGAACCCGGCCTGACGCAGCAGGTCGGGGGCGGTGTACCAGTCGGGCAGCCGCGCCCAGGGCAGGGAGAAGACGGCGCCCATGCTGACCTTGATGGAGCGCCGGTACAGCGGGTCGGCCGCCCGCGGGCTGAGCAGCACCCCGTCCCAGCCGAGACCGGCGGCGCTGCGGAGGATGGCCCCCACGTTCGTGTGGTCGACGATGTCCTCGCAGACGACCAGCCGCTCGGTCCGCAAGAGGTCGGCCACCCCGTGCCGCTGCTCCCGGTGCAGCGAGGCGAGGGCTCCTCGGTGGACGTGGAAGCCGGTCACCTCTTCCGCCAGCTCCTCACTGACGACGTAGACCGGTACCTCGGGCCACGCCTGCCAGACGTCCTGGAGGCTGTCCAGCCAGCGGGCGGCCAACAGGAACGACCGGGGCCGGTAGCCGGCCGCGACTGCGCGGCGGATGACCTTCTCGCCCTCCGCGATGAACAGCCCGTGCTCGGACTCCAGATGCCGGCGCAGGGACGTCTCGCGCAGCCGGACGTAGTCAGCCAGCCGTTGGTCGTCCGCGCGGTCCAGGCGCAGCGGCACCTCAGGCAGCCCGACGGCGCAGCCTCGCCAGCCCGTCGACCAGCAGGTCCCGGACGCGCGCTGCCTCCCGGGGCCGACGACCGGCGAGGACGGCCACCTGGACGCCGTCCACCTCGCCGGTGGCCGGCGTCCAGGCTGTGGCCTCCTCGGCCCGGTCGGCGCGGACGCAGAAGACGCGGCGCGACTCCGCCTCGGCCGAGACGGCCCGGTTGGCCTGCTCGTCGTCGGTGGCCGCCAGCACGTACCAGGCGCCCTCCAGGTCACCCGTGCGATAGGCCCGGGCAAGCCAGGTCAGCTCCCCCCGGTCGGAGGCCCGGGCGAGGTCCGCCACCACCTCCGGAGCGACCAGCAGCACGTCGGCGCCCGCCTGGAGCAACCGCACGACCCGCCGCGCCGCGACCGGACCGCCGCCGACCACGACGACACGCCGACCGGCCAGGAGAAGCCCCGTGAGGTACGGCGCTGAGCCGGGGCGCGGGCTGTCCACCTCCTCATTCTGACACCCCTCAGCGTCCCGTCGGCGCGGGGCAGCAAGCCTGCAGACTTTCACCAGCCGAGGGCAAGGCCATAGACTTGCGTGCATGTTCGTGCTGACGGTGGACCAGGTCCGGTCGCGGGAGCGCGTCGACCTCGTCGGCCCCACCTTGGACACGCTGGCCACCCTGCCGACACGACTGCCCTTCACACGGACCGTCGGCGACGAGTTCCAGGGCGCGCTCGAGAACGCACCGTCAGTGGTCGATGCCATCCTGACGCTCATGCGCAACGGGAAGTGGCACATCGGGCTGGGGATCGGCGCGGTGGAGGAGCCGTTGCCCGAGGACCCCCGGTCGGCTCGGGGACCCGCATTCCTGGCCGCGCGGACCGCGGTCGACCGGGCCAAGCAGGAGCCGACCCACGTCAGCGTGGTGGCGGAGGGACCAGGGGCCCTCGACGCTGAGGACGTGGAGGTGGTGCTGCAGCTGCTCGCCACCCTGCGCAGCCGCCGCACCGACCAGGGCTGGGAGGCGGCCGACCTGATGAGCGCCAGCGGTAGCCGGACCGAGGTCGCGGCCCGGCTCGGCGTGAGCCGGCAGGCGGTCGGCCAGCGGTTGCAGGCCGCGGCCTGGACGGTCGAGCAACGGGCCCGAACCACGCTCGTCCGACTCCTGGACCGGGCCGACGCCGCCGCCGCGGACCGGTCGGAGGCCTCGTGACGCTCTGGCCCGGCCTGGGCTGTGCGCTCTGGCTGCTGCTGACCCTGCTGAGCGTGGCGGTCTGGCGCAGCCTCCGTCAGTCGCCGTCCCCGCTGTCGCGAACGGGTCCCCTGGTCGCCGTGCTGTCGGCCGAGGTGCTCGGAACCGCCGCCGTCGCCTACCTCGCGGCCTCCGGACCGCCGCTGACCTCGCCCTGGTCGTGGTTCGCGGTCGGTCTGGCCAGCAGCGCCGCGGTCGTCTGCGGGGGTGCGGTGACCGTCACCGTGCTGGCCCTGGCCGACGCGTCCTCCCGACCGGGCGGACCGCGCATCCAGCGCACCATCCTGCGTGGCGGCACCTGGATCGGAGCGCTCGAGCGGCTGGCGCTGACCGCGTCACTGGTTGCCGGCTGGCCCGAGGGCCTGGTGGCGATCGTCGCCGTCAAGGCATTCGCCCGCTACCCCGAGCTCAAGGCCGGCCAGAACAGCGGGGCCATCGAACGCTTCATCATCGGCACGTTCACCAGCCTCGGCTGGGCGGCCGCCTGCGCGGGGACCGTCCTGGTCCTCACCCGACCGCTCTAAGGTGAGCGGAATGGACTCCCCAGCGCTCGGCACCCTCGACTGGCAACCGGCCCTGGAGCGCAGCGACCTGCTCGCCGCGCCGGTCGCGGCGGCCGTCCGACAGCTCCGCCTCCCCTGCTTCGTCGCCCCGATCGACTCCGCGCTCGCCGACACGGCCGCTTTCTGCGCCGCCTATGGCGTCGGGCTGGACGTGTCGGCCAACTGCGTCGTGGTGTCCGGGCGCCGCGGTGAGACGACCACCACCGCCGCGTGCCTGGTCCTCGCCACCGACCGGGCCGACGTCAACAAGGTGGTCCGCAAGCGACTGGACGTCCGCAAGATCTCCTTCGCCAGCATGGACGACGCCGTCCAGCAGACACAGATGGAGTACGGCGGCATCACCCCGATCGGTCTGCCGGAGGGCTGGCCGGTGCTGGTCGACCACGCCGTGCTGCAGCAGCCGTGGGTCGTGGTCGGTAGCGGCATCCGGGGCAGCAAGCTCGCCCTCCCCGGCCACTCGCTGACCAGCCTGCCGGGGGCCGAGCCGCTCGCTCTCGCCGTCAGCGCAGCATGACGATCGCCGTCACCCCGACCGCGACGATCACCACCCGGTAGACCCGCGGCTGCAGCCGCCGCCCGACTCGCGCCCCGACCTGGGCGCCGATGACCGAACCCAGCGCCAACGCGGCCGCGATCGCCCAGTCGACCTCGGAGACCAGCACGAAGACCACGCCGGCCACGCCGTTGGCGATCCCGGTCAGGACGTTCTTCAGAGCGTTGATCCGGGGCAGGGTCTCGGTCAGCCCCACCCCCATCACCGCGATCACCAGCACGCCCTGGGCAGCGCCGAAGTAGCCCCCGTAGGCCCCGGTGACCACCACGACCGGCCACAGCCAGCCCGGACTGTGCGCAGCTGATGCCGTGATGCCGCGGCGTTCCCGGTAGGCCGCGACGCGCCGGGACAGGGCCGGGCCGATGACCACCAGCAGGCAGCCGAGCCCGATCAGCACCGGCACGATGGCGTCGAAGGCCGACGAGGGCAGCCAGAGCAGCAGCAGCGCCCCGATCACGGCTCCGACCAGCGACGCCGAGCCGTAGCGCAGCACCCGGGACCGCTGACCGATCAGCTCCTCCCGGCCCGCCAGGGCGCCCGCGAACGAACCCGGTGCCAGCCCGATCGTGTTGGACACGTTGGCCAGCACCGGCGGCACCCCCAGGGCCAGCAGGGTCGGGAAGGTGATCAGCGTCCCGCTGCCCACCACGGTGTTGATCAGGCCCGCTGCGCCGCCGGCGAGGACGACGAGCAGCAGCTGCCCCCATTCCACCTAGCGGTACTCGGGCTCCGCCGCTGCCCGCTCCGCGGGCTCGGCGACAGCGTCAGGTTCCGGCGCTGGGGCAGGCTGTGTCCCCGCCGCCCCGTTGCCGGGGGACCCGTTCTGACTCGTCGCGTTGCCCATGGACAGGGCGGCCGGCCGCTCCAGCGGCGACTTCTCGAGCTGGTGGGCCGCGGCGATGGCCTCCTGCATCGTCCGCTCGGACGCGGCTTCCTCCTCCGCGTTCTGCTTCTTGATCTCCTCCTGCACGTCGATCTTCGCGGGGGCAGCGAAGTCGCCCTTCGCCGTCGCCGGGATGCCGGACGTGATCGAGCCGACCGCACTGCCGAGCCCCTCGAGCGCCTTGTTCAGCTCGCTCGGCACGATCCAGACCTTGTTGGCGTCGCCCTGGGCCAGGCTCGGCAGCATCTGCATGTACTGGTAGGCCAGCAGCGCCTGGTCGGGCTGACCGGCGTGGATCGCCCCGAAGACGGTGCTGATGGCCTGCGCCTCGCCTTCGGCCCGCAGCATCTGGGCCTGCCGGTCCGCCTGGGCCCGGAGCACGGCGGCCTCCCGGTCGCCCTGCGCCCGCAGGATCGCCGACTCCTTCTCACCGCCCGCCGCCAGGATCTGCGACTGCCGCTGGCCCTCGGCGATCAGGATCGAGGCCCGCTTGTCACGCTCGGCGCGGGCACCCTTCTCCATCGCGTCCCGGATCGTGGCCGGCGGCTCGATGGCGCGCAGCTCCACCCGGTTGACCTTGATGCCCCACTTGCCGGTGGCCTCGTCGAGCACGGCCCGCAGCTGCTGGTTGATCTCCTCGCGGCTGGTCAGCGTCCGCTCGAGGTCGAGGCCGCCGATGATGTTGCGCAGCGTGGTCATGGTCAGCTGCTCGATGGCCTGCACGTAGTTCTGGGCCTCGTACGCCGCCCGCACCGGATCGATGATCTGGAAGTAGATGACCGAGTCGATGCTCACCATCAGGTTGTCCTCGGTGATCACCCCCTGCGGCGGGAACGGTACGACCAGCTCACGCATGTCGAGGTTGTAGCGCACCTTGTCCAGCACCGGGACGAGCAGGTGCGGTCCGGGCTCCAGCGTCCGGTTGAACTTCCCCAGCCGCTCCACCACGCCGACCCGCTGCTGACGGATCACCTTGACGGCGCTGCTGAGGATGAAGATCACCGCCAGGGCGATGACGATCGCCACGATCAGGGTTGCGACATCCACGTGCTCTGCCTCCTCAGCACCCGCCCACCGGGTGCACGTCCAGTCTGCCCCGGGTTCAGCTCAGCTCCCCGTACTTCGGGTAGACGACCGCGATCGCGCCGTCGATCTCGTAGACCTCGACCTCCGTACCGGCCTCGATGACCACGTCGGAGGAGTAGGGCCGCGCCGACCAGCTCTGCCCGTCGACCTTGACCTCTCCGCCCGAGCGGTCGATCTGGGAGACCGCCGTCCCGGTGCTGCCGACCATCTTGGCCGTGGAGGACCGGTAGCCGGGCATGTTGCGGACCCGGGCGATCAGGGTGGGGCGCAGCAGCGCGAGCATCCCCACGCTGACGCCGGAAGCCACCAGCACCTGCAACCACCAGAGGTCGGGCGCCACCACGGCCACCAGGGCACCGGCCAGCGCGCCCACGGCCAGCATGATCAGCACCAGGTCCAGTGAGACGATCTCGGCGATCGCGAGCAGGAAGGCCAGGCTGAGCCAGATCGCCCAGGCGTGGTCACCCAGCCAGTCGGTCAAGTTCACCTCCATGCCGCGCACCTCGTCGTCCGGCCCGCCAGCCCTGCCGTGCCTGCTCCCACTCTGCCAGACGACCGAAGAGCCGGGGATCGTCGCGACGTCCTCCGCCCAGGGCTCCGGCGGGCTGCGGAACCGTCAGACCGCACGGGCAGCCCAGCGGCCGTCGGCCTCGGCGAGGGTGAGCGGCAGGTCGAAAGTCGTGCTGAGATTGTCGGCCGTCAACGTCTCGCGCAGCGGTCCTGCGGCTACGACGCGGCCCGACTTGAGCAACAGGACGTGCGTGACCCCGGCCGGGATCTCCTCGACGTGGTGCGTCACCAGGACCGAAGCGGGTGCGAAGGGATCGAGTGCGAGCTCGCCGAGGGTCCGCACCAGCGACTCGCGACCGGTGAGGTCAAGGCCGGCCGCCGGCTCGTCGAGCAGCAGCAGCTCCGGGTCGGTCATCAGCGCACGCGCGATCTGCACCCGCTTGCGCTCCCCCTCGCTGAGCGTGCCGAACGTCCGGTCGGCGAGGTGGTCGACCCGCAGCTGGGCCAGCAGCTCGTCGGCCCGTTCGTGGTCGAGGCCGTCGTACTGCTCACGCCAACGGCCGACCACGGCGTAGGAGGCCGAGACCACGACGTCGTGCACCCGCTCGCCCCGCGGGATCCGCTCGGCGAGGGCGGCCGAGGTGAGCCCGATCCGTGGCCGCAGCTCGAACACGTCCGTGGTGCCGAGGACCTCGCCCAGCAGGCCCGCCACGCCGCTGGAGGGATGGATCTGCGCGCCCAGCACCTGGAGCAGGGTCGTCTTGCCCGCACCGTTGGGCCCGATCACCACCCACCGCTCGGACTCGTCGACGGTCCAGTCGATGTTGTCGAGCAGCGTCGCGCCCCCGCGGACGATGCTCACACCGGCGAGATCCACCACTGCTGCCATGCGCCCCAACCTAGCGTCCGGGGTCCCGCGGAACGGTGAGCCGGCCCGGGCGCCGCGTCGCGTGGGGCCACGTACGGTGGTCCGGTGCAGTCGCTCCCCTCGCTGCGGATGACGGTCAACCTGAACGCCGTCGTCCGCTTCCAGGTCAGCGTGGCCGAGGCCGCGGTCGCGGTGGTCGGGGCCGACGTCGCCCACCACGTCGTCGACCCCGAGGACCTGCTCGGCCTGGACCCGCTGCGGGCCACGCCTCTGGAGACCGCGTTGCCGACGATCGCCGCCCAGGAGCCGGAGATGTGGGTGCTCGCCCTGCCGGTGCCGGGGTCCCTCGGCTCGCTGCGCGGCCCGGCCGAGCTGAACCAGGCCGCGCTCGAGGTGGGTGAGGCCGTGCTGGCGGGTAGCGGCGGTCTGGGGCTGGTGCCGCACGCCGTCGGCCGCGGGGTGCAGTGGCGGGCGCACCGGGCGGAGCGGCCGTTCGCCCCCCCGAGCTCCTACGACGCGGAGCGGACGCTCAGCGAGGCGGTGCTGCAGGCGGGGGCGACCCTGGCGCGGCTCGAGGTCGCGGCCGGTTCCCGACCGAGGGACGCCGGAGCCGAGCTGGCGCCCGGCTACAGCCCACGGCAGCGGGTCGCGGCTGACCGGGCCGCCCGGCTACTCGCCGCCTGCGACCAGGCTCTGGACTCCGACGGGGCAGCACGGTCCTCCTACGAGGCTGAGCTGCGGGCACGTGAGCTGCGCCGGCTGCGCAGCGCCGCCGGTGACGCGCTGTGCGCCGCCGCGAGCTGGATGGTCCGCTGAGCCGACGGCTCCGCGCCGGGTGGCACCGCCGGACGGGGGGCCCGACTCCGTAGCCTGGTGCCCATGCTCGACCCATCCGTCGGCCCGCTCGGCACCCTGTACGCGATCGGCGGTGCCGAGGCCAAGCTGCGCCGCCGCACGGTGCTGCGGTCGTTCCTGGCCGCCGCCGGCGGCGCCGAGGCCCGGATCGCGGTGGTACCGACGGCCTCGTCGCTGGGACCGGAGGTGATCGAGGTCTACCGGGCGGTCTTCAGCTCGCTGGGGGCGGCCGAGGTCGTCCCGCTGCGACCGGAGAGCCGGGCCGAGGCCCAGGACCTGGACCTGGCCGCCCGCCTCGATGAGGTGGACGGGGTCTTCATGACCGGCGGCAACCAGCTCAAGCTCAGCTCGTTTCTCACCGGCACCGCCTTCGGGGACGCCATCGTGGCCGCCTACCGCCGCGGCGCGGTGGTGGGCGGCACCTCGGCCGGCGCCAGCATCCTGGCTGAACACATGATCGCCTTCGGCACCGGTGGCTCGACGCCCCGTCAGCGGATGAGCCAGCTCTCGGTAGGGCTCGGCCTGATCAAGGGCGTGGTGATCGACCAGCACTTCGAACAGCGCAACCGGTACGGCAGGCTGCTCTCGCTGGTCGCGCAGTCCCCGTCGCTGCTCGGTCTGGGCGTCGACGAGGACACGGCGGCGGTGATCCGCGACGGCGACCAGCTCGAGGTCGTGGGCCGGGGCGCGGTCACGCTGGTGGACGGGCGGCACCTCGTCTCCAACGCGTTCACGGCCCCGCGAAGCGCCCCGCTGCTGGTCTCCGGCGCGACGCTGCACGTGCTGCCGGCGGGCAGCACGTTCGACCTGGGCACCCGGGCCCTCGTCGCCCATGCCACCCCCGTACCGGACGCGGAGGTGGAGGAGGTCCGGGCGGCCGAGGCCGATCTGCGCCGGCTGGCCCGCGACATCGCGGCCGACGGCGTCTCCCCCAGCCACTACGCCCGCCATCTGCGCCGGGGGAAGCGCAGCTGACGCCTCAGCCGGGCGAGCGGGCCGCCACCCACAGCTGACCCGGAGTCGACGTGGGGAGGTTGGCGGCGGCGAGGGGAGTCGCTGACGCCGTCGAGTGGAAGGATCAGGGCAGCCGACCGTCCAAGGAGCCATCTGTGACCGAGAGCGCCGCCCCGACCCCCCAGCCCGACCTGAGGATCGTGTCCAGCCGGGTCTACCGCGGCCCGAACGTCTGGCACTACGAGCCGGCGATCCACCTGGTGGTCGACCTCGGCGTGCTGGAGGACTTCCCCACCAACCTGCTGCCCGGCTTCGCGGACGCACTCGTGGCCCGGCTGCCCGGCCTGGCCTCGCACACCTGCAGCCGGGGCCGGCGGGGCGGCTTCGTGGAACGGCTGCACGAGGGAACGTGGGTCGGGCACGTGGCGGAGCACGTGGCTCTTCAGCTGCAGCAGACGGTCGGCCACGACATGCGACGCGGCAAGACCCGGCAGGTCAAGGGCGAGCGGGGCCGCTACAACGTCATCTACGCCTACACCGACGAGTCGGTCGGGCTCGCGGCCGGCGAGCTGGCGGTCCGGCTGGTCAACGACCTGATCTCCCCCGACCCCGACCTGGACTTCGACGCCGAGCTGGAGCGGTTCATCGTCCGGGGCGAGCGGACGGCGTTCGGGCCCTCGACCCAGGCGATCGTCGACGAGGCGGTCAGCCGGGACATCCCCTGGCTGCGGCTCAACACCTCCTCCCTCGTGCAGCTGGGCCAAGGCGTGCACCAGCAGCGCATCCGCGCCACGATGACGTCCATCACCTCCTCCATCGCGGTCGACATCGCCAGCAACAAGGAGCTCACCCTCACCCTGCTGGGTGCGGCCGGCCTTCCCGTTCCGCGGTCGGAGTCGGTGCGCACCGTCGAGGAGGCGGTGCGGCTCGCCAGGCGGACAGGCTTCCCGGTGGTCCTCAAGCCCCTGGACGGCAACCACGGCCGCGGGGTGATGCTGGACCTGCAGAGCGAGGACGACGTGCGTCGGGCCTTCCCGGTGGCCCAGGAGGAGTCGCGTGGTGGCTGGGTGATCGTCGAGAGCTTCATCACCGGACGCGACTACCGCTGCCTGGTGATCGGCGGCCGGATCACCGCGATCGCGGAGCGGGTGCCGGCCCACGTGGTCGGGGACGGCCGCTCCACGGTCGCCGAGCTGGTCGAGCAGACCAACGCCGATCCTCGGCGAGGCGTCGGGCACGAGAAGGTGCTGACCCGGATCCGGGTGGACGATGCGGCGGTCGCCCTGGTGGCCGAGCAAGGCTTCGGGATGGATGACGTGCCGCCGAAGGACACCACCGTCCGGCTGACCCTGACCGGGAACATGTCCACCGGTGGCATCTCGATCGACCGCACGTTCGAGGCTCACCCGGAGAACGTCGAGATCGCCGAAGAGGCTGCCAGGGTCGTCGGGCTGGACATCGCCGGCATTGACTTCATCGCGCCGGACATCACCCAGCCGGTGCGCGAGACCGGCGGCGCCATCTGCGAGGTCAACGCAGCCCCGGGGTTCCGGATGCACACCCACCCGACCGTCGGTGAACCCCAGTACGTGGCGAAGCCCGTCATCGACATGCTCTTCCCGCCCGGCACCCCCAGCCGGATCCCGATCGTGGCCGTCACCGGCACCAACGGCAAGACGACGACGGTGCGCATGATCGGCCACATCCTGAAGCTGATGGGCCGTCGCGTCGGGATGACGACGACGGACGGCATCGTCATCGACGGCCGTCTGATCAAGAAGGGCGACATGAGTGGGCCGAAGTCGGCCCAGATGGTGCTGCAGAACCCGTCCGTGGACACCGCCGTGTTCGAGGTCGCGCGCGGCGGCATCCTGCGCGAGGGGCTGGGCTACGACCGCAACGACGTCGCAGTCGTGACCAACGTCACGGGCGACCACCTGGGCCTCAAGGGCGTCGAGACGATCCAGCAGCTGGCGCACATCAAGTCAGTGCTGGTTGATGCCGTGCCGCGGACCGGAACTGCGGTGCTCAATGCAGACG
>JBJMIS010000098.1:0-41061 GCA_045806705.1 Friedmanniella sp.
ACAGCGACGGCGAGGGCTTCTTCGTCGGCCCCACGCTGTTCGACCACGTCACCACCGACATGAGCATCTACACCGACGAGATCTTCGGCCCGGTGCTCTCGGTGGTCCGCGTCGACAGCTACGACGAGGGTGTCCGGCTGAGCAATGACAACCCGTACGGCAACGGCACCGCGATCTTCACCAACGACGGGGGCGCGGCCCGCCGGTTCCAGAACGAGGTCAAGGTCGGCATGATCGGCATCAACGTGCCGGTCCCCGTCCCCATGGCCTACTACTCCTTCGGAGGCTGGAAGAACTCCCTCTTCGGCGACAGCCACGCCCACGGTGTCGAGGGTGTGCACTTCTTCACCCGGGGCAAGGTGGTGACCTCCCGCTGGCTGGACCCCAGCCACGGCGGCCTGAACCTGGGGTTCCCGCAGAACGAATGAGGTCCCGCTGGCTGCGAGCTACCGGGAGGGCGCGGGGCCGCTGGTGCCGCGCACGACGAGCCGGGGTGGCACGACGACGGCCGAGCGGGTGCTGGCTGCGGCGATCCGAGCCGGCGCCTGCGCCACCGCTCTGTCGGTGAGCTGGGTGACGTCCTGGCGCACCCTCGTCAAGTCCACCCACGGCAGCCGGGCCACCCGGCCGTCACGACCTGGACCTCGCTGGTAGGAGCGCCCTGCTCCAGGGCCTGGCGGTAGCCGTGTCGACGTTCGGCAGCCCCGGGAGCGTGGCCCCCGTCGACGTGGACCACCGGCGGTGACCCAGCCCGAGCAGGTGCTCCGTGGCCCTGCGGAGCCCGCCCACCTCGGCCCTCGAGCGCCTCGCACTGCGTCGCCGAGGCCAGTTCTCCTGACGGGTTCGATCGAAATGTTAGAACAAAGTATTGACAGCCGGCGATGGTCTCGCCAGAGTGTCTCGCGTCGGCAACGCTGCCGGCCTCGTCATGGAGGTTCCCCTGTGAGCACTCCCTCGGCGGTCCGATCGGGCACGCGCACCCCGCCCCCGTCGAGCTGGGACCGCAGATCCTCGCCTTTCGGCTTGTCAGCCAAGGCTCCTGCGCTCGGCACCCAGAACCGTCCCCAGCCTCGCCCGGCAATGTGACCGGTCGCGCCGCACCGACGAAAGGAATCACCGTTGATCCCGAATAGATCGCGCAAGGGTCTGACCCTGACCGCACTCGCAGCCGCTGCCCTGCTCGCCCTCTCCGCCTGCAGTGGCGGGGGCGCGCCTTCGACGAAAGCGTCAGACAGTGGCGGAGGGGGCGGTGACAGCGGCTACACGTTCGCGATGATCACGCACGAGACCCCCGGAGACACGTTCTGGGACCGCATTCGTTCCGGTGCAGAGCAGGCAGCCAAGGACACCGGCTCGACCCTGAAGTACTCCTCTGACCCGGACGCGACAAAGCAGTCAACCCTGATCCAGGGGGCGGTCGACGCCAAGGTCGACGGCATCGCTACGACCTTGGTGACGCCTGACGCGCTCATCCCGACCGTGAAGAAGGCCGAAGCCGCCGGCATTCCGGTCGACTCGTTCAACTCCGGGCTCGACTACTACCATCAGGCCGGGTCCATCGCGCACTTCTCCTCCGATGAGAAGCTCGCCGGCCAGCAGGCCGGGGCGAAGGCGAAGGCGGCCGGCGCGCAGAAGATCCTCTGCACGATCCAGCAGACCGGGTCGGTCGCGCTCGAAGACCGGTGTGCCGGCGTCAAGGACAGCTTTCCGAATACCGAGAACCTGCAGGTGAACGGCGCCGACGACTCCGCGGTCACCTCGGCGATCCAGGCCAAGCTGGCCGAAGACAAGTCCATCAACTGGGTGATCACCCTGGGCGCCCCGCAGGCACTCGACACGATCAAGGCCATGGGAGCGGCCGGTCGCTCGGATGTGAAGGTCGGAACGTTCGACCTGAACAAGGACGCCGCGCAGGCGGTCAAGGATGGCAAGCTGCAGTTCGCCATCGACCAGCAGCCCTACCTCCAGGGCTACATGGCGATCAGCCAGCTGTACCTCTACAAGAAGAACGGCAACGTCCTGGGCGGCGGCAAGGCCACGCTGACCGGTCCTTCGTTCGTCGACAGCACGAACGTCGACACGATCCTGCCCTTCATCGACCAGAACACGCGCTAGTCCCACCGGCGCGACTGGGGTGGCCGGGCGTAGAAGTGCCGGCCACCCAGCGCCACGAACCTCGGAGCAGCTATGAGTCAAACAGTCAAGACTGCGCCGGCGGGTGCGCCCGCCGAGGCTTCCAACCGCGTCAAGCTCGGTCTTTCCAACCGTCTGCTCGCTCGTCCCGAGATCGGGGCACTCGTTGCAGCCATTGTCATCTTCATCTTCTTCCTGATCGTGGCGCCGGCCTTCCGCACGGCGCCGGCGTTCTTCACCGTCCTCTACCAGTCCTCGACCATCGGGATCGTCGCCGTCGGCGTGGGCATGCTGATGATCGGGGGCGAGTTCGACCTGTCCGCCGGTGTCCTGGTGACGGCTGCCGGACTCTTCAACGCCCTGATCTGCTACAACCTCGGGCTGAACCTCTGGGTGGGCGCGATTCTGAGCCTGGTCTTCTGTCTCGCCGTCGGGTTCCTCAACGGTTATCTGGTGATGAAGACCGGGATCCCAAGCTTCCTCATCACGCTAGGCACCTTCTTCGTACTCCAGGGCGCGAACCTGGGCGTCACCAAGATCGTGACCGGGTCGGTGTCCAGCCAGAACATCAACCAGATGGACGGCTACGGCGCACTCAACTTCATCTTCGCCCACGTCTTCCAGATCGGGTCGGTGCAGCTCAACATCACCGTTATCTGGTGGCTGCTGTTCACGGCGTTGTCGGCCTACATCCTGCAGCGCACCAAGATCGGCAACTGGATCTACGCCGTCGGCGGCAACGCGGCCAGTGCCCGCGCCGTCGGTGTCCCCGTCATCCGGGTCAAGATCGGCCTGTTCATGACGGTCTCCTTCCTCGCCTGGTTCACGGGCATGCACTACCTGTACAACTTCAACGTCCTGCAAGCCGGCAACGGCGTGGGGAATGAGTTCCTCTACATCATCGCCGCGGTCGTGGGCGGCACCTTGATGACCGGTGGCTACGGCAACGCGATCGGTGTGGCCATCGGCGCGTTCATCTTCGGCATGACCAGCCTTTGCATCGTCTACGCCGGCTGGGACCCGAACTGGTTCCGCGCATTCCTCGGCGTGATGCTCCTGCTGGCCGTGCTGGTCAATCTCTACGTCAAGAAGCTCTCGACCGCTCGGAAGGTGGGTTGATCATGACCGACACCCTGCAGGAGCACGCGGATCCCAGCCTGCACAAAGGAGAGTCGCTCGTCGAGATGATCGACGTGGGCAAGACCTACGGGGCCATCAGGGCACTGAAAGGCATCAACCTGACCGTGAACGCAGGGGAGGTCTCCTGCGTCCTCGGCGACAACGGAGCCGGGAAGTCGACCCTGATCAAGATCATCGCCGGGCTGCACCCGTACAACGAGGGCGAGATGCTCGTGGACGGTCAGCGGGTCTCGTTCAGCTCCCCGAGGGAGGCGCTGGCCCACGGCATCGCCACCGTGTACCAGGACCTCGCGGTCGTCAGCCTGATGGAGGTGTGGCGGAACTTCTTCCTCGGCTCCGAGATGACCGGCAGCAACTTCCCGCTGTCCGGGCTGAAGACGAACGATATGAAGCGCATCGCCGACGAGGAGCTGCGCAAGATGGGCATCGTCGTCAAGGACATCGACCAGCCCATCGGGGAACTGTCCGGCGGGCAGCGCCAGTGCGTCGCCATCGCCCGGGCCGTCTATTTCGGCGCCCGGGTGCTGATCCTCGACGAGCCGACCGCAGCGCTCGGGGTGAAGCAGTCGGGCGTGGTGCTGAAGTACACCGCGGCCGCACGGGACGCGGGCCTCGGGGTCGTCTTCATCACCCACAACCCGCACCACGCCTACCTGGTCGGCGACCACTTCATCATCCTCAAGCTCGGGCAGGCGGTGCTCGACAAGCACCGCGCCGAGGTGACCCTCGACGAGCTCACCCGGCAGATGGCCGGCGGCGACGAGCTGACCGAGCTCAGCCACGAGTTGCAGCGCTGACCGCGCCGGCGACCCCGGACCCGATCCACGAGCACGGGGACGGGGTCGCCGCTTGCTCGACGCCCAACGACGAGAGGACGACCCCGTGCAGTATGCGGACCTGAGCATTCCCGGCCCCGGCCGGCTCGCAACACCCACCACCCAGGTCAGACCCGGAGGGATCTCATGAGCGTTGCCGTTGCGCACCAGGGACCGCCGAGCTCGAACCTGGCCCTGAAGGAGGCCGCCTTCGAGTCGTTGCGCCGGAACACGTCGTTGGCGGTGATCCACGTGGTCGACACTCTCGACCTCGACACCACCGAGGCGATCCGCGGCGGCGTCTCCGACGAGGTGGCGAAGATCCTCGCCGACGCGACGTGTGACGTCGAGTGGACCCTGCACGCGGCGGCCGGTCAAGGCGACGTCGCCGGGAAGGTGCTCCAGCTCACCGAGGAAACGGGCGCGGAGCTGCTGGTGATCGGCGCCCGCCGGCGGTCCCCGGTGGGCAAGTTCCTGCTGGGCAGCATCACCCAGACGATCATCCTGGAGTCCGACGTCCCCGTCCTGGTGGTCAAGGACCCTGCCTAGCCGGAGCTGTAGCCGTCCGCCCGGCGGCTGCCGGGCTCAGCCGTCCGCACGCTCCTCGCGTCGGATCCGGCTGAGCTCGTCCTCGCTGACCGGCCCGGCGACGACCACCGCCGAGCCTCCCGTCAGCAGCGGGGTGATCACCGATCTGTGGGCGGTCGACCAGGGCAGGTCCGGCCGGACCAGGGCCCGGACCGGTGCGGGCGCCGGTCCGGCCACCAGGTCGCCCTGGCTGAGCCGGCGCTCGTCGTCGCTCCACGCCGGCAGCTCCTCGGGGTGCCGGAGGGCCGGGTACACGTCGGGCTGCCCGCGGACCTCCAGGGCGTAGTCCAGCACCGGCGGGGGGAGCGGGTCGGGAAACGGAAGGCCCAGCGGGTGCAGGCTGCAGGCGAGCACCTCGACCGGTGACGCCGCGTGCTGCGACCAGTCCGGCCCGGTCACGACCAGGGCGGGTTCGGGCTGCGCCGCCAGCGCGACCGCCGCGCCCACCTGCCAGCAGGCAAGCTCCCAGACGGCGGTGACCCAGTGACCCGGAGCCGTCTGGGCCAGGGCCAGCTGGACCGTGTCGCCCGTGCCCACGTCGAGCTCGTCGCTGAGCAGGTGGGACGTCTTGTCCACCCAGTTGAGCATCGTCACGGCCGACAGCTCGACCCGGACACCGGCCACGGGTTCGTAGTAGGTGAGGAGCGGCTCGCCGCCGACGGTCGCGGCCCTGCGCCGCAGCCGGGCGCTGATCAGCTCACGCATCGGGTGATCCTACGGTGATATCGACGAGGCAACGACCGGCGATGATCGCCTCATTCGGACCGGTCGGGCTGATCCTCCCGGTTACCCTGTGCCCCATGCGTTACGTGCTCATCATCGCCGGCGGCTCCGGCAAGCGGCTGTGGCCCCTGTCCCGTCAGGACATGCCCAAGCAGCTGCTCAAGGTGCTCGGCGGGAAGAGCCTGCTGCGGATCGCCTTCGACCGGCTGGACGGGCTGGTGCCGCCCGAGCGGGTGCTGGTCTGCACCGGGGCGGACTACGCCGACGTGGTGGCGGCCGAGCTGCCCGAGGTGGATCCCGCCAACATCCTCGGGGAGCCGGAGGGCCGGGACTCGCTGAACGCGGTCGCCTGGCCGGCGGCCGTGCTGGCCCGGCGCGACCCCGAGGCGGTGATCGCGGTGGTCACCGCCGACCACATCATGAACCCCGTCGAGAGCTTCCGGAACGCCCTGGAGGAGGGCTTCTCGATGGCGGAGGAGAGCGCCGACGTGCTGGTGACGTTCGGTGTGGTGCCGACCTCGCCGCACACCGGCTACGGCTACCTGCGGCACGGCGACCCGATGCCCGACCGGCCGGAGGTCTGCCCGGTGGAGGAGTTCAAGGAGAAGCCGGACCGGGAGACCGCGGAGGAGTACCTGGCCTGGGGCCGGTACTGGTGGAACGCCGGCATGTTCGTCTGGCGGGCCCAGACGCTGCTCGACCAGCTGGAGCTGCTCCAGCCCGTCACCCACGGTCTGGTCACCGAGCTGGCGGCGGCTCCGGAGCGGCTGGCTGAGATCTACCCGACGCTGCTCAAGATCAGCGTCGACTACGCGGTGATGGAGCCGGTCAGCCAGGGGCGGGGGTCCGCCCGGGTGGTCGCCGTCCGGCTCCCGATCAGCTGGCACGACGTCGGCGGCTTCGCCTCGCTGGGGGAGCAGCTGCCCCGCGACGACCACGGCAACGCGACCCAGGGGGTCAGCGTGCTGCTGGACGCCCGGGACAACCTCGTGATCAACAACTCCGAGGACGGCCGGCTGGTCGCCGTCGTCGGGCTGAGCGACACCGTGATCGTGCAGACGCCGCAGATCACCCTGGTCTGTCCGGTCGGCGAAGCGGAGCGGATCAAGGAGCTCGTCGCCGAGGTGACCGTGCAGCTCGGCCGCAGCTACGCCTGACTCGCGCGATTTCTTCTTGATCGCCCACCGCTGCGGTGGTCGATCAAGAAGAAAGCTGAGGGGTCAGGCGCCGTTCGGCTCCGGCGAGTCTGCCGCCGGGTAGGTCTCCATGAAGTCGGCGATCGCGGCACCGCTGACCGCGGCGCACTCCTGCCGGATGCCCTTCTGCTTGCCGGTGTTCGTCGGGTCGCTCGGGTCGGCGTACCAGTGGGTCAGCACGACATTCTTGCCGGCGGGGAAGCCGGGGTCCGTCCAGGGCGCCGCGATGAACTTGTTCGCCAGGTCGTCGTTGTCGCCCGAGAAGGTCTTGGCGATGTCCTGCAGAGCGCTGATCTGGTCGCTCGGCGCGTCGGCCCGGTACCAGGCGACGGTGTACCCGTGCTCGAGGTTGTGGACGAGCGTCTCGACCGCCGGCCGGTCGCCGGCATAGAAGTGCTTGGTGAAGGGGGCGGGAGTGCCGTAGTGGGGGCCCGAGTCCGGCGGCAGGCGGTCGTAGGTGACCCTCGTCCCGTCCGGGACGTGGTTCTGGTTGCCCGTCGCCGTGTTCTCGGCAGGGGCGCTGCAGCCCGCGCCCGCCAGGTCCGTCCCGAAGTCCGCCAGCGTGGCGTTCCGGGCGTTGTGGTCCTGGACGAAGAGGTAGACGGGGTAGGCCAGCAGGGCCAGAGCCAGCACCACGCAGATCGCCAGCAGGCCCATCGAGCGCCGGCGTTGCTCGGACTTGCGGGCGGCCTCGAACGAGGCCAGCCGCTCCCGTCGGCTGGCGCCGGCTTCAGGCTTGGGGGGCTTGGCCACCGGTTCTCCTCCTGCGGCCCCGGGCGGGCCCGCGCGGCCCGGCCCCGGGAAGTGTCTGCCGTGTCGTGGTGCGAGGCGGCAGGTGCGCCGCTCGCAGAAGGGCCGAGTCTAACCGGTGATGCTGAGGGTTCCCGGCTGCTGCGCGCCGCACCGTCAGCTCAGGTCGGCGGCCAGCAGGTCCCGCAGCAGTGACCGGCCCTCCTCGCCGAGCCGGCTGCCGGCCAGCACCGCCTGGGTGCGCGCCGGCTCCTCCAGCGCGACCAGCTCCTCGTAGCGCTCGGCCTGCCCGGTCGCGGCGAGTGCCGCCAGCAGCACGGCTTCCCGGGCGCCGCGGGCGAACATGTCCTGACCTGTCTCCCGGATCAGGTCCGCAGCCCGGCCGTCGGCGGCGCCGACCGGCTGCACCAGGTCCGCCAGCCCGCGGACCACCGCGACCGGACGGCCGGCGAGCTTGGCCTTGACCAGGTCCGCTGCCCCGGCGATCTCGTCGGCGACCGCCCGGGCGGTCACCTGCAGGTCGTTGCCGTAGCCGTCGCGCCGGCCCGCGTAGCGCTCCAGCACCCTCAGCCCGGCGACGCCGATCGCCTGGTCCGTCTGTCCCATCCGCCACGCCCGCCCCGCGGTGTCGGAGATGACGACCCCGAGAGCCAGCCCGGTGCGCCGCTGGAGGTCAGCGTGCAGCTCGGCGGCGCGGGCATCCGGGTCGGGTGGCAGCACGAGGATGAGGTGCGGCGCCACGTTGGAGGCATCGACGCCGGCCGCGGCGACGGTCAGCCCGTGGTGGGTCCGGACGATGGAGGTGGGGCCGCGACGGGCCACCGTCCGCTCGGTCTGCTCAGCGATCACCGCGTCCCGCTCGCGCGCCGGCCTGGTCAGGCCGTCGGCCTTGCTGAGGATCTTGGAGGTCACGACGACCACGTCCCCGGCCTGCAGCGGACCGGCCGGGTCCGCCGCCACCGCGTCCACCACGAGCTCCGCGACGTCGGTGCCCGGGGCGACCTCACCGATGGTCGCCGGCGCGAAGATCGTGATCACGCCGCCGGCGCCGAGCCCGTCGGCAGCTGCTCGACGGTCTCCCGGACGAAGCTCGCGGTCGCGTCGGGGTCGTGCATCACGAGGTCGGTCACGGCGACGTCCAGCCCGGCGCGCCGCACCCGGTCCGCCGAGCCGGCGTCCCGGCTGTCCATCACCCAGAGGTCGAGCACGCCGTTCGCTGCGCGGCTGCCGTAGTGCAGCCCGACGGCAGCCGCGTCCACCTCGACGTCGATGGCCGGCAGCAAGCGGTGCGCCATGCCGAGGACGGGGGCGCCGCCCAGGATGCCCGAGAAGCCGACCACGGGTGCGGCGCCGGCGCGAACGGCCTCCCGCAGGCCCGGTACGGCGAGGATCGGCCCGATCGAGACGACCGGGTTGCTCGGCGCGATCAGCACGAGGTCGGCAGTGCTCAACGCCTCGAGCACCGCCGGCGCCGGCCGCGCGGTCTCGATCCCCACCCGCACCACCTCGAGCGCATCGGGGACGGCGTGCAGCCGGACCCAGTACTCCTGGAAGTGGACGGCTCGGCGCCCGGACGGCTGCTCCGGCGCCGCGATCACGACGTGCGTCTCGACGCGGTCGTCACTCATCGGCAGCACCCGCAGCAACGGGTCATCCGCGAGCCAGCGCGACGCCAGGGCCTGCGTCGCCTCGGTCAGGGTGTAGCCCGCCGCGAGCAGCTGAGTCCGGACGAGGTGGGTGGCGAGGTCGAGGTCGCCGATCGAGAACCAGCTCGGCTCGGCGCCGTAGGCCGCGAGCTCGCCGAGAACGCGCCACGTCTCACCCTGCCGGCCCCAGCCGCGCTGTTCGTCGCCCCCGCCGCCCAGCCGGTACAGCATGGTGTCCAGGTCCGGACAGATCCGCAGCCCGTGCAGGGTGATGTCGTCCGCGGTGTTGCCGACCACGGTGATCTGGGCTCCGGGATAGCCGCGCCGCACCCCCTGCACGAACGTCGAGCCACCCACACCGCCGGCCAGGACCACGATCTGCACCGGCCCAGTCTCCCAGAGCCCCGACCGGTCGCCGGACGGCGTGGCGCCGAGCGCCCTCGCCGCCCACGGCCCCGGTCAGCACCCGCCGTAGATTGACGGCATGGAGCGGATCCTGCGGTGGCGCGAACCTGCGGTCCTGGTCGTCACGGCGGCGCTGGTGCTGCGGGTGGTGCTTGTCCTGGTCATCGCTGCCACCTCGGCGCGGCTTGGCCTCGGCCGGCCCGGCGACGCGGCCGGCCTCGCCGGCCGGCAGCTCGGTGAGCCGATGATCTTCGTGGTTCTCGCGGTGCTGGTCCTCTGCTGTCACCTGCGGCCGGCCACCCGGCACGCCCGGGCACTGACGGGCGTGGCCCTGGTCGTCGCGGGTCTGACCCTGGTGCTGGCCGTGGTGCTCCTGGTCAGCGGCGCGACGGCGTCCGGCGCCCCACTCGTCCGGCTGGGCCTGGCCGAGACGCTGGTGGACCTCGTCGTGCCCCTGCTGGCGGTCGTCACTCTGGCCGTGCTGCTGAGGCGCCCGCAGCCCGCCGGGGACCCGACCCCCGCGCCGCCTGCCCTGGAGGAGCCGTCGGTGGCACCGCCCGAGGAGTCCCAGCCCGATCCGCAGCTGCAGCCGACCTGGCAGCCCGACGCTGCCGCCGGTGCGGCCTGGTACACCGCGGGCGACGCCGCGTCCGGCCGGCCGGCCGCAGGCTGGGGCAGCCCGGCCAGCGCCGGTGGCTGGCAGCCGGCGGCAGAGCTGCCCGCGACGGCAGGTGAGTCCCCGGAGGAGGGACGGGCTGCCGACCGGCCGGGGGCCGAGAAGCGGCACGAGTGGGGCCCTTAGCAGGGTTTGCGGCCCTGCCGCGCGAGCTTCCACTATCAGGTCAGCACTTGACGAACCGGTATTGACGGGCATGTAATTCCCTCAGTGTTATTCGCCGTACTGGCCCGACACCCTGCGTCCCTCGACGGCGCGGGTTGCCGGCGGGGGCTGCCAGGCTTGACGGATGGCCATGCCGATGCCCTCACGGCCCGCGAAGTCGTGGTGGTGGCAGCTCACACACGCACGGGGTCGAGGAGGCTTTTCAGATGCAGGAACTGGCACAGGTCATGCCGGAACTGATGGACGAAGGGGACGGCGGGATCCTCAGCTGGCAGGAGCGGGCTCTGTGCGCCCAGACCGATCCTGAAGCATTCTTCCCGGAGAAGGGCGGATCGACCCGGGAGGCGAAGAAGGTGTGTCTCTCCTGCGACGTCCGCGGCGAATGCCTCGAGTACGCGCTGGCGAACGACGAGCGCTTCGGCATCTGGGGCGGCCTCAGCGAGCGCGAGCGGCGCAAGCTCAAGAAGCGCGCGGTCTGAGCGTCCCTCGTCCACGCCGTCAACGCGTGGAGACTGACGGCTCCCTCGCATAGGGTGGGGGCCGCCCGACAGGGCGGCCCGGGCGTCCTGCCAGCTTCACGGCACGACGCCGTGCAGGGGCCTCGGTAGACACAGATCCAAGGGACTCGCGCAGCGGATGGACAGCACGACCGGCAGCGGTGCTCGCGACGGCCGCCGCGGTGGCGACACCTACGAGTGGTCGTCCTTGCGGTCGGGCCCGTTCGGTACCGATCAGGACGTCTCCGACCCGTGGGCCTGGGTCTCGGTGGAGCCGCCGGAGGAGGTCCCGCGCGACCTCTCCGGCGCACACGGCACCGCGGTACTCGTCGCTCTGGACGCCGGGCGCTGGCTGGCAGCCACGCTGGAGGGGCTGGAGCGGCTGCGGCGCCGCCCGGACCGGCTGATCGCCATCGACAACGGCAGCGCCGACGCGACGCCGACCCTGCTCGAACGGGCTCGGGACCGCGGGCTGCTCGACGCCGTCTACTCGGGCGAGCCCGGCAGCGGTTTCGGGGACGCCGTCCGCTCGGCCCTGCAGCAGGACCGGGAGAGCGCGCGGGAGCAGGGCGACCCGGGGATGGCCGCGGGCGAGGCCGGCCGCTGGTTATGGCTGCTGCACGACGACGCCGTCCCTGCGCCCGACACCCTGGACCACCTGCTCGACCACGTTCTCGACGACCCGACCATCGCCATCACCGGGCCCAAGCTGTTGCTGCCGGCGCAGCGCCGGACGGGTCGGCAGATCAGCGAGGTCGGCGTCTCCATCTCCGGCACCGGCCGGCGGGAGCTGATGATCGAGCCGGGGGAGATCGACCAGGGTCAGCGGGACGAGCCGGAGGCCCGGCTCGGCGTCTCGACCTGCGGCCTGCTCGTGCGGACCGCCGTCTGGGACGACCTCGGAGGCCTCGACCCCGCGCTGCCGGTGTTCCGGGACGGGGTGGAGCTCGGCTGGCGGGCTCATCTGCAGGGCTACCGGGTCGTCACCACGCCGCAGGCCGAGATGACGCACCGGCAGGTGGGGCGGGCCGGCCTCCGCCCCCGCGGTGCGGCGGGACGCCGGCCCGGAGCCCTGGACCGGCTGCTCGGCATGCTCGTGGTCGCCGGCCACGCCTCGGCGCCGGCGCTGCCGCTGGTCTGGCTCCGCCTGGTCTGGAGCTGTCTGGTGCACGCGGTGGGCTACCTGTTCGGCAAGGTGCCGGCGCGCTCCCGGGACGAGCTGCTCGCCCTCGGGACGTTCGTCGCGCACCCCGACCGGATCCGGGCGCTGCGGCGCCGAGCCAGGGCCCGCCGCCCTGCACCGGGTACTGGCGAGATCGTGCAGGCGCTGCGGCCGCCGTGGTGGAGCAGCCTGCGGATCGCCGCCGAGTCGCTCAACAGCGTGCTCTCCGACCGCTACCGCAGCGTCGCCGGCGACGTCGACGCCGCCTCCCTCGACGAGCTCACCGGTGACGACTTCAGCTCGGTCGGCGAGGACCGGCCACGCAACCCCTGGCTCAGCCCCGTCGTGCTCACCCTCGTGCTCACCGGAGTGGCGAGCCTGGTGGCGGCGCGTGGCGTGCTCGGCAGCGGGTCCCTCGCGGGCCCGGCGCTGCTGCCGGCCCAGGACCGGCTTCCCGACCTCTGGTCCGCGGTCTGGGCCCCGGTCCCCGGGGCTCCCGGCCAGTCCAGTCCGCCCTGGTTGGCGCTCACCGCCGTGGCCTCGACCGTGCTGGCCGGCCGCCCCGAGTGGCTGACCACCCTGCTCATCTGCGCTGTCGTCCCGCTGTCGCTGCTCGTCGCCTACCCCGTGGTCCGACGGGCCGTTCACGACCGTCGGCTGCGGCTCTGGGTCGCCCTGACCTACGCGCTGCTGCCGGCCCTGCTCGGCGGCACGAACCAGGCCCGGCTCTCGCTGAGCGTGTTCGCGCTGACCCTGCCGCTGCTGGTGCTGGCGGTCGGTGCGCTGGTGCTGCGTCGGGTGCGGACGCCGGAGGCCTGGCGCGGTGCCTGGGGGGCCGGCGTGGTGCTGGTCGTGATGGTCAGCTTCGAGCCGTCGATGATGATCCTCGCCCTCGCCGCCGGGCTGATCGGCGCGCTGCAGCTACGGCGGACGCCCCGCAAGCTCGGTCGCATCGGCATCGCCCTCGGGCTGCCGCTGGTCGTGCTGCTGCCGTGGTGGCCCAGCCTGATCCTCGCCCCCGGCCGGATCCTCGTCGGTCCGGACGCCGCTCTGCAGGGCGCGCCGGCGGCGCCGGAGGTCTGGCGGTTGCTGCTGGGCCGCGAGGTGGGGCCGGGGCTGCCACCCCTGTGGGTCGGGGCTGTGGTCTTCGGGGTCGTCTGGGCCGTCGCCCTCGGCGGACTGGTCCGGCGCTCGGACCGCAGGGTCGTGGTCGCGTCCTGGGTGACCGCGCTGCTGGCGCTGGCGCTCGCGATCGTGCTCTCCCGGCTCGTGGTCAGCGTCCCGCCGCTCGGTACCGAGGTTCGGCCCTGGACCGGCCCCTACCTGCTGGTCGCCTTCGCCGCCCTCGCGTTCGGCGGGGCCGTCGGGATCGACGGGCTCTCCCGCGACATCAAGCAGCGGAGCTTCTCCTGGGTGCAGCCGGTGGCCGTGCTGGCCGGACTCGCCGTCGCCGTGGTGACCGTCGGCGGCGCCGTCTGGTGGGTCTGGGCAGGCGTCCGCGGGCCCGTGGACCGGGTCGCTCTCGCGGGGCTGCCGCCGTACGTCCGCAACGCGATGGTCTCCGACGCACGCGTCCGCGTGCTCGCGCTCGACCTGACCGGGCCGGCGGCACGCTTCTCGGTGCTCGCCGACCAGCAGCTGCGGCTGGGCGACGCCGACCGCGGCGGCACCTTCGGCGGCTCGACAGCGGCCTACCAGCGGACGCAGGACCTGGTGGTCCGGCTCGTCGCCGGGACGGCCGACTCCGACATCACGCCGCAGCTCAGCGACCTCGGCATCGGCTACGTCTGGGTACGCGGTGGCGACGACGAGGAGCGGGCGAGGATCAACAACACCCCGGGACTCGGTGCTGCCAGCGGCACCGAGGAGAGCACCGTCTGGCGGCTGGAACCCGCCGTGACCCGCAGTGCCCTCGTGGACGCGACCGGTAGCCGGACCCCGCTGGCCGACCCGCCCGTTCCGCTTCCTCCCGGCGAGGAGGGCCGCCAGGTCCGGTTGGGCGAGGCCGCCGACCCGCGCTGGCGGGCCAGCCTCGACGGCCGACCCCTCAGCCCTGTCGACGGTGGCTGGCAGCAGGCGTTCGCCGTGCCGGCCGAGGGTGGCCAGCTGGTCTGGACCTTGCCGTCGTTCGCTCACTGGTTCCTCTACGCCCAGGGCCTGGTCGTCCTCGTCGCATGCGTGCTCGCGGCGCCGGCGGTGCGCCGGCCCGAGGTCCGGGATCCGGCCCGCTCCGCCCGGCGGGCCGCCACCCTGGCCGAGGTGGGCTGATGTCGAACGTCCTGGCTCCGCGCTACCGGGACCGCCGGTGGCTGCGTCGCGCCGGCGTCCTGACCGCCGTCCTGGCCGCCCTGCTCATGGTCGCGGTGGGCGGCAGCCTGCTGGGGTCCCAGTCGGCCGTCCCTCAGGCCGCGCCCTCGACCGTGGTCGGTCGCAGCAGCACCGTCTGCACCCTGCCGGGGAACGACACGGACGGCTCCGGGTCGCCCTCACCCTCGGACGGCTCCGGCTCCGGGACCGAGGGGGCGCCCAGCCAGGTGTCCGTCGTGGCCGTGCGCGGCGGCGGGGCGGGGGAGGGGACGCTGACCGGGTCGGTCCTGCCGGCCGCGGCGGCCGAGCTGAGCATCACCCAGCCCGGCTCGGGAAACCAGCTGGCGGATGCTGCGGGTCCGGTCCTGCTGACCGGTGAGGGCGCCATGGCGAGCACCGGCAGCGGGGTGGTCTCCAGCAGCGCAACCCGTGGTGAGTTCACCGGCCTGATGGCTGCCCCGTGCCTGGCCCCCGGAACCGAGCAGTGGCTGGTCGGGGTCGGCTCGACCGACGCCGACCGGACCGAGCTGATCCTGACCAACCCCGACGAGGGCCAGGCGGAGGTCGACCTGCGGTTCTACGGTCCGCGGGGTCGGGTGGTCGTCCCCGGCAGTCCCGGAGTGGTGGTCGCCGGCCGGTCCACCAGGACCGTCTCGGTCTCGAGCCTGGTCGACACGTCCGGGCCGCTCAGCGTCGCGGCGCGGGCCAGCTCTGGGCGGGTCACTGTGGCAGCGCGTCGGGTCCGGACCGCCGATCTGCAGCCCGCCGGCGCCGACTGGCAGGTGCCCTCCACCACACCGGCCACCACCGTCGTCATCCCGGGGGTTCCCGGCGACGGCGGCAGCCGCTCGCTCGCCGTCGTGAACCCCGGCAGCCACCGGGCCCAGGTTGCGGTCGAGGTGCTGGGGCTGAGCGGACCCTTCGCACCGGCAGGGGCCGACACGGTCGAGGTGCCGCCCGAGAGCACCGCGACGGTGGATCTGGAGGCGGGGCTGGCCGGAGACTCGGCGAGCATTCGGCTCCGCAGCGACACCCCGGTCAGCGGGTCGGTGGTCTCCACCAGCAGCCGCAGCGGCGCGGCTCCCGACGTGGCCGTCCAGCCGGCGACGCCGCCGCTGGTCCGGCGCGGGGTGAGCGCCGTCGCCACCACGACCGGAGCGACCGCCAGCGAGCTCGTGCTGAGCAACGGCGGGGACACCGACGCCGCCACCACCTTCGAGGTGCTGAGCTACGCCGGCGTCTCGCTCCGCAAGGACGACATCCTGCTGGCCGCCGGCGGCACCGCCACCCGGCGGCTCACCTCGCCCGGCCCGTCCTACCTGGTCGTCACGGTGCCGGACGGCTCCAGCGTCGTCGGCTCGGTGACCCTGACCGCGCCCGAGGGTGACGTGGCGGCGCTGGCCACCGTCCCGCTCACCTCCCCCGACGTGGCCAGCCGGGCTCCTCGCGTCGAGCAGGACCCGGCCGTCGCCCGTTGAGGGTCAGTCCTCGTCCTCATCAGCGTCACCGTCCGGGTCGAGCTCGCTCACGCTGCGGCCCGTGAGGGCGGCGAGCTGCTCGACCAGCGTCCGGTACACCAGGGTCTGCAGGCCCCGGCGGCTACTCGCGCGGTGCTCCAGCGGACGTCGGTAGACCACCAGCTGGCTGGGCCGGTCGGCCGTGGCCTCGATCGCCAGCGCCAGCGGCACCTGCTGTCCCGACCAGGCCAGCTCGACCCCGGGCACGTCCTCGATACCGAACGCGATGCCGGCCACGGCGTCCGGGCAGTGCCGGGCCACCCGGTCCACGGCTGCGTGCACCGCCTCCTGGAACGCCTCGCTGGGCGTGCTCGGTCGGGGTGGCCTGGCGGGGCGTGCCACCAGCGGGTTCGGCGCGGCCAGCGGCCCCCGCAGGCCGCGGCCGTGACGGTCCCGGCGTCGGCTCGACATGCGAGCCACTCTAGAGCGGGCCGGCGGTCAGGACACGCTGTGGCATCCCCCCACCTGGCGCGAGGACGAGTACCGTCCACCCCGTGAGGTCACGAAGGTGTTCACGTTCGGGGTGCTCGGAGCCGGCGACCTCCACCCTGACCTACGTCTACAGCGACTCGACCGCCGTGCTGGGCCCGTTGGCCACCCAGCCCGAGCCGCACTGCTACGACCTGTGCCGGACCCATGCCTCGGCGCTGTCCGCGCCCCGGGGGTGGGAGGTGATCCGGCTCGCCGGCGACCCGGACCCGCGGCCCAGCACCGACGACCTGCTGGCGCTGGCCGACGCCGTCCGCGAGGTGGGTCTCGCCTACGACGCCCCGAGCTCTGTCGACGAGCAGCCACGGGGCCGCCCCGGCATCGTCGAGCTCCGCCGACGGGGTCACCTGACGGTGCTGGCCGACCCGGACGCCTGACCTGCGGGTCGCCGCAGGCGGGAGGTCGAAAACCGTCCTTTCCTGCCCGGCACACCGTAGGATGCCGCTCGATGATCACCCAGGGAATCTTCAAGGCCAACGACATCCGTGGCGTCACCGAAGGGCCGGAGCCCGAGTGGGACGAGGACGGAGCCTTCGCGATCGGCGCGGCGCTCGTCGACGTGCTGGACCTGGCCGTCACCGGCAGCGGCCTGGTCGTGGGGCGGGACATGCGGGTGAGCGGCCCGCGGATGTCCGACGCCTTCGCCCAGGGGGTGCTCAGCCGGGGCGTCGACATCATCGACATCGGGCTGGCCAGCACCGACGAGCTGTGGTTCGCCTCCGGCCGGCTGGACATGCCCGGGGCCATGTTCACCGCCAGCCACAACCCGGCCGAGTACAACGGGCTCAAGTTCTGCCACGCGGCCGCGAAGCCGATCACCCCGGCACAGCTGGTGGCGATCGCTGAGCGCGCGATGGGCGCGCCGCCGATCGCCGCCGCGAGGCGCGGCACCCGGACGGAGCGGGACCTGCTGCAGGCCTACGCGGACCACCTGCTGTCGCTGGTGGACCTGTCCCGGATCCGCCCGCTCACGGTGGTCGCGGACGCCGGCAACGGGATGGCGGGGCACACGCTGCCTGCGGTCCTCGGGACCCTGGACCTGAAGCTCGTCGGGCTCTACACCGACCCCGACGGCACCTTCCCCAACCACCAGCCCAACCCGCTGGAACCGGAGAACCTGCGTGACGCCCAGGCGGCGGTGATCGAGCACGGCGCCGATATGGCTCTCGTCTTCGACGGCGACGCCGACCGCTGCTTCGTCATCGACGAGCGGGGCGAGGTGGTGACGCCCTCCACGGTGACCGCGATGATCGCCCGGGCCGAGCTCGAGCGGGAACCGGGCGGCACCATCGTCTGCAACAAGATCACCTCCTGGTCGGTGCCCGAGATCGTGAGCGAGCTCGGCGGGGACGTCGTGGTCACCCGGGTCGGTCACACCTTCGTCAAGGCCGCGATGGCCGAGCACGGCGCGATCTTCGGCGGCGAGCACTCCGCCCACTACTACTTCCGCGACTTCTGGGGCGCCGACACCGGGATGCTGGCCGCGCTGCACGTGCTGGCCCTGCTGGGCGCCTCCGACCGGCCACTGTCGGAGCTGAGCGCGGGCTTCACCCGTTACGTGCCCTCGGGCGAGCTGAACTCCCAGGTCGACGACGCCGGGGCGACGCTGGACCGGATCGAGCAGGCGTTCCAGGGCCGGGGCGCGGCGGACCGCGTCGACGGCCTGACCGTCGCCGGGCCGAACTGGTGGGTCAACGTCCGCCCCAGCAACACCGAGCCCCTGCTGCGGCTCAACGTCGAGGCTGCGACCGAGGAGCAGATGGCCGAGCTCCGCGACGAGACCCTGGCGCTGATCCGCGGCTGACCCCCTACCCCCACCGCACGACCACGAGGAGAACGATGGCTGTCGAGCTGGCTCCCGAGCTGCTGGAGATCCTGGCCTGCCCGAACTGCCACGGTGCCCTCGCCGTGGACCACGAGCGCGAGGAGCTGGTCTGCCTGGCCGCCGACTGCGGCCTGGCCTATCCGGTGCGCCAGGGCATCCCGGTGCTACTGATCGACGAGGCCCGCCGGCCCGACGCCGGCTGAGCGGGTTCGGGGACAGCGGTGTTCGACGACTCACTGCTCGAGGACCCCACCGCGCTGGCGGCTGCTGACCCGGTACTGCGCCGGATGGCCGAGGCCGGCGCCCGGGTGCGGCGGGAGAGCTCGGAGGCGGCCGAGCCGATCGGCCGGCTGGAAGACCAGGCTCGTCCCCGGGCCGTGGTCGCGGCCGGCTCCGAGGCCCGGTTCATCCGCGCGATGCTGGAGCCGGTGTGCCCGGTGCCGTTCGTGGCGTGGCCCGCGCACGGCCTGCCCGGCTGGGTGGGTGCGCTGGACCTCGTCGTCGTGATGGCCAGCGACGGCGCGGAGCCGGGTCTGGTCGGCACCGTGCACGAGGCCGTCCGCCGCGGCGCCCAGCTGCTGATCGCCTGCCCTCGGGTCTCCCTGGTCGCCGAGCACGCCGCGTCCCGGTCCACCGTCCTGCTGCCCACCACGACCGCCGACCCGCTGGCGGCCGCGGTGGTCGCGCTGGCCGGGCTGCACCGGATGGGGCTCGGCCCGGAGGTGCACCCGGAGGCGGTGGCCGACGCCATGGACGAGGTGGCCGAGTCCTGCTCCCCCTACAGCGACCTGTCGGAGAACCCGGCCAAGGACCTCGCGATGGGGCTGGCCGAGGCGCAGCCGCTGGTCTGGGGTGGCTCGGTGCTCGCGGCCCGCGCCAGCCGCCGGGTGGCGGAGGCACTCCGTGCGGCCAGTGGGCGGGCGGCGCTCGCCGCCGACGCGGACGAGCTGCTGCCGATCCTGGAGTCCCAGGTGCCACGGGACCCGTTCGCCGACCCGTTCGAGGACGACACGGAGGCCGACCGACGGCCGACCCTGGTGCTGCTGGACGACGGCAGCCACGACAGCCTGGTCCGCCGCGACCACAACCGGCTGCGGGCGGCCGCGGAGCACCAGGACACCCGGATCTGCACTCTCAGCCACCGTGCCGGCTCCGACGTCGAGCGCTACGTGAGCCTCCTGCAGACGGGGATGTTCGCCGCCGTGTACCTCGCGGTCGGGCTGGGTCGCTACGTGACCCTCTGAGGTCGGCAGGCGCCACGTGGTCGGGCGGCGGCTACCCGATCTGACAGGATTCGCTGCATGAGTGCTGAAGGTGGGACCAAGGCCGTCGTCGCTGCATTGGCGGCGAACCTGGCCATCGCCGCGACCAAGTTCGGTGCCTGGCTGCTGACCGGCGCCTCCTCGATGCTGGCCGAGGCCATCCACTCCGTCGCCGACTCCGGCAACCAGGTGCTGTTGCTGGTCGGCGGCAAGAAGGCCAAGCGAGCGGCGACCCCGGAGCACCCGTTCGGGTTCGGCCGGGAGCGCTACATCTTCGCGTTCCTGGTCTCCATCGTGCTGTTCAGCATCGGTGGCGTCTTCGCCCTCTACGAGGCGTACCACAAGTACGAGGAGATCCAGGCGGGTCACGGCAACGAGCTGCTCGACAGCCGCTGGTGGTGGGTGCCGCTCGCCGTCCTCGGCGCGGCGATCGTCGCGGAGAGTCTTTCCTTCCGGACGGCGATCCACGAGGCCAACAAGTTGCGCGGCAAGCAGAGCCTGGGCCGCTACATCAAGTCGGCCAAGGCCCCCGAGCTCCCGGTGATCCTGCTCGAGGACTTCGCCGCCCTGATCGGCCTGGTGTTCGCCCTGTTCGGCGTCGGCCTGACCCTGATCACCCAGAACGGCATCTTCGACGTGATCGGCACCGCCCTGATCGGCCTGCTGCTCGTCGCGGTCGCCGTCACGCTGGCCTGGGAGACGAAGAGCCTGCTCCTGGGCGAGGCTGCCAGCGCCGACGCCGTGCGCCGGATCGAGGACGCGCTCCGCCGCACCGACGGCGTCTCCGGGGTCATCCACATGAAGACGCTGCACCTCGGGCCGGAGGAGATCCTCGTCGCCGCGAAGATCGGAGTCCGCACCAGCGCGAGCGCCGGCCAGGTCGCCGAGACCATCGACGCGGCGGAGCGGAACATCCGCGCCGCCGAGCCGATGGTGACGTCGCTGTACCTGGAGCCCGACATCTACCGCGCCGACTACGTCCCCGACCCCCGGCCCGAGGCCCCGGCTCCGGCGGGCCACTGACCCCGGAAGAAGCCGGGCCGTTGTCGTCCACGCCGGTCCGGTATGCGGGAGCTGTCGGCAGGTCCCCCTAGGCTGGCCCCCATGGACTACCGCGTCGCTGACCTGACCCTCGCCGAGTTCGGCCGCAAGGAGATCGGCCTGGCCGAGCACGAGATGCCGGGCCTGATGGCCATGCGCGAGCAGTACGGCGAGTCGAAGCCCCTGGCGGGGGCCCGGATCGCCGGGTCCATCCACATGACGACCCAGACCGCAGTGCTGATCGAGACCCTGGTGGCGCTGGGCGCCGAGGTCCGCTGGGCGTCCTGCAACATCTTCTCCACCCAGGACCAGGCGGCCGCGGCCGTCGTGGTGGGTGACGGTACCCCCGAAGCCCCGACCGGGTCCCCGGTCTTCGCCTGGAAGGGCGAGAGCCTGGAGGAGTACTGGGACTGCACGAACGAGATCCTCAGCTGGCCCGACGGCAAGCTCGCCAACATGATCCTGGACGACGGCGGTGACGCCACCCTGCTCGTGCACAAGGCCGTCGAGGCGCAGAAGGCCGGGAAGACCCCGGAGGCCACCGAGGACGACCCGGAAGAGCTGCACATCATCCTCGATCTCGTCCGCCGCACCCTCGACGAGGGCAAGGACTGGGTGCAGATCGCGAACGAGATCAAGGGCGTCACCGAGGAGACGACCACGGGCGTGCACCGGCTCTACGAGATGGCCCGCGGGACGGCCCTGCTGTTCCCGGCCATCAACGTCAACGACTCCGTGACCAAGTCCAAGTTCGACAACAAGTACGGCACCCGGCACTCCCTCCTCGACGGGCTCAACCGGGCCACCGACGTGCTGATCGGCGGAAAGACCGTGGTGGTCTGCGGCTACGGCGACGTCGGCAAGGGCTGCGCCGAAGCGCTGCGTGGCCAGGGTGCCCGGGTGCTCGTGACCGAGGTCGACCCGATCTGCGCGCTGCAGGCGGCCATGGACGGCTACCAGGTGACCACCCTGGAGGACGCGCTGCCGCTCACCGACATCTTCGTGACCGCGACCGGCTGCCTGGGCGTCATCACGGCCGACCAGATGAGCCGGATGAAGCCGCAGGCGATCGTGGCCAACATCGGACACTTCGACAACGAGATCGACATGGCGGGTCTCGCCAAGCGGCCCGACGTTTCCCGGGTGAACATCAAGCCGCAGGTCGACCAGTGGGTCTTCGACGCAGGCACCGAGAACGAGCGCTCGATCATCGTGCTCAGCGAGGGCCGGCTGATGAACCTGGGCAACGCCACCGGACACCCCAGCTTCGTGATGAGCAACTCCTTCACCAACCAGGTGCTCGCCCAGATCGAGCTCTTCACCAAGCCCGACCAGTACCCGACCGGGGTGCACACCCTGCCGAAGCACCTCGACGAGGCGGTGGCCCGGCTGCACCTCGACGCGCTCGGCGTCAAGCTCACCGAGCTCACCCCCAAGCAGGCCGAGTACCTCGGCGTGCCCGCTGAGGGCCCGTACAAGTCCGACCACTACCGCTACTGAGGCAGGGCCACCGACGGGTGGCGGGGGCGGACCGAACGCCGGTGTGCGGCGCCGCGGGGTGAGCGTTCGAGGCAACAGGGGAGGCGCGCGATGAGCATCAAGGTCGCGCTGGAGCACCGCACCACCTACCGCTTCGAGCGGCCGATCAGCATCGGGCCGCACGTCATCCGGCTGCGACCGGCGCCGCACTCGCGGACGCCGATCGACGCCTACTCCCTGCAGATCAGTCCCTCCGACCACTTCCTGAACTGGCAGCAGGACCCGTTCGGGAACTACCTGGCGCGGGCGGTGTTCCCGAACCCGGCCGACGTCTTGGACATCACGGTCGGGCTCGTCGCGGACCTGGGGGTGATCAACCCCTTCGACTTCTTTCTCGAGTCCTACGCCGAGCGGTACCCCTTCCGCTACGAGTCCGAGCTGGCCCGTGACCTGCAGCCGTACCTGGTCGACCCTGCATCCGGCACCAGCCCGACCCTGGCGACCTGGTTGGACAAGCTGCCGGCCACCCGGGCCCAGGGGCAGCCGATGATCGACTTCCTGGTCGAGCTCAACACCGCCGTGCACTCCGATGTCGCCTACTCCGTCCGGATGGAGGAGGGCGTGCAGAGCCCGGAGGAGACCCTGGCCCGGGCCGTCGGCAGCTGCCGCGACTCGGCCTGGCTGCTGGTGGCGGCCCTGCGCCACTTCGGGTTGGCCGCACGCTTCGTCTCCGGCTATCTCGTCCAGCTGGCCCCGGACAGTCCGAGCCTGGACGGTCCCAGCGGGCCGGCGGAGGACTTCACCGACCTGCACGCCTGGGCCGAGGTCTTCGTGCCGGGTGCCGGCTGGATCGGGCTCGACCCGACCTCGGCCCTGTTCGCCAGCGAGGGCCACATCCCGCTGGCGGCAACACCGAACCCGTCGTCGGCAGCGGCCATCACCGGCGTCACCGACCGCTCGGACACCAGGCTGGAGTTCTCGAACACGGTGCGCCGGGTGCACGAGGACCCGCGGGTCACCAAGCCGTACAGCCCCAGCCAGGTCGAGCACCTGCAGCGGCTGGGCGAGCACGTCGACCAGCGGTTGCGGGCGGCGGGCATCGAGCTGACGATGGGCGGCGAGCCGACCTTCGTCTCGGTCGACGACACGACCTCGGCGCAGTGGACGGTGGCCGCCGACGGCCCCGAGAAGCGGGTGCTGGCCAACCGGCTCGCCGCGGCTCTCGCCGACCGGTTCGCGTCCGGGGGACTGGTCCAGCGCAGCCAAGGCAAGTGGTACCCCGGCGAGAGTCTGCCGCGCTGGCAGATCGCGCTGGTCTGGCGCAGTGACGGTGAGGCGCTGTGGCAGGACCGGGCCCTGCTGGCCGATCCCCACGACGCGAGCCAGGCGGTCGACGACGCTGCCGACCGCGCCCGCGCCCTGGCCCAGCAGGTGGCTCGCGGCTTCGGGCTGCCGGTCGAGCAGGCCCAGCCGTGCTTCGAGGACCCGTTGGCGGCGCTGGCGGCAGACGTGCGTCAGCCCGCCGGGCCGCGGCCCCACCTCGACCCCGCCGTCGCAGACTCCGCCCTGGTTCGCACGCTCGACGCCACCGAGACCACCCCCGCCGCCTGGGTGCTGCCCCTGGTGCCCTCCTGGTTCGGCGACGCCTGGGCCAGTCCGGCCTGGCGGACCCGACGGGGGCGCATCGTGCTCGTTCCCGGCGACTCGCCGGCCGGGATGCGACTGCCCCTGAGCTCGCTGTCCTGGCGCGACCCCGACTACACCGGTGAGGAGTCCTACGCCACCGCGACGGCCCCGCTGCCGGAGCCGGGCGAGGGGATCCACGCACTGGTCGCCGACCCGGAGGAGGTGACCGCCCGCTCAGCCCTGGTCGTGCAGGCCCGGGAGGGCTTCGTCCACGTGTTCCTGCCACCGCTGGAGCAGCTCGACCGTTTCGTCGAGCTCGTCAGCCTGGTCGAGCGCAGCGCCGCCGCCGTGGCCGCCCCGGTCGTCCTGGAGGGCTACGGGCCGCCGCCCGACCCCCGGGTCAGGAACCTCAGCGTCACCCCCGACCCCGGTGTCATCGAGGTCAACGTGCAGCCGACCTCGTCCTGGCAGGAGCTGAGCGAGCTCACCTATACGCTCTACCGTCTGGCCCGGGAGCAGCGCCTCGGCACCGAGACCTTCGCCCTCGACGGCCGGCACAGCGGGACCGGCGGAGGCAACCACCTCACTCTCGGTGGCGCCGAGCCGGCGCGCTCGCCGGTGCTCCGGCGTCCCGACCTGCTGGTCAGCCTGCTCACCTGGTGGCAGCACCACCCGTCCCTGTCCTATCTCTTCTCGGGTCGCTTCGTCGGGCCCACCAGCCAGGCCCCGCGGGCCGACGAGGGTCGGCCGGAGGCGCTGTACGAGCTCGAGATCGCCTTCGCCGAGATCGCGGCGCTGGAGGACGACGAGGTGCGGCCGTGGACGGTCGACCGGTCGCTGCGCCACCTGCTGACCGACCTCACGGGCAACACGCACCGCGCCGAGTTCTGCATCGACAAGCTGTACAACCCCGACTCGCTGCGGGGACGGCTGGGACTGCTCGAGCTGCGCGGCTTCGAGATGCCGCCACACCCCGAGATGGCACTGGTCCAGGCGCTGCTGGTTCGGGCGCTGGTGGCACGCTTCGCCGAGGAGCCGTACTCGGCGCCGCTGGTCCGCTGGGGCACCGCGCTGCACGAGCGGTTCCTGCTGCCGCACTTCGCGATGGTCGACATCGCCGAGGTGGTCACCGACCTCCGCCGGCACGACCTGGACTTCGACCTCGACTGGCTCGTCGCGTTCCTGGAGTTCCGTTTTCCGCGGATCGGTCGCACCCAGGTCAGCACGGCCGGGGGCGGCAGTGTCGAGCTGGAGCTGCGGCAGGCGATCGAGCCCTGGAACGTGCTGGGGGAGGAGGCGAGCTCCGGCGGCACCGCCCGCTACGTCGACTCCTCGGCGGAGCGGATCCAGGTCGCTGTCCGCGGGTTCGTCCCCGAACGCCAGATCCTCACCTGCAACGGGCGTCCGGTCCCGCTCGCGGCCACCGGCACCCCGGGATACCACGTCGCCGGCGTCCGCTACCAGGCATGGCGGCCGTGGTCGGCCCTGCACCCGACGCTGGAGATCGACTCCCCGCTGCACTTCGACCTGATCGACCGCCCCGCCGCCCTCTCGCTCGGCGGTGCCACCTACCACGTGGTGCACCCCGGAGGCCGTTCCTATCAGCACCCTCCGGTGAACGCGATGGAGGCCGAGGCCCGTCGAGCGCGGCGTTTCGAGCCGATCGGGTACAGCACGGGCGTGATCGACATCGACGCGCTGGACGCGCAGGCCGGATGGCACCGGGTGACCCAGGTCGACTACCCGTTGACGCTGGACCTGCGGCGGCGGCCACCAGCGGGTCGGGGACGCGGATGAGCCGTTCCCGAGGATGCTGGACGTCTCGGGACCCACGGACGAACCGCAACCGGAGCAGTCGATGACCGTTCTGCGTCGCTACCTGGCCACCGCGGGGCAGGGAGACGTGCTCGAGCCCGAGCCCGGGTTCGACGAGCTGGCGGCCCCCGACGGCACCCCGCGACGGGGCTGGGCCGCGCTGCTGGACGGCTTCGACCGCTTCGTCGACGCCGACCTCGGTCGCGCCCAGCGCGAGGTCGCGCGGCTGCTCGAGGACGACAACGTCACCTACACCCCGAGCCCTACCTCCAGCCTGTCCGTGGTCGACGAGCCGGCGTCACCGGCCGGGACCGCGGACCTCACCGAGCCCCGCCCCTGGCGGCTGGACCCCGTCCCGCTCGTCCTCGACGACCGGGACTGGGCCGGGCTGGAGGCGGGGGTGGTGCAGCGGGCGGAGCTGCTCGACGCGATCCTCGCCGACCTCTACGGGCCGCGCCGGCTGCTGGCCTGCGGAGACCTCCCGCCGGCGGCCGTGCTCGACCACGGCGAGTACCTGCGACCCGTCGTCGGCACCGAGTCGCTGGCCACCCAACGGCTCTTCCTGATCGCCGCCGACCTGGGACGGGACGGCGCAGGCGCCTGGAAGGTGACAGCCGACCGCACGCAGGCGCCGTCGGGCGCCGGCTATGCGATGCAGAACCGGCGGGTCGTCTCACGGGTGATGCCCGAGATCTACCACGCGGCCAACCTGCACCGGCTGACGCCGTTCTTCCAGGCGATGCGGACCGCCCTGGTCGAGGCCGCACCGCCGACGGTCGAGGACCCGCGGGTCGTCGTGCTCAGCCCGGGCCCGCACTCCGAGACCGCGTTCGACCAGGCCTTCGTGGCCTCGCTGCTGGGGTTCCCGCTGCTCGAAGGCAGCGACCTGACGGTCCGCGACGGCCGGGTCTGGCTGCGGGGCCTCAGCAAGCTCGAGCAGGTCGACGTGATCCTGCGCCGGGTCGACTCGGCCTGGACCGACCCCCTGGAGCTGCGGCCCGGCTCCCGGCTGGGCACGACCGGCCTCTTGGAGTGCGTGCGCCAGGGGACGGTGAGCGTGGTGAACACCCTGGGCTCGGGGATCCTGGAGAACCCGGCGTTGATGCCGTTCCTGCCGCGGCTCAGCGAGCGGCTGCTCGGCCAGCCGCTGCGGCTGCCGTCGGTGGACACCTGGTGGTGCGGCGACCCGGCGTCACTGGCGCACGTGCTCGCCCACCTCCACGACCTGGTGATCCGCCCGATCAGCCGGAGCGACGGGCGCAGCGTGCTGGGCTCCGCGCTCACCGGCGACCAACGGACCCGGCTGGCGGCCCGCATCCAGGCGGCGCCGCACCGCTTCGTCGGGCAGGAGGTGCTGCCGCTGTCCTCCGCGCCCACCACCCTGGCCGAGCGGCTGGTGCCGCGGAACGTGGTGCTCCGGTCGTTCGCGGTCCGCAGCGGCACCTCCTACACGGCCATGCTGGGCGGGCTGGCCCGGGTGACGGACGAGGCGGCCGGCAGGAGCGGTCCGTTCGTGACCGCAGCGGACGGCGGGCTGGCGAAGGATGTCTGGGTGGTCAGCAGCGAGCCGGTGGTGACCACCCGGGCGGTGGCGCCGCGGCAGGCCGCCGAGCGGACCCTGCCCGCGATGTCCACCGCGCCCGCGACGATGGTGCCACGCGTGCTCAGCGACCTCTTCTGGTTCGGCCGCTACGCCGAGCGGGCCGAGGACCTGCTGCGGCTGGTCCTCGCGACCCGCACCCTCGCCATCGAGACCGACCTCGACACCACGCACGGGCAGGCCCTGGAGGCGATGCTGCAGGCGGTGACGCACGTCAGCACCACCTACCCGGGCTTCCTCCAGACCGCGACCCCGCTGCTGCCCGAGCTCCGGGCCATGCTGCTCGACCGGCACCGCGCCGGCACCGCTGCGCAGGCGCTGGCCGCGCTGTCGCTCGCCGCCCAAGGGGTCCGCGACCAGCTGTCCGAGGACGTCTGGATGGTGATGGCCGAGATGGAGCGTGCCCTGGCCGCGCTGGCGGCCAACCCGTACGACCAGGGTCTGCAGCTCGCCGACGCCGCCGAGCGGGTGCTGTCCGGGCTGCTCGCGCTGGCGGGGATCGTCAGCGAGAACATGGTCCGTGACCCGGGCTGGTACCTGCTCGACTCCGGCCGGGGGCTGGAGCGAGCCCTGCAGGTGGTGGCGCTGCTGCAGGTGACGGTCACCGCCCGACGCTCGGCCGAGACGGACCTGATGGTGCGGGAGTCGGTGCTCACGGCCGCTGAGTCGATCGTCACCTACCGCCGGCGCTACCGCAGCCGTTCCGGTACCGACGCCCTCGTGGAGCTGCTGGTCGTCGACCAGCACAACCCGCGGTCGGTGGCCTACCAGCTCGCCCGGGTGCAGTCCGATCTCCAGGCCCTGCCGACCGGGTCGCCGACGGCGCGTCCGCTGCGCCTGCTCGAGGCCCTCGTCGAAAAGGTCCGGACGGCCGACCCCACCACGCTGACGATCGCGGAGCAGGGGCTGCGGCCGGCCCTGGCACAGTTCCTGGCGGACCTGCACGAGCAGCTGCGCGACCTCGCGGAGGCGATCCGCACCCAGTACCAGCAGCGGCCACCCACCCAGCAGCCCCTCTTCCGGCAGGCAGCGGCGGGAAGGCTGCCGTGAAGGCCTACCGGATCCAGCACACCACCACCTACACCTACGAGGCCGATGTCACCGGCAGCTACGGGGTGTTCCACCTGCGGCCGCGCGACCTGGAGTGGCAGCGCTGCGTCAGCCATGAGGTCGCCATCCACCCGGCGCCCGCCAACCTTTTCGTGCACGAGGACCTGTACGGCAACACGAAGTCCTCCTTCCACGTCACCGAGCCGCACCAGCAGCTGGTGATCACGGCCACCAGCCGGGTGGAGGTCGACCAGCAGCGACCGCCCGAGGAGCGGTTGGCGGTGCCCTGGGAGCGGGCCCGGCCGGCGGAGCGGACCGACCAGCAGGACGCGTGGCTCGCAGCGGACTTCAGCTACCCCTCGCCCTATGTGGAGGTCCCGCCGGGGATCGAGGAGTACACCCGGGTCTCGTTCACCCCCGGCCGACGGCTGGGCGAGGCGGCGGTGGAGCTGATGCACCGCGTGCACGACGACTTCACCTACAAGTCGGGCTCGACGTCGGTGAGCACCCGGGTGAGCGACCTGCTGGAGAAGCGGATGGGGGTCTGCCAGGACTTCTCGCACGTGATGGTCTCGGGGCTCCGCTCGCTGGGTCTGGCCGGGCGCTACGTCAGCGGCTACCTCGCGACGCGACCGCCCCCGGGGAAGCCGCGACTGGTCGGGGCCGATGCCAGTCATGCCTGGGTCGGCTGCTGGGTGCCCGGCGGCGGCTGGCTGTACCTCGACCCGACCAACGCCAAGGTGATCGATGAGTCGCACGCGACCGTCGCCTACGGCCGCGACTATGGCGACGTGCCGCCGGTCAAGGGCGTCATCTTCACCGAGTCGAAGAAGTCGACGATGACGGTGTCGGTCGACATGGCGCCCGCCGACCCTGCCGGCTGAGACGGGGCGGCGATGCGCTCGTTCGGCTGCCCCCGGTGCGGAGCGGAGCTGTTCTTCGACAACTCGCTCTGCCTCACCTGCGGCAGCGCGGTGGGCTACGCCCGAGATCGGCGGGCCTTCGTGCTGGTGTCGGCGACCGCGCCCATCTGCGCCGACCTGGACGGCTGCGGCTGCAACTGGATCGGTGAGCCGACCTGGTGCCTGAACTGCCGGTTGACCCGGACCCGGCCCGCGGACGGCGATGTCGCGGGGCTGCAGCAGTACTGGGTGGCGGAGGCGGCGAAGCGGCGACTGCTGTTCGGGCTGGACGAGCTGCGGCTGCCGGTGCAGGTCCGCCAGGGGTCGGCGGGTCTGGCCTTCGACCTGCTCTCGAGCACGGCCGGACCGGTGACCACCGGCTACCTGAACGGGGTCATCACCCTGGACCTGGCCGAGAGCGACGACGCCCACCGCGAGGGTCTGCGGCGAGCGATGGACGAGCCGTACCGCACCGTGCTGGGGCACCTTCGGCACGAGGTCGGGCACTACTACGCCGAGACCTTGGCTCTGGCGCCGGCACGGCGGAGCCAGTTCCGGTCCCTGTTCGGCGACGAGACCGCCTCCTACGCCACCGCGCTGGACCGCCACTACACCGTCGGTGCGCCACCGGACTGGCGGGAACGGTTCGTCAGCGCCTACGCGAGCATGCACCCGCTCGAGGACTTCGCCGAGGTGTTCGCGCACTTCCTGCACATCACTGACACCTTGCAGACCGCTGCGGCGTTCGGGGTGCTGCACCCGACCGGGCTGCCGGTGCACGACCCACGTGCGCTCGCGGAGGCCTCGACGGCCGAGGTGATCGCCAAGGCCTGGATCCCGCTGGCCAAGGCGCTCAACCAGATCAACCGGAGCATGGGCAAGCCGGACCTCTACCCGTTCGTCCTGGGTCCGGCGGTGATCGCCAAGCTCGCGTTCGTCGCGGAGCTCGTGGCCGACGCCTCACAGTGACGCTGACAGGCGCCCAGCAGGGCGCTGCCGCTGCTGGGAAGGCTGGGAGGGTCAGCCCTGGTCGTTGCCCTCGGCGAGGCTGGCCCAGATCTCCTTGCACTCGGGGCAGACCGGGAAGCGCTCCGGGTCACGGCTCGGCACCCAGACCTTGCCGCACAGCGCGACCACGGGGGTACCCATCACCATGGCCTCGGTGAGCTTCTCCTTCGGCACATAGTGTGAGAAGCGTTCGTGGTCGCCCTCCTCCAGCCGCAGGTCTTCCTTCTCGGCGACGCGCTCGTCGACGATGGTCTCGGCCCCAGGGCTCAGTTGCTGACTCACACGGGTCAGTCTAGACAGCGACCGGCCCGGACGGCAGATTCGAGACGGCGGGCTCGAAGGTGGTGAACTGAGGGGATGGCCACTCCCGACACCGAGCGCTCCGGCGGCAACGGGCCGGCTGCTGAACGCAACGGCCACCCCAGCACCCCTGCCGCAGTCTCCAAGCGCCGGCTGATGATCGGGGTCTGCCTGACCATCGTGGCGATCGCCTTCGAGGCGATCGCAGTGGCGACGGCGATGCCGGTGGCGGCGCGCGAGCTCAACGGCCTCGACTACTACGCCTGGTCGTTCTCCGTCTTCGTGATCGGGATGCTCTTCGCCACCGTCGTCGGCGGCCGGTGGGGCGACCGGATCGGCCCCGCGAAGCCGCTGCTCGCCGGGCTGGCGGTCTTCGCGGTGGGGCTTCTCGTCTCGGGGTCGGCCACGACGATGCTGCAGCTCATCCTCGGCCGCTTCGTGCAGGGTCTCGGCGGGGGCGTGCTCAACGTGTCGATCTTCGTCTGCGTCGCCCAGGCATTCGCGCCGGCGGAGCGGCCGAGGGTCTTCAGCTACATCTCCACGGCCTGGGTGCTGCCCGCCTTCGTCGGTCCGCCGATCTCGGCCTGGCTGACCCACCGGCTCAGCTGGCACTGGGTGTTCTTCGCGGTCATCCCCCTCGTGGCGTTCGGGGCGGCCATGGTGCTGCCGACGATGCTGGCCATGATCCGGGCCTTCCAGCCGCTGCCACCGGAACCCGGGGCCCGGCCGCCGGCGCCGCTCTGGTCGGCGGTCGTGGTCTCGCTGGCGGCGGCGGCCCTGCAGCTGGCCGGGCAGCGGCTGGACGTCGTGGCGGTGGCCCTGCTCGTCGGCGGTCTCGCGGGGCTGCTCGTCGGCCTGCCGCGGCTGATGCCGCCGGGCTTCCTCCGGTTCCGCCGCGGTCTCTCCCCGGTGATCATGGTGCGTGGCCTGCTGCCGGGAGCCTTCTTCGGGGGTGAGGCCTTCCTGCCGCTGATGCTCGTCGAGCAGCGCCGCGTCGCCCTGGTCCTGGCCGGCGCCACGCTGACGGTGGGGGCGGTCGGCTGGACGGTCGGGTCCTGGATCCAGTCCCGACCCTGGTTCCCGGTGCGCCGTGACCGGCTGATCACCGCCGGCTGCGTGTCGGTGACCCTGGGCCTGTTCGCGGTCGGCAGCCTCGCCTTCCTGCCGACGCTGCCCTTCTGGCTGGCCGGGGTGGGCTGGATCTTCTCCGGCTTCGGGATGGGGCTCGCCACATCGAGCACCTCCCTGGCCGTGATGACGCTGTCGCCGGAGAGCGAACAGGGCCGCAACGCCTCCTCGCTCAACCTCTTCGACGCGCTGGGCTCCGGGGTCTTCGTCGGCATCGCGGGCTCGATCTTCGCCGCGCTGCGCCCCAGCGGGAACCTCGCGTTGACCTTCGGCGCCCTGCTGCTGACGATGGCCGGGATCGCCGCGCTGGCCGCGCTCACGTCGCTGCGGGTCGGCGTGGTCCGCAACGAGTTCGCCCGACCCTGAGGCCCCGGCACGCGCTGTCGGGGTGCGGGCTGTGCCCGGAACGACACCTAGACTCTGGGGAATGTCTGCCCAGCCCGACCCTGCTCCTACCGGGAGCGCTGCCGCAGCCATCGCCAGCAGCGGCCTGTCGCCGGCCTTCCCCGCACGGGCGGCCTGGGGCACGGCCAAAAGCCTCCGTGCCTGGCAGGCGGCGGCACTGCAGCGCTACGTCGACGAGAACCCTCGTGACTTCCTCGCCGTCGCCACCCCCGGCGCCGGGAAGACATCGTTCGCGTTGACCCTGGCGGCCCACCTGCTGGCCAGGCGCCAGATCGACCGGGTCATCATCGTGGCGCCCACCGAGCACCTGAAGACCCAGTGGGCCGAAGCGGCGCACCGGATCAACCTGGCCATCGACCCGAACTTCGGCGTGAAGCAGGGCAGGACGAGCCGCGACTACGTCGGCATCGCGCTGACCTACGCCGGGGTGGCGATGAACCCACTCGCGCTGCGGATCCGGACGGAGGCCTTCAAGACGCTCGTCATCCTCGACGAGGTGCACCACGCCGGCGACGCGTTGAGCTGGGGTGAGGCCGTCCGCGAGGCGTTCGAGCCGGCCACCCGGCGGCTGATGCTGACAGGGACACCGTTCCGCTCCGACGCCAACCCGATCCCCTTCGTCCGCTACGAGCCCGACGGCAGCGGTGGGATGCGTTCCCAGGCCGACTACGCCTACGGCTACGCCGAGGCTCTCGCGGACGGGATCGTCCGTCCTGTGCTCTTCCTGGCCTACTCGGGGGACCTGCAGTGGCGGACCAGCGCCGGCGACGAGGTCTCGGCGCGGCTCGGCGGCCCGCTCACCAAGGACCTGGCCAGCCAGGCCTTGCGGACGGCACTCGATCCCCAGGGCTCGTGGGTGCCGGCGGTGCTCAAAGCTGCTGACACCCGGCTGACGGAGATCCGCGGTCACGTTCCCGACGCGGGCGGCCTGGTCATCGCCACCGACCAGACGGCGGCACGTGCCTACGCGGAGCTGCTGCGGTCCATCACCGGCCGGAAACCCGTCCTGGTGCTGAGCGACGAGCCGCAGTCGAGCAGGAAGATCAGCGCCTTCGCCGACGGCGACGACCGCTGGATGGTCGCGGTCCGGATGGTCTCGGAGGGTGTCGACGTGCCGCGGCTCGCCGTCGGGGTCTATGCGACCTCGACCGCCACGCCGCTGTTCTTCGCCCAGGCGGTCGGCCGCTTCGTCCGGGCCCGCAGCAAGGGCGAGACCGCCTCCGTCTTCGTGCCCAGCGTGCCGAACCTGCTGCTCTACGCCTCGGAGATGGAGAAGGAGCGCGACCACGTGCTGCGCCCGGCACGGGAGGTCGACGAGGCCGCCCTGCTCGTCGAGGCGGAGCGGACGCAGAGCGAGCGTGACCTGCCCGAGGGCGAGTTCACCGCCCTGGGCAGCGAGGCGGACTTCGACCGCGTGGTGTTCGACGGCGGCGAGTTCGGGCTCACCGCCCAGTCCGGCAGTGAAGAGGAGATGGACTATCTGGGGCTGCCGGGCCTGCTCGAGCCCGACCAGGTCAAGGACCTGCTCCGGCGGCACCAGGCCAACCACCAGTCCCGGGCTCCCCGACAGGACCGGGCGGAGCCGGTCCGGAGCACGCACGAGGAGCTCCGGGGGCTGCGCAAGGAGCTGAACGGTCTGGTCGCCGCCTGGCACCACCGCACGGACCTGCCGCACGCCGTGATCCACGCCCAGCTGCGGTCGGCCTGCGGCGGTCCGCCGTCGGCCATCGCGAGCGGGGACGAGCTCCAGGAGCGGATCGACCGGATCCGGGAGTGGGCGGTGACCGGCCGCCGCCTCTGACGGTGGGTGCCCCTCCCGGGTCGGTGTTCCCGCCGTCGAAGGGTCCGCAGCCGCCGGCCTGGTGTGATGCAGGACACCGGAATCTTTGCTCGCTCGACTGCTGCCTCCGCTCGGCTGCCCCTTAGGGTTGGCCAGACGGTGCCAGCGGGGGCAGGTGCCGTCCGTTTGTGTTTGCCAGCCCCCGGAATCGATCGACGGGGGGCCGTAATGGTTCAACCTGATACTTACTCACCTACGGTTTCCCTGGTGGTGCCGGCCAAGAACGAGGCGAAGAACCTGCGAGAGGTGCTGCCTCAGCTGCCATCGCTGCACGAGGTGATCCTCGTTGACGGAAACTCAACGGATGAGACGATCCGTGCCGCCCGTGACGTGCTGCCCGACATCCGTGTGGTGCGGCAGACCCGTAAGGGAAAGGGGAACGCCCTCTCGGCTGGTTTCCTCGCGGCCACCGGTGACATCGTCGTGATGTTCGACGCGGACGGCTCGGCCGATCCTGCCGAGATCCCGATGTTCGTCGAGGCCCTGGTCAACGGGGCCGACTTCGCCAAGGGTTCCCGGTTCGCGGCCGGCGGCGGGAGTGACGACATCACCCTGCTGCGCAGCGCGGGGAACGCGCTGCTGAACCTGGTCGCCAATGTCGCCTTCCGGACCCGGTTCACCGATCTCTGCTACGGCTACAACGCGTTCTGGCGTAAGCACCTGCCCGTGCTGGATCTTCCGGGGCCCGACCTTCCTGCTCCTGCCTCCGGCATGCTGTGGGGTGACGGGTTCGAGATCGAGACCCTGATCCACTGCCGGTTCGCCGCGGCCCGGGTCAGCATCACCGAGGTGCCGAGCACAGAGCTGCCCCGCCTGCACGGGCAGAGCAACCTGCGGACCTTCAGCGACGGGATGCGAGTGCTGCGGACGATCGTCGCCGAACGCCACCGGCAACGGCGCCGCCGCCCGACGGGCCAGGTGGCCAGCATGGGCCAGGCACGCAGCCACCGGCAGGGGGCCGGCCCGGCCAGTGGCCGGCACCTCGACGTCGTCCCACCACTGGATGACCTGCAGGAGAAGTCGGCCTGAGCGCCGAGCGACGGTCTGCCGCGTCGCCGGCTCCGACCGCCGCCCAGTTCGGTACCGGGGTCGGTTTCGTGCGACGTGTGGCAGGAGCACCGCATCCGTCCGGGCGGTCGCAGCGGAAGACCGGGTGAGGGCCCTGCGCGCCCTCGGGCCGGCTGGCCGGGTGGGGCACTCCAGCGTGTGAGGTGTGCGCCACCGGGTACCCCAGCGGTCCTACCCGGATCTCAAGGAGCTCTCATGCAGAACAATGTCGTCTCCCGCTCGCTGCACGACCTCGGCCTCGCCGCCTGGTTCGGTGGCACGCTGGCCAATGCCGTCGCGCTCAACCGCGCAGCCGGCGTCGCGGCCGACGCCAGCTCCACCGGCGCCGTCGCGAACGCCGGATGGGACGCCTGGACCCCGGTCAACGCCGCCGCCATCGGCGCCCACCTGGTGGGCTCCGTCGGCCAGCTTCTCGGCAACAAGGGTCGGCTCACCACCCAGAAGGGCGTCGGCACGATGTCGGTCGTGAAGACCCTCGTGACGGTCACCGCCCTCGGCCTCACCGGCTACAGCCGCGTGCTGGGCAAGAAGGTCTCGAGCTACGAGGCGGTCCCCGCCTCCTCCGGCACCGAGCCGACCGCGGCGACGCCCGCGGAGGTCGCGAAGGCGCAGGTGCAGCTCAAGGCGCTGCAGTGGGCGATCCCGGCGGTCACCGGCGCGCTGGTCGTCGTGACGAGCTACGCCGGCGAGCAGCAGCGGCCGTCGTCGGTCCTGGCGGGGGTCACCGACCGCCTCAAGGTCGGCCGCTGACGCTTCGAGCCGTGGCGGCCCGCCTTTCATGGGGCCCCCGTTTGGCTCTGATGACCGCGGGGTACGGTGGCAAACGGTCCGACGTTTACACCGTAAACCGCGGTTTTTCCTCGAAAGTCGTGACCAGAAGGAGTTCGCATCGTGAGCCTGACCACTGACCAAGCACGTACCCTCGCCGGCTCGGGTGGAAATGTCGTGTCCACGAGCGACGGCAAGGTCGGCAGCATCGGCCAGATCTACCTGGACGACGCCACCGGCGAGCCGTCCTGGATCACCGTGAAGACTGGCCTGTTCGGTACCTCGGAGTCCTTCGTCCCCCTGCAGAACGCGAACGTGCAGGGCGATGACGTCGTCGTGAGCTACGCCAAGGACAAGATCAAGGACGCTCCGCGGGTCGACCCCGACGGCTCGTTGTCCCCCGAGGAGGAGGACCGGCTCTACGACTACTACGGCCTCGGCACTGGGTCGGCCGGCTACACCGACTCGACGACCGGCACCGACACCGGCATCGCGAGCGGCTACGTGGAGAACAGCGCGGACGCTGACTACAGCGACTCCGCCGTGGGCGCCGGCACGGGCACCGTGGGCAGGGGCACCGACACCGACACCGGAACCGGCACCGGCCGGCGCGACCACGCCGGGGAGCCCGGGGTCGTCGGTCACGACACCTCCGGACCCACCACCGACGACGCCATGACGCTGTCCGAGGAGCGACTGCGGGTGGGCACCACCCAGCGCGAGGCCGGCCGTGCGCGACTGCGCAAGTACGTCGTGACCGAGAACGTCACCCAGACGGTCCCGGTCAGCCACGAGGAGGTCCGGATCGAGCGCGAGCCGATCACGGACGCCAACGTCGGCGACGCGGTGTCGGGCGCCGACATCTCCGACGAGGAGCACGAGGTCGTGCTGCACGAGGAGCAGCCCGTCGTCGAGAAGCGCGTCGTCCCCCAGGAGCGCGTGCGCCTCGACAAGGACGTCCACACGGACGAGGAGACGGTCTCCGAAGAGGTGCGCAAGGAGCGCATCGACGCCGACGGCGAGGGACTGCGCTAGACATGGCGCGCACTCGCACGACGTCCTCGACCGATGGCGCGACCAGCGTCGCCGAGCTCGACCGCGCCGAGACCGGTGAGCGGGCCCGTGGTGGCGCGTCTCGACGCGAGCGCCAGAGGGACGAGTTCGGCGGCTTCTCGTGGCTGTCGACGCTCGCCGGCTGGCTGTCGGCCGCGGGCCTGACGGCGATCCTCACCGGCATCCTCAGCGCTGCGGGCGCCGCGCTCGCGCTCAACCAGGTCGGCGGCAAGGTGAGCGGCTCCGAGGCCGAGACCATCGGCCTCGCGGGCGGGATCGGGCTGCTCGTCGTGCTGGCCATCGGCTACTTCTTCGGCGGCTACGTCGCCGGGCGCATGGCCCGCTTCGACGGGGCGCGGCAGGGCGTCGGCGTGTGGCTGTGGGGCATCCTCATCGCCGTCGTCGTCGCCGCCCTTGCCGCAATCGGCGGGTCGAAGTACAACGTGCTCGACGCGCTGAACCTTCCGCGGCTGCCCGTGGACAGCGGCTCCCTGACGACGGGCGGCGTCATCGCGCTGATCGCGTCGCTCGCAGTCACCCTCGGCGCCGCCATCATCGGCGGCAGGACCGGCGAGCGCTTCCACAGGAAGGTCGACCGACTGTAGATCCTGGCGGATGCGTCGCGACCGTCGCGGCGCATCCATGCCGGGCCTTCGAGAAATCAGCAACCACACAACATGCAACGCACAACGACCATCCGCACCCGAGCGACGCTCGCGCGCGACGCGATCGCAGTCATGCAGGCGCAGTACGCCGCCGAGCTCACCCTCGACGACGTGGCCCGCCAGATCGCCACCTCACGTCGTCAGCTTCAACGCTGCTTCGACGAGCACAGCGACGCACCGTTCCGGCAGTCTCTGGCCCGGATCCGCATGCACCGCGCCGCCGAGCTGCTCGCCGAGACCTCGATCCCCATCCGGGACATCGCCGGCCAGGTCGCTTACCGCCAGCCGGCCCAGTTCGCCAGGGCGTTCACCCGCGTGCATGGCGTCCCGCCCGCCCGCTACCGAGCCCAGCGCCGACACGCCGTCGCCGCCTGACCGCGCCGCCTCGACCCAAGCGAGAACCACTGGCACGGCGCCGCAGGGCCGCTTCACGCCCAGAGATGCCATGCAGCAGAACGACAGCGTTCGCGGCGTCCGTGCCCGCGGCCGCCCTCGAGCCGACGAGATCGCCGGCGATGGCGTCAAGGGCGACGAGGTCGAAGCGTTGCCTGTCCGGACGCGTTCGTCAGGCGGAGCGCGGGGCGAGCCGGCAGCGGTTGCGACCATCGGTCTTGGCCCGGTAGAGCGCGGCGTCGGCGAGTCGGTAGAGCTCCTCGGCGTCGCCGCCCGGATGCAGTTCGCAGACGCCGATGGACGCGGTCACGCTGCCGATGCCGTCGAGCGCGATCGCGGCGATCGCCTCGCGCGCGCGTTCGGCGGCGCGCAGCCCGTGGTGTGCGTCGGTTTCGCGCAACAGCCACGCGAACTCCTCGCCGCCCAGGCGAGCGACGTGATCGTGCGGCCGGCTGACGGCCTGCAGCCGCGCGGCAACCTCGACGAGGGCTCGGTCGCCGGCGGGGTGGCCGTGGGCGTCGTTGATGGCCTTGAAGTGATCGAGGTCGAGCAGCGCGAGGCTCAGGGGCGAGCCGTCGCGCGCCGCGCGCGCCGCCTCCTGTGCCAGCCGTTCGTCGAACCCGGCGCGGTTGAGCACCCCGGTGAGCCCGTCGCGGGTCGCCTGGCGTTCGAGCGCCTGCTCGTGGCGCTTGCGCTCGCTGATGTCGCGCACGGTCTGCACGAACCCGACCTCGCTCCCGTCGGGGCTCGCCGCGCGCGTGTATGTGATCGACGCGTCGAAGCGCGTGCCGTCGCGGCGCACCAACGCCAGCTCGAACTCGCCGCCGCCCTGCTCGATGATCCGCTTGCGCAGCGCCATGAGTTCGTCGCGCTGCTCCTGCGGCCAGAACGCCAACGGGGCCCTCGATCCGACCAGCTCTTCGCGTGAGAACCCCGTCAGACGGCACAGGGCGTCGTTGACGTTGAGCACTTCGCCGTCCCGGGTGAGCGCGAAGCCCTCCTCCATCGACGCGAGGATCGCCGCCGACACATCGCGCTCGGCGCGCAGCGCCTGCTCGACTGCACGGCGGGCCGTGATCTCCTGGAACTGACCGACCCAGCTGAGCGGCCGCCCGCCGTCGTCGCGCAGGAACGTCAGGTTCGCGAGCGTCCATACCACCGAACCGTCCGGCCGCACGAACCGCTTCTCGCACTGGTGCGTGTTGCGTCGGGCGTCGAGGATCTCCCACGCGGCGTCGACGTCGGCCTGGCGGTCATCGGGATGCGTGAGCTCCTGGTCGCGTCGGCCGATCAGATCGGCCGCGCCGCGACCGAGGATCCGGCACAGCGCACGGTTGACCCGCACGTATTCGCCGTCGGGGTTGAACAGCGCCATCCCGATCGGCGCGTCGTCGAACGCCACGTCGAAGTAGCGCTGTGCCTCGTCCGCCAGCGCATCGCGCGCGAACTCGCGTACCGTGCACACCACGCGCACAGCGCCCTCGGCCCCAACGCGGCGGACGCAGACCTCCGCGGCGAACGGGACGCCGTTGGATCGGCGCGCCTCGAGCCGCACGCATGGCGCCTCGTCACACGCTGCGTCCACGAGCCCGGCAAGCGAATCCAAGTCCGGCAGCACCACCGGCAGGCGGAGGCCGACCAGCTCCTCGGCGCTGTAGCCGAACATCGCCTCGGCGCGGTCGTTGAAGCCAAGCACGACGCCGTCCTCATCCGCCACCAGGGCCGCCTCCGGGACCAAAGCCAACGACGCGCCGAGACGGGCGTCAAAGTACGCGGTAGGAGGGGACGCGAGCGGCGACACGTCCCGAAGTCATCGGACGCCGCCGCCGAAAGTTGAGCGCGTCCCGGCCCCCGCAACGCGGGCGGTGCGGCGGCCCTCAGGCCGCCCGCCCGGGGCCGCGCCGCCGCGCCCGTCGGATCGCCACCCCTGGTGCAACAGCGTGCTCCCTGCCCTCTCTCCCTCGTTCGCCGCGGCGCCGACGCCGTCGGCGAAGGCGGCCCTACGCGCCGGTGTGCTGCGCCTTCGCGGCGCCGCTCACGCACGCGGCGAAGGGGCTCTTCGGATCGGTCGCGGCCTTCCTGTGCGACTGGTCGGCGCACAGCTTCGCCGGCGGCGTGTGGGCCGCGCCGGGCGCCTTCCCCGCGGCGTCGCGCTGCGCGCGCGTGGCGCCCACCACGCACGCGGCGAACGGGCTCTTGCCCTTGCCGTGGTTGGTCTTGTGGCGGGACTGGCTCTTGCACAGCTGGCCCGGCGCGGTCGCGGTTCCCTTGGCCTTGCCGGGCGGTGCCGGCGGCTTGTCGGCGAGCGCCGGCGCGGCTGTAAGCGCCAGCGCAGCCGTGATGGTCGCGATCGTCCGCGCGTGCCTCATGCATCTGCCTTCTGGTGACGGTTCTTGATCCACTCAGGGTATCGACAGCCTGTCGAGTCGGCGGGTGACTCCGATGTGGCGGGTTGCATGAACCCGTCCCTCCTGAGGACAGGTCGGGGCGCCGGCCGGGCTTGGGCAGTCGGGCACCGGCCGGCGACTCACCGAAGTGAAGACGCCGGGTAGGCGACGGAGCCCTACCGCGATGCGTTCTCGGCGTGGGCGGCGTGACGGCTCTGCTCCTTGAGCACGATCCCGGCGACGTGCTGGAGGAGCTTCCACGTCACGTCCGGATTCTTCTTCGCGAACGCTCGGAAATGCCAGAACTGGATCGTGTGGCAGCGCATCGGGGTCACCGCCTCGACGGTGGCCGTGCGCTCGCTTTCGCTGATCATGGCCAGCTCGCCGAAGTGGTCGCCGGGCCCCAGCGTGCCGACGCGCGTGCCGTCGACGATGACGGCCGCTTCGCCCTCCGCGATCACGAAGAACGCGACGCCACTCATCTCGTCCTGCCTGACGAGCACCGAGCCGGCCGGCACGCGACGGTCCGTGAAGTTCTTGGCGAGCTGGCGCAGTTGGCGCGGGCTGAGCCCACTGAAGAGCGGGACCCGCTCCAGGTCCTCGACCACGCTCGGCACGCGCCGACACTACCTGAGGCACCGCGCGTGGCGGTCGCGAGCGGCATCACGGCGTTGACGCCCCGCGATGATCGAGGTCGGGCAGACCGGGCGCGGCACCCCCCGGGCCGCACCCGATCTGACCGATGAGCTGCGGACCCTCTCGAAGGCGTCAGTGGGGTCCGAAGCTTGTTCGGAAGTGGTACGGCGGATCATCGCCCGCGGATGGGTCGCGCGCCGCGTCGTCCGTCACGCCCAGCATGTGCATTTCGTCACACTCGCGGTCCGCCCGTCTAGACTCGGCTCGTGGCGATCTGCCCCGGATGTGGGGAGGACAATCCGGACCGCTTCCGTCTCTGCGGCTTCTGCGGCACGCCGCTCACGACAGCGCCGGCGCCGCGGGAGCTGCGGCGCACCGTCACAGTCGTCTTCTGCGATCTGAAGGACTCGACGAAGCTCGGCGAGCGCCTCGATGCCGAGGCGCTGCACGAGGTGAAGGAGCGTTACTTCCAAGCCATGGCGGCCGAGATCGCGCGCCACGGCGGCAAGGTGGAGAAGTACATCGGCGACGCCATCATGGCGGTGTTCGGCCTGCCGCGCACGCACGAAGACGACGCGCTGCGCGCGGTGCGTGCCGCCTT
>JBJMIS010000099.1:0-2706 GCA_045806705.1 Friedmanniella sp.
CCTGCATACAGCCACAGTGCTGAGCTGTTCGCCACGACCTATGCCATTGACTTCCTGGCGGTGCAGAGACGGCGCTCGGCGACCACTCGGCATCGGCGCAGGGCGTTCTCCACCGAGCCGCCGGGGGGTTCTTCGCGTTCGGGCAGCCCATCCTCGGGCCCGCCAACGGCCGGGTGGCGCGGATCCGACTGCGAGGCCGACCACGAGGCTCGGCGGTCCCAACTCGCACGGACGTACTACGCCCTGACCCAGGCGCAGCGGGCCCGCGGCCGGGCGGGAGCGCTCGCAGCCAACCACGTCATCATCCAGCGGGACGGCGGCGGATACGTCGTGCCCACCCACCCGCGCCGGGCTCATCCGCGTGGAGGAGGGGGAGCGCGTCGCGGTCGGTCACCAGGTGGCCGGTGCGGCAGCTCCGGCAACTCGACCCAGCCACACGTCCAGGTCCAGGTCATGGACTGGCGGGACCCCTCTCACGGCGCGGGGACCGCCCGTCGCCTCCCGGGACTGCTGGGTGGCCTCGAGCCGGCGAGCGCAGTTTGGGCTTGGCATCCCTGACAAAGCGGAGGTTGTCGAGCCGGCCACGAGCAAGGCACCGCCCACCAACGGTGGGGCATCAGAGGGAGACGACTGCTGACCGCTACCGAATCGGCCGGGGGGCTGATCGGCACGGGCGTGCCGGTAGCCGCCGATGGGGCCGGCGGCCAGCACCACGGCCGGCAGTTCGTGCCCGACGGAGTCGATGACCAACAGGTCCATCATGCAGCCGAGCATGATCGGGATTCCTCGATCAACATCGGACCCCTTGCCGAGCCCGAGGGATCAACGCTGACTGCTGCGGGGCGCCAGCCTGGATCTTTCATCGGGGGGACGGGTGTCCCCGAGAACTACAGCGCGGTCATTTTGATCATGGTTTTCGGTTCGTGGGCAGGTCGGGGGCCGACTGTCGCGTCGTCGGCGCCGGGTTCCACGGCCCGGTCGGGCTCCTTTCATGATCGTCGGGGCGGTGGGGTGCTTGTCATGTGGGCACGGTCAGCGCCTTGACCGCACACCAAGCTGTGATCACCTCCTCGGTCCCCGGCCAGTCGGCGCGCAGGTGCAGCCACCGTTTGCGCTGGCCGCGGGTCAGCCGGCCGGGCAGATGGAACAGCCGGAAGCGCAGCAGCTTGGGCGCCGCGTCGCGGAGTCGGCCGGTGGGCAGCGCCAGGTGACGGAAGCAGGCCAGCAGGTTCGCCGCCAGCGCCACGATCTGGGTCCAGGCGACGTTGATCGCCCAGAACCGCGACGGCCACCGGGCAAGGCCGAGGTCCTTGGCCTGCTTGACGTCGCCTTCGACGTGCACGTGCGAGCGGTGCCGGGCGTCCAGCCAGGCCACCTGCCCACCCCGAGTGTTGGTGGCGATCAGCTGAAACCGGCGGCCCAGCTTCTTCTCCCGGTCGGTGGCCCGCTTGCGGTAGCGCGGGTGCAGCGGCTCGCTTCGGACCAGTACCCGCAGCCCAGGGATCCTCGCCGTCCAACCGTCCAGATCCAGCAGGCCGGTCAGCTCGGCGACGAAGGTGTCTTCCACGACATCACCGGACTGGTCGATGCCCGGCATCCACGCCTGCGTCGGCAGCTGGGCGATGGCGTCGAGTTCGACCTTGGTGCACGACCAGCCGACCGAGAACTCCCAGGACCGGCCCCGCTTGCCGCCGCCGGCGGCGACGTGTTCGAGCAGCTCGTGGGAGAACCCGGCGCCGTCCAGGCGGACCAGCAGCCGGTGCCGGAACCGGCCGGGCAGCCGGGCCACGGCCGTATCGAGTAGGGCGATGTTGTCCGCCGCGCAGTTGGCCGTGGCGTTGCCCGGGCGCGGGTCGATGATCAGTACGTCATCGGTGTTGTCGCAGCAGGCCAGGTTGGGACAGAACCCGATGCCGCCCTTGTAGGTCGGTGCGGCGTTCTCCTTCTCCGAGGCGGCGAGCACGATCGAGGCGTCCAGGTCGACCACGGTGATCCCGGTCAGCTCGCGGCCGGCCACCACAAGCCACGGGAAGCCGTCCGGGCCGGCGGCCAGCAGCACCCACCACCACCGGCGGAACGCAGTCACCGCTGCGGTGATCCGGCCCAGCTGCACCGGACCGGTCTCGGCCAACGCCCGCCACACCGTCGGCGTGGAGGGGACCGGGCCGGTCACCGGGGCCAGATGCCGCAGGCCCTGGAAGTCCCCGATCGCCTCGCCACCCAGGATCAGCGCTACCGCGAGGTCGACCAGCAGCTGGCCGCGGTCATAGACCGGGGCGGACCCCCGCCGTGTCATCGCCGCGGTCACCGCGGCCCGCAGGCCGGACCGCTCGGCCAGCAGCCGCACCGGCAGCGCCCCGGCGAACCCGACCAGACGATCATCGTCGCCGACCAGTTCCAGCCGGTCGGCCCATGACGTAGCTTGCACGGAAGAGGTGCACCGCCCGGCTCCGCTTGCGATCCTCGACAAATCGCATTCTGGCTGGTCCGGTGCACCTCGCTATGTCCCGGCCGAGATCACGTCCCTCCCCAGGGCACTCCGGTGAAAGACGGAGGCCGGGGCCTAGGTGCCCCGGCTGCGGCACCGGCAGGTCGGCCGCGGCCGCTAGCGCAGAACCAAGATCCCGCTTCCCTGGACAGCATCACCGATCCCGACCGCGGCCTGACGCACCGGCATGGGCCTGTGGAGAGTTGGATGCTCGGAGA
>JBJMIS010000100.1:0-30959 GCA_045806705.1 Friedmanniella sp.
CGCCGAGGTTCGTGCTGTACCTCTCCTCCGACCCCCGACCGGGGGACCGGCTCGAGCGATGGCTACCCCAGCTGCAGCGGGTCGGTCGGCCCTTCCTGGTGGTGACCCGGTCGGTCGAGATGCTCGAGCACGTCGCCGCCCTGTGCGTGCGGCACGGGCTCGTCGTCCCGGTGGTGCACCGGCCGACGCTCCGCAGCCTCGACGACGTGGTGGCGCCCAGCCTGACCACGGCCTTCTACGTCACGAACGGAGCGCGCAACAGCCACTTCGTCGAGCGGCGTGGGCTGACCCACGTCTGGCTCCACGGCAGCGAGTCCGACGAGCCGGCCGCGTTCAGCCCGGTGCACGCCATCTATGACCTGATCGTCGTGTCCGACCCCGGGACCGCCGAGGGGTACCGACGGCACGGCGTGCACATCCCTACCCAGAAGTTCCTGGTCACCCGGACCGACCCCGACGGGTTCGTCGAAGCCGCCCGCAGCGTGGTCGACCGGCGGCCGGCGACGGCCGGAGCCGCCAGTGGCGAGGGGACGGCTTAGCCCTGCTCCTGCTGCTGGAGGAGGGCCAGCGCGCGGAGCGCGAGCGGATAACCCGCCACCCCGAGACCGACCACGATCCCCGCCGCGACAGGGGAGAGGTAGGACCGCTGCCGGAAGTCCTCCCGCCGGTGCACGTTGGAGATGTGCAGCTCGATCATCCGAAGGCCGGAGCCGGCGACCGCGTCGCGCAGGGCCAGGCTGGTGTGCGTGTACGCGCCGGCGTTGAGCACCGCCCCGACCAGCTCGCCCGCAGCCTGCCGGCGGCCCGCCTCCTGCACCCAGTCCACCAGCTGGCCCTCGTGGTTGGACTGCCGGCACTCCACGTCCAGTCCCAGCTCCACCCCGGTCGCCCGACAGTTCGCCTCGATGTCGGCGAGCGTCGCGTGCCCGTAGATCTCCGGTTCACGGCTGCCGAGCAGGTTGAGGTTGGGTCCGTTGAGGACCAGCGCCGCACTCATGCCCGCATCGTGTCACGCGACCGCGCCGTCCGGTCTGCCCGACGGGACGGTCCCGCCGAGGCTCGCCAGCACCCGGCTGGCGCTGCCGCTGAGGCCGAGCTGCTCGGTGAGCGCGGAAAAGCCCTCGGGGTCGGCAGGCATGCGGGGCAGGACCAGGTCGTCCCAGGACACGCCGAGCGGCAGGTCCCGGGCCACCGCCACCACGGTCGGCGCCACGGCGAGGTAGTCGATCGCGGCGCCGAGCTTGGACCGGACGCCTCCCGCCACGGGACTGTCCCTGCGGCTCGCCGCCTCGAGGATGCCCCCGAGGCTGCCGTAGCTGGTCAACAGCGAAGCCGCTGTCTTCTCCCCGATGCCGGCCACTCCGGGCAGGCCGTCCGAGGCGTCACCCCGCAGCGTCGCGTAGTCGACGTAGGCAGAGGCGGGGATTCCGTACTTCGCCTGGATCCAGGCATCGTCGACCACCTCGTGCTTGCCGACCCCCCGCGCGATGTAGAGCACCCGCACCGGCTTGCTGTCGTCCACCAGCTGGAAGAGGTCCCGGTCCCCGGTGACCACGTCGGTGGGCATCGGGGAGGTCGTCGCCAGGGTGCCGATCACGTCATCGGCCTCGTAGTGGTCCTGTCCCACCACGGCGATGCCGAGCGCCTGCAGCGCCTGCAGGATCATCGGGACCTGTACCGCCAGTGCGTCCGGCGCCGACTCGCCGGGGATCGTCGACGCCATCTCGGCCACCACGGTGTCGCCCCCACCCGCGACGCGGTGCGCCTTGTAGGACGGGATCAGCTCGACCCGCCACTCGGGTCGCCAGTCGTTGTCCCAGCAGCAGGCGAGGTGGCTGGGCGCGTAGGTCTGCACCAGATGGGCGATGAAGTCGAGCAGCCCCCGGACCGCGTTGACGGGACGTCCGTCCGGCGCTCTCAGGCTGTCGGGGACGCCGTAGAAAGCCCGGAAGTAGAGCGAGGCCGTGTCCAAAAGAAGCAGTCGCCGTGAGCCCACAGCGGCAATCCTGGCACGATACGGCCATGGAGACGCTCGACCGCCGCATCCTCGCGCTGCTGGCGCGGGAGGGTCGGATGTCCTACACCGACATCGGCAAGGAGACGGGCTTGTCCACCTCCGCAGCCCAGCAGCGGGTGCGGAGGTTGGAGCAGCGTGGGGTGATCAAGGGCTACCGGGCGGTCCTGGATGCGGCCGAGCTCGGGCTGATGGTGACCGCCTTCGTGGCGATCAAGCCCTTCGACCCCAGCCAGCCGGACGATGCGCCCGAGCGGTTGCAGCACATCGCGGAGATCACCTCCTGCTACTCGGTGGCCGGGGAGCCGAGCTACCTGCTCAAGGTGCAGGTGCCCAGCATGACGCACCTGGAGTCGCTGCTGGCCCGGATCCGGGCCGACGGCAAGGTCTCCACCCACACCACCACCGTCCTGTCGGTGCCGTACGAGGACCGTCCGCCGATCTGAGCACCTCGGGCCGTCCTCCGTCGCCGCCGCTCCTGCTGCAGGGCGGACGGGTGCTCGCCGACGACGTGCCGGCGGCGTCCGCACTGGTGGTGAGCGACGGCCGCATCGTCTTCGTCGGCTCGGATGGCGAGGCCGCCCGGTTCGCCGACGGGGCCGGCAGCGTGCCGGTGGACCTGGCCGGCCGGCTGGTCACCGCGGCGTTCGTCGACGCGCACGTGCACTGCGTCCAGGTCGGGCAGGTGGCCGACGGGCTGGACCTGCACGGCGCCCGCAGCCGGCAGGAGGTGCTGGCCGCGGTCCGGGCGTACGTCGGCGCTCGCCCCGGCAGCCGGATCGTCGTGGGACAGGGCTGGGACGAGTGCGGATGGTCTGAGCCCGTGCCGCCAACCCGGCTCGAGCTGGACCGGGCGGCGCCTGGGGTCGCGGTCTACCTGGCTCGGGTGGACGTGCACTCGGCGGTCGTCTCCAGCGCGCTGCTGGACCGGCTGCCCGACGTCAGCGGTCTGCGCGGCTTCACGGCCGACGGCTGGCTGAGCCAGGACGCACACCACCGCTGCCGCGGCGAGATGGACAGCCTGTTCACCGACGGGGAGCGGCGGTCGGCCATCCGGGTCGCGCTGAGGGAGGCCGCCCGGCAGGGCGTCGCGACGGTGCACGAGCTCGGCGGACCGCACCTCGGTCCGGCGGCGGACCTGCTCCGGGTCCGGGAGGAAGCGGCAGCGCTCGGCGTGGCGGCCGTCGCCTACTGGGGCGAGCTGGCCAGCCCCGAGACCTTGGAGCGCGCCCGGTCCGTCGGCGCGGTCGGGCTGGCCGGCGATCTCTGCGTGGACGGTGCGATCGGCTCCCGTACGGCCGCGCTGCGGCAGCCCTATACCGACGCTGCCGGCCGGGGCGTCCGCTACCTGAGCGATTCGGAGATCACCGAGCACCTGGTTCTGTGCACCCGCGCCGGTGTCCAGGCGGGCTTCCACTGCATCGGTGACGACGCCGTCGCCGCCGCCGTCGCGGGCCTCCGACGAGCCGCCGAGCGGGTCGGCCGGGACGCCGTCCGCGCCGCCCGGCATCGGCTCGAGCACGTGGAGATGGTGGACCCGGACGACCTGACCACGCTCGCCGACCTCGGTGTCGTGGCCAGCGTGCAACCCGCCTTCGACGCCGCCTGGGGCGGCCCGGGGGAGCTGTACGAGTCCCGGCTCGGCCGCCGCGCGACGGGGATGAACCCCTTCGGTGACCTCCACCGGGCAGGGGTCACGCTCGCTTTCGGCTCCGACGCGCCGGTGACGCCCCTGGCCGGCTGGGAGACCGTCCGGGCCGCGGTTCACCATCACCGACCCGAACAGCGGCTGGACGTCCGGGCGGCCTTCGACGCCGCCACCCGGGGCGGTCACCAGGCGGTCGGGGACGACCAGGCCGGTCTGCTCGCCGTCGGCGCGCGGGCGGACCTGGCGGTCTGGGACGTCGACCCTGGGACGCTGGACCCGGCGACCGGGCTGCCCCGGCTGGAGCCCGCCGACCCGCTCCCGCGCTGCGTCGCCACCCTCGGTGCGGGTCGCGTGCTACAGACGGACGCGGACGCCCTGGGTAAACTCCCTGCGTGTCATCCCCGCTAGCCGCACCGGCTCCGCTCGGTCTCCTTCAGGGGCCGCCCGCCCGGTACCGGCGGCTGGTCCCCGGGCTCGTGGCCGTCGGGGCGGGTGTCGCGCTGGGCCTGAGCTGGCAGCCGTACGGGTGGTGGCCGCTGCTGCTCGTCGGCATCCCGGCTCTCACCCTCACCGTCCGGAACCGGCCACCGCGCCTGGCGTTCGGCTTGGGCTACCTGTTCGGGCTGGCGATGCTGACCGTGAGCATCAGCTGGCTGCACGTCCTCGGCGTCTGGGTGGCGGCACTGCTGATCGCGTTCGAAGCCGTCTTCTTCGGCTTCCTCGGAGTCGCCCTGGCGCTGGTCGGCCGGCTCCGCGCCTGGCCACTCGCCGCCGCGTGCTGTTGGGTGGGGATCGAGTTCGCGTACTCCCGGATCCCGTTCGGCGGCTTCGGCTGGACGCGGATCGCGTACGCGGCCGTGGACACGCCTCTGAACGGCTTCTTCCCCCTGGTCGGCGTGGCCGGGGTCTCGTTCGTGGTCGCTCTGGTGGCCCAGCTGGTGGCGTGGCTGGTGCTGCGGCTGCTCCGCCGGGGCGAGCCGTCGGCTCTCGCACCCACCCGGACCCGACCGGGACGGGGCGCCGTGCTGCTGGTCGCCGCCGGCCTGGCCGCCCTGGTGCTGGCCGGCACCGCCCTGCGGAGCTTCCAGGTCGAGCCGGCCGCTGGGCGGCAGGGCTCGGTCACCGTCGGCATCGTGCAGGGCAACGTGCCGGGGCGCGGGATCGAGGCGATGGGCCGGGCACGGTCGGTGACCAACAACCACCGGGCCGCGACGAGCGACCTCGTCCGGAAGGCGCGGCTCGGCCAGCTGCCACAGCCGGACTTCCTGCTCTGGCCGGAGAACTCCACCGATATCGACCCCAGCCTGGACGCGGCCACCCGTGAGACGGTCCAGGCCGCCGCCGAGGTGGCCGGCGTCCCGATCCTGGTGGGGGCGGTGATGGAAGGTCCGGGTCCCGACGAACGGCAGACCGCCGCTCTCTGGTGGGACCCTGCCCGCGGCATCCTCGCCCGTTACGACAAGCGCAACCTGGTGCCGTTCGGGGAGTGGATCCCCTTCCGTGACCAGCTGTTGCCGCTGGTGCCGATGCTGGCCCAGGTGGGCGCTCAGTCCGTGCCGGGCACCCGTCCCGGCGTGCTCGACGTTCCCGTTGCCGGGCGACAGCTGAAGGTCGGCGACGTCATCTGCTTCGAGCTGGCCTACGACCGTACGGTCTACGAGGCCCTGACCAGCGGCGCGCAGGTGTCGATGGTGCAGAGCAACAACGCCACCTACGGCGGCACCGGCCAGATCGAGCAGCAGTTCGCGATCACCCGTGCTCGGGCGATGGAGTCGCGGCGTGAGATCGCGGTCGCCACGACCAACAGCGTGTCGGGCTACATCGACCGCAACGGCCACGTCGTGACCCGCACCGCCCAGTTCACCGCCGCCGAGCGGGTGGTGACCATGCCCCTGCGCAGCAGCCTCACGCCCGCTGTCCGCTGGGCGCCCTGGCTGGACCGCGGGCTCGCCGCGCTCGGCCTGCTCTGCTGCGCGCTCGCCGTCGTCCGGCTCCGCACCCGACCGGACCAGCCGGGCGTCGTGCAGCCGGCCGTGACCGAGCCCGCCGTGGTCGAACCCGACCCGGTCCTAGCGTCCACCACCAAGAGAGGCCTCCCGTGAGCGAGCCGACGTCGCACCTCACCGACCCCGCCGCCGCCCAGCGGGTCCTCGTGGTGATCCCCACCTACAACGAGGTGGAAAACCTGCCGCTGATCGTGGGTCGGGTCCGGGCCGCCGTACCGGACGTCCACGTCCTGGTGGCCGACGACAACTCACCCGACGGCACCGGCGACGTCGCCGACCGGCTGGCCGCGGGGGACGACCACGTGCACGTGCTGCACCGCCGCGGGAAGGAAGGCCTGGGCGCCGCCTACCTGGCCGGGTTCGACTGGGGCCTGGAGAGCGGCTACGACGTCCTGGTCGAGATGGATGCCGACGGCTCGCACCAGCCCGAGCAGCTGCCGACCTTGCTGGCGGCGCTGGCCGACGCCGATCTGGTGCTGGGCTCCCGCTGGGTGCCGGGCGGCTCGGTGGTGAACTGGCCGCTGTCGCGGAAGATCCTGTCCCGCGGCGGCAACCTCTGGACCCGGCTGATGCTGGGCATCCCGGTCCATGACGCCACCGGGGGCTACCGGGCGTTCCGTCGCCGGACGTTGCTCGGGCTCGGGCTCGCGGACGTCGCCTCGGCCGGCTACTGCTTCCAGGTGGACCTGGCGTGGCGGGCGTTGAAGGCGGGCTTCCGGGTCGTCGAGGTCCCGATCACGTTCGTGGAGCGGGAGCACGGGGTGTCGAAGATGAGCCAGCGGATCGTCCTCGAGGCCCTGCTGCTCACCACGCTGTGGGGGATCAGGCACCGGGCGCAGCAGCTGCGGTCCCTGGCCGGACGGGCTCCGGCGGTGTCACGATGAGGCTCCGCGGCGGCCTGCCGCTGGCCGTCTTCCTCGTGCTGGTGGTGGCCCTGCCGATCTTCGAGGTCTGGCTGCTGATCCAGGTCGGGGACCAGATCGGGGTCTGGCCGACGGTCGGGATCCTCGTCCTGGAGGCGGTGCTGGGTGCCTTCCTGATGCGGCGCGAGGGCAGCCGCGCCTGGCGGGCGTTGACCGCCGCCTTCGAGACCGGCCGCGTGCCGACGGGTGAGCTCGCGAACGCCGCCCTGGTGCTGGTCGGCGGCCTGCTGCTGATGCTGCCCGGCTTCGCCACCGACATCATCGGCTTCTTGTTCCTGCTGCCCATGACCCGCCCGCTGGCCCGCAAGCTGGTGGCCTTCTTCGTCGCCCGGCGGATCAGCCGGCTCGGGTTGGCGCGGGCCGCGGTTCCCGGTCAGGGCGTGGTGATCGAGGGCGAGACGGTCGACGGGCCGGCACCCGGGCAGGACCGGACCATCTCCGGGGAGATCACCGACCGCTGACGGCGTCCGGCGAGCCGGGAACGACGAAGCCGCCCACACCGGGCTGCCGGAGCAGCGAGGGTGAGGGCGGCTCGAAGGTCGAGTCGCGCCTGGGGTCAGGCGGTCTTCTTCGACGGCGCGGTGCGGGACCAGGCGGTCGATCCCAGCTCGCCGGAGCGCAGCAGGTCCAGCCGCTCCGCCAGCAGATCCTCGAGCTCGGCGATGGAGCGCCGCTCGCGGAGCATGTCCCAGTGCGTACGCACCGGCTTCTCCTCCTTCGCCTCCGGTCGCTCGCCGTCCGAGCGCAGCGACTCAGCGCCGCAGCGCGGGCACTCCCACAGCGACGGGATGTCCGCCTCGGCGGAGAAGACCAGGGTGAAGTGGTGGTGGCGCGAGCAGTCGTACCCGACCTCCTGGCGCGCGGCGAACTCGACGCCTGCCTCATCCTCGAAGCTCTTGGCACCCAGGCCGGTACCCCTCAGTGAACGATCAGCCATGACTCAACCTCCGTCTAGACGTCTGACGATTGTTTCCCCGAGTGGTTACAACTCCCGAGACGACCCAGATGTTCCGTCTCCGTCCTCCTCGACGGTACTCGGTGCCCCTGCCAGCCCGACGCTGGGTTCCGGCACGAGCCGTGCCGGCGGGGCCACCCGAGTGAGGGCGACCACCCCCGCCAGCAGGACGAGGGCGATGCCCACGATACCGACCCGGTCGGAGAAAAGGCCGGAGAACAGGGCGAACAGCCCGGGCGCCAGGAACGAGGCGGCCCGACCGGTGGTGGCGTACAACCCGAACATCTCACCCTCGCGACCTGCCGGGGCGACCTGGGCGAGGAACGAGCGTGAGCTGGCCTGCGCCGGGCCGACCCAGAGGCAGAGCAGCAGCCCGAAGATCCAGAACATGGCGGTGCCGGAGGCGAAGAGCAGCACGGTGCAGCTGACCAGCAGCCCCACCAACGAGACCAGGATCACCCGCTTCGGACCGACGCGGTCCTCGACGAAACCGAGGCTCACGGCTCCCACGGCTGCGACGAGGTTCGCCACCACCCCGAAGATCAGCACGGTCGCCTGGGCCATGCCGTAGACGCTGACCGCGAGGATGGCTCCGAAGGTGAACACCGCCGCCAGCCCGTCGCGGTAGAGCGCGGAGGCGAGCAGGAACCACACCGCGTTGCGGTCGTGGGCGTAGAGGCTGCGGACGTCTCGGACCAGCAGTCGGTAGGAGCCGAGGAAGGACACCCGACGGGCGCGCGGTCCTGGCGGGAGCTCGGGGACGGCGACCAGCACCGGGATCGCGAAGACGGCAAGCCACAGCGCCGAGAACACCGCGACCACCCGGATGTTCAGGCCCGCCTCGGCCGTCACGCCGAACCAGCCGACGTCGGGCGCGATGAACCCCTGGTAGCAGACCAGCAGCAGGATGATGCCGCCGAAGTACCCCATCGACCAGCCGAACCCGGAGACCCGGCCGACGGTCGCGGGCGTCGAGACCTGGGGCAGCATCGCGTTGTAGGACACTCCCGCGAACTCCTGGAAGACCGCTCCGGCGGCGAGCAGCACCAGGGCGATCGCCAGGTAGGCCGGCTCGTTCTTGACGGCGAACAGGCCTAGCATGGTGGCCACCACCAGCACCGTCCAGACCGCCAGGTTGCGGCGCCGGTGCCCGCCGGCGTCCGAGCGCTGCCCGGTGATCGGCGCGACCAGCGCGACGAGCAGGCCCGCGACGAAGCCCGAGATGCCGAGCCAGGTGTTGGCGGTCAGCCCCCGCGGCCGGGCGTCCCCCACCACCGCATGCACGACGTAGGGCCCGAACACGAACGAGGTGATGACGGCGCTCCAGGCCGCCCCACCCCAGTCGTAGAGTCCCCAGGCCAGCACGACGCGTCGCCGGACGCCCGGCTGGCCCGGAGTGAGGCCCACTGCCGAGACGGGCTGCTCGCCGACCCCTGTCACACCCATCGCCCGTGCTCGACCAGGACTTGTTTCAAGGTGTCGATCCGGTCGGTGAAGATGCCGTCGACCCCGACCTCCAGCAGCCGGGCGATGGTGCTGGGGTCGTCGACGGTCCAGACGTGCACCTGCTTGCCGGCGCGGTGCACCGCGCGGATCAGCTGCGGGGTCAGCAGGGCCACCTCACGGCTGCCGAGCAGGTGGCTGATCGGGATCTGCAGCGCCGGGGCCGGCGTGTTCAGAACCCGTGTCAGCCAGGGCAGGAACCGGTTGGCCGCGACACCGGCGGCGCTGGCAGCGGACGGCACGGACCGCCCCACCCGGCGGCGGAGGCGGTGCAGCCGGCGGACCCCGAAGGAGCTCAGGCAGACGCGGTCACCGGCCCCGTGCTCGGCGATCGTGTCGGCCAGCAGGTCGACGGCGTCCGGGGACTTGGCGTCGATGTTGAACCGGGCGTCCGGGAAGGCGGTCAGCAGCTCGTCCAGCCGGGGGACGGGGTCGATGCCGTGGATGCGCGCCTCGGCCACCGCCGCGTACGGCAGCTTGGCGAGCAGCCCCTGCCGGTCGGTGACCCGGTCCAGCTTGTCGTCGTGGAAGGCCAGCAGCACGCCGTCGGCGGTGGCGTGCACGTCGGTCTCGAAGTAGCGGTAGCCCAGGCCCGCGGCCTGCTCGAACGCGTGCCGGGTGTTCTCCCGGTGCAGGTTGGGGGGGTAGCGGGCGCCGCCCCGGTGGGCGAAGGCGAGGAACGCAGGGCTGAAGTACTCGTACTCGCTCGCCCTCATGGCGCCATTATCAACGGCTGCGACGAGGCAGCCGCGTCGACACGAGACCGGACGGGTCAGACCCCGGGCAGCTGGGCCAGGATGTCCTCGGCCCCCGCAGGCATCCAGGCCGGCGCGCCCAGGAGGAGCAGGTAGCCGTAGCCGACCATCCCGCAGCAGGCGAAGAAGACCACCCAGGCCACGGCCTGCCGAGGGCGCGACCAGGAGCGGAACTGGTGCAGCTTGAGCTTGAACCACGCCATCAGCCGCTGCGCCCAGATGAACTCGCTGGACCAGATGGCCAGGCCGAGCAGCACCAGCGGGATGCCGCCGGGGCCGGGCAGCGGTCCGCTGACGCAGCCCAGAGCGACGAAGAACAGACCGACCAGAGCCACCAGGATCCGGTAGGCCCGCAGCTGGTACGGGCTGCGTCGGATCTTGGCCCGCCAGCGCCATCGGTCCTCGACGCTCTCCCGCAGCAGGTGGTGCTCGGAGTGCACCCTCCGGTGACTGCGCGGCGGGTCCATCACCTGTGCCTCGCCGGCGTCCCGCGACCGCGGCTGCTCGGCGTCGGGCGACATGGCATCCACCCTAAGGTGAGACGCCAAACCGCGGGGCCCGGCTGCGGGATCGGTCCGGGCAACGCGGAGCGGGCCCGAGGGTGCAGCAGAATCGACGCCGTGACGACCATCCTGTCGATCCAGTCCTCGGTCGCCTACGGGCACGTGGGGAACAGCGCCGCCACCTTCCCGCTGATGCGGATGGGGGTCGAGGTCTGGCCGGTGCTGACGGTGCACTTCTCCAACCACACCGGCTACGAGCAGTGGCGGGGGCCGCTGCTGCGTGCCGAGGACGTGGCGGACGTGATCCGCGGCATCGACGAGCGGGGGGTGCTGGCGCGCTGCGACGCGGTCCTGTCCGGATACCAGGGCGGTGCCGACGTGGGGGCGGTGATCCTCGACGCGGTCGCGCTGGTGAAGTCCCGCAACCCGGACGCCATCTACTGCTGTGACCCGGTGCTCGGCGACGTCGGACGCGGCATCTACGTGCGGACCGGGATCCCGGAGCTGATGCGCGACCGGGTGGTCCCGGCGGCGCAGATCATCACCCCGAACCAGTTCGAGCTCGAGCTCCTCACCGGGCGGCGGACCGCCACCCTGCCGGAGGTGCTGGCGGCGGCCGACGCCGCCCGCGCCCTCGGCCCGGAGGTGGTGCTGGTGACCAGCGCCCTCCTCGAGGACGCCGTCCCGGACACGATCGACATGGTGGCGGTGGCGGGGGAGGGTGCGTGGCGGGTCAGCACCCCGCTGCTGCCGCGCACGTTCACCGGCGCCGGCGACCTGACGGCGGCGACCTTCCTGGCCCACTACCTGCGCACGCACGACGTCGCCAAGGCGGTCGAGCACACCGCCGCCGTGGTCTACGGCGTGCTGGAGGTGACGGTCGGCTCGGGGGAGCCCGAGCTGCAGCTCGTCGCGGCCCAGGACGAGATCGCCGCCCCCAGCCGGAGGTTCGACGCCCTCCGCCTCCGCTGACCGGTCGCCCGGGACGGGCGGCCGGGGTCAGTCGCGGAAGACCTCGATGTTGGCGCCGAGGGCGTTCAGCCGGTTGGCCAGGTCCTCATACCCCCGGTTGATGACGTAGATGTCACGGAGCACCGACTCGCCGCGGGCGGCGAGCATGCCGAGCAGGATGCAGACGGCCGGCCGCAGCGCCGGCGGGCAGACCACCTGCGTGCCGCGCCACCGGGTCGGTCCCTCGACGATCACCCGGTGCGGGTCGAGCAGCTGCACGCGGGCGCCGAGCCGGTTGAGCTCGGTGAGATAGATCGCCCGGTTCTCATACACCCAGTCGTGGATGATCGTCTTGCCCTCCGCCGTGGCGGCGATCACCGCGAAGAACGGCAGGTTGTCGATGTTCAGACCCGGGAAGGGCATCGGGTGGATCTTGTCGATGGGGGAGCGCAGCGTGCTCGGCCGGACGGTCAGGTCGACGAGCCGGGTGTGGCCGTTCTCGGCCACGTACTCATCGGTCATCGAGAAGTCGAGGCCCATCTCCTCGAGGATGGCCAGCTCGATCTCGAGGAACTCGATCGGTGCCCGGCAGATCGTCATCTCCGACTGGGTGACGATCGCCGCGGTGATCAGGCTCATCGCCTCGATCGGGTCCTCGGAGGGGGCGAACTCCACGTCGGTGTTGATGCTCTCGACCCCGTGCACCCGCAGGGTGGTGGTGCCGATGCCGTCGATCTCCACGCCGAGATGGGTGAGGAAGACGCAGAGGTCCTGGACCATGTAGTTGGGGCTGGCGTTGCGGAGCACGGTGATGCCGGGGGAGAGGGCCGCCGCCAGCAGCGCGTTCTCGGTGACGGTGTCACCCCGCTCGGTGAGGGTGACGGGGCGGACCGGCTCGACCGACTCGTCGACGCTGCACTGGTAGAAGCCCTCGGTGGGCAGGACGTCCAGGCCGAAGCGGCGGAGCACCTGCAGGTGGGGCTCGATCGTCCGCGCCCCCAGGTCGCAGCCCCCGGCGTAGGGCAGCTGGAAGGAGCTGTAGGAGTGCAGCAACGGGCCGAGGAACATGATCACGCTCCGGGTGCGGCGCGCCGCCTCGACGTCCATGGCGCCGAGGTCCAGCTCGTCGGGACGGATCAGCTCGAGGTCGGCGCCGCCGTTCAGCCAGGTGGCGGACACCCCGATGCTGGTCAGCACCTCGAGGATCCGGTTGACCTCCTCGATCTTGGCGATGCCGCGGATGACGGTGCGTCCCCGGTTCAGCAGGCTGGCGCAGAGCAGCGCGACGGCCGCGTTCTTGGAGGAGCGGACGTCGATGGTGCCGTTGAGCTTGGCCCCACCGCGGACGCGGAGGTGCATCGGACCGTTGGAGCCGACCGAGATCAGCGGGGAGTCGAGAGCCTCCGCGATCCGGTTCACCATGTCCAGGCTGAGGTTCTGGTTGCCGGCCTCGATCCGGTGGACGGCGCTCTGGCTGGTCCCCAGGACCTCGGCCAGCTGGGTCTGCGTCAGCCCCCGGTGCTTGCGCGCGTCGCGGATGAGGCCGCCGATCCGGTCTGCATAGGTGTCGGTCACGAGGGACGACTTTAACTCACATGTGAGATGTCGGTGTAATGCTCGGCGTGTCGCGAGGACGGAAAGTTCTCCGGTTGCGCCCTGAGCGATCGGTTCCGACCGAGTGGCCGGAGCGGAGAGGGCGCCCCTAGAGTTGAGACCATGAGCGATCACTATGACGTCGTCGTGCTGGGTGCCGGACCGGGTGGCTACGTCGCCGCCGTCCGCGCGGCCCAGCTGGGGCTGTCCACCGCCATCATCGAGCTCAAGTACTGGGGTGGCGTCTGCAACAACGTGGGCTGCATCCCCACGAAGTCCCTGCTGCGCAACGCCGAGATCGCCCATCTCTTCAACCACGAGGCGAAGACCTTCGGCATCAGCGGCGACGTCAGCTTCGACTTCGGCACCGCCTTCGCCCGCAGCCGGGCCGTGGCGGACCGGATGGCCAAGGGCGTCCACTTCCTGATGAAGAAGAACAAGGTCACCGAGATCGACGGCTGGGCGACCTTCACCGATGACCACAACGCGACCGTCGAGGGTCCGAAGGGCACCACCCAGGTGAGCTTCGACAACCTGATCATCGCGGCGGGCGCCACCACCCGGCTGCTGCCGGGCACCGAGATCACGGACCGGGTCGTCACGTATGAGGAGCAGATCCTCACCGGCGAGCTGCCGGAGTCGATCATCATCGCCGGCTCTGGCGCCATCGGCACCGAGTTCGCCTACGTGCTCGCCAACTACGGCGTCCAGGTGACCATCGTGGAGTTCCTGGACCGGATGCTGCCGCTGGAGGATCCGGAGGTGTCCGCGGAGCTGCTGAAGCAGTACAAGAAGCTCGGTGTCACCGTGATGACCAAGACCAAGGTCGAGAAGATCGACGACTCGGGCGACAAGGTCAAGGTCACCGTCTCGCCCGCGGCCGGCGGCGACGCGCAGGTGCTGGAGGCGGACAAGGTCATGCAGGCGATCGGCTTCGCCCCCCGGACGCAGGGTTACGGGCTGGAGAACACCGGCGTCAAGCTGACCGAGCGCGGCTCGATCGAGATCGACGACTACATGCACACGAGCGTGCCGCACATCTACGCGATCGGCGACGTGACGGCCAAGCTGCTGCTGGCCCACACGGCGGAGGCGCAGGGCGTCGTGGCGGCGGAGACCATCGCGGGCGTGGAGACGATGCCGATCGACTACGACATGATCCCGCGGGCCACCTACTGTCAGCCCCAGGTCGCGTCGTTCGGCTACACCGAGAACCAGGCCCGGGACAAGGGCTACGACGTGAAGGTCTCCAAGTTCCCCTTCACCGCCAACGGCAAGGCGCACGGGCTGGGGGAGGCGACCGGGTTCGTCAAGATGGTCGCCGACGCCAAGTACGGCGAGATCCTCGGCGTCCACATGATCGGACCGGACGTCACCGAGCTGCTGCCCGAGCTCACCTTGGCCCAGCTCTGGGACCTGACGGCGGAGGAGGTCGGGCGCAACATCCACGCGCACCCCACGCTGTCCGAGGCCCTGGTCGAGGTTGCGCACGGCATCTCCGGTCACATGATCAACGCCTGACCTGTCCCCGTCACAGCGGCCCGGCCCGGCCTGGGCGTGGCGGCTGCCTCCACCGGCGCTCTCGTCGTACCGTCCTGGAGCACGCACGAGCACAGGCTGGAGGATGAGGTGAGAGTCCGAGCACGTCGCCGTGCCGTCGTCGCCGCCCTGCTGGGCAGCCTGGTCAGCCTCGTCGGGTGCAGCGGGGAAACCGCCACCGCACCGCCGGCCGCCGGGGGCCGGGAGTCGGTGGCAACGAGCTCCGCGTCACCGGCCCCCGGCACGGCCAGCCCCACCGGGGCCGGCCCCACCGCCTCCGGATCACCCGCGGGTCCCGGACAGACGGAGCTACCCCGTGGCGGTCGCCGCGTGTTCCCGCACTACCGGCTGGTCGGCTACGCGGGGCTGACCGGCGCGGGCACGCTCGGCCGGCTCGGCACCGGGCCCCTCGACCAGCGGGTGCGGGAGATGGAGCAGCGGGCGGCGCCGTACGCCGCGGGCCGGGAGATCCTGCCGGTGCTGGAGGTGATCACCACCATCGTCCAGGGCAGTCCCGGGCGGGACGGTCGCTACCGGACCCGGATCAGCGACGACCGGATCCAGACCTACCTGACGGCGGCCCGGAAGCGGCACGCGCTGCTGCTGCTCAACCTGCAGCCCGGCCGCGCCGACTTCCTCTCCGAGGCCAAGGCCTACCGCCGGTGGCTGGCCGAACCCGACGTCGGCCTCGCCCTGGACCCCGAGTGGGCGATGGGGCCGAACCAGGTGCCGGGCCGGGTGTTCGGCCACACCACCGGCGCCGAGCTGAACGCGGTCGCGGCCTACCTCGCCGGCATCGTCGAAGCCGAGGACCTGCCGGAGAAGGTCCTCATCTACCACCAGCTCGCGCCGCGGATCGTGCGCCAGGAGCGTGACCTGAAGCCGCACCGCGGGGTGGCGGTGGTCAAGTCGGTCGACGGCATCGGGGTCGCGGCCGACAAGATCCACACCTATCGGGTGGTCAACCGGACCACCCCCGCTCACGTGCACCCGGGCTTCAAGCTCTTCTACACCGAGGACGCCAAGGCGGGCCGGCTGATGACCCCGCAGCAGGTGCTGGCGCTGAAGCCGCAGCCGGAGTACGTGCTCTACGAATGAGAGGTCGGTCGGTCGGGACCACCCGCTGCGGCAGACTGGCCGCCATGACCTCGACCGGACGCCGGCATGGGCACGCCTGACCGCCCGCTGGCCAAGCTGGGTTTCCTCACCCTCGGGCTCTTCGACGAGCACGACCCGCTCGCAGGGCACGAGAGCACGCTGCAGATCATCGAGCTCGGTGAACAGCTGGGCTACGACAGCGCCTGGCTGCGGCACCGGCACCTGCAGTTCGGCATCTCCTCCCCGGTCGCCGTGCTGGCGGCGGCAAGCCAGCGGACCAGCCGGATCGCCCTGGGCACCGCCGTCACCCCGCTGGGCGCCGAGAACCCGTTCCGGCTGGCCGAGGACCTGGCCACCGTCGACATCCTGTCGAAAGGCCGGCTGAACCCCGGCTTCAGCGTCGGCCCGCCGATGAACTACGAGCGGTTCAAGGAGCAGCTCTACCCCGACACCTGGCAGCAGGAGGACCTGAGCCCGACCCGGTTGGAGCGGCTGCTGCGCCACCTGCGGGGCGAGCCGGTCAGCACCTTCGCCGGCAGCGAGGGCTTCGAGCAGTTCTCCGACCACGTCCAGCCGCATGCGGTGGGCCTGGCCGACCGCGTCTGGTACGGCGGCGCGGGCCTGAAGTCGGTCGGCTGGGCAGGCGAGCACGGCCTCAACCTGCTGACCAGCAGCGTCGTCCGTGCCGAGGAGGGGGAGGACTTCGCCCAGATCCAGCTGTCGCACATCCGACGCTTCCGCGAGCTCCACCCGCTCGGGCCCGCCGCCCGGGTGTCCCAGGGCCTCGTCGTCATCCCCACCGACTCCGCCACCGCCGAGCAGGAGCGGCGCTACCGCGGCTACGCCGACAGCCGCTACCCCCGGACGCTGCAGCCCGTGGGTCCGCAGCGGATGCTCTTCGCCCCGGACCTCGTTGGCAGCTCGGAGCAGATCGCCGAGGACCTGTGGGCGCATGCGGCGTTCCGTGAGGTCGACGAGGTCGCCTTCGCGCTGCCGTTCACCTTCGAGCACGACGACTACGTCCAGATCCTCACCGACATCGCCACCCGGCTCGGGCCGCTGCTCGGCTGGTCCCCGCACGGCTGACCGAGTGCGGCGCTCGCGGCGGTGCCGCGGCGGCCGATCCTCCGGCAGACTGGCGCCATGACCGCAAGAGGCATCTGGCTGACGGGCGACCCGGTCGCCGACGGGCTGCTCAGCAGCGACGACAACGCGCTGCTGATCGGCATGGTGCTGGACCAGCAGGTGCCGATGGAGAAGGCGTTCAGCGGACCGGCGGTGATCGCCGAGCGGATGGGCGGCCGGCTGGACGTGGCGGCGATCGCGGCGATGAGCGAGGAGGAGTTCGTCGCCCTGTGCTCCGAGCGGCCGGCGATCCACCGCTTTCCCGGGGCGATGGCGAAACGGGTCCGGCAGGTCTGCCAGGTGCTGGTCGCGGACTTCGGCGGTGACGCGGGCAACCTGTGGCGGAACGCCGGGACCGGGGCGGAGGTGAAGAAGGCGCTGCAGGCGCTGCCCGGGTTCGGGCCGGAGAAGGCGGCGATCTTCACCGCGGTGCTGGCCAAGCAGCGCGGCGTCCAGCCGCCGGGCTGGCAGGAGGCGGCCGGCGGCTACGGCGAAGCGGGCAGCTTCCGTTCGGTGGCCGACGTGGTGGACGAGGAGTCGTTGGCGAAGGTGCGGGACAGCAAGCGGGCCGCGAAGGCGGCCAGGAAGGCCGCCTCGGCCGAGGCCGGCGGCGCGGGCGCGGCGATGGACCAGCATGGCTGAGCCGCTGGACCCCGCCGTCGAAGCCGAGCTGCAGGCGGCCCCGCTGAGCTACGCCGAGGTCGGCGGCACCACCGGGCGGCTGCCGGCCGGCTACCACCACCAGCAGCTCTCGGCCCCGGTCGGCTACGGGCCCGCCCAGCTCGACGCGGCCGCGGCGTGCCTGCTGGGCTGGCAGATGCATGCGGGTGCCGGTCTGCGCCCGCAGGTCTCCGACGCCGTCGCGGTGACCGGCAGCGTGGCGGTCCTGCGGCTGCAGCTGGGACCCGTCCGGCTCCGGGTGCCCGTCCGGGTGGTCCGGGTCGTCGAGGAGCCCGGCCGGCGCGGCTTCGCCTACGGCACCCTGCCCGGCCACCCGGAACGCGGCGAGGAGTCCTTCGTCGTCGAGCTCGCCGCCGACGGCACCGTCTTCTTCCACCTTCGGGCCTTCTCCCGTCCCGCCCGCTGGTTCACCCGGCTCGGCGGGCCCGTCTCCCGGAAGGGGCAGGCGATGATCGCCGAGCGCTACCTGAAGACCGTCTGGCAGGCCGCGCAGGCCGGCGGCGCCGTTCCCGCCCGGTGAGCCTGCTGCCGACCGTCTCGATCCTGCAGCTCAGCCCGGCGACGCTGCACGCGCTGGCCGCGGGTGACCTGGCGGCCGCCAACCAGAGCGCGCCGGTGTCGCTGCCCGAGGTCTTCGTCGCCCCGGACTGGGTCGGCACCTGGCGGTTCCGCAGCCGGCAGGTCCGGACCGACCCGGCCGCCGCCGACTGGATCACCGGCGCGGTCTGGGACGCCGAGCTCCGGCAGGTGGTGGGCAAAGCCGGCTTCCACGGGCCGCCGGACGCCGACGGCCTGGTCGAGGTGGGCTACGCCGTCGTCCCGGAGCTGCGGCGACGCGGCTACGGCAGGGCCACGTTGGAGGTGCTGCTGCGCCGGGCCGGTCGCGAGCCGGCGGTCCGCCGGGTGCGGGCCAGCGTCCGCCCGGACAACGTCGCGTCGCTGAACCTGATCGGCGGGTACGGGTTCGTCCGGGTCGGTGAGCAGTGGGACGACGAGGACGGCCTGGAGCTGGTGTTCGAGGTTCCCGTCGCGCCCTGACGGCTGTCCGATAAGCGACATTATGTCAGGTAGCGGGAGGAGGGCCGTCCGTGCCGCCGGTCAGCCGGCGGCGGCCGGTCCCCCGGTCTGGACGGCCAGACAGGCGACGCCCGACTTCACCCGCAACGTCGTCTTCGCCGCCCGCGTGCCGGCGTACCGGGTGCCGACCAGCACATCCACCGTCCCGTCAACCTTGCCGGCGGGCTCGGCCCGCACCTCGGCGTCGTCGAAGAAGGACTTGACGAGCAACACCTCGGGGCTGCGCACCGTCGCGCCGACGACGACCGTCCGCCGCACCCGCTCACCGGTGTTGCCGGTGAGCGGCACCCGGAACCCCCGCTCGCGCAGCTCTCGGCCCACCTCGGCGGCGAGTCCGACTCGGCCGCCGCCGTTGAAGACCCGCACGACAACCTGGCGCGACGCGAGCCGGTTCCGGGCCAGCGACTGCTCCACGCAGGGCGTCGGTCCCCGCGGCACCGTCGGTGCACTGATGGCGTTCCGGTAGCCCCACCGCGCGGCGAAGGCCAGCAGCCCGAGCATCAGGAGCAGCGTCACCGGAGTCCGCAGAGCATGGAGAGCACGTCGTCGCATCCAGGAGCTCCTCCCCCACCACGATTCCCCGTGCGTGGCTGAGAATACGAGCCGAGGCTGCTGCCGACTCGCCTTACCGGCCATCTTGACGAGATCGAAATACTGCGCCTCCCGTCACAAGCGCGCCTGGCCCCGAGGGGTTCGAGACAGCGGCCCGGCAGCAGACTGGAGGCATGATCGACGACCTCCTGGACTGCCCCGTGCCGCCCGACGGGCTGGCACCCGTCGTGCACGGCCCCGTCGTCCTCGGCCGGGCTCCCGGGATCGCGGTGGGGCTGCGCTGCATCTTCGGTTACCCGCAGGGACTGTCCCTGCCGATGGTCCTGCGGGCTCGCGGCGTGCAGGCCGAGGCGGCCTGCCGGCTCACCTTCCCGGCCCCGGGCCGGAGCCTGCCCGAAGCGGGAGAGCCGGAGCTGGGCCCGCTGCTGACGGTCGAGGTCGACGGCGCCGGCCAGGTGCTGCGGCCGTCGTCGGAGGAGAGCAGCGGAGGCGGGGACGCCTTCGACCTCGAGGCGGCCTACTGGGTGGCTGGGCTGCCCTCCGACGGTCGGCTCCGGCTGACCGTGGCCTGGCCCCGCGCCGGGCTGCCGGAGACCGGTGTCCTGCTGACGCTGCCCGACCTCCACGACCTGGACGCACGGGTCCTCTCCCTGCCCTGAGGCGTCCGGCAGGGACGGGAGCTGCGCGAAAACGGCTGCTCGCCGGTCGACGGGCCGGGAGCCGAGCGACTTGGCCGAAGCGGCCTCGGGCGGCGGCGGGACAACCCACAATGAGGCATGACCGACACCGGAGTCGACGCGTCCGACGCTGCTGACGGCGCCCGCAACGCGAGCCAGCGGCTGCGCCGGACCCGCGGCTACCGGGTCCTCGTCGCGGTCGGACTGGTGAGCTACGGCGTCGTCTACCTGCTGATCGCCTGGATCGCTCTCCGGGTCGCCTGGGGCGGTGGCGGCGACGCGTCGCAGCAGGGCGCGCTGCGGACCCTGGCCAGGACCGGTGCCGGGCCGGTGCTGCTGGCGGTGACCGCCGTCGGGCTGCTGACCCTGGCGCTCTGGCAGGCGGTCGAGGCGGCGTTCGGCAACGGCCGTGTCGCGGAGCAGCACGACGAGGCGCGCCGGACCCGCAAGCGCCTCTCCTCCGCCGGCCGGTCGGTGGTCTACCTCGTGCTCGGGGTCAGCGCCCTCCGGCTCGTGCTCGGCGGGGCCAGCCCGGACGGCCAGGAGGAGGGCCTCACCGGCAGCCTGCTCGCCGTGCCGCTGGGTCGGCTGCTCGTCGTCGCGGTGGCGGCCGGGATCCTGGCCGTGGGGATCGCCGAGGGGATCCGTGGCGTGCGGCAGAAGTTCACCGAGGATCTCAGCGGCGACCGCACCCGGCCCACCCTGGTGCTGGGAACTGCCGGCTATCTGGCGAAGGGCGTCGCGCTCGCCGTGGTCGCCGGCCTGTTCACCTGGGCCGCCGTCACCTACGAGCCCAAGAAAGCCGGCGGACTGGACGCCGCGCTGCACACCGTCGGGTCGCAGCCCCTGGGCTCGGTGCTGCTGACGGTGCTCGCCATCGGCTTCGCCGCCTTCGGTCTCTACTGCTTCGTCTGGGCGCGGAACGCACGCACCTGAGGTCGACCTCCGCGGACGCGTAGACCCTGCACGAAGCGGGTATAAGGTAAGCCAGCGTTCGACAAGCAGCGCCTTCCATCCTCCTCAGGACCTGCGCTGCAGACCCGCACCCTTGGGGACCTTTCTCGCCAGGGAGCTGCGAAGCCGTGAACGGACCGACCGACTGGACCGGGGGGCACTGCCCCCGTGGTTCGGCTGCCCTTGACCACCCCTGGGAGTTGAGCCACCGTGCCTGCCGCTGACCTCGACCTCACCTCGGTGAACACCCTGCTGTGCGACGCCGACGGCACCCTCTTCGCGTCCGAGGAGCCGGCGTTCGACGCCTCCGTCACGGTGACCAACCGCGCCCTGGAGAGCTTCGGCACGACCGAACGGTTCACCTCCCGCCAGCTGCGGCTGGCGGCCAACGGGAAGAGCTTCCGGGCCTCTCTCACCGACCTGGCCCGGACGCACGGCGTGGCGGTGCACTCGGAGTCCTTCGCACGTGACCTCGACGGGTGGGTCGCCGAGGAGAACGGGGTGGTGACCCGTCACCTCGCCGAGGTGCTCCGGCCGGACCCGGCCGTCGGGACCCCGCTGAGAGGCCTGCAGGCGAGGTTCGGGCTGGCCGTCGTCACCTCCAGCGCGCTGACCAGGATCGACGCCTGTCTGAAGAGCACCGACCTGGCGGATCTGTTCCCGGTGGCCCGGCGGTTCAGCGCACAGGACTCGCTGCCGACCCCGACCAGCAAGCCCGACCCGGCGGTCTACCAGCTGGCGGTGCGCCAGCTCGGCCTCGAGCCCTCCTCGGCCCTGGCCGTGGAGGACGCGGTCGCCGGTGCCCAGTCCGCCGTTGCTGCCGGTCTCTACACCGTGGGCATGCTCTGCTTCGTCCCCCCGGACGAGCGAGCCCAGCGGATCCTCGACCTGCAGCGCGTCGGCGTGGGTGCGCTCGTCGACTCCTGGGCCGACCTCTCCGCGCTGCTGCACCGCAGTGGCGCGACTCCGACGCGACAACAGTCCATCACAGGAAGCAGGTGATGTGGTGAAGGTGGTCTACGACTCGTTCGAGGGCCGTTTCAGCGACAACCCCCGGGCGCTGTACGAGGGGATGCGACACAGCCTGGCGAACCTCGAGCACGTCTGGCTCTGTGACCCGCTGCATGCGAGTGGGTTCCCCGCCGGCGTCCAGACCGTGCCGGCGACCGGCCCGGACGCCCGGGCCGCGCTGGAGTCGGCCGACCTCGTCATCGCCAACACCCACATCGAGCTCGACTGGGTGAAGAAGCCCGGCGCGGTCTACCTGCAGACCTGGCACGGCACCCCCCTGAAGCGGATCCACAACGACGTGCTGTGGGCGCCCGAGGGCAAGCTGGCCGAGCTCGACCGTGACGTCCACCGCTGGGACTACCTGCTCTCCCCCAACCGGGTCAGCACCCCGCGGCTGCGGGACGCCTTCGGCTTCGAGGGTGAGGTGCTGGAGGTCGGCTACCCGCGCAACGACATCCTCGCGTCGGCGGAGGCGCCGGCGGTTCGAGCCCGGGTCCGAGCCGCGCTGGGCATCCCCGACGACGTCACGGCCGTGCTGTACACCCCGACGTGGCGGGACGACGAGTTCTACGCGGACGGCACCCCGAACGTGCAGCTGGCGCTGGACATCGACGCCTTCGTCCGCGAGCTGGGGCCCCGGCAGTGGCTGCTGCCCCGCCTGCACTACAAGGTCACGAACCGCTCCGAGCCGCTGGACCGCCCAGGGGTGGTCGACGTCTCCCGGCACCCCGACGCCGCCGAGCTGTACCTGGCGGCCGACGTGATGGTCACCGACTACTCCTCGACGATGTTCGACTTCGCCATCACCGGGAAGCCGATGCTGTTCTACGCCTACGACCTGGAGAGCTACCGCGACTCGCTCCGGGGCTTCTACTTCGACTTCGAGCCGCTCGCGCCGGGGCCGGTGCTGCAGACCTCCGGCGAGGTGATCGCCGCGCTGCAGAACCTGGACGAGGTCAGCCGTCACTACGCCGAGCGCTACGCGGCGTTCCGGCGCCTGTTCACCCACCTGGACGACGGCCACGCCGGCGACCGGCTGCGGTGGCTCTACGCCGAGCGTGCGCGGGAGCCGCAGCTGTCGGGTCGGGACTGACCGGCTGTCGGCGCGACACGTCGCGGCCCTAGGGTCGTCCCCATGGAAGACTCGGAGATCCTCAACCGCATCCACAGCATCGTCGAGGCCGAGCGTGAGCTCCGCCGGCAGATGCAGGCGGAGCCGGAGTCCCACCCGGACGCGGCGGCGCGCCTGCAGGCCCTCGAAGGCTCGTTGGACCAGTGCTGGGACCTGCTGCGCCAACGCCGGGCGCACGAGGAGTTCAACCAGAACCCTGACGACGCCGAGGCCCGCCCGGTGCAGCAGGTCGAGGGCTATCTCCAGTAGGCCCGGACCCGTTGTCTGCCCGAGCCCCTACGCTCGGGCCATGGCGATCACGAAGGGCGACACCGTGCACTGGAACACCTCGCAGGGAAAGACCGAGGGCAAGGCCCTGGAGCGGAAGACCCGACAGTTCACCTTCGACGGCCAGAAGTTCAACGCGTCGGAGGAGGAGCCGTTCTGGATCGTCGAGTCCAGCAAGACCGGTGCCAAGGCGGCCCACAAGCAGTCGACGCTGGAAGGCGGCTGATCCGAGCCACGACGGCTGGCTGCCCTCAGGCGACCAGGGCGGCGAAGCGCTGGGGGTCGCCGGCGCCGACGCGCGTGATCACCGCCGTGCCGTCGGAGAAGTCCACGACCGTCGTCGGGGTCTCGCCGCAGTCACCCGAGTCGACGACCGCGTCGAGCACGTGATCGAGGGTGTCCTTGATCTCCCACCCCTGCGTCATCGGGGCGTCCTGGCCGGGCAGCAGCAGGGTGCTGGAGACCAGCGGCTCGCCGAGCGCGTGCACCAGCGCCAGTGCGGTCGCGTGCTCGGGGATCCGGACGCCGACGGTGCGCTTCTTCGGGTGCAGCATCCGGCGCGGCACCTCCTTGCTGGCCGGCAGGATGAAGGTGTACTGGCCTGGAGTGGCGGCCTTGACCGCGCGGAAGACGACGTTGTCGAGGTGCACGAACTGGCCGAGCTGGGCGAAGTCCGCACAGACGAGGGTGAAGTGGTGGGAGTCGTCCAAGGAGCGGATGCTGCGGATCCGGTCGAGGCCGTCCCGGTTGCCCAGCTGGCAACCGAGGGCGAAGCAGGAGTCGGTCGGGTAGGCAATGAGGCCGCCGCCGCGTAGCAGGTCCACGACCTTGCCGATGGTCCGCGGCTGCGGGTTGACCGGGTGCACGTCGAAGTAGCGAGCCATGGGCTGAGCCTAGGGCCGGGCGCTTCGGGAGGGTCCCGGCCAGACCGGCCACCGATCGGGACGCGCCGGTCACCTCCCCTAGGATGCTCGACATGGTCTCCAAGGTCGCCCTGCTCACCGCCGGCGGTTTCGCCCCCTGCCTGTCCTCGGCCCTCGGCGGGCTGATCGAGCGGTACACCGCCGTCGCGCCCGAGGTCGAGATCATCGCCTACCGCTACGGCTACCAGGGGCTGCTGCAGGGTGACTCGATCACCGTCACCCCCGAGATCCGCGCGAAGGCGAGCCTGCTGCACGAGTTCGGCGGCTCCCCCATCGGCAACTCCCGGGTCAAGCTGACCAACGCCAAAGATCTGGTGAAGCGCGGTCTGGTCGCCGAGGGCGTCGACCCGCTGCAGGCGGCGGCGGACCGGCTGACCGCGGACGGGGTGGACGTCCTGCACACCATCGGCGGCGACGACACCAACACGACCGCCGCCGACCTCGCCGCCTTCCTCGCCAAGAACGGCTACGCGCTGACCGTGGTCGGCCTGCCCAAGACCATCGACAACGACGTGATCCCGATCAAGCAGTCGCTCGGCGCCTGGACGGCCGCGGAGCAGGGCGCCCGGTTCGCGGAGAACGTGATCGCCGAGCACAACTCGGGCTCGCGGATGCTGATCGTGCACGAGGTGATGGGACGCCACTGCGGCTGGCTCACCGCGGCCACCGCGAAGGCCTACCGGGACTGGCTGGACAGCCGGGAGTGGCTGCCCGAGATCGGCCTCAGCCGGGAGGCGTGGGAGGTGCACGGGGTCTACGTCCCGGAAGCGGTCTTCGACCTGGAGGCGGAGGCCTCGCGGTTGAAGCAGGTGATGGACACCGTCGGCTCGGTGAACCTCTTCGTCTCCGAAGGGGCCGGCCTGGACACCATCGTCGCCGAGCTCGAGCGCAGCGGCGAGGAGGTCGAGCGGGACCCCTTCGGGCACGTCCGGATCGACAAGGTCAACCCCGGAGCATGGTTCGCCAGCAAGTTCGCCGAGCAGCTGGACGCCGCCAAGGTGCTGGTGCAGAAGTCGGGGTACTTCTCCCGCTCGGCAGCGCCGAACCAGGCCGACCTCGAGCTGATCCGGTCGATGACCGACCTCGCCGTCGACTCTGCGCTCCGCGGGGAGCCCGGCGTGATCGGCCAGGACGAGGAGCAGGGGGACGAGCTGCGGGCGATCGAGTTCCAGCGGATCAAGGGCGGCAAGCCGTTCGACATCAGCCAGCCGTGGTTCGCCGACCTGCTCGACGGGATCGGCCAGCCGCCGGCCAAGGCGGCAGCGGGCCACTGATCCCGCGCCGACCGGTCCGCTCCTTGGCGCGACCGGCCGGCTCAGCGGTGCGCGAGCCAGAGCGCGGTCACGGCGGTGACCAGCAGCAGCGGCACCAGCAGCAGGCCGCGCAGGGCGAAGCGGCCCCAGGACACCGACACTCCCGCTGACCGGCAGCGGGCTGCCCACAGCAGCGTGGCCAGGCTCGCCCACGGCGTGACCAGCGGTCCGGCGTTCACCCCGACCAGCAGCCCGGCCAGCCGCAGCGGTGAGTCCTGGGCGGTCGGCTCGAGAGCCAGATAGCTGGGCAGGTTGTCGACGAGATTGGCGCCCAGGGCCGCCAGTCCGGCCATCCGCAGCAGCGCCGTCCAGGACTCCCCCGTCCCGGCGGCGGCGCCCAGCAGCGCGCCGAGCCCGTGGTCGTGGGCGTACTGGACGACGGCGACCAGCACCACCAGCAGCCAGAGCACCAGCACCGAGCCGCGCGCCAGCCGGGAGGCGCCGCGGGCGACCATCGCGAACACCCCGATCCCGCTGGCCAGCTCGGCCACCACGGTGATGCAGACGACGAACCCGAGGATCGGGCCGACGCGGGCGGCCAGCCCCTCGAGATCCACCCCGTCACCCTAGTGGCGCGGCTGAACCGGCCCGGCGCCGTCGGCTACTGCTCGAACGCCTCCGGCGGCGGGCAGGTGCAGACGAGGTTGCGGTCGCCGAAGCCGCCGTCGATCCGTCCCACCGGCGGCCAGTACTTGTCCGCGCCGCTGGCGTACAAGGGCCCCCGGTGCAGGCCGACCGGGAAAGCGGCCACCCGCCTGCTGTAGGGGTGGCTCCACTCCTCGGCGGTCACCTGCCCCTGCGTGTGCGGGGCGTTGACCAGCGGGTTGTCGTCGGCGGGCCACTGCCCGCTCTCGACATTGGCGATCTCGGCCCGGATGGCGATCATCGCCTCGCAGAACCGGTCCAGCTCGGCCAGGTCCTCCGACTCCGTCGGCTCGACCATCAGGGTGCCAGGCACCGGGAAGCTCATGGTCGGGGCGTGGAAGCCGTAGTCGACCAGCCGCTTGGCCACGTCGTCGACGCTGATCCCGCTCGCCTTCGTGATCGGCCGCAGGTCGAGGATGCACTCGTGCGCGACCCGGGCGTTCCGCCCGGTGTAGAGCACCGGGTAGTGCGGCCGGAGCCGTTCGGCCACATAGTTGGCGGCCAGCAACGCGTGCTCGGTGGCGGCGGTGAGTCCGTCCGCGCCCATCATCGCGATGTAGGCGTAGCTGATCGGCAGGATGCCTGCGGAGCCGTAGGGCGCGGCCGAGACGGGCCCGACGTGGTCGCCGCCCGGCAGGAACGGGTGACCCGGCAGGAACGGCACCAGGTGCTCCCCCACCCCGACCGGGCCGACGCCGGGACCCCCACCGCCGTGCGGGATGCAGAAGGTCTTGTGGAGGTTGAGGTGGCTGACGTCGGCACCGAACCTGCCGGGCTGGGCGAGACCCAGCAGGGCGTTGAGGTTGGCACCATCCACGTAGACCTGGCCCCCGGCCTCGTGCACCAGCGCGCAGAGCTCGGTGATGCCCTCCTCGAAGACGCCGTGGGTGGAGGGGTAGGTGACCATGATCGCGGCCAGCGTGTCGCGATGCGTCTCGATCTTCGCCCGCAGGTCGTCGAGGTCCACCGAGCCGTCGTCGGTCGCCTTGACCACCACCACCTTCATCCCCGCCATCACGGCGGAGGCCGCGTTGGTGCCGTGGGCCGAGGAGGGAATGAGGCAGATGCGCCGGTCCGCCTCGTCGCGGGAGAGGTGGTAGCCGCGGATCGCCAGCAGCCCGGCGAGCTCGCCCTGGCTGCCGGCGTTGGGTTGGATGGAGACCCGCGCGTAGCCCGTCACCTCCGCGAGCCAGTCCTCCAGGGTCGAGATGAGGGTGGCGTAGCCCTGGGCGTCCTCGGCCGGCGCGAACGGGTGCAGGTTGGCGAAGCCGTCGTAGGAGATCGGCTCCATCTCGGTGGTCGCGTTGAGCTTCATGGTGCACGAGCCGAGCGGGATCATGCCCCGGTCGAGGGCGAAGTCGCGGTTGGCCAGCGCCGTCAGGTAGCGCAGCATCGCGGTCTCGCTGTGGTGGGTGTTGAAGACCGGATGGGTCAGGTAGCCGGTCTCCCGCTCGCTGCCTGCGAGGTCGCCGTACGGGGTCCCGCCGGCGTGGCGCAGGCCGAAGGCGGTCCGGACGGCGGCCAGGTCGGCCTCGGTGGCGTCCTCACCGACGGCGATGCCGACGTGGTCGCTGTCCACCAGGCGCAGGTGCACCCCCGCCGCCCGGGCGGCGGCGACGACCTCGGCGGCGCGGCCGGGGACTCGGGCCAGCACGGTGTCGAAGAAGGAGCCGTGGACGATCTCGACCCCGGCGGCGGCCAGGTCGCCGGCCAGCGCCGTGGCACGCGCGTGCACCCCGTCGGCGATGGCGCGGAGGCCGTCGGGACCGTGGTAGACGGCGTACATGCTCGCCACGACGGCCAGCAGCACCTGGGCGGTGCAGATGTTGGAAGTCGCCTTCTCGCGGCGGATGTGCTGCTCGCGGGTCTGCAGGGCCAGCCGGAACGCTGCGGTGCCGTCGGCATCCCTGGACACCCCGACCAGCCGTCCGGGCAGGGTCCGCTCCAGCCCGGCGCGGACGGCGATGAACCCGGCGTGCGGTCCGCCGTAGAAGAGGGGGACCCCGAAGCGCTGGCTGGAGCCGACCGCGACGTCGGCCCCCCACTCCCCCGGCGGTCTGGTCAGCGTCAGCGCCAGCAGGTCGGCGGCGGCGATCACCATGGCGCCGCGCTCGTGCGCCGCGGCGGCGAGGGCTTCGAGCTCGCCGGTCGACGCCAGCCGGCCGCTCGCGCCGGGGGTCTGCACCACAACGGCGAAGGCGTCGTGCTGGTCGAGGGCGTCCAGCAGCGGGCCCTTCGCGACGGCGACGTCGATGCCCAGGGCGGCGGCACGGGTGGTGACGACACCGATGGTCTGCGGCAGCGTGTCGGCGTCCAGCAGCAGTGTCCTGCCCGTCTTCACCGAGCGGCGGGCCAGGGTCATCGCCTCGGCGACCGCAGTGGCCTCGTCCAGCAGGCTGGCGCCGGCCGTGGGCAGTCCGGTCAGGTCGGAGACCATCGTCTGGAAGTTGAGCAGCGCCTCCAGTCTGCCCTGGCTGATCTCCGGCTGGTAGGGCGTGTACGCGGTGTACCAGGCGGGGTCCTCGAGCACGTTGCGCCGGATCACCGACGGCGTGACCGTGCCGGCGTAGCCGAGGCCGATCATCGGGGTCAGCGGGCGGTTCTGCTGGGCCAGGCCGCGCAGCAGGTCCAGGGTCTGGGCCTCGGTCAGCGCCGGCGGCAGGTCCAGCGGTGCCTGCATCCGGATCGAGCTGGGCATCGCCTGCTCGACGAGGTCGGCCAGGCTGCCGAGGCCGAGGGCGGCGAGCATCTTGTCACGCTCGTCGGCCTGCGGTCCGATGTGACGGGTGGCGAAGGGGGCTGCGGCTTGCGGCATCGACGGGTCTTCTTTCACGCGTCCGGAGGTGCGAGGCGCTCCTGACGGAGACGGGATCCGCACTCCCCCTCTGTCACCCGACGGGTTCCAGAGTCGCCCGGCGGTCGCGGTCTTGGTGCCTGAGAGGTTCCGGGGATGTTGCCCCTTCGGCGCCACCCGACCTCGACCTCGAGGCGGTGAGCTCTCCCGCGTTGCCGTTTGCAGCAGTCGAGAGTTTACCCGGCTCTCGGTGTTCCCGTCAGCCGCCGGGCCCGAGCGCTGCCGCGCGTCCACTCAGCCCAGGTTCTACACGCCTTACCCACGTTGCAACCTGGGTAAGGCGCGTAATCCCCAGGTTTACCTGGGGAACCGACAGGCCCCCCTCAGCCCGCCGCGCGGGCGCGGCGGCGGCGGGAAAGCTCGTCGGAGGTGGGGAGGGGCTCGTCGGGGGTGGCGGCGCGTTCGGCCGGGAGCTCGGCGAGGGTGCCCTCGATGTCGCGCCAGACGCCGCCGAGGGCGATGCCGAAGACGCCCTGGCCGCCGCGGAGCAGGTCGATCACCTCGTCGTCGGAGGTGCACTCGAAGACCGAGATGCCGTCGCTCATCAGCGTCACCTGGGTGATGTCCTCGACGCCGCGAGCGCGGAGGTGGTCGATGGCGGTGCGGATCTGCTGCAGCGAGATGCCGGCGTCGATCAGCCGCTTGATGACCTTGAGGATCAAGATGTCGCGGAAGCTGTACAGCCGCTGGGTGCCGGACCCGGTGGCCCCGCGAACCTCGGGAACGACCAGCCCGGTGCGGGCCCAGTAGTCGAGCTGGCGGTAGGTGATGCCGGCCGCGCTGCAGGCGACGGGGCCGCGGAAGCCGAGATCGCTGGGCATCGGGGAGAAGTCGCCGTCGAACAGCAGCCCTTGGGCATCCGCGGCGGGCTCGGAGCCGGCCGCCTCGACGGGTCGTTCGATGCTGCTCACGTGCGCCTCCGGAAGGGATGAGAACTGCGGTGGGAAGGGAACGTCACACCCGAGTTCCCCGCGCGTAATTCCACGGTCGGCATTACCTGCTGAACGCTACGGCTCGCCGCTCGGGGTGGTCAACGACACGCCGGGACAAGGGCCCGCAGATTGCCAACTCTCGACTCTGGCATGAGCCTTCGAGATGTGGTACCGAGCCCGTTCGACCGACACCCTCAAGGCGCGGTCGAGGCTTGCTGCGGAGCTGGGTGATGGTCAGGACTTCGGCTCCTCACCGGTGACGAAGTCGTCCGGGTTCACCTGGTCGAGGAACTCCCGGAACTTCTCCACCTCGTCCTCCTCCGCCTCGGGGATCTCGATGCCGGCCTCGTCGAGGACGTCCTCCGCGCAGTAGATGTCGGAGCCGACGCGCAGGGCGAGCGCGATGGCATCGGAGGGGCGGGCGCTCACTTCGATGCCGTCCACCAGCAGCACGGCGTAGAAGGTGCCGCCCTCGAGCTCGGTGATGTGGACCTCGGTCAGCCGGTGACCGAGGGTGGAGAGGGTGTCGACCATCAGGTCGTGGGTCAGCGGCCGCGGCGGCACGACCCCCTCCTGGGCGTTCGCGATGGCGGACGCCTCACTGGCCCCGATCCAGATGGGCAGGTAGCGGCTGCCGCCCACCTCGCGCAGCAGCACCAGCGGTGCGTTCGACGGCTGCTCGACCCGGACGCCCACCACATCGAGTTCACGCATGCGCCAACCCTACTTCTCAGGGCAGCCGCCACAAGCGGCGGTCAGGAGGCTCCTGCGGCGGGCTTGCGTGGCGCGCACCGGACCGGCGGCGCTCAGCGCTCCATCGCCGTCCGGACGAGGGCCGCGTGGAAGCTGATCACCAGCTGGGTGACCTCACCCTGCACGTCGCGGTCCCCGCCCGAGCGGCGCAGGTGGGGGGCGATGGCCTGCTCCACCAGCCCGACCTCGCGGTCGGCCGACATCTTGAACGCGCGCAGGTGCCGGCTGTCGATGCCGTACTCAGCCATCCGCCGGGCGGCGATCGCCAGCGTCAGCGCGTCACGACCGTAGTAGACGGTGCCACGCCGTGGCTGCAGGATCTGGGTGCGCTCCAGCTCGCTCAGCGCCGCGTCGGTCAAGCCGCTGGCCTCGAGCAGGGCGGCCCGGGTCATCCGCACCGGCGGTTTCGGCGGGGCTGGCGGGACGGGCGGTGCGGACCTCGGCTCGGTCGACCCGTTCGTGGATCCCTCGCCGGCGCCGGGTACGACCGGGGTCAGCGAGCGGACCGGAGGTGGCGGGGCGCCGGCGTCGATGGCGTCGAGATGCTCCTTGATCACCTTGAGCGGCAGGTAGTG
>JBJMIS010000101.1:0-47014 GCA_045806705.1 Friedmanniella sp.
CGATCGTGGGCACGCCGGTGATGTCGATCACGACGACCTTCGCGCGGTTCGCCCGGATGCCGCGCAGCAGCTGCTCGGTGAGCTGCCGCGCGCGCTGCGAGTCGAGGACGCCGATGATCGGCAGGATGAGGAGCCGCTCGCGCACCGGCAGAACCGGCGTCGACAGCTCGCGGATGGAGTCCTGCTGTTGCCGGATGATCCGCTCCCGCTCCTCGACGAAGCTGACGGCGACCGTGTTGGCGATCCGGTTGGCGGCCGGCTCGTAAGCGTCGAGGACGCGGTTGAGCAGCCGGAGGTCGGGCTGGTACTTCTCGAAGAGGGAGCGGGCGAGCACGTCCCGCAGCAGCAGCACGATGCCGACCACCTCGTGCGTCTCCACCCCGCGGGGGATGATCCGTTCGGACAGGTCCCGGGCATAGTGCTGCAGGGCTTCGACGCTGCCGGTCTCGAGGACCTCGACGTAGTTGTCATAGACCGACGTGGTCTCCGCGACCATCTCCTGTTGGGTCATCGCGTTCAGCAGGTGCGAGTCCTGGATCCGGCTGGCCCACTCGTCCCGTAACCGGCTCCGGTGCTCCCGCAGATGAGCGACCAGCTGGGGCAGCAGCTGCTCCTCGTCCTCCCGATCCAGTGTCGGAAACTCAGCCCCGGTGCCGACCGGCGAGCTCTTCGTCATGATCTTCCTTCCGTCTGCCACTTCGTCATGGTGACCGTGGTTCCGCGATTGACTTCCGACACGACCGAGAACTCATCCATCAGCCGGCGGGCGCCCGGCAGGCCTAGGCCCAGGCCCCGGTACGTGCTGTAGCCGTCGGTCAGGGCGCGCTCGATGTCCGCGATCCCCGGGCCGGCGTCCCGAGCGACCACCCGAACCCCCGGCCGGGGCTGGTCGAGCAGTTCGACAGTGATCTCGCCGCGCCCGGCGAACCGGACGATGTTGCGAGCGATCTCCGAGACCGCGGTAGCGATCACGGTGAGGTCGGTGGCGGAGAAGGTGAGGCGCGACGCGAGCTCGCGCACCGTCTTGCGCGCCACCACGATGTCAGGGTCCCCGTTGATCGGAACGCGTGTCTCAGTGTCCGCACCCTGTCCACGCTGCAGCAGTGGCTGGCTGAGGGCCGCACAGAAGTCGCACTCCAGGAGGTGACGAGCAGCGTCGACCTCGCGCTGCCTCCGGCGGTCGCCCAGCGACAGCGCGATCAGCACCGGACGGCACCGCTCCGTCGGCGGCTCGGCGTCCTCGAGTGCCAGCAGGTACTCCACCCGCAAGCGGGCCCGACTACGGTTCAGCTGCGCGGCCACCGCGCCCGCGCTCATGCCCAGCTCCAGGCCCAAGGACCGCGTGTCCTGTCCCGAGACCTCATGCGCCAGGAGGGTGTGACGGTCGCGATCCGAAAGCCTCTGCAGAGCAGCTCGGACGGCGTCCCGCTCCTCGCGCCTGAGCAGATCCTCGTCCGGTGCCTTGATGGGCAGCAGGTCGACCACTCGATGCTGGTTGCGATGCTGGAGGTCCTGCTGCTTCCACATCGAGGCGATGAGGTTGCGGGCAGTGACGATCGCGTATGGCTCGATCAGACCCTCTTCGACACGATGGGCGGCACTGAGCACCCTGACCAACGTCTCCTGGACCAGGTCCTCGGCCATGGGGGAGTTGCCCACCCGCGCGTAGACGATCCGCCGGACCATCGGGATCATCGCCGTCAGATCCGGCTGCTCCGAGGAGTCGGGCCGGGAACCGCCCGACTCGGTGCCCACAAGCGCACCATACGCGGGGTCGGACTCAGCACGGGCCCGATCACGTCTGGATCTCCGCTAGACGCAGGCTAGGCCCGTCACGAGTGGGCCGACCTACTCCCCGACGGTTCAAACGCTCGAGGGCAGGCCTGGGCAGAGTCACGAGGGGAACGCACTCCATTATTCACCCGATGATTCACGTGATTTGCAGTCTATTGGGGAAGAACTGCGCGCAGGCCATCAGCGATCTGAGGGATGACTGACAGACCCGGCCATACCGTAGACGACTTCAGCCCAGCGGGATGACGCGAACCCGCATTATCGGCTGAGCCGAGACGTTGACGTGGCCCAAGCGCTCAGACTGCCAGAGCTTCAAATTGGATGACTTTGGCGAACTCACGTCATCACTGCGGTGCCGCGGCGTCTCCAACCGTGGAAGCCAGAGCGGCTATCTAGCCCCGCCTCTTCGATTGGGCGAGGGCGAAGTCTCGAAAGGGAAGGTGCAGTCAATGACGACACCAGCAATCAAGCGAAGCACAGGCCACCGGACGCTAGCGCTGCTGTTAGCCTTTGCCGCAATGATCCTCGCCATCGGCCTTGGCACCTCAACCAAGGCGGAGGCCGCTCCGAAGCCAGCCACTCCTGTCACCACCGCCGTCACGGGTGCTACGGATGCTGGAGTGCCTTTCGTTGGCAGTCTCGCCATATCGCGTTTCGCTGTGGTGGACGGCGCGCTCACCGCCGTCGGCACTCTCACTGGCACGCTCGGTGGCACACCCATCGACGCTACCCCGGTAGCTGTCCCGGTGGATACCGCTGCTACGGCTGCGACCGCGTCCTGCGAGATCTTGGATCTGGTGCTCGGCCCGTTGGACCTCGACCTCCTCGGGCTTGTGGTGCACCTCGACGTGGTGGCTCTGAACATCACGGCCGTGCCAGGCCCGGGCAACTTGCTCGGCAACCTGCTGTGCGCAGTGGCAGGGCTGCTCGACGGACCGGGGAACCCGCTCGGCGGACTCGCCGGACTGCTGAACCGGATCCTGGCCATCCTGGGCGCCTAACCACAGAACCCGAAATGCCCCAGCGCCTGCTGTGACGGAGCCCGCTGATTTCCGGCGCGGGTTCGACAGTTGAAGAGTTACCCAGGGTGCTGGGTGACCAGGACGCCAAGCTCGACCAGGCTTCCAGACCCGCTGCAAGGCCTGCGCCAGAGCTCGACGGCAAGCAGCAGCGCGCGGCGTCGGGCAGCGCGGGACGCCGAGCCAGCGCCCGTCTGCGCCCACTGCGGCGACACCAACGGCCTGAGCCTGCAAGGCCGACCCAGCCTCGACGCCAGCGCCGACCGTTGGCGCGGCATCCTCTGCACCCGCTGCCGTCGCAGCGGCATCTCAGTAGACGGTTGAACTCCCAGCAACGGGTGGCCGCACAGTGGGCCGCCCCGCCCCGCCCCGCTCTGGGCGCCAGGGGCCGTGAGTGGCTGGTCCACGTAGCGGTGTAGCAGCGGAAACCGACGGCTGCAACTACGGTGGGCCTTCGGACTCGGGGATGGCAGCAAGGAAAGAGAGACCATGGCCCCGATCCCCGATGATCTCTTCATCGTTCGCTACGACGACATCCCCGGTGCTCACGTCGCCGGCACCGAGGGGAGCCTCGTGCATCTGTGCAGCGCCGCTCGGAACGAGTCGGGCGAAACACGGCGCCTAGGGCCGATCTTCGAACTGGACGACCCCACCGCGCCGCCCGTGGACTGCGCCCACTGCCGCGAGCTCCTGAAGTCAGCGGAGGCTCAATAGGAGCCGAGCTGTCGGCGGTTCGGGTCTGCCTGACCGGGCCGCAAACGCTCCACAGGGATCCACTCCTGCACCACCACCGGCGGCGTGCCAGTGACCTCGCGCACGGTGACGACCAGTGCGCTCCAGCGGTAGCTGTGGCGGCGCCAGCCGAGCACCGGGCCTTGGACGGGCGGAACCTGCAGACCCGGCTGGGAAACCCAGACGAACTAGGTGTGGCGCGGCTTCGGCCACTCGCGATCGCGTCGGCTCTGCCCCACCAATCTATTAGGACGCCTTTTCGATCGTCGAGGGCAACCCTGGGGCGGTCCGCACACCGCGAGTCCAGCCGGTTCTACCCTGCGTGCACGACGGTTGACTATCCCGGGATCCGGTGGGTGACCGAACCGATGCGGCGTGATGGGCCTGGAGTGAATGCCGTTCTCACGCAGATCGCCAACCTGCTGAACCGGGTTCTGGGAATCCTCGGGTAAAACGAACTGAGATGGCGGCGCCCTCAGCTCCCCATCGACGTCTGATCGACTATCCAGTTTCGTCCCAAAGCCCCTTCCCGCCGACGTGGAGGGGCTTTCGGCGTGCCTGACATTGCTGGCGGGTGACGCGGGTTCACGTAAGCGTGCTTGCTGGAAGTCGCCAAGCGAACGATGTCGCTGAGCCTTTTCGCTTTCAGCGCGTTCGAAGCTGGAGGTGGTCGTTCAGGTAGGCGAGGCCATCCTCGAGGTCTCGAGCCGTCGGTACATCGACCGGTCCCAAGCCCAGTTCAACCATCGCCAGCGCGACCTCGGGTGCGAATCCGACGATGACGGTCAAGGCGCCGCGCAAGCGGACCATGTCGGCGATCCCGCGCAGGGTCCTCGTGACGAAGGAGTCCACGACATCGAGGGCGGCAACATCGATGATGACGCCTCGCGCCCGGTCGGTGCCGATGCGTCGGATGAGGTCGTCCTGGAACCGACGTACCTCCGAGTCGTCGAGGGCCGTGTGGATCGACGCGATCAGGTAGGGGCCCTCCCGGAGAATCGAGACCGACAGCGGCCCCAGCTCCTCGCTCACTGCCGCCTCCCAGCCACGCCGGCAAGGGCGGCGCAGGGGCTACCGGCGACCCAGCGTTCACTCCTGATGCGCATGCCGTGCCTGCTTAAGGTGAGGACCAGCCCGAGTCCTGATGGGTTGTGGTGCCCTCGCCCCCTTGGGGTAGGGCGAGGGCCGGCCACGTTTCGGGAGGGGGAGCCTCCGGACCGCCTTGGGAAACAGGCCGCAGACTCTCAGCTCCGTCTCGTCCACCTGCCCGACGATCCGGACTTGTCCTCCCGCCCCTGGAGACTGCCTTCGACCTGCACCATGACGTGCCGCGCGCTGTGACCTGCCTCACAGCTGCGGCCACCATTGCCAGCGCCAGGGTCAGCCAGCAGCCCGCGCTGTCAGTCCTGCCATTCCCGGCCGGGGAGCCGGGTGGTGACCTCCTGGAGAATCCAACTGTTGCCGTCGGGGTCTTTGAACGACGCCTGCGCGAAGTACGAGCGCCCTTCCGGCGCTTCGAGCCCCGGCGGCCGGCGGACCTCCACCTCGCTGACCTCGACGCCGCGGTTGAGCAGATCCTTCCGGGCAGCGTCGATGTCGGTGACCACCAGGATCAGGCCCTGGGCGGACCCAGGCTCAGCCGTCGTGCGGCCCTTGCCGAACTGGATGGAGCACTGGGAGTGCCTTGGCGTGAACTGCACCGTCCGGAAGTCGTCACTGACGACCAGGTCGATGTCGAAGCGCCAGCCGAGGCTCAGGTAGAACTGCTTCGCTCGGTCGATGTCCGCCACGGGCAGCTGAACGACCTCGAGGGCCATGTCGATCGTGCTGGGTTCCGCCGTTTTCGATGTCGCGTTGCCGACGTCGGTGCTCGTCATTGCTGACCCTCCTCGATTGGGACGCGCCCGGGCCGGGCCACGCCAGGCTCACCGTCGGTCTGCGGCGCGCGCGGGACGCGCAGGCCCAACCTGACGGAACACAGGGTGCGGGTAGGAGCCGGAACGCACCCCCTCGTGGCCCTCGGACGATCGTCCAAGGCGCTCCTTTCGGCTGAAATCCACTCTGCTCTCCTCCCACGCGGTGCGTCAACGCTCCGCTCGCGACCCCCGGAACCCCGCGGCGCTGCACCACGCGGGTGTCCGTCGCCAGGCGTCTGCACCTCTGGTTGGCTTCCGCGTGGTCGTCACCGGCCACCGTCGGAAACCTCCGCCCGGTTGCCTTTCTACGCCTGCCACGGGGCTCCGCGACCCTGGCTAGCCTCGACGCGGAACTGGTCGTTCCGCCATCGAACGGTTGTGGACTGGGGATCTGGCTTTGATGAGTGGCAGCGATCAGGCGCTTTGCGAGTGGTGCCGTCAGGCGGTTCTGGGTTCGATACTCCGGGGTGACGCGGGCTGCGAACCGCTGGCGCAGGGGGAGGGCGCTTGAGTTCCCCGGGCTTCGCCTCGCCCCGGCTGTTCGTTCTGGCCGGGCTGCTCGTTCTGCTGGTTGTCGGCGTCACCGCGGTTCTCGTCACCGTCAGGCCCTCCGGCCCGCCCGTGGGGGGTTCGGAGACGGTTCCTCGTCCTGACCACGTCGTTGTGGTGATGATGGAGAACAAGGACCGGAGCAGCGTGATCGGCCGGTCCCGGGCCCCGTTTCTCAACGACCTCGCGAGTCGGGGGGCGAACATGAGCCAGTCGTATGCGCTCAGCAACCACAGCCAGCCGAACTACCTGGCGCTGCTCTCCGGCAGCCAGCAGGGCGTGACCAACGACAAGTGCCGCGACCTCGGCCCGAGGGCCAACCTCGGCAGCCAGCTCGCCGATGCCGGGCTGACGTTCACCGGCTACTCCGAGTCCCTGCCGCACGTCGGCTTCACCGGCTGCGCCCGGGGGGAGTACCGGCGCAAGCACAACGCGTGGGTGGACTTCTCCAACCTCGGCCCTGAGGTGAACCAGCCGTTCAGCGCCTTCCCCACCGACTACAGCCAGCTCCCCACGGTCAGCTTCGTCACCCCGAACATGTGCAATGACATGCACGACTGCTCGGTGGCCACCGGGGACGCCTGGCTGAAGACCGAGTTCGCCCGGTACGCCGACTGGGCGGCCACCCACAACAGTCTGCTCGTGGTCACCTTCGACGAGAACGAGGGCGGCACGGTGAACCAGATCCCCACCGTGCTGGTGGGCCAGCAGGTCCGCCCCGGGGTCTACCCCGAACGGATGAACCACTACACGCTGCTCCGGACCATCGAGGACGCCTACGGGCTCGCGCCGCTGGGCAAGGCCGCCGCCGAAGCCCCGTTGCAGAGCATCTGGACCACCGCGCCGGTGTCCGCCAGCGGGGTCAGCAACGGCAGTTTCGAGTCCAAGCTGGACGGGTGGATCCCCTCCAACGCCACTCACTCGTCGAATCGGCACAGCCACGACGGGTCACGATCGGCCCGGGCCGGCTCCCGGAAACCCACCCGAGGCGACTCGATCCTCACCCAGACGTTCACCGTCCCCGCCGGCAAGACCCGGCTGACCGTCTGGTGGAAGGGGATGTGCTCCGACCGGGTGCAGACCGCCTGGGCAACGATCAGCCTGAAGAACAGTCTGCAGGGGTCGGCGTCCACGCTGCTGCCGCCGACCTGCGTCCACGATGATCCGTGGCAACAGGTGGAGGACGCCGTGACGCCCGGGCAGACCTACACCCTGCAGCTCGTCAACCACGACGACGGCCGGAAGGGGACTCCCAACCGCACCTACTTCGACGACGTCACGCTCAGCTAGGGCAGTTGCTTCCCGAGCACCGGAACCGTTCGATGCCGAGATTGCTCGATGATAAGACTACTTGACAGAAAGGCATTAACCTGACAGCCTGACAAGGGTTGAGGCTTCAACATCACACAGAAGGTCGTTCCGCCCCTCTCCGGGGACGGGGCGACGTTGTTCTTGGGGGAACAGATGTCGAACGTTGTGGACATGCGGGCCAGGACGGAGAGCGACGGTGCCGATCCGACGACGGTCTTGATCGTCGACGACCACCGCTGCTTCTCCGACCTGCTGTCCGCAGCCCTGGACACGGTTCCGGGCATCGAGTGCCTCGGCACGGCGGCGTCCGCGGCCGAGGGAATCGAGCGGGCCGCCGAGCTGTCGCCGTCCGTGGTCGTGATGGACATCCAGATGCCGGGCACGGACGGGTTGGCCGCCACCCGCCGGCTGCGCCAGGTCAGCCCGCACACTGCTGTAGCGGTCGTCACCGCGCACCACGACGGGGAGTGGGTGTCGCGGGCGGCTCAGGCCGGAGCATCGGCGTTCATCGCCAAGGGCGGGTCGCTCGCCGAGATGATCGCGATGCTGAAGGTGGCGAAGCCGGGCCCGATGCGGGTGGCCCCCTCGATGCTCCGGACGACGCCAGCCCCGGCCGCCACGGGCCAGGGCGTCCGCGAAGCGCTCACGGTGAGAGAGCTGGAGGTCCTCGGCTACATCGGCAAGGGGATGCAGGCGAAGAGCATCGCGAAGGTGATGGGCATCAGCATCCACACCTGCCGGGGCTACATCAAGGCCGTCTACGCCAAGCTTCACGTCAGCAGCCGGATCGAGGCCGTCAACGAGGCCAGGCAGCTGCAGCTTCTCAGCGCCTGATCCTCGCCTCCATTGCGTACGGGAATGACTGTCAGTGCGGAGCACACCGCGGTGTGTCGACGGAGGAGCCGCGGGTAAGGGACCCGACCGCACGGCGACGGCGCTGTGATCATTCCCCGACCGCTCTCCGAGGAAGTCCCCGCGCGTGCGCTTGCCCGTCTTCGCCCTCGCCCTTGGTGCCTTCGCCATCGGCACCACCGAGTTCGTCACCATGGGTCTGCTGCCGGAGATGGCCGGCACATTCGGGGTCTCGATCCCCGCCGCCGGCTGGCTGGTCACCGCGTACGCGCTCGGCGTGGTGGTCGGCGCGCCGGTGCTGACCGCGGCCGCCCACCGCTTCTCGCGCCGTCAGGTCCTGGTCGGGCTGATGGTGGTGTTCACCGTGGGCCACATCGCCAGCGCCCTGGCGCCGACGTTCGCCCTGCTCGTCGCCTCCCGGGTCGTCAGCGCCCTCACCCACGGCGCCTACTTCGGGGCGAGCGCCCTGGTGGCCCGTCAGCTCGCGGCGCCCGGGCGGCAGGGTCGGGCGATGGCGTGGGTGGCGAGCGGGGTGACCCTCGCCAACGTCGTCGGTGTGCCACTGGGCACGGCGGTCGGGCAGCAGCTGGGGTGGCGACTCACGTATGGCACCGTGGCGGTGATCGGCGCCCTGACCATCACCGCCATCGCCGTCTTGGTCCCGCACCTCCCCACCTCGGGCGGCAACCTCCGAGGAGAGCTGCGGGCGTTCGGTCGGCCCCAGGTCTGGCTCACCCTGCTGATCACCGTGCTGGGGTTCAGCGGCATGTTCGCTGTGCTCAGCTACATCACCCCGATCCTCACCCAGGTGACCGGCTATCCCGAGTCCCGCGTCCCGTGGCTGCTGGTCCTCTTCGGTCTGGGCACCACCATCGGCAACCTGCTCGGCGGCCGGCTCGCTGACTGGTCCATCCCGCGGACGCTGGTCGGCGGCTTCCTCGTGCTGGTCTTCGTCTTCGCACTGTTCTGGGCCACCAGTGGCGACGCGGTGGGGGCGGCAGCGGGCGTCTTCGCGTTCGGTTTCAGCGGCTTCGCGATGGGCACCGCCATCCAGGCCCGCGCCATCATTGCCGCCGGTGGCGCAGCGAGCATGGTCGCCGCCGCCCAACAGGCAGCGTTCAACGTCGGCAACGCGCTCGGCGCCTTCCTCGGCGGCGGCGCGATCGCCCTCGGGCTCGGCTTTCGCGCGCCGATCCTCGTCGCGGCTCTGCTGGCGCTCGCCGGGCTGCTCGCGATGCTTCTGGCCGAACGTCTGGACCGTACTGGACGGCTGCCGGTTGAGCGCCGGGTGTCGGTTCCCGAGTCCGAGTTCGACTCCGAGTCCGCGTCCGTCCCGTCGGTCGCCGCGTGAACGGCGGCGCCCTCTGGATCCCGTGGTTCCGGGTCCGGTCCTGGCAGCCCGGTAGGCGCCAGGTCCGCGCCCAGAGCATGCCCCGGCCACCGGCGCTCGTGGTCTGCCCGCACTGCACCAACATCGACACCCTGACCCGGCACTGCCCCGATGACCGGTGCGGCTGGGCGTTGTGCACCTGCGGTGCGCTGATCTACACCAGCCGTCGACACCGGCACCCGAGCCATCGAAGCGCCCTGGACACCTGCCACGACCCGAAGGCCGCCGCCTGAGGGTCGGGCCCCGACAGCTGGCCCTCAGGCCCCGGTGAGCGCGACCGCGAACAGGACCGCGAGGGCGGGAACAGCGCTCCAACCGACGTCCATCACCGGTCGCGGTCCCCCCTGCGGCTCGGTCGCCGCTTCCAGCGCCGCCCTCGTGTCGGACTCGACGGCCGGGCCGATCTCGGCCACCTGCGCCGCGAGCGACTCGTCAGCCCACCGGTGGGCCGCCCGGACGGCGGCGTCGACGGCCCAATGGGCCTGGGTGACGACGTAGGCGCGGAGCGACACGTTGAACCGCAGGTCGTCGGCGAGCGCCGCCGCATCCGTCTCGGTCGCCAGCTCCAGCAGGTCGCCGGGCTCCAGGTCGTCGACGAGGTCACGCAGCGCCGCCACGAACTGCTGCGCCACCTCGGGGTCGGAACCCATCTGCTGCAACCGGGAGACGGTCAGCATCTGCCGCCAACGAACATCGTCCGCCGCGCGCAGCTCCCCAATTGCGGCCTGATCAAGCCCCAGCTCGGCCGCCGCCTCAGCGACGGCGGCCTCCCACACGTCCTGGCGGTCCTGCTCCAGATGGCGCCGGACGGGCGGCTCGCTGCCCGCAATCCGACAGGCCCGGACGGTCAGGTCGCTGATGCCCGCTTCGCTCAGAGCGAGCTCGAGCGCATCCTGGTACTCCTCCGGGCTGAAGGTCGCCTGCTCGTCGAGGTTCGGCTCGCCCTCGGTCTCCCCGGTTTCGTCCGATCCTGGCGGCGCGGACTTCGGCTGGAATGTCCTGCTGGTCGACAGCTCGTCAACGCCGGCGTCGAGAGCGATCCGCAGCAGGGCGGTGCCGACCGCGCCGTGGAAGGGCCGGTCGGCGGGACGCAGCGGGGATTGGAGCTGGGGGAGGGCACAGACCCGCGACAGCGCTGCCATGCCGCGCTCACCCACCCTCGCGGAGTCGAGCAGCGCATCCGTGACGGGGATCAAGGGGGATCCGGACGCCAGCCCGGCGGCCCAGGGAGCCGCGAGCCGGATCGCGGTGCCGCGAGGCTCCTCCGGGACCAGGCCGAGGCGTAAGGCCGCCAGTGCGCCCGTCGGGCCCAGGGCGTCCACGGTTGCGCGGACGTCGGACGGCGGGTGTGTGGCGACCCGATCCGCTGCTGCCTCGAGTGCAGCCAGGGTGACGTTGAGGCGTGCCTCGGCCTGGTCGGCCGACTGCACCTGCTCGGGGGTGCCGAGCCCCGGCACGTCGGGATGGCCGGGGTCCAGCGGCCCACCCGCCACAGCGAGCTCGTCGAGGCTGGCCACCTCGTCCAGCGCGGCCGCGACCAGCGTCGCCAGACCGACCCGGAGCGCGTCCCGCGGAGTCTCCACGGACGGCTGCGGATCCGGGAGAGAGGCGACGAGCGCTTCGGCGGCGTCCGGCGCCCGTTCGGACGGGCCTGCCCAGGGCTTCGGCCCCGTGACCGCCCGGTGTCCCTCGAGAGCGCGGCGAGGCATGGCGGCGGCGGCCAGCGGCCGGGTGCCGATCCTGGCCTGCACCATCCGGAGCAGCAGTGCGAGCCAGGCGCCCTGGCTGTCCACGGGCAGGTCCAGCTCCGCACAGACGTCTGCCGCGGCGGCAACGGTCTGAGCGAGCTCGTGCCGGTTCGGACCCTCGGCGAGGATCTCCAGCCAGGCATCCCGGGCGTGGGAGAACTCGACGGGGCTGCGGAACCGGGCGGGGTAGGAGGCGCCGACGAAGATCACATCGAGGGCATCGAGCGGGGCGTCGGGGTCGAGCAGCCAGTCGGGGACCGGCGCCTCGTCCTCCGGGCCGTTGGAGAGCAGCAACCAGCCCAGCCCGCAGCAGTCCTGCAGCGAGCGGGTCGCCGCGTCGAGAACCTGACCCGTACGGGCCAGGACCTGCTCGGTCTCCGCCAGCAGCTGGTCGTAGTCCGCCGGCATCGCCGGCAGTGCTCGCCCCGCCCAGCGGAACACCCCTTCCTCGGCACCCAGCAGGTCGGCCACCTCCATCCCGAGTGTCGGGGCGGGCCCCGGCGGAGTCGGTGCCGGAGAGCTGGTGGGGCGTCGTGGCGCGGGCGTGCGGCGTGGGCTGCGGGCCATCGGCCTCTCCTCGGGTCCCGTCCGTGCCGTCAGCGGTGGGCTCGCTGGCCCGCGGTCACGACCGTGATCGGGAGGTGGAACTTCCGCTCCAGCTTGTGCGGCAGGTCCTGGCCCAGCCAGCGCGAGATCCCGCTGGGCAGGGTGGACAGGACGATCTCGTCGACCGACCGGCGGGCGAGCACCTCGTCCACGGCCTTGAGCGGATCGGGGTCACCGACGAGGCCATCGACTGTGGCGCCGAGGCCCCGCAGCGTCTCCAGCCCCTGTTCCAACCGCTTCCGGGCTTCCGCGTAGTCGTCGTCCTCGGCGTCGAGGGGCACGTTGATGCGGGCGCCTCGGGGGTCGAAGTTACGGTGCGCGCGCGGCGTGGCCGGCACGAGCAGCAGGAAGTCCGGCGAATCCTTCTCCACCCGGTCTCGCACGAACGCGAGGAGGTCCTCGCCTCCCAGCGTCTGGTTCGCGACGATCAGTACCTGAGCCATTGCTCCACCTCCGAGAAAGTTTGTTTGTCGGACGTGACCTGGTGAAGGCCGCCCGGCGGGATGGCGGCTGCGCCGTCCGCAGTGCCGACTTCCGTCCGCAGTGCCGGCTTCGGCGCGCCAGCTGCTCGAGGGCTACGACCTGGTCTCCCAGAGGCCGAGCACGTTGCCCTCGGGGTCCTTGAAGTAGGCGTACGCGCCCATGCCGGGGATGGCCGTTCTGGGGGTGACCGTGCTGCCGCCGGCGGCTTCGATCTGGGCCAGGGCGTCGTCGATGGCCTCGACGTCGATGGTGAGCACGGGCGCCGGGGTGCGCGCATCACGCTGCATCATGCCCCCGTTGATCGCGCCCGGCTCGGTGGGCAGCTGGGTCTGCTCATCGACCGGCGTGGTCATCACGACCGTGTACTCGCCCCCAGCCATCGGCATGCTCTGTAGCTGCCATCCGAAAATCGACCCATAGAAGTTCTTGGCCCGATCCAGGTCATCCGCCGGGATCTCGAAGTGCACCACCTTGTGCATGTCATCCGCCTCCTGGGATGCGATCAGCTTGCGATCAGCGTCGGGCGGTTTGCGGTCGCTGTCAATCCTCGTGGCGCTGTCTCGAGAAGCTTCTGGGGAGGCGCTGCAGGCGGCGGGCGTCGGGTTCAGGATGGGGGCAAACAGGGACGCCGAGCCTTGACATGAATGAGTCCGAACGCTCAGCCAGGGGGTGCGAGCGTTCGGACTCCGAGCGCTCGCCTGCTTGGGGGTCAGGGCGGGCTCGTTATCAGAACGTTATCGCTTTTCCGCCTGGAACGAAAGCAGCGGGGTGCCACGAGTCGTGACGACCCGTGGCACCCCAGCTTCGGGTGCCTCCAACCCGATGATCAGCGGCCGACGCTGGCGGAGAACCAGGCCCCGGCGGGGTGGGCATAGCCGAGCCCGGCGAGGCCGAAGGTGCGCGAGCCGGTGGTGGTGAGCGCGCGACCCGACCCGGCCAGGGTGGTGACGGCCCCCGAGGAGCTGTTCTCGCCAGGCGCGCCGACCGCGAGGTCGAGCCGTCCGTCCCGGTTGTGGTCCAGCAGCGTCACGCTGCCACCGAACCCGTCGCCCGCCTCCCGCAGCCCGGGAACCCCGGCGGTGTCCTGGTCGTAGGCGACGTTCCCGCTGGCCCGCCAGCCGCTGGCCGCGCCGTTGACGATGGTCACCCGGCCCGAGTCGTCATCCTCACCGTTGGCACCGATGGCGAGGTCGGCGAACCCGTCGCGGTCGATGTCGCCGATCGCGACGCTCCGGCCGAAGCTGTCGCCGGGCTCGTTGGTCCCCGGGATCCCTCCACTGTTCTGGGTCAGCGTCAGCTCGCGGGCGACTCTCACGGTGGTCGTGCCGGTCAGCTGGAGGATCTTCACCCGGCCGGGGTCGTCTTCGAACGAGTTGGGCAGGCCGACCACGATCTCAGCTCGGCTGTCGCCGGACATGTTGCCCGCCGCCAGCGAGGTCATCCCCGCGTAGGCCGAGCTCTGCACCAGTCGGACACAACCCGTCGGGCCGCCGGTGCGGCTCTTGCAGTAGCTGATCGAGCCCGCGAAGCCCTCGTCGACGAACCGCTGTCCGCGGGAGCCGACGACCAGGTCGACGGCGTTGTCCCCGTCCACGTCCGCGGCTGCGAGCTCCTCCCCGAAGGCGACGTCGAAGTTCGGGAGCCCCTGACGTCGGAGCACCTTCGCGCCGGTGGCGGTCAGGCCTCCCGCGCCGCCCGACATGACGGTCACGGTTCCGCTGGGGTGGAAGTCGGTGTCCTGGCTCTGGTCGACGTCGTCCAGAGGCGCCCCGACGGCGAGGTCCGGGAACCCGTCGCGGTTGAAGTCGCCAGCCACGAGCGCCGTGCCGAAGGCTGTGTTGGCGCGCACGCCGGAGGGTGCGCCGAAACCGGCGGAGCGCGCCGTGTCGAGCCCTCGAGCGGAGCCGTAGACCACGGTCACCGCGCCGGCCCGATCGGACGTCCCGCTCGCCTCACCCGGCTGACCGACCGCCAGGTCGGCGAACCCGTCCCGGTTGAAGTCCGCACTGGTCACCGCCGCCCCGAACTCGTCACCGGCCTCGGAGGCTCCGGGCAGGCCGCGGCTGGACTGGCTGACGACCTTCTCGCTCAGCGACAGGCCGGCGGCGGTACCCGGCAGGGCCACCACGCCCCCGGCCTCGCGGACGGCGCCGACCTGGAGGTGGGGAGCCCCCACGACGAGGTCGGGACGCCCATTGCCGTCGAAGTCGTACGGCCTCGCGGCCGTGGCGGCGTTGGCGGGCTGCGGGACGAGCAGACCGAGCCCGAGCGTGGCGGCGGCTCCGAGTGCCAGAAATCTCATGCTGACCTTTCCCCGATCGACAGTGATCCTCCTGCGTGCGCCACATCTTGCAAGAGGGCCGGTCGACGGCACAAGATCTTTTTTTGCACAGTTCGCAATCAACGCGAGGAATTGTCACATTTCGGTTGCGGGGGCCGACGCCTATTCGAGAGGGTCAGCGCAGGGTGCCGAAGACCTGGGCGGCGTACCAGCGGCCCTGGGCGTTCTGCACCGCGCCGACCCCGAGCAGCCGGTACTCGGTGTTGAGGATGTTCGCCCGGTGCCCGGCGGAGTTCATCCAGCCGGTGGTGACCGCCGTGCCGTCGGGGTAGCCGAAGGCCACGTTCTCTCCCACTGTGCGGAGCCTGCAGGCATCGAGGATCGGTCCCAGGTCCTGGTGGTACATCCGGTCCTCGTTGGCCATCCGCTGGGCCTGGGCCTCGGCGAACGAGTCGACGCAGGCCTGCGGCGACAGCGCGACGAGTCCCCGGTTGGTCCGCTCGAGGTTGGTCGCGGTGATCACGTCGTTCTCGTAGCGGTCGCTGGCCGAGCCGGGGGTCGGGGTGGGAGTCGGCGTTGGGGTGGGAGTCGGGGTCGGAGTCGGTGTCGGGGTGGGAGTGGGCGTCGGGGCGGCCGTCTGAGGCTGGACGAGGGTGACCGTGCAGCCGGCCAGGCCGTCCCCGTCGACGCCCAGCGTGAGCTTGACGGTGGTCTTGCCCGGTGCGGTGGGCGGGTTGACGGGATTGACGGACACATACGTGGTGCCGCCCCCATAGTTGGCCGTCACCGTCCAGGTCCTGTCCTGGACGAGGGTGCCCGCGCCGTCGAAGCTGCGGAGTCGGGCGTCGGTGGGCACGGTGCCCGCCTTGGTGGTGGTCCAGCCGGCGTAGTCCATCGTGACCTTCGTCCCGCCATCGGCTCCCCGATAGGTCGGTCCCCAGACCGCCTTGACGTTCCAGCGGACCCCGCCACCGTCGACGCAACCGCCGGTCTGGGTCACGTCCGCGGCGGCCGGGGACGAGGCGAGAGTCAGGGCTGCGGCGGCACCCGAGAAGGTGGCCAGCCCCGCGAGCAGGGCGCGGCGAACGGTCCGTGGGCGGGTCACGGCTACTCCTGGTGGTCGAGACGATCAGAACCCGACCCCCGAGCTCCCGCCGGTGAGCGCCGGACGGGATGGAAGAAATTTACGCGGAGCCCCGGCTGCCTGCCAGAGGCTTGCGTCCTGGGACCAAAGGCCCTCTAGGAGCTCTGGTCGTCGGTGGAGCCGCCGAGCTCGCCCTTGAGCTCCTTCATCACCCCGTTGGGTCCCTCCACCTCACGGAGGCCCCGGAGCGCCTCGACCAGGTCGTCGCCGGCGCCGTTCGACTTCGCCAGGTCGGCCAGGGCCGGCCCGTCCATGGGGTAGTCCGCGCCCTTCAGGGCCTTCTGCACCTCGGTCACCTGGAATCCCGTCATGCTGGTGCAGATAGCCTGCACCGCCGCGGGCGAAACCCGTCTGCCAGTGTTCAGGGCAACCGTTCCCTCAGCGGACGGCTGACCGGCAGGCCCAGGTGGAGGAGGAACGGTGAGCGCCAACAGCACGTCGCAGGGTGGGAGGCTGGCGGGAGCCGGTACGACGCTCGTGGCACCCGCGGCGATCCGCGTCATGGCGCGGGCCTCCCGGGAGGGTCGATGATGCGCCGCGGGCCGCTGGTCGTGGTGGGGGACTGCCTGCTCGATGTCGACCTCGTCGGGTCGGCGACGCGGCTGGCCCCCGACGCGCCGGTGCCGGTCGTGGACGTGACGGAACGTTGGGAACGACCTGGGGGCGCGGGCCTGGCTGCGCTGCTCGCCGCCCGCACCGAGGTCGAGGTCGTGCTGGTCACCGCGCTGGGCGAAGATGACGCGGCACTCACGCTCGGCGCGCTGCTCGCCCAGCACGTCAACGTCTGCCCGCTGCGGCTGGACGGCGACACCGTGGTGAAAACCCGGATCGGAGCCAGCGGGGTGCCGATGCTGCGGCTGGACACGGGCAACGGGCGCGCCGCGGACACGCCCCTGCCCCGGTCTGTCGCGGCGGCGCTCGCCACGGCCGGCGCCATCCTGGTCTCCGACTACGGGCGGGGGGTGACGGCGCTGCCGGCGCTGCGACGACGACTCGAGTCGGTTGCGTCGGAGGTGCCCGTGATCTGGGACCCGCACCCCCGCGGGGCGCAGCCGGTCGGGCAGGCGGCCCTGGTGACCCCGAACGCCGCCGAGTCCCGGCACTTCGCCGCCGAGGACGACGTGATCACGGCCGGCCGGCGACTGTGCCGGCAGTGGCAGGCCAGGGCGGTCGTCGTCACCCAGGGAGAGCGCGGGGCGACCTTGGTTCCGGCCGGGTCGGCGGAGCCGGTGCCCGTCCCGCTGGTCAGGGCGGCCAGCGTGGCCGACCAGCAGTCGCCGGACACCTGCGGTGCGGGCGACCAGTTCGCCGCCAGCGCCGCCACGGCGATGCTCGGTGGAGCGGGCGCGGAGGCAGCCGTCCGCGTGGCCGTGAAGGAGGCGTCGGCCTACGTCGGGGCCGGGGCGGCCGCCAGCGTCTCCGTCCGGGCCCCCGCGCGGGTGGACACCACCGCCGGTCCCCAGCCGTTCAGCCAGTCGGCGGTCCAGTCGTCCGAGGTGTCGTGACCCTGACCGCGGGGCCCAGCCTGGGAGACCCCTGTCCGCTGTTCGAGGACGTGCGTCGGATCGCGGTGCTGCGCGGCGGCGGCCTGGGGGACCTGATCTTCGCGCTGCCCGCGGCGGAGTCCCTCGCCGCCGCGTACCCGGACGCCGAGATCACCCTGCTCGGGATGCCGCTGCACGCGGCCCTGCTGCGGGGGCGACCCTCCCCGTTCGGGGTGGTGGAGCTGCTTCCGGTCCGACCCGGCGTCCGGGACGGGACCGAGGACCGGGCCGCCACCGCGGCGTTCCTCGAGCGGATGCGCGCGCAGCGGTTCGACCTCGCCGTCCAGGTGCACGGCGGCGGTCGCAACTCCAACCCGTTCCTGCTCGAGCTCGGTGCCCGGCACACCGTCGGGACCCGGACCGACGACGCGGCTCCGCTCGAGCGCACGGTGCCCTATCTCTACTACCAGCACGAGGTCCTCCGGGCGCTGGAGGTCGTCGGGTTGGCTGGAGCCCGACCGGCGGACCTTGAGCCCCGACTGCGGCTGACCGAGGAGGAACGAGCGCTGGGCCGCACGGCCCGCTCGGCTGGAGCGCCGGCCACGGTGGTGCTGCACCCGGGGGCCACGGATCCCCGCCGCCGCTGGCCGACGGCCTCGTTCGCGGGGCTGGCCACGGCGCTGGCGGCTGGCGGTGCCGAGGTGGTGGTGGTCGGCGACGCCTCCGAGGCGGTCCTGGCCGAGGAGATCCTGGCGCGGATACCACCCGACCTGGCCGGCCGCGTCCGGTCCACCGCGGGCAGGGGGTCCTTGGCCGACCTGGTGGCCCTGCTGCTCGGGGCGTCGCTGGTGGTGGCCAACGACTCGGGCCCGCGGCACCTCGCCGCCGCGGTCGGCACGCCGACCGTCGGCATCTACTGGTTCGGCAACGCTCTCAACGCCGGCGCGCTCAGCCGGGGCCGGCACCGGCTGCAGCTGGCCTGGACGACGCACTGCCCCGTCTGCGGCGCGGACGCGACCTCCTTGACCGCCGAGCGCTGCCCCCATGACGACTCCTTCGTCGCCGAGGTGAGTCTGTCGGCGGTGCTCGCCGACGCCCGGGCGCTGCTCGGCACCCGGTTCCCCCCGGCGGACTGACCCGGTGCAGATCCTGGGGGAGCCGGACGGCCGTCCGGAGCTGGTCGCGCTGCGGGCCCTCAAGCTCGGGGACCTCCTCGTGGCCGTGCCGGCCATCGCCGGGATTCGGCGGGCCAACCCTGAGCACCGGCTGGTCCTGGCCGTCCCCGGCTGGCTCGACCCGGTGGTCGATCTGGTCCGTGGGGTGGATGCGCTGCTGCCGACGCCCGGCCTCGACAACCCGCTGCCCCTGCCGCCGGGCCGGGTGGACACGGTGGTCGACCTGCACGGGGGTCCGGCGAGCCGCCGCCTGCTCGAGGCGCTCGCCCCCCGGCGCCGGGTCGGTCACCGGGCTCCGGGCTGGGACGGGCCCGAGTGGGAGGACGGCGTGCTGGAGCGGTACCGCTGGGCCCGGCTGGTCACCGCTCACGGGATGCCGGCCGATCCGGACGAGGTCGCACTCGACCGGCCGTCCACCCCCTCACCGGCACCCGGCGCCGTCGTCGTCCACGTCGGCGCCTTCTACGGCTGCCGGGCGTGGCCGGTGGAGCGTTTCGCCGCGGTCGCGCGGGCGCTGGCCGCCGCAGGTCACCGGGTCGTGGTGACCGGGAGCGCGAGGGAGCGGGCCCGCGCGCAGGTGGCGGCCGACCTGGCCGGGATCGACGAGGGAGCCGTGCTCGCCGGTCGGATGGACCTCGCCGAGCTGGCCGCTCTGGTTGCCGACGCTGCCCTGGTGGTCTCGGTGGACACCAGCGTCCCGCATCTGGCCTCGGCCTACCGGACGCCGTCGGTGGTCATCTTCGGGCCGGCGCCCGTCGAGGAATGGGGCCCGCCGAGCAACGGGCCGCATCGCGTGCTGACCCGGGCGGAGCTGCGGGTGGGGGACACCTTCGGCTCCGAGCCCGACCCGGCCCTGCTCGCGGTCACCGCCGACGACGTGCTCGCCGCCGCGGCCTCGCTGCTCAACGGTGACTGACCGCGGTCGGTGGGACCCTCGTGGACGCCGCTCGGCCCCTTCCCGACCCGGTGGCTAGGGTGGTGGCTACCCGGGCGGCCCGCTGCGGCAGCCCTCATCCCCAGCTCGGCATGTCAACGTCGACGCCCTGGAGCTGGTAGCCGCCGAGCCTGTGCTCATCGGAGAGCCACCCGGCTCCTCACGACCAAGGAGACCCCCATGCTGACGGTTCACGCCTACGCCGCCCCGAGCGCCACCGCGCCGCTCGAGCCCACCACGATCGAGCGCCGCGACCTCGGCCCGCGCGACGTGCTGATCGAGATCAAGTACGCCGGCATCTGCCACTCCGACATCCACACCGCCCGCGGCGAGTGGGGTGAGGTGAACTGGCCGATCGTCGTCGGCCACGAGATCGCCGGCGTCGTCACCGAGGTCGGCTCCGAGGTGGACAAGCACGGAGTCGGCGACCGGGTCGGCGTCGGTTGCCTCGTCGACTCCTGCCGGGAGTGCGACAGCTGTCGGAAGGGCCTGGAGCAGTACTGCCTGAACGGCAACATCGGCACCTACGGCAGCATCGGCCGTGACGGCAAGCCCACCGCCGGCGGCTACTCGACCCACATCGTCGTCGACCAGGACTTCGTGCTGCGGATCCCCGACGGCATCGAGCTGGACGAGGCCGCTCCGCTGCTCTGCGCCGGCATCACCCTCTACTCCCCGCTCAACCACTGGAACGCCGGCCCCGGCAAGAAGGTCGCGATCGTCGGGCTGGGCGGTCTGGGCCACATGGGCGTCAAGATCGCGCACGCGATGGGCGCCGAGGTGACCGTGCTCAGCCAGTCGCTGAAGAAGCAGGAGGACGGGCTCCGGCTCGGCGCGGACCACTACCACGCGACCAGTGAGCCGGAGACCTTCGAGCAGCTGGCCGGCACCTTCGACCTGATCGTCAACACCGTCTCGGCCAACCTCGACCTCGACGCGTACATGGGCCTGCTGGCCGTCGACGGGACCCTGGTGGAGGTCGGGGCGCCCGAGCACCCGATGTCGGTGAAGGCGTTCTCGCTGCTGCCGGGACGCCGGAGCCTGGCCGGCTCCAGCATCGGTGGCATTCCGGAGACCCAGGAGATGCTCGACTTCTGCGCCGAGCACGGCCTGGGCGCCGAGATCGAGGTGATCAGCGCCGACAAGGTCAACGAGGCCTGGGACCGCGTCGTCGCCAGCGACGTCCGCTACCGGTTCGTGATCGACACCGCGACCCTGGGCTGACCGCCTCTCCGCTGACGAATGCTCCCCAGTCGGAGCCAGGCGCCCGATCTGGCGCCACAGGCTCGACTGGGGAGCATCGGTCAGCGGCCGCCCGTGAGCTTCCGGCCCCGCTGCTGCACGCCCATCTCGCCGTAGGGGTAGTCGCCCACCTGGGGCGTCGATGAGGCGTCGAGGGAAGCAACCTCCTCCTCGCTGAGGTGCAGGTCGGCCGCGGCGAGGTTGGTCTCGAGCTGTTCCAGGGTGCGGGCTCCGAGGATCGTCGAGGTGACGCCCGGCCGGTCGGTCACCCACGCCAGCGCAACCTCCGCCATGGAGACGCCGCGACCCTCCGCGACGGTCTGCACCGCCTCGATCACGTCCCAGGTCCGCTCGGTCGCCCGCCGGTCCCAGGCCTCCATCCCGCGCTGCGGGTTGTCGCCCAGCCGGGTGTCGCCCGTGGGCCGCTCGTCCTTGCGGTACTTGCCCGACAGCCAGCCGCCGCCCAGCGGGCTCCACGGCAGCATGCCCATGCCGGCGTCCAGCACCGCGGGCACGATCTCCCACTCGATCTCGCGGACCAGCAGGTTGTACTGCGGCTGCAGCGTCACCGGCGGGGCGAGGTTGAGGGCGGCGGCCAGGTGCACGGCCTTGGTGAGCTGCCAGCCGGTGAAGTTCGACAGACCGTAGTAGCGGATCTTGCCGGCGCGGATGAAGCCGTCCAGAGTCCGCAGGGTCTCCTCCAGCGGCGTCCAGGGGTCGAAGGCGTGCACCTGGTAGAGGTCGACGGCGTCCAGCCCGAGCCGCCCGAGCGACGCGTCGAGCGCGCGGGTGAGGTGCCGGGTGGTCAGGCCGACCCCGTTGGGCTCGTTCGACGTGGGGAAGCGACCCTTGGTGGCCAGCACCACCCGCTCGGTGACGTCGGCAGGTCGGTCGGCGAACCAGCGGCCGATGATCTCCTCGGAGGCCCCCGCGGAGTACACGTCGGCGGTGTCGACGAGGGTGCCGCCGGCTTCGATAAAGCGATCGAGCTGGGCCTGGGCGCCCGCCTCGTCGGTCTCGGTGCCGAACGTCATGGTGCCCAGACAGAGGTTGGAGACGGCGCAGCCGCTGCGGCCGAGTGTGCGATAGTCCATGCCCCGTTTCTACACGGAGCGGTCCCGGCCGCTCGGGGGGTGGTCCTGCGAGGGCTCCAGCCCGGGTGGGCGCACGGGCGGCGGCGGAGAGTCGATCCGCGGCACGAGCCAGACGACCAGAACCGCGACGGCGGTGGCGGCGAGCGGGGCCGACCAGGCCAGCTCGACCCGGCCCCGGCTGACGAGGGCGCCGAGCAGGGCGACGAGCTGCGCGGCGACCTGGACGGGCAGGTAGCGCCGGGCCGGCGCCAGCAGAGCGCGCAGCTCCACCCGTACCGACCAGCCGTACGGTCCCACGACGGCCGCGAGCTGGACGAACAGCTGCGTGCCGGCCAGGAGGGCGAACGTCTCCGCCCGGAGGGGAGTCGCGCCGCTGGTGGCCAGCACGAACGCGACGAAGCCGAGCATCATCATCGGGACCGCACCGCCGGGGCGGACCGCGAGAGCCAGGGCCACCACGGCGCCGACCGTGGTCAGGGTGCTGCCGGCTCCCGCCAGCACGACGCACCCGAGCGCCACGGCTGCGCTGAGCAGCCTCAGCGACCAGCCCGGCAGGTTCGGGGCCAGAGCCACCGTGACGCGGCGACGGCGGCGGGGCAGGGCGGGGAGGGCCCGCGGGGTGCTGCGCAGCAGGTCCCGCCACCAGCGGCGCAGCGCCGTGGGTAGCACCTGTGCGGTCACCGTCGGGCCCGTCGTCGGGCCAGCACGTCCAGCTCCGAGGCAGGGTCGTGCTCGGGTGCCAACCGCTGCCAGGCGACCGTCTCGACGCCGACCCGGGCCAGGTCGGCGATCCGGTCGGCGCGGTCCATGGCGACCAGCCGGTAGGCCGTGGCCAGCCGCGGCGGCAGGTCGTGGGTGACCAGAGCGGGCAGGGTGTCCACGGCGACCACCCGGTGGCCCGACGCTCGCCACGCGGTCGCGAGCCGAGCGGCGTCCTCGTCGAGGAAGGTCGAGAACACCACGATCAGTGCACCCGAGGGCAGCCGCGGCACCCGGCGGCGGCGTCTCGGCTCGCCCTCCGGTGCGGCCAGGGCCAGCTGCTGCGCCAGCCGCTGCAGGTGGGGTCGGCCTCCGGCCGGTGGGCTGGGCCGCCGCAGCCGCCCGAGGTCCTCCAGACCTACCCGGTCGCCGGCCTCCAGGTAGCTGCGCGCCACCGAGGCGGCCGCGAACCGCGCCAGGTCCAGCGAGGTCGCCTCGTCCTCGTCCACCGCGGTGGCATCACCCCAGGTGGAGACCCGGGGTCCGACGTCGTCGCGGGAGTCCACGACCAGCATCACGGTGGCGTCGGCGGTGGCGAAGGTGCGACGGACGTAGAGCTCGCCGATGGCGCCGGGCCGTCCGGTCGGATCCGCGGCGACCGTCGGTCCGTTCAGCCGAGCGGTCACCCGCCAGTCGATCCGCCGCAGCCGGTCGCCCGGGCGGAACGCGGCCACGTCGTGCAGGTCCCCGCCATCCCCGGCGCGGCGGGAGTCGTGCGGTCCCGTCAGACCTTGCAGCCGGAACGGCAGCGGCACCTCCCGCAGCGCACGGGTCGCGGGCAGCACCGTCATCACCACAGGTTCGAGTGAGGTGGCGGCGGTGGTCAGCAGCCCCGCCGGGTCCGCCGCCCGGTGGTCGACCCGGAACAACCGCCGCCGACCGGTACGGACGGAGGTCATCTCCAGGCCGAGCGTCCGCTGCTCGGCCAGCAGCAGGCACTGGGTGGGGCGGTGCCCGGGCGCGCCGACGCGCAGGCCCACCAGTCCCGCGCCCGGGGCCGGCTCGACGGTCAGCTCGGCGCGCAGCCGTCCCCCGGTCGCGGACTGGTCCACCGCCCGCGTGCTGACGACCGGCCGGCCAGCGGGCCAACGGCTCCAGCTCCAGACGACGCCCAGCAGTGGCGGCAGCCCCAGCACGGCGACGTCGGGACGGGAGACCAGGACGCCGAAGATCAGCACCGCCACGCCGCCGACCAGCCATGGGACGGCCGGGCCGGCCAGGTTCCAGCCTCCCGGCCCGGTCACGGCCGCCGGCTCATCGGGTGGCGCGGACGGCCGCCGTCGCAGCCGGACCGGGCACCTGGGCGAGCAGGGTCTCCACGACGTCGGCCGCGGCCAGCCCGCTCGCCCAGGTCTGGGGGTTGAGGGTGATCCGGTGTGCCAGGGCGCTGACCGCGACCTCCTTCACATCCTCGGGGGTGACGAAGTCCCGACCCGCCAGCACCGCGCGGGCCCGCGACACCAGCAGCAGCGCGAGCGACCCGCGGGGCGACGCACCGACCTCGACCGACGGGTGCCGCCGGGTGGCCGCCGCCAGCGCGACGCAGTAGGCGACGACGTCAGGGTCCACCTCCACCTGCTCGACCCCGGCCTGCATCCGCAGCACCGTCACGGGGTCGACCACGGCGCGCACGCTGGTCTCCTCCCGCCGGCGGGCCAACCGCCGGGTCAGCACGTCCGCCTCTCCCGGCGCATCCGGATAGCCGACCGCGAGGCGGACGAGGAAGCGGTCCAGCTGGGCCTCGGGCAGCGGGTAGGCGCCCTCGTACTCGACGGGGTTCGAGGTGGCCATCACATGGAATGGCTGCGGCAGCGCAAAGCTGCGCCCCTCCACCGTGACCTGGCGTTCGGCCATCGCCTCCAGCAGCGCGGACTGGGTCTTCGGGGCGGTTCGGTTGATCTCGTCGGCGAGCAGCAGACCGGTGAAGACCGGACCCGGGCGGAAGGCGAAGGCCGCTTCCCGGGGCTCCCAGACGTAGGAGCCGGTGATGTCGGCCGGCAGCAGGTCGGGTGTGCACTGCAGCCGGGTGAAGTCCAGGCCGAGCGCGCCGGCCAGGCTGCGGGCCGCGAGGGTCTTGCCCAGGCCCGGCACGTCCTCGAAGAGCACGTGGCCGCCCGCCAGCACGGCCGCCAGCGCTGTCTGCAGGGCACCGGCCATGCCCACGACGACGGTGCCCACCTCGGCCAGCACCTGCGACCCCAGCCGGGAGACCTCCGGGACGGGGAGCGGAGCGGCGAGGGCCTCGGCGGCGTGCGCCTGGTTCATTGCGGGGGCCTCTCGGTCAGCCGCTCGACCGCGGACACGGCGCGAGCGAAGGAGTCGAAGCGGGGGAGGGAACGGGGCCCGCTGGTCAGGGTGGCGTAGGTCTGGTCGCCCAGCAGGGCGCGAGCCGGGCCGGCGGCCGCTGGGTCGTCGAGATCCACGCCGTGCCGCAGCAGCCGGCGAGCCGCGATGCCCCGCAGCAGGGCGAGCGTGCGGCGGTCGACCCGGGAGTCGAAACCGCTCAAGCCCCAGGAGAGCCGGGCCACCTCCCGCCGGGCGCCGGCGTCGGTGCGGTCGTCCTCGCGGTCCGGCCAGCCGTCGTCCTGGCGGCCGCCGACCCGCCGCAGCTGCAGGAGCGCGACCGCGGCCGCCGCCAGCAGGAAGGAGTGCGGCACGTCCAGCCCGAGCAGCAGCGCCGACGCGACGACCAGCCCGGCCACCAGCATCGCCCGCAGCACCGCCGAGGTGGTCATCGGCTCAGCTCGTCGGGTCGTGGCTCCACCGTGGCGGAGAACCGGGACCAGCTGCGGGCCAGGACGTCGAGGCAGCCGCGCGCCTCCGTCACCGCGGCTGGCCCGACGCCGCCGACGGAGAAGCGAGCGCGGTGGTAGAGGCGGAGCAGGGTGCCGACGGCCGCGGCGTCCGCCTCGGTGGAGCTCAGCACCTGGACGGTGAACTCGGTCGGGGTGTCGGCCGGCCGGCGAGGGACGCCGGAGCGCTCGGCCGCCTGCTCCAGCGCCACCCAGGCCGCGAGGACGGCGTCGGTCGGATCACGGACCGTGTCCAGCAGGTGCTGGGCGCTGACCAGGCCCTGCCGCAGCGCCGGAGCGGACGCCTCGACGGGCCGGCCGAGCGCGTCGGCGCCGAGTCCCGTCGACGGCGGGGCCTTCTGGTGCGGTCGGGGCAGTACCCGCCAGATCCAGAACGCCAGCGCGAGGACGGCGACCGCCAGGGCGGCCCAGAGGAGGGGAGCGAGCAGGCTGGCGGTGTCCGAGGAGGGGAGCGGCGGGCGGGTGGCGGCGGGCTGCGGTGACACCGTGACGGCCGGTTGGCGCGAGGTCGGCGTGGCCCCCCAGAGCTGGAACCGATCGGTCACCGTCCACGGGGTGCCGGAGGCGGACGCGAGGACGGTGAGGAGGCCCACCGCAAGCACGACCAGCAGCAGGCCCGGCGGCCGGGGTGGCCGGGAGGAGCCGTTCGCGGGAGCCATCCCGATCAGGATAGGGCTGCGCTCCGACGCTCCGCCGGATAGCCGCACGGGCGGCCGGGGCGACGGTCGAGCGGGTCCGTCCCCACGTCCTAGGCTGCCCGAGTGAGAGCTAGCCGGACGGGCGCGCTGATGGCGCTGCTGCTGGTCCTCACGCTCTGCGTGTCGGGGGCTGCGGGCCGCGGGTTCCGCGACCGGCTGCTGCCGCTCGACGCACAGACGCTGGCCGTCGGCCGGGGCGGGGCGCTGCTACCGGTGACCGACGCCGGCGTGCTCCTGCCGAGCAGCCGGGTGCTGGCCGGGACCACGGACAGTGACGCCCAGCTCGCGGCCGAGCGGCGCTGGCTGGCCGCCGGGACGGTGCCTCGGGTGCCCGAGCTGGCGGACAGCAGCCTGGTTCGCGACGCTCTGCTGGACCTGCGCACGCTGAGCCTGTCCACAGGGGTCCCCGTGGCCGGCTGGAGCCCGGCCTGGCGCTACGTCTGGCCCCGTGACTCCTCTCTCGCCGCTGCGGCCCTGGCCCAGACGGGTCACCCGCGCGACGCCGAGGCTGTGCTGGACTTCCTGCAGCGGGTCCAGCCCGCCTCCGGCGTCTTCGCCGCCCGCTACCTGCCGGACGGCAGCGGGGTCCCGGACGACCGGCCGGCACAGCTGGACGGCGTCGGCTGGGCGCTCTGGGCCCTCGCGGCCGTGGTCGAGGCGCGGCCGGCTGCCGAACGCCCAGCACTGATCGCCCGGTACCGGTCGCTCCTCGACCGCTCGACCGCCGCGGCGGAGGCGGCCGTGGCCAACCCCCGGTCGCTGCCGCCGGCGTCCGCGGACTACTGGGAGCGTCGCGAGCGCCGGCTGACCCTCGCAACGGCCGCGCTGGTGCTGGCCGGGCTGACGGCGGCGGCACGGCTCTACGCCGCCGCCGGTGACCCCCGTGCAGCCACCGTCGGCGCCGCTGCCGGCCGGCTCGAGCTGGCGATTCCTCGCGCGTTCGCCGGCGACGGCTACCCGCGGCACCTGGGTGGCGACGCATCCTCGGTTGACCTGGGGGTGGTGTTCCTGCTGCCGCCGTTCGCCTCCGGCGCCCGGCCCGATGTAGTCGCCGTCTGGCGGGACGCTCCCCGGGCGATGCTGCGCCCGGCCGGTGGGCTGGCGCCCGGTGGCTCCTGGCCCGACGACGGCGTCAGCTGGACGACGGCGACCTCCAGCTACGCGCTCGCAGCGGCGGCCGTCGGTGACCGGGCGGCGAGCGTCGGCTGGCTGCGCTGGCTGGACGAGCACCGCACCGCGGCGGGGTCCCTTCCCGAGAAGGTGCTGGCCGACGGTCGACCCGCCGCTGTCGCGCCACTCGCCTGGTCAGCGGCCGCGGTGGTGCTCAGCGCTGCCGAGCTGTCGGGCTGAGACGCCTCGCTCACACGACGTGGGTGAGGTTCAGCGGGTCCGACAGGCAGGCGTCCCGGGCGGCGAGCGCCGCCCCCAGAGAGACCCGGGGCTCGGTTCGGGCCAGAGTCACCAGGGCGGTGCCCGCGAACGCCTCGACGCGCAGCCGTCGGCTGATCTGGTCCTGAAGCCCGTCGAGCAGGAAGGGCTGCAGGACGGCCAGGTAGCCGCCGAGGGCGACGACGTCGGGGTTGAGGGCGCCGATCACGTCGTCCAGGGCCCGGCCCAGCGCCGTACCGGCCCGGGCGAGCACCGCCAGGACCTGCCGGTCGCCCGCCTCGCCGGCATCCGCCAGCCGTCGCAGCGCCTGGTAGGGATCCTCGACCACCAGCTGCTCGGCCCCGGACTGGTCGGCCAGGCCGCCCTGGACCAGCAGGTAGGTGGGACCGATCAGGGAGTTCAGGCAGCCGTGGCGGCCGCAGGAGCACAGCGGGCCCTCGGGGTCCACGTGTGCGTGGCCGAAGTCGCCGGCGCCGCCGTCGGCGCCCTGGAAGATCTCACCGTCCAGGACCACCGCCCCCCCGACCTCACGCAGCCCACCGACGTACACCGCCAGCCGCGGCAGCGGCAGCCGGAGCTCCTCGCGCACGGCGTGCAGGGCCGCCAGATGGCTGTCCTGGCCGATCCCGACGGTCACGTTCTCGAAACCGGCGCTGTAGAGGGTGTCGTAGACCAGCGTCTCGAGGGGCATCCCGTCCCAGCCCAGGAAGCTGGACGAGCTGACGATGCCCCGGTCGGCCGCGACGTAGCCCGGCAGCCCGAGCTGCACCGCGACCAGCGTCAGGTCCTCCGGGATCCGGCCCAGCTGGCTGCAGAGCACGCTCCGGAGCAGGGCGTAGCCGGCCTCGGCGCCGGTGTGCAGCAGCGGGACCGGGATGCGCTCGCGGAAGATCTCGCGGCCGCCGACCGTCGTGCAGAGGACCTGGACCTCCAGCAGGTCGACGTGGGCGCCGAGCACGCACCAGGGATCGCCGTCGAGATCGATGGGCCGAGTCGGGCGACCGGCACGCGGTCCACGGACGGCGTCCAGCTCACGCACCAGCCGCCGCGCCCGCAGCTCGCCGATCAGGTCGGTCATCGTCGAGATCCCCAGGCCACAGCCGCGCGCGATGTCCTGCCGGCTGCTGGGTCCGTGGTCGCGGACGTAGCGGAGGATCTGGGTGAGGTTCCCGTGTCTGAGGTCTCCCGCGCCGCCAGAGCGCTGCCTCGCACGCAGGAGCTGCCCTGGTGGCATGGGGGGAGATTAACGGCTGGCGCAGCATGCCCGGCCCCCGCAGAAGTCGTGGTTTTTCCTGGACTTTTGCTGTGCGACTCTCAGGAACTTTTCCTGCAGCCGTCCGCCCGGCTGCCGCGAAAAGATCCCCTCAGGCGCAACCGCCGTCGCTCCGCGTCGAGAACACCGGTGGGTCCGCTCGCTAGGGTTGGCGGGGCCGCCGGGCTGGCCGACGTGGACCGGCGCCACGACCGTGCCCGGCCGGGGCAGACGGCCTGACCCGCCGCCACGACGGAGTGAGGACGGACTGTGATCAGCACGCGGGAGGTGCCGCTCGCCTTCGACGAGGCGGCGCCGAGCTACGACACGATGGTCGCCCGCAACCCGGGCTACCACGCCCATCTCCGCTCGGCCGCGGACGCGTTGGTCGAGGCGGCGCCGGAGTCCGCCCCACTCCGGGTGGTCGACCTGGGCTGCGGTTCGGGAGCCTCCACCCTGGCCCTGCTGGCGGTGGCTGGCCGCAGCGGTCGCGAGGTCGTCGTCACCGGCGTGGACGCCTCCTCCGGGATGCTTGAGGCAGCGCGCAGCAAGACCTGGCCGGCCGGGGTGAGGTTCGAGCACGGGCTGGCCGAGGACCTCGCTGCCCGGCGAGCCGGGTGGGGGCTGGCCGAGCCGGTGCACGCCGTCCTCGCCGCGTACCTGTTCCGCAACCTGAACGAGCGGGACAAGGTGCTGGCTGACGTGCACGACCTGCTCGTCCCCGGCGGCGTGCTGGTGGTGCAGGAGTACTCCGTGGCCCAGTCCCGGGCGGCCGCGATGGTCTGGTCCCTGGTGTGCTGGCTGGTCGTCATCCCGCTCAGCTGGCTGACCTCCCGGCAGACCCGGCTCTACCGCTACCTGTGGAGCAGCGTCCGCCGCTTCGACTCGGTGCAGATATTCGTGGACCGGCTGTACCGGGCGGGCTTCCAGGAGGTGGAGGTGCGCACCGCACCGGGCTGGCAGCACGGCATCCTGCACACCTTCCGGGCGCGGAAGCCGGTCGCCCCGTGACGTCCGGTGCACGCGCCGGCTGGCGGCCGGGCCGGGACGCGCGGGCTGTCCGGCACCCCGGGGCCGCGGGCGCCCGGCGCAGTGCGGGCAGGTCCCCGGTCCTGGTGGCCGGCGGCGGCATCGCGGGCCTGACCGCGGCCGTGGGTCTGGCCGAGCGGGGCGTCCCGGTGACCGTGGTGGAGGCGCAGCCGCAGCTGGGGGGCCGGGTCCGGGCGTGGCCGGTGCAGCACGGTGACCAGCAGGTGACCATGAGTCGCGGCTTCCACGCCTTCTTCCGCCAGTACTACAACCTGCGGTCGCTGCTGCGGCGGGCCGACCCGGGGCTGGACGCCCTGATCCCGCTCGCGGACTACCCGCTGGTGCTGGCCGGCGGTCATCGCGACTCCTTCGCGAGGATCCCGCGGACGCCGCCGCTGTCGATCGCGACGTTCGTCGCCCAGAGCCCGTCGTTCACCCTGGCCGACCTGGCCCGGGTCGACATCCCGGCGGCGCTCGAGCTGCTCGACGTCGACTTCCCGGCCACCTTCTCCCGCTACGACGGCGAGAGTGCGTCGGACTTCCTCGACCGGCTGCGCTTCCCCGCCGGCGCCCGGCACCTCGCCCTGGAGGTGTTCGCCCGCAGCTTCTTCGCCCACCCGGACGACTTCGCCGCCGGTGAGCTGGTGGCGATGTTCCACACCTACTTCACCGGGTCGGCGGAGGGGCTGCTCTTCGACGTGCCCCGGGACGACTACGACACCAGCCTGTGGGCGCCGCTCGGCCGCTACCTCGCCAGGCTGGGCGTCGAGGTCGTGACCTCCGAGACCGTCACGGCGCTCAGCGAGGGGGGCGACGGCAACGTCGAGGTGACTCTGGCCTCGGGCGGGCAGCGCCAGGTCGCCGGCGTGGTGGTGGCGACCGACCCCGCCACGACCCGCCGGCTGGTCACCGGCTCGGCCCTGGTCGGCGGGGAGTACGCCGAACGGCTCGCGGCGACCCGCAACGCCCCTCCCTTCGCCGTCTGGCGACTGTGGCTGGACCGCCGGGTCGAGGGGAGCCGGTCACCGTTCCTCGGCACCAGCGGCTTCGGCCCGCTCGACAACATCTCGCTGCTGGAGCGCTTCGAGGACGGCGCTCGGCGCTGGTCGGAGGCCTCTGGCGGCTCGGTGGTGGAGCTGCACGCGTACGCGCTGCCGCCCGGCTTCACCGAGGACGGGGTCAAGGCGGAGCTGCTGCACCAGCTGCACGTGCTCTACCCCGAGACCGCCGAGGCCTCGGTGACCGCCGAGGAGTGGCTCGTCCGCGACGACTGCCCACTCGCCGGCACCGGACCCTGGCAGCTGCGGCCCGAGGTGGCCACCCCTGATCCCCGGGTCGTCCTGGCCGGGGACGGGGTGCGCTGCGACTACCCGGTCGCCCTGATGGAGCGGGCCGCCACCACCGGCTGGCTCGCGGCCAACGCCCTGCTCGCCCGCGAAGGGGTGGCAGGCCATGACCTCTGGACCGTCCCGATGACCAGCCGGCACCCGGTCGCGGGGCGTCTCCGACGGCTGCTCACGACGCACTCGCCGGGATAGTGACCACTCACCGGCCCGGGCGAGCCGACACGCCGGGCGCGGCCGCGGCTTGCAGCCATGAGTGGGCGATTTCCAGCGTGGAGACGATCAGCCGGGGAACTCCCCGCGGCGGCGGAGGTCGTAGCGGCGCTCGGCGTAGTCGAGGTCGTCCACCCAGAGCTGCTTGGCCGTGCGCCTGATCATCGGCTTCAGGAGCGGGGAGAACCAGCGTGCGGCGGCAAAGCCCGGGCGGTCGGAGTAGGCGATGGTGGCCTCGGTGATCATCGTCAGCGGACGGCCGTCGCCATCCTGGCCGAGCGGGGTGGCGTGGGTCTCCACCACGCTGCCAGTGCCCTCGCCGTCGACGATCCGCATCACGATGGTCCGGGTGTCCGGGCAGCTGAACTCCGCCCGGACCGGCACACCGTAGGTCCGGCTCAGCCGGAACGTGACGTCGACGACCATCCGTCGCTCGTCGCTGGCCTCGTCGTCCACCACGAGGTGACTGAAGGCGTAGGGGTGGAACCAGGAGCCGTGCCACGGGTCCAGCCGGTTGGCGATCACGTCCTGCGGCTCGCAGATCCCGGGCTCCGCGATCACGGCGCTGACCGAAGCCAGCAGCGGCGGACGAGGCGGCAGCGCGGGTGCCTCGGTGGGCTCCTCGCCGGGAGTCGGCAGTCCGACCCAGACCAGCACCCCGTCGTCGTGGGCCCGGTACGGGCTCCAGCCCGGCTGCTCGTCGTTGGTGAAGGCCAGCCCGTGCCAGCGGCAGTACAGGGTGCCCTCGAGCACCGGGCAGCGGTCCAGCAGCGCGCCGAGGTGGGGACAGGCCCCCGGGCCGGCCAGCAGAGCGCCCTCGGCGTCCCGCCAGAGGACCACCTCACGGCCGGCGATCGTCCTCGCGACCGACTCCTTCCGGCCGACGTCCTCGCTGGCTCCGGCGACGTACCAACCACCGGAGTTCTGCGCCTGCGCGACGGCGAGGGCCGCGGCGATCCGCCGTGGCCTGGCCAGCCGCCAGGTGGCGCTCATCCGGTCCTCGCGCGGCTGCGGCACCCGGGAGACCGGGATCCGGGCCCGGACGGCCGCCGGCATCGGCAGCCCCGGGATCAGGCTGTCGGACGGGCGGGCGGCGGCGCCCCCGGCGTCAGTGCGCGTCCGAAGAGACATGGGAGGAGGTCCTTCCTGTACCGGGGAGCTCGGGCGGCACCGTGACCGTCGGTGGCCCGGACACCATGATCGCGGCGGCGGTCGCAGCCTTGCGCCAGGTGGGGACCCGGGCGCGGGTGGAGAAGACGTCGTAGTCGGCCGCTTCGATCCGGTCGAGGATCTGGGCGTAGAGCACCCGGGCGGCGCCGACACAGCGGGCCGAGCGTCCCGGGAGCAGCGCGATGCCGGTGTCCGCGACGGCGTACAGCTCCCGGTTCCGGGCGATCTCGAAGGCCAGGCAGGCGCGCCACTCCGGCGTCAGGCGGCGTTCGGCCAGGTTCACCCCGAAGCGGCGCAGGTCCTCCTGCGGCACGTAGACGCGACCGCGGTCGAGGTCCTCGTCCACGTCCCGGAGGAAGTTGGTCAGCTGAAAGGCCAGGCCGAGTGCGCGGGCCGGCTCCTTCGCCGCGGGGCTGGTGGGCTCCAGCACGGGCAGCATCATCTCCCCGATCACTGCGGCCGACCCCTCCATGTAGCCGCAGAGGTCGTCCCAGGTCTGATAGCTGCTCGTCGTCAGATCCATGGCCATCGCCGCGAAGAAGCGGTCGAAGCACTCGGGGTCGATGGCCGAGGTGACGACCGTGTTGGCGACCGCCGCCATCACCGGGTCCTCGCCGCCGCGCCGTCCCTCCCGACGTTCCGCCACGGCCGCCCGGAAGTGGTCCGCGAAGGCCTGCAGCGCGGCCGCCGTGGCCGCGGCATCGCCTGCCGACACGCTCTCCGGGTGGTCGACGATGTCGTCCGCGAGCCGGCAGAGGGCGTAGACGGCGTGCACGTGCCGGCGGCGGGCCCTGGGCAGCAGGGCGGCGCCCCAGTAGTAGGTGGTGCCGTAGCGCCAGGTCAGCGCGGCGCAGCGGCGGTAGCCCTCCCGCAGCACCGGGTCCACCCCGTCCCGCTCCGCCCTCATCGGGTCGGCCCCGGCAGGTACGCCGCCACCCGCTGCGCCGCGAGCTTGCCGGAGATCAGCACCATCGGCACCCCCACCCCCGGCACCGTCCCGGAGCCGGCGAAGAAGAGGCCTGGCAGCCGCTTCTCCACGTTCGGCGGCCGGAACGGCCCGGTCTGGCGGAAGGTGTGCGCGAGCGCGAACGGCGTTCCGGCAGCCATCCCCTGCCGCTGCCACTCCTGCGGGTCGACGAGCTCCTCGGCCAGCACCTCGTCCGGGTAGCCGTGCGCACCGAGGAACCTGTGCAGCCGGTCGCGCAGGGCGGGGCTCTCCGTGCGCCAGTCGACCTTCCCGCTCGCGAGGTTGGGCACCGGCTCCAGCACGTACAGCGTCGAGCAGCCCTGCGGGGCCAAGCCGGGACCGTCGAGGGAGTGGATCGTGACCAGCCGGGACGGGTCGGGCATCAGCTCGCCGCGCTCCAGCAGCGCGTCGAACGCGTCGTCCCACTGCTCCCCGAAGTGGATGTTGTGGTGGGCGACCGGCGGCTCCGGCACGCCGCGCACCCCGACGTGCCAGACCACCGCGGACGGGGAGTAGTCGCCCTTGCCCGGTCGGGCCGCCCGCGGCGGGGCCAGCTCCGGCAGCAGCGCCTCGTAGGCGACCGGCGTGTCGAGGGTGCAGACCACCGCGTCCGCGGTGAGGGCGTCACCGCCGGCCAGCCTGACCCCGGCCACCCGTCCGGTCGGGGAGCGGAGCACCGCGGTCACCGGTTCGCCGTACCGGAACTGCGCCCCCGCCTTCTCGGCGGCCTGCGCCATGGCCAGCGGCACGGCGTGCATCCCCGCCTCCGGGAAGTAGACGCCCTCGATGCTGTCCATGTAGGTGATCACGGCGTAGAGCGCCAGCGCCTTCTCCGGCGCCAGGCCCGCATACATCGCCTGGAAGCTGAACAGCCGGTGCAGCCGGGGATCCCGGAAGTGGGACCGGACGGCCGAGCCGAGCTTGCGGAAGGCGCCCAGCCGGAGCAGCTTCGCCGCGGCGACCGGGTTCCGGAGCAGGTCGAGGGGCGAGTCGTAGTTGACGTCGATGAAGTTGGGCATCTCGACGAGGTACAGCTGGCGCAGCCAAGCCACGAAGTCCTCGAACGCCGCGGCGTCCAGGCTGCCGCAGGTGTCCGCGATCTCCTGCCGCATCGCCTCCCGGCCGTGCCGCACCAGAATGGTGCTGCCGTCGGCGTAGCAGGCCCGGTACGCCGGGTCGAGCCGCTTCAACGGGCCGAGCGCGGACAGGTCGCTGTCCACGGCGCGGAGCGCGTCGGCGATCAGGTCCGGCATGGTGAGCACCGTCGGGCCCGTGTCGAACGTGAAGCCGTCCCGGCGAAGCAGCCCGGAGCGGCCGCCGGGGATGTCCTCCCGGTCGACCACCGTGACGTCGTAGCCCTGTCCGGTCAGGTAGCAGGCGGCCGAGAGGCCGGCCAGACCCGCGCCGATGACGACGACGGAGCTCATGGGGTGGAGGTGGTGGTCATGGGGCTGTGCTGCTCCCTGGAGAAGGCGGGTGGTCGGGTCACCGGTCGCGCCAGGCGATCCGGTGGGCCATCTGGGTCAGACCGGCGACACCCTCGGGGTCGAGACCGTCGGCCTCCAGCGCGGCGACGGCGGCGTGCACGTGGGCGCTGATCCGCGACTCCACGGCGTCGACCACGCCGCCGGCCCGCAGCGCGTCCTGCAGGAAGACCACGTCGGCCGGGCTCAGCCCCGAGGTGCCGACCCGCTCCAGCAGGTGCCGGGCGGTGCCGCGCAGCAGGTCGTGGGCGAGGGAGAGGATGACGGTCGGCTTCCCGGACAGCAGGTCGTCACCAGCGGGCTTGCCGGTTCGCGCCGGGTCCCCCCAGACCCCCAGCAGGTCGTCCCGGAGGGCGAACGCCTCGCCGACCTCGGCGCCGTACAGCTCGAGCGCGGCCACCACGGGTCGGTCGGCACCAGCGGCGACGGCACCGAGCTGCAACGGCCGCCACACCGTGTAGCAGCCGGACTTCATCTGGGCGACCTGCCGTGCGTGCTCCAGGTCTCGGCGGCCGGCGGCGCTGCCCGTCAGGTCGCGGCTCTGACCACGGACCAGCTCGATCACGAGGTCACGCCAGACCCGGCGCATCCCGGCCGGCAACGTGCTGACGAGGTGGTCGGCCTCGGCGTGCGCCAGATCCCCGACCAGCACCGCGATGCTGTCCCCGAACCGTCGGGCGCTGCCCCGGGCCCCGCTGTGCAGGTGCAGCTGGGCGGCGAGGGTGTGCACCGACGGCTGACCTCGACGCGACGCCGACTCATCCATCACGTCGTCGTGGATGAGGGCGAAGATGTGCAGCAGCTCCAGGGCCGTCGCCACCTGCAGGACGTCCTCGAAGCCCGAGCCGCGACCGCGACCGCCCGCCACCACCCAGCCCCACAGGCACATGCTGGGCCGGATCCGCTTGCCGCCGACGCCCGCGAGGCCGCGCAGCAGCTCGGGCAGGTCACGGTCGCTGAGGATGTCCACGCCCGGGGCTGCCGGGCCGAGATCGTGGTGCCACACGCGTTCGAGGTCGTCGACCACCTCCGCCAACCGGGTGTCGACGCGACCGAGGAACTGCTCGTTGAGCTCGGCGGTCCGACGTGCCGCGGTCAGCGCGACCACCGGCGCCGGTGCGTCCCGGTGCCACGGGGACGGCTCGGGTGAGGAGAGCTGCGAGCTCATCGGCCCCTCCCACGGCTGGGCGGGGGGTTCACAGGGCGCTGGCCAGCCCGGTGACCTGCAGCACCGACCACGGGCTGAAGACGAAGGGCGTAGCCCCCACTGCGTGCACGACGTCCGGCCATGCTCCCCACCTCCAGTCCATCACCTCGGAGGGATTCGGCGACGGGTCCACGTGTGGATGCACGGTCCTCGCCCGGTAGACCGGGCAGATCTCGTTCTCCATGATCCCGCTGGCGTCCACGGCGGTGTACGCGAAGTCGGGCAGCACGCAGGTCAGGTCGGCCAGCTCGACCCCCAGCTCCTGCTGGACGCGTCGGTGGACAGCGTCCTCCATGGCCTCACCCGGGGCCGGATGGCCACAGCAGGTGTTGGTCCAGACTCCGGGCCAGGTGCGCTTGCCGAGCGCCCGCCGGGTCAGCAGCAGCCGGTCGTCGGCGTCGAAGAGGTAGAGGGAGAAGGCCAGGTGCAGCGGGGTGCGCAGGCTGTGCACCTGGGACTTCAGGGTCGCCCCGATCGGCTCGCCGGCGGCACTCATCAAGACCACCGACTCCTCGGTCACCGACATGGGCAAGCTCCGTCCCGGCCACCGGGCGGCCGCCCCCGTGGTCGTCCCGGCCCCGGTCGCTCACCGGTCACTGTACTGACCTGCGCGAGCGCTCCTGCCCACTCAGAAGAACTCTGCCGCCCCTGCCAGCCCGTCGCCAGGGCGCCGGGGCTGGGCTAGCGTGCGGGTGTGCTCCAACTCAGCTGGCCCGGCCCGGACGCCGACGTCCTGCTCGAGCGGGCCCGGCGCCTGCTCCTCGCCCCCGGACGGGCGGTACTCGGAATCGCGGGCGCGCCCGCCTCCGGCAAGTCCACCCTGACCGACGAGCTGGCCCGGCAGCTCGGGGCGGAGTACCCGGGCGCCGTGGCGGTGGTCGGCATGGACGCCTTCCACCTCGGCCACCGGGTCCTCGTGCAGCACGGCCTGACCGACGTCAAGGGAGCGCCCCACACCTTCGACCCCCGCGGCTACGTGGCGCTGCTCGACCGCATCCGGGCTTCCACCGAGCCGGTCTACGCCCCGGAGTTCCGCCGCGAGATCGAGGACTCGATCGCCCAGGTGGTGGAGATCGGGTCCGAGGTCGGGCTGGTCCTCACCGAGGGCAACTACCTGCTGCTCCCGGAGCCGCCCTGGGACGGGGTACGCGCCCTGTTGGACGAGGCCTGGTTCGTGCACCTCGAGGACGACGAGCGGCGGCGCCGGATGGTGCTGCGGCACGAGAGCTTCGGTCACAGCGCGGCCGACGCCCGGGCCCGGACCTTCGGCAGCGACGAGGCCAACGCCGTCCTGGTCAACCGATCGGGTCGCGACGGTGCCGGCCCGGACGTGTGGGTCGAGCACACCTTCTGACCCGCCTCCCCCTGCTGAGCCCGACACCCGCCGGTTCTAGACTCCGCGACCATGGCCATGTTCGACCTGCCGTTCGCCGAGCTCGAGTCCTTTCGTCCGGAGGTGGCCGAGCCCGAGGACTTCGACGCCTTCTGGTCCGCCACGCTGGAGGAGACCCGAGGCTTCGACCTTGCGGCGAGCTCGGTGCCGGTCGACAACAAGCTGACGCTGATCGACACCTACGACATCACCTACGCCGGCTTCGGCGGCGCTCCGGTGCGGGCCTGGCTGCACGTCCCGGCCGGCAGCACGGGTCCGCTGCCGACCGTCGTCCAGTACAACGGCTACTCCCGGGGCCGGGGTTTCCCGCACAGCAGCACGCTCTGGGCTCAGGCGGGCTACGCCCATCTGGTGATGGACACCCGCGGGCAGGGCTGGCGGGCTGGCGGCAGCAGCGAGACCGCGGACGCCTCCATCGACGCGGGCGCCAACCACGCACCCGGCTTCATGACGGCGGGCATCCTCGACCCCGCGACGTACTACTACCGGCGCGTCTACACCGATGCGGTCCGGCTGCTCGAGGTGACCCAGCACCACCCGCTGCTCGACGCCGGACGGGTCGTCGTCACCGGCGGCAGCCAGGGCGGCGGCCTGGCCATCGCCGCCGCCGGACTGGCACCGCTGGCGGGACTCGAGCTGCTGGGTGCGGCTCCGGACGTGCCCTTCCTCTGCCACTTCGCCCGCGCGGTCAGCCTGGTCGACACCCACCCGTACGGGGAGATCGCCGAGTACCTGGCCGGCTGGCGGCAGCACGTCGAGACCGCGTTCACGACGCTGTCCTACTTCGACGGGGTCAACCTGGGCCGCCGGGCCCAGTGCCCGGCGCTGTTCTCGGTCGGGCTGATGGACACCATCTGCCCGCCCTCGACGGTCTTCGCCGCGTTCAACCACTACGCGCACGCCGACAAGCAGATCGAGGTGTACCCCTTCAACAACCATGAGGGCGGTGAGGACCACCAGGCGGCGCGTCAGCTCGACTGGTTCGCCGAGCGCTTCTCCGCGACCGTCTGACCGGGTCGAGTCGCGGCTGCGCTCGGGGAGCCGACGGTCAGGGCCGGACGGCCACGAAGACGTCGCGGTGGATGGAGGAGTCGACGCGGTGGCCGAAGCCGAGGTAGGGGGCGCTGTCGAGCGGCTGCAGGCCGGCCTCCACGGCGAGGCCGGCGAGGGACTCCCGAGTCAGGTTGAACGTGTTCCACGCCAGCCCGAGGGCACCGCCGCGCTTCAGCTGGGTCGCCCAGACCGGGAGCGCCTCGGCGAGCACCCCGGCGGCGGAGCGGCGGCGGCCGCCGTCGTCCTGGCTGCCGTGCACCACGCCGTAGGGGGCGTCCACGACGACGGCGTCGAAGCGCCGCTTGCCGTAGAGGGCCGCCGACTGGCGCGTGTCGCCGGAGAAGACGGTCAGCGTCCGGGTCTCGCTGGCACCCTCGGGCCTGACCGTGACGTCGAGACGCCGGCCCAACGTCCTGCCCTCCCGCCGGACGGGGCTCATCTCGGCGGTGTGCTTCAGCCGCTTGCGTCGCAGGTAGGTCCGCAGGAACGCGGCGTACGCCTCGATCGCCTTCAGGTCCGCCTCCACGCCGGCGGCGTCGTGACCGAGGGTGACCGCCGTGCTCAGGGTGGTGCCGCGGCCGCACATCGGATCGAGGATGGTCACCGGCTCCTCGGCTGGCCGAGTACTTGACGCGAGCGTCACGTTGACCAGCAGCCGGGTGAACTGCTCGTTGGTCTTGCCCGGGTACTTCGGGATGGTGACGAGGTCGTCGTCGAAGCGGTCCGGACGCGGCAGTGCGACGGGCCGCAACAGCTCGCCCTCGCGGCGGTACACCGCGAACGTGGCCGAGAGCCGACCGAGGGCGTCGGTGGTCGGCGGGTCCAGCTCGGCGTCCAGGCGGAGGTAGTCGACGCCCGCGACCTCGATCGGCTCGACGAGTGCCGCGTCCTCGGCGCCCAGCAGGATCCGCAGCTCAGCGGCCACGAGGGCGGAGGCCGCGCCCGCGTAGACGCGGTTGCTGGAGGGCGCCAGCAGCACCAGGTGGTCAGCCATGTCCGCGCCCGGTCCACGGCCGCAGGGTCAGATCGGTGATGGTGCCGTCAGAGGGCAGCCGGAGCACGGTGAGGACCGCCTCGGCCACCGTGCCCACCTCCAGGTACTCCTCGGGTCGGTACTCCGCACCCTCCAGCATGCGCACCTCCACCTGCATGTCGGTCGCCACCCGGCCGGGGTAGATCGAGCTGACGCGGATGCCCGGCTCCTCCTGCCGGAGGCTGTCGGCGTAGGCCCGGAGCGCGAACTTCGAGGCCGCGTAGCCGCCGAGCGGAGTCCGCGCCGTCAGGCCGGAGCCTGAGTTGACGAGCACGACCGTGCCGGCCGCCTGCCGGAGGTTGGGCAGCAGCGCGCGGGTGATCTCGGCGACCGCGGTCACGTTCACCGCGAACTGGAGGGTGTAGTCGGCCGCGGTGGTGTGCTGCAGGTCGCCGCCGCGGACCACGCCGGCGCTGTGCACCAGCCCCTCGACGGGCCCGAGGTCCGCGGCGAAGGCTGCCAAGGCGGCGGCCAGCTCGTCCGGCCGGCTCAGCTCCAGCTCGAGGCGGGCGTCCAATGCGTCGGTCGGCATCCGGCTGCCGCCGGCCCGCAGCAGCCCGGCCACCCGGTGGCCCTCGCCGCGCAGCCGGCGGACCACCTCGCGGCCGATGCCGCGCGCTGCTCCGGTGACCACGAACATGGCCGTCACTGTAATGACCCTCCACCGTGGGGGCGGGGCGAGCAACGCCCCCTACGGTGGGGCGGTGAGCGCCTCCGGCCGTCCCGTGCATCGTCGCCGGCGCAGCCTGGTGCTGGTCTGGGTCGGTGGCTCGTTGGGGACCGGGGCCCGTTACGGCCTGCTCCAGCGGATCCCCGAGCTGGGCCGGGTGCCCGTCGGCACCCTGCTGGCCAACGTCCTCGGGGCCTTCCTCCTCGGCCTGCTGCTGGAACGCCTGCTGCGGGCGGGACCGGACGCCGGGGGCCGTCGTGACCTGCGGCTGCTGGCCGGAACCGGGTTCCTCGGCGGCTTCACCACCTACAGCACCCTCGCCACCGACGTGGTCGGACTGCTGCAGGCGGGCGAGGTGGGCCGTGCGACCGGGTACGCCCTGGCCACCCTGCTCCTCGGCGGGCTGGCCACCGCGCTGGGCGTGCGGTGTGGCGGTGGCAGCTGGACGGGGCGGCGGTCGTGATCCTTCTCGCGGTGATGGTGGCCGGCGGCCTCGGCGCGGCTGCCCGGCTGTTCCTGGACGGTGCGGTGCGCGACCGGACCGAGGTCAGCGGGCTGGGGACGGTGCTGGTCAACCTGTCCGGCTCGCTGCTGCTGGGGCTGGTCGCCGGGCTCGCCGCTGCGTCGGTGCTGCCGCCGCCGGTTCGACTCGTCGTCGGCACCGGCTTCCTCGGCGGCTACACCACGTTCAGCACGGCGAGCGTGGAGACGGTGCGGCTGCTGCAGCAGCGGCGGTGGGCGGCGGCGACCCTGCTGGGTCTCGGCATGCTGCTGGCCGCGGTCGCGCTGGCGGGCGTGGGGATGTGGCTGGGGCTGGAGGTGGGCGGCTGAGGCGCGCCAGACTGCACCATGGACGAGCACCGGCTGAGCCAGTTCACCTCCGAGGGTCTGAGCTTCGACGTCGCTGACAGCGGGCCGGTGGACGGCGAGCCGGTCGTGGCGCTGCACGGCTTCCCGCAGACCTCGGCCGCCTGGGCGGCGGTCATCCCGCTGCTGACCGAGGCGGGGTACCGGGTGCTGGCTCCGGATCAGCGCGGTTACTCCCCGGGGGCGCGTCCGCACGGGATCGCCGCATACACGATGAGCCACCTGTGCGGTGACGTGGTCGCGCTCGCCGACGCCGCGGGGGTGCAGCGGGTCCACCTGCTCGGCCACGACTGGGGTGCAGCGGTGGGCTGGGCGCTCGCGGCAACCCGGCCCGAACGGGTGCGGACGCTGACCGCGGTGTCGGTACCGCACCCGGCGGCCTTCCTCCGGTCCCTGCTCGGCAGCCAGGCGCTGCGGTCCTGGTACATGGGGTTCTTCCAGCTGCCCGCCCTCCCCGAGCTGCTGTTCCGGGCACGCGGCGGGGCTGTGGCGCGAGTCCTCTTGAGGGGGATGGACCACCCTGACCTGGACGCGGCGGTGCGTCTGCTGGCCGATCCGGCCACCGCGACCGGCGCCATCAACTGGTACCGAGCGCTCCGGAAGCCGGGTGACCTGGACGTTGGACCGGTCCGGGTGCCGACGCTCTACGTGTGGAGCGACGGCGACCCCGCTCTCGGTCGCCGGGCAGCGGACGACACCGCCTCCTGGGTGCGGGGGCCCTACCGGTTCGAGGTGCTCCGGGGGGCGAGCCACTGGATTCCGGAGGAGCACCCGGCCGAGCTCGCCGGCCTCGTCCTCGAGCACCTCCGCAGCCACCCGCCCGGATAGCGGCGTTGACCGCCCTGTCGGTCCCGCTCGCCTACGCTCGGCCCATGAGCACCATGGTCCGCCACTGCCTCCCCCGCTACGAGGACGCCGCGGTCGTGGTCGCCGCCCCCGCTCCCGGCCCCGGCAACTGGGCGGGTGCCGCCAGCGCCGTCCGGGTGGACGAGGTGTTCTGGCTGGCGTACCGGGTCCGCCGTCCGCTGGACGAAGGTCGCGGCGTGAGTGTGGTGGTGGCCCGGTCCGAGGATGGGGTGGAGTTCGAGCCGGTAACCGAGGTGCACCGGGACGCCTTCGGGGCGGCCTCGTTCGAGCGTCCGGTGATCCTGCCGAGACCCGAGGGCGGCTGGCGGCTCTACCTCAGCTGCGCCACCCCGGGCTCCAAGCACTGGTGGGTCGAGGCCCTGGACGCCGACCGGCCCGAGGACCTGGCCGGCGGGCAGCGGCACCTGGTGCTGCCCGGCAGCGACGGCTGGGCGGTCAAGGACCCGGTGATCACGGTCGGCGAGCAGGGTTGGCAGCTGTGGCTCTGCTGCCACCCGCTGGCCGAGGTGGGTGAGGAGGACCGGATGGTCACCCGCTACCTGACCAGCGCCGACGGCTTGCAGTGGGACGACCACGGCCCTGTGCTGAGCGGTACGCCCGGGCGCTGGGACGCCCGCGGCGCCCGGGTGACGGCGGTGCTGCAGCAGGACCCACTGACCGTTCTGTACGACGGCCGGGACAGCGCGGCCGCCAACTGGTTCGAGCGGACGGGGCTCGCCCGGGAGCAGGACGGGTGCCTGGTGCCGGTGGGGGAGGAGCCCGTCGCGGCGTCGCCGGACAGCGACGGCGCTCTGCGCTACGTGAGCGCGGTCGAGCTGCCCGACGGCGGCCGGCGGTTCTACTTCGAGGCCGCCCGCGCCGATGGCTCGCACGACCTGATGACCTCGCTCAGCGACTGAGGAGCCCGTCGGGCCGGTGGTTCAGCTCTGGCGCTGCCGCTCCCGGAAGGACCCCCGGCCGGAGGGGGAGCGCCAGTCCTCGAAGGACTCCCCGAGCACGGCCTCCAGCGTCGTGATGTCGTCGGCGCAGTCGTCCAGCAGCGCGGTCCGCTGCTCGGTGCTGAGCCGTGGCCGCTGCTCCGGGCCGCCGTGCTGCAGGGCTGTGACGAGCGGCCGGCTGGCCCGGCGCCAGACCTGCGGCGGGGCGTAGGCGCCGGCGCGGGCGCCGGTCCGGATCACGCCGCCGAGCACGGCCGTCCGGAGCCCGGGCACTACGAAGCCGCGGGAGTTGTCCGGCGGGACCGCGCTGACCCGGTCCTGGGCGATGCCGAGAAACGAGGCGACGCGGTTGAGCGTCTCGACGGGACGCGAGACGAGCTGCCAGTAGCGCACGACGAGCACCCGCTCCCGCTCCACCCGGTCCAGGAGATCCGCCAGCTGCTCCCCGTACCGGCCCATCCTTCGGTAGTGCCAGAACGGCGCCCAGCCCGCGTCGATCCGTCGGTCCTCGGCCCGCCAGGCGGCGACGAAGTCCGCCTCGGGTTCCAGCCCGTCGGCCCACAGGTGGGTCCAGTTGGAGTAGGCCCGGTCGATGGGGTCGCGGACGACGACCACCAGCTTCGCCTCGGGCAGCTCCTCGGCGATCCGCTGCCGGGCGCTCCTGGCGTACAGGTAGAACGGTGTGCTCTCCAGCCGGACGGTGCCCGTCGGCGCACCGGCGAACAGCGCGTCGTAGTCGCGCCGGCGCCAGACCCACTCCTGCTGGCTGTGGGCGTCCCCGGGTCCGCAGTAGGCAGGCGGCGGCGCGTCAGTGCACAGGTAGTACTTGGGCTCCTTCACCGGCGACGCATACACCTGGGGGTGGGTGGCCAACGCCGCGTGCAGGGCACTCGTGCCCGCCTTCGGCGCCCCGATGATCAAGGCGTCGGGCCCGAGTTCCCTAGTACTCATGCCGGGATACTAGAAGACATCACGTGAGAGAGGAAAATGCTGAGAGGTTGCACGCGCCGGTGCAGGAGACGTGCAACTTCTCAGCAGTTGCCTGGCCCGCTCAGTAGCCCTGGGCCTTGGCGCGCTCAAAGCTGGCCTGGACCTCCGCCTCGGCATCGGCGCGGCCGGCCCAGGTAGCGCCCTCGACGGACTTGCCCGGCTCCAGGTCCTTGTAGACGGTGAAGAAGTGCTGGATCTCCAGCAGCAGGTACTTGCGCACGTCGGTGATGTCGCGCACGTGGTCGCGACGGTGGTCCGACGCCGGGACGCACAGCACCTTGTCGTCGCCACCGGCCTCGTCGGTCATCCGGAACATCGCGACGGCTCGGCACTTGATCAGGCAGCCGGGAAAGGTGGGCTCCGAGACCAGCACGAGGGCGTCCAGCGGGTCGCCGTCCTGGCCGAGCGTGCCCTCGATGAAGCCGTAGTCGGCGGGATAGGCCGTGGAGGTGAACAGCGTCCGGTCCAGCCGGATCCGGCCGGTCTCGTGGTCGACCTCGTACTTGTTCTTCTGCCCCTTGGGGATCTCCACGAAGACGTCGAACGTCATGCCGCTGAGGGGTCTGGCCTCGTGCTCAGCATTGGGTGCGGTCATGGAACCTCCTTAGGATGGAGCTCGGCCGCGGGACGTCGGGACGGACGGCGAGCCACGAGGAGCCTAGCGTCTAGGGAAGTGGGCGGGTCGAGTGCGTTCCAGGCGGGTCGCCACTGCCCTGCTCGCGATGCTCGTCCTCCTCGGCCTCACTGCCGGCGTGGTCACCGGTGTGCTGCCCGCCGCGGGGGAGCGCGCACTGCGCGCCACCGGCCTGTGGTCCCAGCCCGAGGTGTCCTCCCTGCCGCCGGGCACCTCCACCCTGTCACCCTCCGCCGGCCCTGCCGGCGGGGCTCCCTCCGACCTCGCCGGCAGCACCCTGCCGCCGCCCGTCCTGCAGCCCGCCTCGGCGGGCCGGGCGCCGTCAGCGGCGAAGGTCGCCGCGAGGATCGCAGCTGTCCGCGCCTCGGGGGTGGGCGGGACCTCCTCGGCCGAGGTCTCCAACCTGGTGACCGGTCAGGTCCTCTACGCCCACCGGGCGCGGACGCCGTCGATCCCCGCCTCGACCACCAAGCTGCTCACCTCGACAGCGGCGCTGTCGCTGCTGGGTCCCGACCACGTGTTCCGCACCCGGGTGGTGCGCAGCTCGGCAACCGGCGTGGTGCTGGTCGGCGGCGGGGACCCGTACCTGACCCGTGGGGGACTTGCCCGGCTGGCCCGGGACACGGCCACCGAGCTGCGCAAGAGCGGCACCCGCCAGGTCCGGCTGGGCTACGACGCCGCTCTGTTCTCCGGCCCGGCGTGGCACCCACGGTGGCCGGCCAGCTACGCCGACCAGGTCACCCGCGTCTCTGCCCTCTGGGTGGACGAGGGCCGGACCGCCGCCGTCTCGCCGGGACCTCGGTCCGGCAACCCCAGCCGGGACGCGGCGCGCGCCTTCGCCGCCGAGCTGAAGAAGGAGGGTGTCGCCGTCACCGCCACCGCGGCCGCCCGCGCTCCGGCCAAGGCCACCACGACGGCCACTCTCCCGTCCCGGCCGCTGGCCCAGATCGTGGACAAGCTGCTGCTGGCCAGCGACAACGACGCCGCGGAGGTGCTGCTGCGCCAGGTCGCCCTGGCCCAGAACCGTCCCGGCTCTTTCGTCGAGGGCGCGGCCGCGGTGCGGGGCGTGCTGCGGGGGCTGAACCTGTGGCCGAGCGGCGCCGCCCTCGCGGACGGCAGCGGCCTGGCCCGTCAGACCCGGGTGCCGGCGGCAACGTTCGTCACGCTGCTGCGACAGGCCGCCGACCCGCAACACCCGGAGCTGCGGCCGATCCTCACCGGGCTGCCCGTGGCCGGCGTGGAGGGCAGCCTCCGCATCCGCTTTCTGGACGACCGCAGCCTCGCCGGTCGCGGCGTCGTCCGTGCCAAGACGGGCACCCTCTCCCAGGTGCACGCGCTGGCGGGCTACCTGCGCACGGCTGACGGGACCCAGCTGGCGTTCGCGTTCCTCGTCAACGACGCTGCCGACGACTACGCGGCCCGCCTCTGGCTGGACCGGGTGACCACCGCCCTCAGCCGCTGCGGCTGCTAGCCCGCCCGAGCTCGACTGGTCTGCGAGGTCGGCCCACCCGCTGGCTGGTCGAACGCCGGGCAGGGACAGGGGAGCGGAATACCCTCGCACCATGACACCTTCCGTCGTCGACTGGACCGTTGCGCTGAGCACCGCCCGGAAGCTGGTCAAGCCGGGCCCACAGGTCACGGCCGCCGGTGCAGCCGAAGTGGTCGCCGACCTGCGGGCTGCGGCCGTCCGTGCCGAGGCCTACGTCGTGGAGGTCACCGGGCTCCCGGTGCCGCCCGCCACCGCGCCGGTGCTGGTGGTCGACCGGCCGGGCTGGATCCAGGCCAACCTTGACGGATTCCGCGAGACCCTCGCCCCGCTGGACGCCAAGCTCCGCGAGAAGCTGTCCCACAACCCGGCCATGTCGGCGATCGGCTCCCGCGTCACCGGTGCCGAGATCGGGCTGCTGCTCAGCTACCTCGCCCCGAAGGTGCTGGGCCAGTTCGACCCCTTCTTCCCCGGGGCTCCGGGCGAGCCCGGCGGCCGGCTGCTGCTGGTGGCCCCCAACGTCGTCGCGGTGGAGCGCGAGCTGAAGGTGGACCCGGCCGACTTCCGGCTGTGGGTCTGCCTGCACGAGGTCACCCACCAGCTGCAGTTCACCGGGGTGCCCTGGCTGAAGGGCCACCTGGAGTCGGAGATCGCGGAGTTCGTGGACGCCACGGACCTCAACGCCGACGTCCTGCGCGAACGGCTGCAGGAGGTGCTGCGGGGCGTCGTCGACGCCGTCCGCGGCAGCGACGAGAACGCCGAGGGCCTCATGGCGCTGATCAAGGACCCCGCGCAGCGCGCCGTCCTCGACCGGGTCACCGCGGTGATGAGCCTCGTCGAGGGGCACGCCGAGTACGTGATGGACGGCGTCGGTCCGGACGTCGTCCCCACCGTGAAGACGCTGCGCAAGCGGTTCGCCCAGCGTCGCAAGGGCCGGGGCCCGCTGGACCGGGTGCTGCGCCGGCTGCTCGGCCTGGAGCAGAAGATGAAGCAGTACGCCGAGGG
>JBJMIS010000102.1:0-34878 GCA_045806705.1 Friedmanniella sp.
AGTTTGCCCGGCTTCTGGCCTCGATCGACAAGTCCAGTCTTCCTCAGACGACTGTCGCGGACCGGCTGCGTGCGGCCATACCGTTGGCGGCGGCCAGCCGGCGGCCGGTCCCTGATCGAAGCCATGAGGACGTCGTGGACCCCTATCGGCAAGTCGATGAGGTCTACGAGCGGGCCTTCGACGACATCCGTGCGGCCGTCTCCGCGATCGCCGAGGTGATCGTCCTGGATCTCGAACAGGAGCGACTGTGACGCTTGAGTGGCCGCGACTGAGATGACAAACGTTTTGCAGGGCGCTGGACCGCCGTCGTCCGGCCACTGCAACTGTCGGTGCCGGTTCCGTTGATCGCGTGCTCCGACCTGCTGGCCGCGACCCATGTTTCGTCACGAGGCGTCGGTCACACAGGGAGGCCAGGAGCGGTGCCCCGGCTATTAGTCAGAGGAGCTTCGGGCAGGGTTGAACGAGCAGACCTTGCAGCACGCATCCAATGGCACCGCGTCCGCCTCTAGCCACGCGCCAGCCGGGACTGCCGCCTCGGCGGTCGCCGTTCGTTCCGGCGGGATCGACGCCCTCCGGGTCTTGGCCATCCTCGCCGTGGTCCTGGGCCACGTCTGGCTGAGCGACTTCGTCTACAAGCTTGTCTGTCCATGGCATGTCGCCATCTTCTTCTTCCTCACGGGATAGCTCTGACCCCCGGCCGGACGATCGGCACCGAGATCTCCAAACGCTGGCGCACTCTGGCGATCCTCATTTGGTGTGGTTCTCAGCCCGGTGGCTCCGAGTCCTGACCATGCAGGCGGCGGGGGGTCACCTGCAACCGCGGCAACTCCTCAAGCCGTTCTACGGCGGCGCCCTAGCGACGCGGCCGTTCAGCGCCTACTGGTTTCTCACCGTCCTGTTCTTCGTTTGCGTGCTCGCGCGCCTGGTTGAGCGACTGCCGGTCGGGGCGCGTGTGGCGGTAGTCGTCGTCGGAGCGGCGGCCGGCTACGCCGCCGTCCCGCTGCTGGCGAGGACTCCACTGCGGTGGGTTCCGCGCTGCCGTGCCTGTCGTTCCTCGTCGTGGGTCGGCTTTTCGCCCTTGTGCGGAGGCAGATCCCGCTCGGCTTCCCGCTTGGGCTCGCGATCGGCGCTTTCGCGTCGCTCCTGGTCTGGACGGGCGTTGCTCGGCCCTTGAACATCAAGTCCGGCGACTACGGGACCCCGGTCGTCAGCCTGCTCGTGGCGGGGCTCTTCTGTGTCGCGCTCGTGCTCGTGTTCGAATCGTTGTTCGCTGCGTTGCCCGCTGCCTGGTCGAGGACGGTGACGCTGCTCGCCTCCGCCGGACTCACCGTCGTCCTGACGCATGCCGCTGTCCTCTATGTCCTCCACGTCGGTCGCGAAGGGTCATGGCTGGCCTTCCTCGCGGCCGTGGCGGTGCCTTGGGCGGTTGGAGCGCTGTTGCTCTTCACTTGTATCGGCCGTCGCCAATGGGGTACCGCGGCGCCGTCTGCGGGCCAGCGCGACGCCCGAGGAGTCGTGGCGCTGCCCCGAGCGCAGGCCGGATCCAAGGTGGACGGCGATAGGGTCGTCCGATGATCGAGGTGGTCGGGATCGGCGCGGCGGGCTGGGACTCCCTCGGCGCTGCGGAGCGGGCGCTGGTGCTCGCCGCGGACCGGGTGCTCGGCGGCGCCCGACATCTGGAGCTGCTGCCGGAGGTGCCGGATCAGGAGCGCGTGACCTGGCCGCAGGACCTCCGCGGCGCGCTGCCCGGGCTGGTGGCGGACCACCGGGAGCGCCGGCTCGTCGTGCTGGCCAGCGGCGACCCCCTGCTGGCGGGGGTCGGGGCCACGCTGCTGGAGCTGTTCGGGCCCACGGCCGTGCGGGTGCACCCGGCTGTCTCGTCGGCCGCGCTGGCCGCGGCGCGGATGGGCTGGCCGGCCCAGAGCTACGTCGTCCTCCGGCTCCGCGGCGGGGACGTCGACCTCGTCCGGCGGGAGCTCTACGACGGCCGGCGGCTGCTGGTCCTCTCCCGGGACGCCGGCACCCCGGCGGAGGTCGCCAGGCTGTTGGTCGAGGACGGCTACGGGATGAGCACGCTGACTGTGCTGGGTGATCTCGGTGCCCCTCAGGAGTCCCGGGCCGAGGCGCTCGCCCGGTCCTGGTCGGGACCCGCGCCGGACCTGCACGTGCTCTGCGTGCAGTGCGTGGCCGGGCCGGCGGCAGCGGGCGGGACACTGGCCCCCGGACTGCCCGACGAGGCGTTCGACCACGACGGCCAGCTGACCAAGCGTGACCTGCGGGCGTCGGCGCTGGCTCACCTGCTGCCGCGGCCCGGGGAGCTGCTGTGGGACGTGGGGGCCGGGGCCGGCTCCGTCGCCATCGAGTGGATGCGTGCCCATCCGAGCTGCCGGGCGGTCGCGGTGGAGCAGCAGGAGCCGCGGGTGAAGCGGATCCGCGCGAACGCGTCCCGGCTCGGGGTCCCGGGACTGCGGACGGTGCTCGGGGTCGCGCCGGCGGCGCTGACCGGTCTGCCGGCGCCGGACGCGGTCTTCGTCGGCGGCGGCGCGACCGAGCCGACCCTGCAGCAGGTGTGGACCGCGCTGCGGCCAGGTGGCCGGCTGGTGGTGCACGCCGTCACCCAGGAGACGGAGATGCTGCTCGCCGGCCGGTGGCGGCAGCACGGCGGCGAGCTGACCCGGATCGCCGTCGAGCACCTCGAGCCGATCGGCGGCTTCTCCGGCTGGAAACCGGCCAGGGCCGTGGTGCAGTGGAGCGCCGTCCGACCGTGACCGTGCATTTCATCGGGGCCGGGCCGGGTGCGGCCGACCTGCTCACCGTCCGGGCCGTCCGGCTGCTGCAGACCTCGCCGGTCTGCCTGTTCGCCGGCACCTACCTGGATGCCGACGTCCTCGCGCACTGCCCGCCGGGCACGACCCTGGTGGACACCCAGCACCTCGACCTGGACGAGATCGTCGAGCACCTGCGCGAGGCGCACGCCGCCGGCCAGGACGTGGCCCGGCTCTGCTCCGGCGACCCGTCGCTCTACTCAGCGCTGGCCGAGCAGACCCGGCGGCTGGACCGGCTCCAGATCCCGTGGGACGTCACGCCGGGCGTGCCCGCGTACGCGGCGGCCGCGGCGGTCGTGGGCCGGGAGCTCACCGTGCCGGAGGTCGCGCAGTCCGTGGTGCTCACCCGCACCCAGGCGGCGTCCACGGCGATGCCTGAGGGCGAGTCCCTGGCCGCCTTCGCCGCGACCGGCGCGACCCTCGTGCTGCACCTGGCCATCCGCCGGACCCGGGAGCTGTGCGCGGAGCTGGCGACCTGGTACGGCGACGGCTGCCCGGTGGTGGTGGTGGCGCACGCCAGCCGCCCGAGCCAGGTGGTGCTGCGGGGAACGCTGGCGGACATGGCCGACCGGGTCGAGTCGGCCGGTCTGCGGCAGGCCGCGGTCATCCTGGTCGGGGAGGCCCTGCGGGCCGAGGAGTTCGTGGAGTCCCACCTCTACCGATCTCGGCCCAGGCCCGCCGGTCGCTGAGCCTCGCCGACGGGTGCCGCCGGGACTAGCGTGGGGCCAGGACCACGAGTGAGTCGAACCCGTCTCCGGGATTCTGCCGCGCACCGTGGGCAGCACGGGGGCTGAGCAGGTGACGCGAGAACTGTTGGCGCGGCTGTCCGGGTTGGCGCGCCTCACCCCGGCCACTGCCCCTCAACGGTTGGCCTATCTGTGCAGCGCCCTGCTGCTGGTCAGCGCCGGGGTGCACGCGATCGTCTACGCCGTCGACGGCGGCTCCTGGGCCGGGCCGGTGTCGTGGCGCAAACCCATCGTGTTCGGCCTGTCGTTCGGGATCACCCTCGCCACCCTCGCCTGGCTGATGAGCTTCCTGCGGCCGCACCGGATCACCGCCTGGGTGCTGCTGGGCATCCTGTCCACCGCGTCGGTGGTCGAGGTCGTCCTGGTCACGCTGCAGCGGTGGCGCGGCGTGCCGTCGCACTTCAACGAGAGCACCCCCTTCAACGGGCTGGTCTTCTCGATCATGGGGGCGTTGGTGACGGTGATCGTCGTGCTCACCGTGGTCATCACCGTCCGGTCCTTCTTCCCGATGGACGCCCCGCCGAGCCTGGCCCTGGCGATCCGCGCCGGGCTGGTGCTGATGCTGGTCAGCCAGGCGGTCGGCGTGCGGATGATCGTGGAGGGCGGCAACACCTTCGGCGCTGAAGGGTCGCTCAAGGTGCCGCACGCCGTCACGCTGCACGCCCTCCAGGTGCTTCCCGCCCTGGCGCTGCTGCTCCTTGCGGCTGAGACCGCCGAGCGCCACCGGGTGCGGATCGTCGCTCTGGGCACCCTCGGCTACGCCGGGCTGATCACCGCGACGATGCTGCAGACGTTCGCCGGCCGCGCGGTCTTCGACCTCGACCTGGTGGCGGACGCGGTCGCGCTCGCGGGGTTCGGGCTGCTGCTCACCAGCGGCCTGGTGGCGCTGCGGGGTGCGGTTCGGCAGGGGAGGCCGGTCGTCGTCTAGGGGTGGCGGCGGGAGGTCCAGACGCCCGACCCGGTCGTCACGGTCTGGCTGGAGCCGACAATCAGCAGGCAGGTCATGTCGATGCTCTCGGGATCGAGGTCGGCGAGCGTCGTGACCAGCAGCTCCTCGCCGTCCCGGCCGACGTTGCGGCCCACCACCACCGGGGTCTCGGGTGGCCGGTACTCGAGCAGCACGGTGCGCGTCCGGGCCACCTGCTCGCGCCGGCTGCGGGAGGCGGGGTTGTAGATCGCCAGGACGAGGTCAGCCACGCCGACCGCGTGCAGCCGCTGCTCGACCAGCGACCACGGCTTCAGCCGGTCCGACAGCGAGATCACCGCGTAGTCCCCGCCGAGCGGGGCGCCGGCCCGGGCGGCCACGGCCTGGGCGGCTGTCACCCCCGGCAGCACCTCCACCGGCACGTCGGCGAAGCTCTCGTCGCCGGCGACCGCCTCGAAGACCGCGGCCGCCATCCCGAAGACGCCGGCGTCACCGCCCGAGACGACCGCCACCTTCTCCCCGCGGCGGGCCAGCTCCAGCGCGAACGCCGCCCGGTCCACCTCCACGGTGTTGCCGCTGGCGTGCCGGTGCAGTCCCGGACGCTGTGGCACCCGGTCGACGTAGGGGCCGTAGCCGACGACGTGGTCGACCTCGGCCAGGGCGGCGGACGCCTCCGGGGTCAGCCAGCGCTCCGGTCCCGGACCCAGCCCGACGACGAGCAGCCGCCCCCTGCCGGCAGCCCCGGGCGCGGGCTCGGGCCGGCCCGTTCTGGCCCGCTGGGCGGCGTCGGCGCGCAGGTCCGGTCCCGGCACGAGGACCATCGAGAAGTACGGCACGGCCTCGGCGTCGACCTCGGTCACCGGCAGCCGGCGCTCACGACCGGTGCTCGCGCGCTCCACGTACCAGGCATCCTCCAGCCGTCCGGCCTGGCGCAGCGCCTCGCGGACGTTGGCGAAGGTGCGGCCGAGCTTCATGATCGCCGCGCCGCCGCCGTCGGCCAGCCGGCGGGCCAGCTCGGGGACGGCCATGGTCCCGGGCAGCACGGTGAAGGTGTCCTCGTGCCGGGAGAGCGGGCGGGCGACGGACGCCGAGGAGGCGCTGACCGACGTCACGCCCGGCACGATCTCGGCGGGGTAGCGGTCCGCGAGCCGGTCGTGCAGGTAGGAGTAGGAGCTGTAGAACAGCGGGTCGCCCTCCGCCAGCACCACGACGGTCCGGCCTGCGTCGAGGTGCTTGCTCAGCCGCTCGGCCGACTCGTCGTAGAAGTCCTCGATGGCCCCGTAGTAGCCCAGCGGATGCGTGGTCGCGCCCGTGGTCACCGGGTAGATCAGCAGCTCCTCGGTGACGTCCTCGCTGATCAGCTCGGCCACGATGGTGCGGGCGATCGAGCGGCCCGCGGTGCCGGAGTGGTAGGCCACCACGTCGGCCTCGCGGATCAGCCGGGCCGCCTTCAGCGTGACCAGCTCGGGGTCGCCGGGCCCCACCCCGACCCCGTACAGCCGCCCGGTCACGCGATCTCGGCTTCCTGGGCCAGGGCGTTGACCGCCGCGGCGCACAGTGCCGAGCCGCCGCGGCGGCCGTGGACGACCAGGTAGGGGATGTCCCACGGGTTCTCGACCAGCGCGACCTTGGACTCGGCGGAGCCGACGAAACCCACCGGGATGCCGAGGATCGCGGCCGGCCGCGGACCGCCGGCCGCGATCTGCTCGAGCAGGAAGAACAGCGCGGTGGGAGCGTTGCCGATGGCCACCACGGCCCCCTCCAGCTCGGTACCCCAGAGGGACACAGCCGCGGCCGCCCGCGTGGTCGCCCACCGCCGGGCCAGTTCCGGCACCCGGGGGTCGGCCAGCAGGCAGTGCACGGCGTTGTCGGCGGGCAGCCGGCGCCGGGTGACGCCGGAGGAGATCATCGAGGCGTCGGTGAAGATGGCCGCGCCCGCCTGCAGGGCCGTCCGGGCGGCCGTCACCAGCCGGGGGTGGAACTCACAGGCCGCGGTCAGGTCGAGGTCACCACTCGCATGGATCATCCGCACGGCCACCGTCCGGGCATCCTCCGGCAGCCCGGAGAGGTCCGCCTCCGCCCGGATGGTGGCGAAGGAGCGGCGGTAGATCTCGTCCGGGTCGGTGACGTAGTCGTAGCGACGCATCGGCGGAGCGTCAGCCATGGGTCATCGCCGGCTCCGGCAGGGCGATCGCGAGCAGGTCGCCGCGCGACGGGGCGACCAGGTCGTGGTGCGCGACGGCCGGCGCGCCGCAGCGTCGCTCACAGCCGCTGACGTGGGTGCGTGGCCAGGTCGCGTCCAGACCGGCGACCGACCGCACCAGCGCCTGGGTGTCGACCCGGCCGCTCGCGCACCAGGGCCCGCCGACGCAGGCGCTGATCGCGGTCCAGGGGGAGCGGGCCTGGGTCACCAGCCCGGTGGCGGCGAGGGTGTCCAGGGCCGGCCCGCCTTCGGCCACCACGAGACCCCGCCAGGGCGTGACCACGACGTCACCGTCGCCGGCCACGGCGGCCACCGCGGCCAGCTGCTCGGGGGTCAGGAAACCGAGAGGCACCTGGACGCTCGCGTGGTCGCCGACCCGACCCAGGGGGATGTCCGGCGGCTCCGGGCGCGGTACCGGGCGGAGGCCGGGCAGGCTGACGATCCAGCTGGGGAGCTCCTGCACCCGCCAGACCCCGGATGCCCGCCGAGCGAGGGCGAAGTCGTGGGCGAGCGCGACGAGGGTGCCGACCGCGTCCGGCCGCGGGACGGGGAAGCCCAGGTCCGGCCCGACCAGCACGTGGCCCCGGTGGGCGTCCACGGCGCGGTAGGCCAGGTCGGGCTGCAGGGCCGCGACGTCGCCACGGCCGTCGTCGAGGCCGAACAGGAAGCGGCCGGAGAGGCTGGCGATCACGGGGTCCTGCTGGAGGGCCCGGTCCAGCTCGGCCACCAGCGGACGCAGGTCGTCCCGTCCCCCGGCCAGCCCCGTCAGCGGGGAGCAGGCGAGATTGCGGACCCGCTCGTGGGCCGCGGAGGGCAGCAGACCGGCGTCGGCCACAGCGTCCGAGAACGCGTCCGGGAGTGGGTCCGGCAGGCCACGGACCTGCAGGCTTGCCCGCGAGGTCAGCTGCAGCAGCCCGCTGCCGTACTGCTCGGCGAGCTGACCCAGCCGACCCAGCTGGTCACCCGTCGTCCGGCCACCCGGCAGCCGGACGCGCACCATCGCGCCGTCGGCCGCCTGGTGCGGTCGCAGCACACCCGGGCAGCGGTCGGTCGTCACGCCCGCCATGGTAAGTCGCGGCGATCGGGCGGCCCGCCGCTCGTCCACGGGCTCCGCGGTGCTCGCTAGGGTCTCAGGGCATGGCCCTGCACACCTTCCGCCAGGTCGACGTCTTCGGCTCCGCGCCGCTCAGCGGTAACCCGCTCGCCGTCGTGCACGGGGCGGACGGGCTGAGCGACCAGCAGATGCAGGCCTTCGCCCGGTGGACGGGGCTCTCGGAGACCACCTTCCTGCTCACTCCTACCGAGCCGGAGGCGGACTACCGGGTGCGGATCTTCACCCCCGAACGCGAGCTGCCCTTCGCCGGTCACCCGACGCTGGGGTCGGCCTGGGCCTGGCTTGCCGAGAGCGCGCGGCCACGGCTCGAGGGCCAGGTACTGCAGCAGTGCGAGGCCGGGTTGGTGCCCGTCCGGGTCGGGCCGGACCGGTTGGCCTTCGCGGCCCCGCCGCTGACCCGCTTCGAGCCGGTCGAGGAAGCCCTGCTCGGCCGGATCGCTGCCGGGCTCGGCCTGGCACCGGACGAGGTGCTCGACGCGTCCTGGCTGGTCAACGGCCCGAAATGGATCGGGCTGCGGCTGGCCAGCGCCGAGCGGGTGCTCGCCGTCCGGCTCGACCCCGCCGGTCTCGAGGGCCTGGATGTGGGCCTGGTCGGTCCGCATCCCGCCGGCGGTGACGTCCAGTTCGAGGTCCGCGCCTTCATCCCCGGCGGTGCCGTCCCCGAGGACCCGGTCACGGGCAGCCTCAACGCGGGCCTCGCGCACTGGCTGATGGCGACCGGCCAGGCCGGAGCGTCCTACGTCGCCGTCCAGGGCACCGCGGTCGGGGCAGCGGGGCGGGTGCACGTGGAGCGCGGGCAGGACGGGCTCTGGATCGGTGGCCGGGTGGCCGAGGTGATCGTGGGAACGGTCGACCTGTAGGCGCAGTGGAAAGCGCTTCCCTCAGGTCGTAGAGTGACTCTCCGGATCCGTCGACGAAGGAGGCCTGCCCATGGTCACGCTGTCCGCCTCGACCCTCGGTGCTCCCGGCGAGGACCTCGACCAGGTGCTCGGTGCCCTGCGCCGCACCGACGTCGCCGGTGTCGAGCTGCGGCTGAGCGCCGGCGAGCTGGCCGACCCGGCGATGACCCGGGCGCAGCGCCGGGTCCTCCGGTCGGCTGTCGAGGACGCCGGCGTCACCGTCACCGGAGTGGCCAGCTACGTCCGGGTCGGCTCCGACCTTCCCGACGACGTCGTGCTGGGCGCGCTCGTCGGGGCCCTCGACCTCGCGGCCGATCTCGGCGCCCCGTTCGTCCGGGTGTTCCCCGGTGCCCCGACCGAGCCCGCCGCGTACGACACCGTGCCGAGACTCACGGAGTCGCGCGAGGAGGTGGCGGACCGGGCAGCACGCCGGCTGGACGCCGTCGCGGGCTACGCCGAGGAGTGTGGCGTGCGCCCGGCGCTGGAGACCCACGACTCCCACCCGACGGGCGCCCTGGTCGCGGAGGTGCTGGGCCGGGTCTCCTCCCCGGTGGTCGGCGCCGTCTGGGACCTCATGCATCCGTGGCGGGTGGGCGAGCCCCTGGCTGACACCTGGGCTGCCATCGGTCCGTGGGTCGCCGACGGCCGCGGCTGGGTCCAGGTCAAGGACGCCGCCCTGCCGGGTCGCCCCTTGCCGCTGCCGCTGGGGGAGGGGACCCTGCCCCTCGGCCCCTTCGCCACCCTGCTGGCCGACGCCGGTTACGACGGCGTCGTCAGCCTGGAGTGGGAGCGCACCTGGTATCCCGACGCCGCACCGTTCGAGCTGGCGTGCGCCTCCTTCCGCCGCTGGTCCGACGCCGCGGGGCTGACCGCGTGAGCCGGCCGTCCGTGGTGCTCGCCATGCGGGGTCCGGGGCTGCGCGACGCGCTGTTCCCGCCCGCCCTGCTGGCCCGCCTGACCGAGCTCGCCGACTGCGACCCGGACCTCGTGGTCACCGACTTCGCGCAGGCTCCGGCGGCGCTCTCCCGCGCCGAGGTGCTGCTGACCGGCTGGGGCTGCCCCCGGATCGACGGGCCGGCACTGGACCGGATGCCGCTGCTCCGGCTGGTGGCACACGCCGCCGGGACGGTCAAGGGCCACGTCGACCCGGTGTGCTGGGAGCGCGGCGTCCAGGTGACGACCGCCGCCGCGGCCAACGCGGTGCCGGTGGTGGAGTTCGCGCTGGCCCAGATCCTGCTCGCGGGCAAGGATCTGCTCGGCGCCGCGGCACGCTACGCCGCCGGGACACCTCGGCCGCCGCACGAGGGTGTGCCGCTGGTCGGCAACTACGGTCGCGTGGTCGGGATCATCGGCGCCTCGACGATCGGCCGCGGCTTGTTGGAGCGGTTGCGGACCTTCGACCTCCGGCTCCTGCTGGCCGACCCGACGATCACCGCCGAGGAGGCCGCACGGCTGGGCGCTGAGCTGGTCGCCCTGGACACGCTGATGGCCGAGTCCGACGTCGTGTCCCTGCACGCCCCGCTGCTGCCCGGGACAGTCGGGATGATCGGCGCGGGCCAGCTCGCCGCTCTCAGGGACGGGGCCACGTTTCTCAACACCGCACGCGGCCAGATCGTCGACCACCAGGCGCTGCGCAGGGAGCTGGTCTCGGGCCGCATCAGCGCGATGCTCGACGTCACCGACCCCGAGCCGCTGGAGCCCGACGACGAGCTGTTCGGGCTACCCAACGTGCTGTTGACCCCGCACATCGCGGGCTCGATGGGCAATGAGCTGCACCGGATGGCCGCCCTGGCGCTGGACGAGGTCGAGCACATCGCCACCGGTGCGCCGCTGCGGTACCCGGTCGAGCTGGAGGACCTGGCCCGGATCGCCTGACCCGGCCCCGAAAGTTCTGACGGTTTGACCACCGCCACGGTGGTTGAAGGACGAGAAGCTCGGGAAGCGTCAGGCCAGAGTGGGCGGGCCGCTGGCCACGGACCAGCGCAGCGTGTCACCGGGTTCGGCGAGGTCCAGCCGGACCAGGCCGCACAGCCCGCGCCGGCTCTCGTAGCCTCCCGGCAGGTCGCTGCTGCGCTCGAGCGGGCCGTCGACCACCACCTCCACCCATTCCGGGCCGCGGACGAAGCGCACGCCGCGGTCCGTGAGGTCCACCGTGGTGAGCAGGCCGTCGCCGCGGTCGCGCAGGTAGGGCACCAGCAGGGTCCGCCGCCCCGCCCATCCCGGCACGGTCTCGACGACATCCACGCCGTCATCGCTGAGGGCCGCCGCCCACCGGTGCCGGCGGCCGGCCAGGTCGCCCTCGTCCAGCTCGGCGGTGAAGGTCAGGCCGGCATCCCCGTCTGCGCGCAGCGGCTCGACCAGGCGACGGGGCAGCGGGCAGAGCGGCATCACCGGCGCCGCCCCGCCCTCGTTCCGCAGGGCCAGCCCCGGCACCAGCCACGGCCCACCGTCGAGGTGGCGGGCCGCGCTGACGAACACGAGCGACCGGTCAGCGCCGAAAGTCAGGTCGACCAGTCCGCTGGCGTCGTACGTACTGTCGGCTGACGCCTGCACGGCGACCGAAACCCGACCATGGTGGGCAGCCCCGCGGTGGGTCGGTTCCCCCTCGGCCCGGACGGCGGCCGGCCGGGCGTCCAACTCTGCCGTCGACGGCGGCGCCTCCGCGCCGAACCCGGACCGTACGGCGTCGGCGAGGAAGGCCAGGGCCAGCGGGCTGTAGTGGCCGTCGGCGGTGTAGGTCTCGTAGCCGACCCGCAGCTGGGACGGCAGGACGTTCTGCACCGGGGAGAAGACGCCCTCCGGGCGAAGCCCGACGGTCAGCACTCGGTAGGCCCGCCAGGCCGCGAGGCCAGCCTCCTGCTGCTCGGCGGCCGTGCCCAGGGCCAGCGCACGGGACGCGGTGAACAGGGCGACCTGGGCACCGAGCACCCAGGTCTGGCCGGCACTGCGGTAGCCCGAGGCCAGCGAGCCGTCGGACAGCTGCATGGCGAGGCTGCGGCGCAGACCGGTGACCAGGAAGGCCGCCAGCCGCTCACGGTTTCGGCCGGCCCAGCCCTGCACCAGCAGGTCGGTGAGGTGCAGCCGGGTGAAGAGGTCGTAGGCGTTCGGCAGGCCCCGCTCGACGTACAGGCCGAGATCGAGGTCCAGCCCGACCTCGCCACCGGCGAAGAAGACGTCCAGCCAGCCGTCCAGCTGGTCGGGCGGGGTGCGCGAGAGACCGGCCTGGATGCGCAGCCACTCCCCGCTCATCCAGACGGCGGCCCAGTTGGACGGCGGACGGGCACGGAAGGCGGTCTCGACCTCGACCGAGGCGATCCGGGTGTCGACGTCCGGGTCCAGGCCGACCCCGGCGCCCCGCAGTGCGCGGCGAGTCTTGAGGATCGGCGGCCAGGTGAAGTCGCGATGGTTCAGCCGGTTGGTCACGCTGAGCGTGCGGCGGTCGAAGCCGGACGCGTGCGGGGGCTGCGTCGGGTCCGCCGTGTGGGCCAGCGCCGCCCCCAGCAACCGGACGGCCCGGTCCAGGTGGACCGGGCCGTCCGTCACGCCCGGTGTCGTGCCCAGCACGGCAGAGCACCATGCGAGGTAGGCGGTGCCGTACTGGGTGGGACAGCCGAAAACGGGATCGTGCACGCTCCCGTCCTGCTGGAGGTGAGGTGCCCACGAGGACACCCCGGCCTCCAGCAGCTCGACCGGGGCGAGCAGGTCGGTCACCGAGGGGTGGATCCGAGGGCCTGCAGCTGCTCCTCGTACTCCTTGCGCATCGCGTCGCCGACGGAGCTCTTCCAGGTGGAGATCAGGTTCTTCAGCTCCGAGTACGGTCGACGGCCCTGGACGATGTCGTTGACCCCGTCGACGAAGGCCTTGTCCGCCGTGGCGTTCTTGGTCGACGCGGTGTTGGAGTAGAGCCCGATCGTCGGGTTGTCGATCCCCGTCGGGATCTCCTTCGACTGGTAGGCGTGCTGGATATCTGCGTCCTGGGGGCGGCCCGGCACGTAGATCGTGTACGGGCTGTCCGCCAGGTACCGGATCGGGATCACGGTGTTGGCGGTGCCGGTCTTGGTGAGCACCGGGTTGCCGTCCTTGTCCGTCTTGTGGTCGACACCCTCCTCGCCGTAGAGCCGGTACTTGTACTCCTCGGTGCCGAAGGGGGCGGCGAGCCAGTTGAGCACCCGCAGGATCTCCTTGATCTTCTCCGGGTCGTCCTGCTTCTTCAGCAGGGTCATGGAGAAGAAGCCGGTGCCGTTGGCCCAGTGCGCCAGCTCGCTGCCGTCGCGCTTGTACACCGGCATCAGGCCCAGCTCGAAGTTCGGGTTCGAGGCGTTGTCGAGGATGTACTGGATCCAGCCCGGGTAGCCGTCGGCCGCGTTGATGGCGACCGTTCCCGCGTTGAACAGCTGCTTGAACGGCTGCGCCGGGTTGAAGGAGTCCGGGTGCATGACCCCGGACTTCCACATCGCGATGAGGTCGTCGACGGTCTTGGCGTACTGCTCGGTCTCGTAGACGTGGGTGAGCTTGCCGCCCTCCTCCTGCCAGATGTTCGGCTCGTCGTTCATCCGGCCCAGCAGCTGGCGGGGCTGGTTGAACAGGCTGAACGCCCAGCGGCGCTTCTTCGGGTCGGTCAGCGCCTTCGTCGTCTCGACGAACTCCTCGTAGGTCTTCGGCTCGGTCGAGACACCCGCCGCGTCGAAGAGGTCCTTGCGGATGAAGTGGTAGTTGCCGATCGCCCCGCGCGGGATCGGGATGCCGTAGATGCCGCCGTTGTAGACGGTCGTCTTCCACGTCCGGGTGGGGATGTTCGCCAGGTTGGGATAGGTCTTCACCGCGTCCCCCGAGAGGTGCTCGGTGAGGTTGGTGAACCGCTTCTCGAGCAGCTGGGGCATGTTGGGGACGGGCGGCGGCCAGCCGTTGGGGACCTGGAGCATGTCGGGCAGGTCGTTGCCGGCGATCGTCGTGGGGAACTTCTGCAGGTAGTCGGCGTTGCTGACCATCTGCAGCTGCAGGTCGACGCCCAGCCGCTCGTTGAGGCCCTTCCAGAAGCTGTTCTGGTCCGGGCCGGGCGGCACGGCGAAGTAGATGTTCGCCATCCCGGTCAGCGTGCTGCCCTTGCCCGGCACCTCCTCGACAGACTTCGGGTTGTTCTGGGGGAAGTTGCGGAAAGCGGGGTCGACGCCCTGCTCGGTTCCGGGCAGGTCGGGCTTCAGCCCCGTGTAGGGGATGTAGCTGGGCAGGCCGACCGCGGCGTTGACGCTGGCCGCGTTGCCGGCGCTGCCGCCCGAGCCGGACGAGCAGGCGCTCAGCCCGCCGGTCCCGAGCAGGGCGGCCGCTCCGCCGGCGCCGAGAAGCAGCTTTCGGCGGCTGAATGGAATGCCTGACATGGATCCTCCTCGATCCGACTGTGTCGGTTCTTCATCTTCTGCGGTGAGTGTGGGTAGCGCGGCTCCGCCCATCCCGGGGGCGGAGCTGTGGTCTGGGTCAGCCCTTGACGGCGCCGATCATCACGCCCTTCGCGAAGTGGCGCTGCAGGAAGGGGTAAAGGATCAGGATCGGCACGATGGCGATGACGAGGATGGCCATCTGCAGCGGCAGCTGGGGCGGCAGCACCTCGGCGGACACCTGGTCGCCACCGATGGTGGTCTGGTTGACCACGTAGGTGCGCAGCACCAGGGCCATCGGCCACTTGTCGCTGGACTGGATGTAGAGCAGGGCGTTGAAGAAGGCGTTCCAGTAGGCGACGGCGTAGAACAGGCCGATCACCGCGAACACGGCCTTGGACAGCGGCAGCACGATCTTGAACAGGATCGTCGCCGAGCCGGCGCCGTCGATGGCGGCGGACTCGAACAGCTCCTGCGGCAGCTCCTGGAAGAAGGCCCGCATGACGATGACGTTGAAGGCGTTGACCAGCACCGGAAGGATCAGTGACCACAAGGAGTCGAGCAGGTTGAACTCCTTGACCACCAGGTAGCTGGGAATCAGGCCGGGGGAGAACAGGACCGCACCGAGGACCAGCATCAGCATGGGCTTGCCGAACAGAACGTTGGGGCGGGACAGCCAGTAGGCGAGGCCGGCCGTCGCGGCCAGCGACAGCAGGGTGCCGACCACCGTGATCCCGACGGAGATGATCACCGCGCGGGTGACCACGCCGCCCGAGAGCACCGCGGAATAGGAGGCGAAGCTGATTCCGCCCGGCCACATCACCATCCCCCCGCCGGATTCGTTGATGGTCTGCTGGTCCGCCAGCGAGGTGGCGATCACCGACCAGAAGGGGATGATCACCAGCGCCACCGAGACGGCGAGCGCGATGAACTTCAGCGCCTGCGTCAGCGGGGACGGCTTCTCCATCCACGGCGGACGCTTGCTGCTCCGGACGGTGCGGGTCTTGGTGCTGTCGCCGATGGTGGCGCTCTCGATCGTCGTCACTTCTCGTACACCCCTCGCTCGCCGAACATGTGGGCCAGCTTGTTGGCCCCGATGACCAGCAGCACCCCGACCAGGCCCTTGACCAGGCCTGCGGCCGCCGAGACACCCCAGTTCCCGCCGAGGATGCCGTAGTTGTAGACCCAGGTGTCGATCACCTCGCTGGCCTGCAGGCCCACCGGCCCCTGCTGCAGGATGATCTGCTCGAAGCCGACCGAAAGGCTGCTGCCCAGTCGCAGGATCAGCAGCAGGATGAACAGTCCCTTGAGCGCCGGCAGCGTGATGTTGAACAGCCGCTGGGTGGCGCTGGCCCCGTCGACGGCGGCGGCCTCGTACTGCTCCTGGTCGATCCGGGAGATGGCGGCCAGGAAGATGATCGTGCCCCAGCCGGCGTCCTTCCAGATCGCCTGGCTGGTGAGCAGGCCTTTGAACAGCTCGGGCACGCCGATGATGTGGACGATCGGCAGGTCGTGCTGCACCAGGAAGGTGTTGAGCATGCCCGCGTTGCCCAGCATCTGCTGGAACAGCGCGACCACGATCACCCAGGACAGGAAGTGGGGCAGGTAGAGGATCGACTGCAGGAGTCGCTTCATGTGCTCACCGGCCAGGCTGTTGAGCAGGAGGGCCAGTGCGAGCGGTACCGGGAACACCAGCACCGTCTGGATGATGGTCAGGATGACCGTGTTCTTCAGGGCGTTGAGGAACTCGGGGTTCCCGTCCCACAGGAAGGAGAAGTTCGAGAAGCCCACGAACGGGGCCTCCCTGATCTCCAGGTAGGGCTGGTAGTCCTGGAACGCGATCACGTTGCCCAGCAGCGGCACATAGTGGAACAGCAGCAGCGCCAGCCCGCCGGGCAGGCCGAGCGCCAGGATCAGGATCTGGTCCCGGGTCAGCTTCCGCCGGCGATGCCCGGCCGCACCCGGCCCGGGCGTCACGTCAATCGCGGTCTCGGGGGCAGGCAGCGCCTTCGACGAACGCTGGCCTGCGGAGTTGAGGTTCACCTTTGAGCTCACACCACGTCACCTGCTTCAGGGTCGGACCCGGGGGTCCTGGAAGTCGGACGGTCGGACGGCCGTTGTGCCGGTTCTAGGCTGGCGTTAGACTGGGTAAACGCTTACCGGCCCGGACCGACGCTTAAGTTAGCACGCGAAACACCCCAGCGGAAGGGTCGAAAGTGAGGTTACGCTCCCATCCCCGTCCCAGGACATCGAGGTTCCATGAGCGACGTCGGCACGTCCCCCTTCGACCAGCACCCGTTTGACTTCTCGCCCTGGTGGTTCTGGCGCCGGGCCACCCCCGAGCAGCAGCAGCACCAGCTCGAGCTCCAGCGCGAGCTAGCGGCGGGCACTGACGCCGTTCTCGGCGAACGGTGCTTCCTCAGCACCCTGGCCGCAATCCAGACCGAGCACCTGGAGCTGGGCGACGAGAGCTATGTCGCCGCTCACGCCTACCTCACCGGAACGGTGCGGGCGGGGCGCAACTGCACCGTCAACGCCTTCACGGTCGTCCGCGGCGACGTTCGTCTCGGCGACGCCGTTCGGATCGGCGCCCACACCTCGATCCTGGGCTTCAACCACACCATGACCGACCCCGACCTCGAGGTCTTCCGGCAGCCCATCTCCACCCGTGGCATCACGATCGGGAACGACGTCTGGGTCGGCTCGCACGTCGTGGTCCTCGACGGGGTCACCGTCGGGGACAAGGCGGTGCTCGCCGCAGGAGCGGTGGTGACCAAGGACGTGCCCGCGGGTGCCGTCGTCGGCGGCAACCCCGCCCGGCTGCTGCGCTGGCGGGTACCGCCGGCCGGTGCTGCGGCTCCGACCCGTTCCGGAGACCTCGGCGAGCAGCTGTCCGCGTTCGTCGACCGGGCCCGGGACCAGGCGGGCGACATCCTCGCCCGCTCCTGGCGGCCGGACCTGCAGGACGGGCTGTTCGTCGACCGGCCGGGCCACGTCGTGACCGTCCGTGCTCAGTGCGACGCCGTGGAGATCGCCGACCTGCTGCTGAGCCGGGCGCCGGACCAGCTGCCCGCCGACGAGCAGGCCCGCCGGCTGCGTGCCCTGCAGGACCCCAAGACGGGCCTCGTTCCGACCTTCGACGAGGAGGGTCGGCCGATGACCGCGGCCGCTGACCTTGTCGACGGCGACGTCAGCTACCACGTGCTCTGCGTCGGCTACGCCCTCGACCTGCTCGGCAGCCGGTTCGCCGAACCTGTGCACCGGGTGGCCGAGATGGATGCCCAGGAGCTGGTCAAGAGCTTGGAGGGCCAGCCCTGGGAGGGCCGGGCCTGGGGCTCGGGCGCCTGGGCGGACATGCTCGGCACCGCGCTGCGCTGGAACGTGCCCCAGGGGGTGCGCGGGCCCGCGGGTGCCGCGGAGGCCTTGTTCGGCTGGCTGACGACGAAGGCCGACCCCCGGACGGGGATGTGGGGCACCGTCGAGGGCAACGGCGGGCTCCTGCAGGTCGTCAACGGCTTCTACCGCGGGTCGCGCGGAACGTTCGCCCAGTTCGGGATCCCGCTGCCCTACCCGGAACGCGTCGTCGACACGGTCCTCGAGCACGCGCGGAACCCCGAGTACTTCGCGCCGGAGCGGCAGAACGCCTGCAACGTCCTCGACGTGGCGCACCCGCTGTGGCTCGCGGGTCGACAGACCGACCACCGAGCGGCCGAGGTGAGGGTGCTGGCCACCCGGCTGCTCCGCGACCTGCTCGGCCACTGGACCGACGGGCAGGGCTTCGGTTTCCAGGCCCCGAACCCGTCGACGGCCGCGCTGCCGAAGACGGTGCCCGGCCTGCAAGGCACCGAGATGTGGTTGGCGATCCTCTGGCTGCTGTCGGACCTCGTCGGGATCTCCGAGCTGGTCGGCTACCGCCCCCGGGGCATCCACCGGCCCGAGCCCGCGCTGCGGCTCAGCTGAGGCCGCGGCGGGCGGGAGCCTGTCCCGACGAACCCTGACCCGTCGCGGTCAGCGGTTAGGCTCGGCGACCATGACGCGCATCGCCCTGGTCTCCACCTCGGACACCGACCTGCTGTCGGCGCGCGCGTCGGGGGCGGACTACCTCTACGTCAACCCGGCACGTGCCGCCCACACCGAGATGGCGGCGGCCTTCGCCGCGGCCGACCTCGTTGTGGCCCGCATCCTCGGCTCCGCCCAGTCACTGTGCAGCGGCTTCGCCCGGCTCCGTGCGGAGGGCCGCCCGATGGTGGTCCTCGGCGGCGAGCAGGCGCCGGACGCCTCGCTGATGGAGCTCTCCACCGTGCCGATGGGCATCGCCGCGGACGCGCACGTCTACCTGGCCCAGGGCGGTCCGGAGAACCTCGCCCAGCTGCACGCGTTCCTCTCCGACACCGTCCTGCTCACCGGCGAAGGCTTCGACCCGCCCGTGGCGCAGCCGACCTGGGGTGAGCTGCCCCGCCCGTCCGCCACCTCCGGCGGTGTCCGGCCACGGGTCGGCATCCTCTTCTACCGGGCGCAGCAGACGGCCGGGAACACCGCGTACGTGCACGCCCTCGCCGACGCCGTGGACGCGGCGGGCGGGATCGGCGTGCCGATCTTCGCCGCATCGCTGCGGGACGCGCCGGCCGACCTGCTCGCCCACCTCGGGACGCTCGACGCGCTCGTCACGACGGTGCTGGCCGCCGGCGGCACCCGTCCGGCCACCGCCTCCGCCGGCGAGGACGACGGCGCCTGGGACGTGCGGGCCCTGGCCGCCCTGGACATCCCGATCCTGCAGGGTCTGTGCCTGACCACCTCGCGCGCGGCCTGGGCGGACTCGGATGAGGGGATGAGCCCGCTGGACGTGGCCACCCAGGTCGCGGTGCCCGAGTTCGACGGGCGGATCATCACCGTCCCGTTCTCCTTCAAGGAGACCGACGCGGACGGCCTGCCCTGCTACGTGCCCGACCCGGAGCGCTGCCGACGGGTAGCTGAGATCGCGGTCAACCACGCCCGGCTGCGGCACCTCGAGCCGTCGGAGCGCAGGATCGCCATCGTGCTGTCGGCGTACCCGACCAAGCACTCCCGGATCGGCAACGCGGTCGGTCTCGACACCCCCGTCTCGGTCATCCGGCTGCTCCGCGCCCTGCGGAACGCCGGCTACGACCTGGGCCGACCGGGCGACATCCCCGGCACGGGTCCCCTCGAACCGGTCGAGGGGGAGGACCCGGACACCACCGCAGGCAACGCCCTCGTCCACGCGCTGATCGCCGCGGGCGGCCAGGACCCGGAGTGGCTGACCAGCGAGCAGCTGTCCGGCCAGCCGGTCCGGATCCCCGCCGGCACCTACCGCCGCTGGCTGGCGGACCTGCCGGCCGAGCTGAGCCAGGCGGTCAGCGAGGCCTGGGGCGAGGCGCCCGGTGAGCTCTTCGTGGACCGCAGCGGCGTTGGCCGAGGAGGCGACCCCGACGGCGAGATCGTCGCTGCCACGCTGCAGGCCGGGAACGTCGTCATCCTCGTCCAGCCGCCGCGGGGGTTCGGGGAGAACCCGATCGCGATCTACCACGACCCGGACCTCGCTCCCACCCACCACTACCTCGCCGTCTACGGCTGGCTGCAGCACGAGTTCGGTGCCCACGCCGTCGTGCACGTCGGGAAGCACGGCAACCTCGAGTGGCTGCCCGGCAAGAACCTCGGGATGTCGGCCGGCTGCGGGACGGACGCCGCCCTCGGGTCGCTGCCGCTGATCTACCCCTTCCTGGTGAACGACCCGGGCGAGGGGACGCAGGCCAAACGCCGCGCCCACGCGACCGTGGTCGACCACCTGATCCCGCCGATGGCGCGGGCGGAGTCCTACGGCGAGATCGCGCGGTTGGAGCAGCTGCTCGACGAGTACGGCAACGTCCTCGCCATGGACCCGGCCAAGGTGCCGGCGCTGCGCGGGGAGATCTGGACGCTGATCCAGGCCGCCCAGATGGACGCCGAGCTCGGCCTGACCGGCCGGCCCGACGACGAGACCTTCGACGAGTTCGTGATGCACGTCGACGGCTGGCTGTGCGAGATCAAGGACGTGCAGATCCGCGACGGCCTGCACGTGCTGGGGCAGCCGCCGCAGGGCGACGAGCTGGTCAACCTGGTGCTGGCGGTGCTGCGCGCCAACCAGGTCTTCGGTGGCCAGGTCAGCGGTGTCCCCGGGCTCCGGGTGGCGCTCGGGCTGGCCGAAGGGGACGCGCCGCTCGCCGAGGTCGACGCCGTCGAGGCGCAGGCCCGTGCCCTGGTCGTCGCCCTGGCCGAGCGTGGCTGGGACGCCGATGCGGTGCCGGCGGTGGTCCAGGGCGTCCTCGGCGCCGAGAACGCGGGCGCGGCCGCCGCCCTCACCTTCGCCTGCGTCGAGGTGGTCCCCCGGTTGGCCCGCACCGGCGACGAGATCGGCAACACCCTGCACGCGCTGGAGGGCGGCTACGTCCCGGCCGGACCGTCCGGGTCCCCGTTGCGCGGGCTGGTGAACGTGCTGCCCACCGGGCGCAACTTCTACTCCGTCGACCCCAAGGCCATCCCGTCCCGGCTCGCCTACCAGACCGGCCAGGCGATGGCGGAGTCGCTCGTCCAGCGCCACCTCGACGAGACGGGGGAGTACCCGCAGTCGGTCGGGCTCTCGATCTGGGGTACCTCGGCCATGCGGACGTCCGGCGACGACGTCGGCGAGGTCCTGGCCCTGCTCGGCGTGGTGCCGGTCTGGGACGAGGGCTCCCGCCGGGTGACCGGGCTGGAGGCGCTGCCGCTGGCCGAGCTCGGCCGCCCCCGGGTCGACGTCACGGTCCGCATCTCCGGCTTCTTCCGGGACGCCTTCCCGCACGTGCTGGCCATGCTGGATGACGCGGTCCGGCTGGTCGCCGGCCTGGACGAGCCGCCCGAGCAGAACCACGTGCGCGCCCACGCGCAGGCGGACCTGGCCGGGCACGGGGACGAGCGGCGGGCCACCACCCGCATCTTCGGCTCGAAGCCGGGCTCCTACGGGGCGGGCATCCTGCCGCTGATCGAGGCCGGGAACTGGCGGGACGACCAGGACCTGGCCGAGGTCTACACGGCCTGGGGCGGTTTCGCCTACGGCCGCGACCTGGACGGGCAGCCGGCGCGGGAGGACATGGAGGCCAACTACCGCAGGATCAGCGTCGCCGCCAAGAACATCGACACCCGCGAACACGACATCGCCGACTCCGACGACTACTTCCAGTACCACGGCGGCATGGTCGCGACGGTGCGCGCCCTGACCGGCACCGCGCCCAGGGCCTACGTCGGGGACTCGACGGTGCCCGACGCCGTCCGCACCCGCAGTCTGGGCGAGGAGACGGCACGGGTGTTCCGGGCCCGGGTGGTCAACCCGCGCTGGATCGCAGCGATGCAGCGGCACGGCTACAAGGGCGCCTTCGAGCTCGCCGCCACGGTGGACTACCTGTTCGGCTTCGACGCCACCGCCGGCGTGGTGCCGGACTGGATGTACACCGCCCTCGCCGAGAGCTACGTGCTGGACAAGACCAACCAGGACTTCCTGAAGCACGCCAACCCGTGGGCGCTGCGCGGCATCATCGAGAAGCTGGGCGAGGCGGCGGAGCGGGGGCTGTGGGCCGAGCCCGACCCGGAGCTCGTCGAGCAGCTGCAGCAGGTCTACCTCGACGTCGAGGGCGATCTCGAGGACGGCCAGTGAGCCCGGGCTCGGTGCGGGGGTGAGCCTCGACCCGCAGGCGCTGGCCGACGAGGTGCTGGCCTTCCTCACCGAGCGGCACCTCGCCACCCTGACCAACGTCCGGACCGACGGCACCCCGCACGTCGTGCCCGTCGGGTTCACCTACGAGCCGAGCACCAGGCTCGCCCGGGTCATCACCGGTGGCGGCTCGGTCAAGGCCAGGCTGGCCGGGCGACCGGGCGCGGTCGGCGCACTCTGCCAGGTCGACCGGGCCCGGTGGCTGACCCTCAGCGGTCGGTTGCACGTGGAACGCGACCCGGCTGCGGTGGCCGACGCCGAGCGCCGCTACGCCGAGCGCTACCGCCAGCCGCGGCCGAACCCGCTCCGGGTCGTGCTGGTGATGGAGGTCGAGCGGATCCTGGGCCGGGGCTGACGGCCGCCACGGCGGCTCAGTCCGGCGGGCGGAGCAGGTAGGTGTCCATCACCCACCCGCGGGCGGCCCGGACCGCGAGCCGGGACGCACGGATCCGGTCCAGCACCTCCGCCAGCGGGCCCGCCACCAGCACCTCGTCCGGGAGTCCCAGCTGCGCTCCCCAGAAGATCTGCAGGTCGGGGTGCCGGTCGAGGAGCCGGGCGCAGGTCAGGAACCCGTCGAGCATCACGACGACGTCGCCCAGCTCGGGGCTGTACTCGGCCAGCAGCCGTCGCCCGGTGGTGAGGTGGATGGACCGGCCGACCCCGTTCAGCACCAGCCGGTGGCGGGCGGCGAGCAGCTGGACGCTGCTGATGCCGGGCAGCACGGTCGTCCTCGTCGCCACCCCGGCGGCCGCGAGGGACGCCACGATGCGGATCGTGCTGTCGTAGAAGGCGGGGTCGCCCCAGACGAGGAAGCCGACCGTGCCCTGCTCGCCGACCTCCGCCCGGATCACCTCGGCGTACCGCTCGGCGCGGACCCTGTGCCAGTCCCGGACGCCCGCGCGGTAGGCGGCATCGTCCCGGTCCGCGTCCGGGCCCCGCTCGGGGTCGGGGACCTCGACCACCCGGTAGCGGTCGTGGCGGATCACCGCCGCGCAGAGGGCCGTCCGCAGCCCCACCAGGTCCTGCTTCGCCGGACCCTTGTCGGCGACCAGGAACACGTCGACCCGGTTCAGTGCGGCGACGGCGTCGCCCGTCAGCTGCCCGGGGTCGCCGCTGCCGATCCCGATCACCAGCACCTCCACGGTCATCGGCGTGCCGCCGGCGCGACCCGGGTACCGGCCAGCAGGAGGTCGAGGTCGAGATGGGTCTCGACCGCGTCGGCGAGGGTCTCGATCATCGCCTCCCGACGCGTGGCGTAGCCCGGCGCCTGCGGTGCCGGCCGCCAGCTCGACTCGGCGGCGGCCGCGACCGCGGTGAGCCACGCGCGCCGGAACCCGTCCCCCTCCAGCGTGCCGTGCCACATCGTCCCCCAGACCGAGCCCCGCCGGACGCCGTCCAGGAACGGCTCCGCCTCCGCCGTGGTGGTGGCGACGCCGTGGTGGATCTCGTATCCGGCCACCGGCTGGCCCTGCCAGCATCCCCGCGGCCGGCCCAGCACCTTCGCCGCGGAGAAGTCCACCCGGGTCGGCAGCAGAGCCAGCCCGGCCACCTCGCCCGCCCCGGACTCCACCGGGTCGTCGATGGTCTCCGCGAGCATCTGGAACCCACCGCAGATCCCCAGCACCGGCGCCGACCGCCGGGCCCGTGCCGCGAGCACCTCGGCCAACCCCGTCGTCCGCAGCCAGGCGAGGTCCGACACGGTGGCCCGGGAGCCGGGCAGCACGACCAGGTCGGCCCCCGCGACGACGTCGAGGTCCGTCGTGACGAGCACCTCCACGCCCGGCTCGGCGGCCAGGGCGTCGACGTCGGTGACGTTGGAGACCCGCGGCAGCCGGACCACCGCGACCCGGAGGGCGCCCGGGCGGGGGTCCGAGCGGCGCCAGGCGCCCACCTCCAGGGTGTCCTCGGCGTCCAGCCAGACCTCGCTCAGCCACGGCAGCACCCCGGCGAACGGGACGCCGGTGCGCCGGGTCAGCTCCGCCAAGCCCGGCTGCAGGACGTCGGGGTCGCCGCGGAACTTGTTGACCAGGAAGGACTGGACGAGCGCCCGGTCCTCGGGCGCGAGCAGCGCGACGGTGCCGTACAGAGCGGCGAACATGCCACCCCGGTCGATGTCCCCGACCACGACCACCGGCAGGCCGAAGCGGCGCGCCAGCCCGAGGTTGACGTAGTCACCCGCCCGGAGGTTGATCTCCGCAGGGGAGCCGGCCCCTTCGCAGACCACGAGGTCGACGCGGCCGGCCAGCTCGTCGTAGGCCGCGAACGCCGCCTCCGCCAGGTGCCGCCGGCCGGTGGCGTACTCACCCGCCTCCAGGGTGCCGGCCGGGCGACCGCGCAGGACGACGTGCGAGCGGCGGTCGGAGCCCGGCTTCAGCAGCACCGGGTTCATCGCCGACTCCGCGGGGACCCCTGCCGCCTGAGCCTGCAGGTACTGCGCCCGGCCGATCTCCGCGCCGTCGGCGCAGACCATCGAGTTGTTGCTCATGTTCTGCGCCTTGAACGGGGCCACCCGGACGCCCCGTCGCGCCAGGGCACGGCAGAGGCCGGTGACCACGAGCGACTTGCCGGCGTCGGAGGAGGTACCGGCGACCAGCAGGCCTGACGCAGCGCTCACCCGCTCCACTGTAGAGAGGCCGCGTTGCGGGAACGGTCCGCGCCGGGCCGGCGATCCGGCGTCTGGGGGGTGGTCAGCCCGGCCGGGCGGCGACCAGGGTGCCGACCAGCTCGCCCGCCGCCAGCAGCCGGCCGATCACCGCTGACTGCTCCCCGGCCACCTGCCAGGCGGGGTCGTCGCCGTGCCGGCGCTCCAGCTCGGCCTCCACCTCGGCGGCACGCTGCTGCCAGAGCGGCGGCGTGCCGGCGAAGTCCGTCGCCGAGGCGCTGTTCTCGACGACCAACCCGGCCTCGGTCAGCAGCGACCGGAGGCTCTCCTCGGTGGGAAAGGTGTTCCCGACCGGCTGCTCGGGCAGGGGCCGGGTGGCGACGAAGACGAGCAGCCCGAGACGGCCCTCGGGTCGCAGCACCCGGCGCAGCTCGGCCAGCAGCTCGGGCTGGTCCGGGACGGTGCAGAGCACCCCGAGGGACCAGACCACGTCGAAGGAGCCGGACGCGAAGGGCAGCCGGGACGCGGCCCGCACGACCGGGAGGCCGAACAGGCGGGCAGCGGCCCGGCAGGCGCCGGCCTCCGGCTCGCTGAGCACCGGCCGGACCCCGACCTCGGCCTGGGCGAAGGCGGCAGGCCCGCCGACGCCGGCGCCGCAGTCGAGCATGACCTCGGCACCCGTCACCTCGAGCCGGTCCAGCAGCCAGCGCAGGGCGCCGGGGCTACCGCTGCCCCGGCAGCCGGCGGGCAGGTAGTGGTCGGGGCCGAGGTCGAGGGCCACCTCCGCGGTCCAGGCGGCCACCGTGTCGAACTCGGCTTTCATCTCCTCACTCACCGCTGTCGCCTGCTTCCTGCGTCGCGACCGATGCCGCCTTGACCCGCCGTCCCACCTCGGCCTGCACGTCGGCGGCGAAGCCGACGCCGCGGGCCGAGGCCAGACCGGACAGGTTCACCCCCGCCACCCCGGGCACCGCGAGCAGGGCCGCTGCCTCCGCCACGGCGGTGGCGATCCCCGCCTCGACCGGGTCCGCTGCGGCCAGCACGGCGGTCACCGCGGCCGGGTCGATCTCCAGACCCGGCAGCGCGGTCAGTACCGCCGCCGAGCGCTCGTCGGTGTAGACGGCGACCGAGGCGACGACAGGGATGGTCAGGCCCAGCACCTGCGCCGCGGCGAGGAACTCGGCCACCTGACCCGCGGTCCGGACGTGGTTCAGCACCGCCACGCCGGCGCCGGCCAGTTGCTTGCGCACCAGCCGCTCGGGCCGCAGCCGCAGTGGGGGCGCGTTCGGGGTCTCCGCCACCGCCACGGGCAGGCCCAGCGAGGCCGCCAGCCCGGCCAGCCGGGTGCCGTCGAGGTCGAAGACCTGCGTCACGTCCGGCCGCACGTCGTAGGCCCGTCCGTCCCCGGTGACGCAGAGCACGGTGGCGAGGCCGTCCAGCCGGAGGCCGTAGAGCTCCTGCTCCAGCACGATCCGGTTGCGGTCCCGGCAGGCCAGGGTGACCCAGGGCCGGCCACCGGCCTCACCGATCAGCCGGGCGAGCACCGTCGGTGGGAAGTCGGGCCGGTCCTGGTGATCGCCGACCAGCAGGGCGTCGCAGCTGGACACGAGCTGCCGGGCGGTTCTGCTCAGGATGGCGGCGTCGGCCGGGGGGACGCTCAGGTCGGTGAGCACGAGGGGCACCACGACCTGGGGGACGGGCTCGACCGGCGGCACCGCCGGCGGGTGCTCCAGGTCGAGGAAGACGCACGGGTCGGGGACCATCTCGCAGCCGCCACCCGGACGAACCCCGCCGCACGGGCCGTGCACCATCCGCTTCGGGCAGCCCGGAGCGCGCTGCTGGACGGCCTGGGCGGATGGCCGGGGTTCCAGGGGCGGCACCCGCCCAGCCTGGCACGACGGTCTGCGGAGGCACTGGCGGCACCACGTCCCGAGCCCGCAGACTGGGCTGCGAGCACGAGGGGGACGTGATGGCCGACGACAGGGCGCCCAAGGTCCACGCCGAGACGCGGGAGCAGTGGCGGGCCTGGCTCGCCTCGCACCACTCCGACACCAGGGGGGCGTGGCTCGTCTCGTGGCGCTCCGGTGTCGGGTTGCCGGCGGTGGGCTATGAGGACTCCGTCCGTGAGGCCCTCTGCTTCGGTTGGGTGGACAGCAAGCAGAAGCTGCTGGACGCGGACCAGACGATGCTCTACTTCGCCCCGCGCCGCTCCCGCAGTGGATGGTCCCGACCGAACAAGCAGCGGGTCGAGGAGCTCCGCGCGCAGGGGCTGATGACCGAGGCCGGCGAGCGGGCGATCGGCGAGGCGGAGGCGAACGGGTCCTGGTACCTGCTGGACGAGGTCGAGGACCTGACAGTGCCGGCCGACCTGCACGAGGCGATGGACGCGCAGCCGCCCGCCTGGGAGCACTGGCGCGCGTTCCCGCGGTCGGCCCGGCGGTCGATCCTGGAGTGGATCGTGCAGGCCCGGACGCCGCCCACCCGCGCGAAGCGGGTGGCCGAGACCGCTCGGCTGGCGGCGGTCAACGAACGGGCCAACCAGTGGCGGCCGAAGGAGAAGCGGCGGTCCCAGCCCTGAGCCGCCCTCAGCGGGCTCCCCGCTGCACCACGACGATGCCCGCCAGCACGAGCGCGCCCCCCAGCAGCTGGGTCGCGGACGGCTGCTGGCCCAGCAGGACGACGGCGAACGCCACGGCGAAGATCACCTCGGCGAGCGACACGAAGGAGGCGACCGGGCTGCCCAGCCGGCGCACGGCGACGATGCCCGTCAGGTAGGCCAGCACCGCCGTGATCCCGACCAGCAGCAGCGCGGGCAGCCACCAGCCGACGGTGCTGCCCGCCAGCACGGTGGTGCCGGTGGGCGCGGCGAACGGGAGGACTCCCGCGGCGGTCACGGCGGCGACGACCAGGCCGCCGACACCGGTGCCGGCGGTGGTGAGCAGCAGCGGCGGCACCGACGCCTCGGTCTCGCTGCCCTCGCTCAGCACGAAGTAGGCGCACAGACACAGGGCGGCTCCCAGGCCCCAGGCCACGCCGACCGGGTTCAGCGCCACGTCGCCGCGGAGGTCGAGCACGAAGACGAGGCCGAGCAGTGCCAGCAGCGCGCCGCCGAAGACGGACGCGGCCGGGCGCCGGCGGCTGCGGACCCACTCGAAGAAGATCAGCAGCACCGGGGCGAGGTACTCCAGCAGCAGCGCGACCCCCACCGAGAGGTACTGGACAGCGCTGAAGTAGCAGAGCTGGGCGACCGCCACCGCGACGACGCCGTAGGCCAGCAGCCGAGCGGTCTGCCGGACCGACGGGAGGCCGGTCCGTGCCAGCAGCACCAGGCAGGGGAGGACCAGCAGCGCGAACGCCCCGCCGATCCGCACGGCCACGACGGCGGACGGCGTCCAGCCCAAATCGAGCAACGACCGGGCGAGCGATCCGGACAGGCCGAACGAGGCGGCCGAGAGCAGCGCGATGGCGAGGGCGGGCCCTGCCGCCGACCGGCGGCTGTCGGGGTGTCCGTGCTGGACCTCCCGTACCGTCGGCGGGGACGTGAGTGAGGTGGTCATGCGGCCTCCCATCGTGGATTCGGGTGTCCATCCGGTATGGCCCACGGCACAAGCTGAGTCAGCAGCGGGTGTCATGACCAAAACGTGGTTACACTCATGACTGTAGTGATGTCCTTGTCAGGAGTCAATATGCTTTTTGCCCATGACACCGAGCTTGCGTTGGTGGAGGCCGCGGCTCTGGTGAACACGCTCAGCGATGGGGTCGACGAGCTGGCGACACGGGCCGGGCTCGATGCGTTCCTCGAGCGGTACGGCTTCACCGGCAGCCGGCTGGGGACGGAGGAGGAGCTCGCGTCGGTCCGCCGGCTGCGGGAGCGGCTGCGCAGCCTGTGGCAGGTGCAGGACCGCGACGAGGCGGCCGCCATCGTCAACGCCCTGCTGGCCGAGTGCGCCGCGCAGCCCTACCTGAGCAGGCATGACCAGTGGGACTGGCACCTGCACGTGACCCGTCCGGACGCCCCGCTCGCGGATCGGATCGGGGCGGACGCCGCGATGGGTTTTCTCGACCTGGTGCGGGCCGACGAGCTCAGCCGGCTCCGGTTCTGCTCGGCGGACGACTGTTCCGACGTCCTGGTCGACCTCTCACGCAACAAGTCCAAGCGTTACTGCGACACCGGCAACTGCGGCAACCGCGCCAACGTCGCGGCCTACCGGGCGCGGAAGCGGACCTCGCCGTGAGCCCGCTCGCGCCGTCCGTCCGGGCCGCCGTCCGCCCGTTCGCCGTGATGAGCATCCTGAACCGTGTCGCCGAGCTGCGGGCGGCGGGCCGAGACGTGATCTCGCTCTGTGCAGGCGAGCCGTCGGCGGGGGCGCCCTCGGACGTGCGGCGGGCGATGGCGGAGCTGATGAGCGGGGGAGTTCCGCTGGGCTACACCGAGACCTTCGGCATCCGGCCGCTGCGGGTCGCCATCGCGGGGCACTACCGCCGCTGGTACGGGCTGGAGGTCGACCCTGACGCGGTCGCGGTGACGACCGGCTCCTCCGGCGCCTTCACGCTGGCGTTCCTTGCCGGCTTCGACGCCGGCCAGCGGGTGGCTCTGGCCCGTCCGGGCTACCCGGCCTACCGCAACATCCTCAGCGCTCTCGGCTGCCGGGTGGTGGAGCTCGACTGCGGGCCGGAGCAGCGGTTCCAGCCCACCGTGGCCCTGCTCGAGGCCGCGCACGCCGAGGAGCCGCTGGCCGGCCTTGTGCTGGCCTCGCCGGCCAACCCGACGGGAACGATGGTGGACGCGGAGCAGCTGGCGGCACTGGCCGGGTGGTGCGCCGAGCACGGCGTCCGGCTCGTCAGCGACGAGATCTACCACGGCATCACCGCCTCCGGCGCCGTCGGCGACTGCGCCTGGTCCCACGACCGGGACGCCCTCGTGATCTCGTCGTTCTCGAAGTTCTGGGGGATGACGGGGTGGCGGCTGGGCTGGTGCCTGGTGCCGGCGGACCTCCGGGCCTCCTTCGACGCACTCGCCGGCAACTTCGCCCTCTGCGCCCCGGTGCCTGCCCAGCACGCCGCGCTGGCCGCGTTCACCGACCGCTCGTACGCGGAAGCGGCCACGGGGGTCGCGGCCTTCGACGATGCCCGCCGGGTGCTGCTCGACGCTGTTCCCGACCTCGGCTGGGGTGCGGTGGCGCCCGCAGACGGCGCGTTCTACGTCTACGCCGAGCTCGGCGACGCGCTGGTGAGCTACCCGGACTCGGTCGCCTGGTGCGCCGCACTGCTGGAGTCCGAGGGCGTCGCCCTCACTCCGGGCACCGACTTCGACACCGTGCGCGGCGGCACGACCGTCCGGATCTCGCTGGCCGCCGGCCCCGAAGCCGTCGCGGCCGCCGTCGGCCGCGTCCACAGCTTCCTCCGGCGCTGAAGAAGGGGCAACGGCTTCTGAGCGGTTTGCCGCGCGTGACTACTTCTGCGAGAGTACTCGTGTGTCCTCCATCCGGCTGTTCATCCTCGATGCGCTGGCCCGGCACGGGGAGATGCACGGCCACCAGCTCCGGCTGCTGGCCGAGCAGGAGCACGTGCACCTGTGGACCGACATCTCCGTCGGTGCGCTCTACGGAGCGATCAAGCGGCTGGCCGGCGAGGGGCTGCTGGCGGAGGCCCGGACCGAGCGGTCCGGTGGCTACCCCGAGCGCCAGGTGTACCGGATCACCGACGCCGGACGGGCGTCGCTGGCCGACCTGCAGGCCGGCGCGCTCGCCCAGGTGGTGTTCAAGCCCGACCCGTTCGACCTCGCGCTGAGCCGCTCCGACCCGAACCGGCTGGACCAGCTGGCCGACGCGGTCGCCGAGCGGCTGCGGACCTTGCAGGCCCTGCTCGCCGAGACCGAGCTGGCGAACAACCGGGCGCGACCCTACCTCTCGGTGGCCGAGAGGCACGCCCTCCAGCACCGCGAGCACCGGCTCCGCGCCGAGATCGGCTGGCACGAGGAGCTGCTGGCCGACATCCCCGCCGTCGTCGCGGACGAACGGGCACGGGCGCTGGCGCCCGACCCCCTTCCCACCACCCCTGCCCACTCCGAGGACCACAGCCATGACTGAGACCAGCTCCGACCAGACCGGGCAGGCCGCCGCCGTCGGCCCAGCCGGCGTGCCACGCCCCTTCGCCGTGCCGCGACGCTCCTGGCAGGCGCTGGTCGTGCTGCTCGCCGGGATGTTCATCGCCCTGCTCGACACCACCGTCGTGAACGTCGCGCTGCCCACCATCCGCACCAGCCTGGACGCGTCGGAGTCCACGCTGTCCTGGATCATCTCCGGCTACGCGCTCGCCTTCGGGCTGGCGCTCATCCCCGCCGGCCGGGTGGGCGACCGGATCGGCCACAAGTGGGTCTTCTTCACCGGCATCGCCCTGTTCACCCTGGCCAGCGCCGCGTGCGGTCTCGCCCAGTCCGACACCCAGCTGGTGGTCTTCCGGGTGGTCCAGGGTCTGGCCGGGGGCATCTTCGTCCCAGCCGTCACCGCGTTCATCCAGCTGCTCTTCCCCGGGCCCGTCCGCGGCAAGGCCTTCGCCGTGATGGGCGCCGTGATCGGCGTCTCCTCCGCCCTCGGCCCGATCATCGGCGGGCTGATCATCCAGGCTTTCGGGGACGAGCTCGGGTGGCGCCTCGTCTTCGGGGTCAACCTGCCGATCGGCGTCGCCACCCTGGTTGCGGCCGCGCTGCTGCTGCCCGCCAGGCACGAGCGGGACACCTCGGCCCGGGTCGGCATCGACTGGCTGGGGCTGGTGCTGGTCAGCGCCGGCCTCGTCGCGCTGCTGGTGCCGCTGATCGAGGGCCAGGACAGGGGTTGGCCGCTCTGGACGTACCTGACGCTGGCCGCCGGGGTCGCGCTGATCGTCGTCTTCGCCTGCTGGGAGGTCGCCTACACCAGGCGCGGCCGCAGCCCGCTCGTCCCGCCCCGCCTGTTCAGCCACGCGGCCTTCACCGGGGGTGTCGTCCTGGCGCTGGTCTACTTCGCGGCCTTCACCAGCATCTTCTTCACCCTGTCGATCCTCTGGCAGACCGGACTCGGGCACACCGCCCTGCAGGCCGGCGTCGTCTCGATCCCCTTCGCGATCGGCAGCATCATCGCGTCCTCGCAGAGCAACCAGCTGAGCCAGCGGCTCGGCCGCCGGGTGCTCGTCGTCGGCACCGCGCTCGTCAGCGTCGGGCTGGTCTGGGTCTGGCTGGTGCTGCGGTCCGCCGACCCGGCCAGCCTCAGCAGCTGGGACCTGCTGCTGCCGCTGTTCCTCGCCGGCCTCGGCAACGGTGCCTTCATCGCACCGAACGCCCAGTTCATCATCGCCACGGTCGACCGGAGCGAGGCCGGCGCCGCCAGCGGGGTGGTCTCGACGGTGCAGCGGGTCGGCAGCGCCATCGGGATCGCCATCATCGGCAGCGTGCTGTTCGGCTCGCTGACCATCACCGGCCCCGACACGGTCGCCTCCGGCTTCACCACCGCGGCTGCGGACGCGATGCTGGTCAGCGCGATCTTCAGCGTGGCCGCCCTGGTGCTGGTCTTCGTGCTGCCCAAGCGGACCGAGACGAGCCGGCCGGCTGCGGCGCCCGTGCCGCAGGGGACCGCATGAGTTGCCAGCAGGAGGTCGTCACCGTCGGCCGGGAGCGGTTCGTCTCGCTGACCACCTTCCGGCGCTCCGGGCAGCCGGTGGCCACACCGGTCTGGGTGGCGGCGGACGGGGATGCCTTGGTCGTGATCACTCCCGAGGGCACCGGCAAGGTGAAGCGGCTGCGCCACGACCCCCGGGTGGAGCTTCGGCCCTGCAGCCGCAGCGGCATCGTCGCGCCGGGAGCGCCCGTTCTGCTCGGTCAGGCGGAGATCGTGGCCGACCCGGCGAGGACGGCGCGGATCATCAACCTCATCGGGGCGAAGTACGGCCTCGAGTACCGGCTGGTGCTGCTGATCGAGCGGCTGGCCGTCCGCAGGCGGCGGCCGCGACTCGGACTTCGGATCACCCCGTGCGGACCGGCTGAGCGCTGACCAATGCTCCGCAGCGAGCAGTTCCGGGCCCGTTCGGGGCCTGCAGCCCGACTGCGGAGCACTGGTCAGCGGTCCCCCTTCAGAAGGCATAGGCGAGCAGGTCCGCGAGCAGTGACTCGCCGTCCACCTCGAGGCCTCGGGCGGTGAACCAGGTCGCGACGTTGCGGCAGTCCCGGGCGAGGAACTCCACCCCCTGGGGGTTGCCGACGATGTCGACCGCCTGCGGCAGGTCGATCAGCACCAGCCGCTCCTCGGTGGCCAGCAGGTTGAACGGCGACAGGTCGCCGTGCGCGAGGCCGAGTCCCGCCATCACCCGCAGGACCTCGGTCAGCTGCTCCCAGTAGCGCTCGAGCAGCGCCCGTGGCGGCCGGGTCTGGGCCAGTCGGGGTGCAGTCGAGCCGTCGGCGAGCGTGATGAGCTCCATCAGCAGCTCGGTGCCGTCGAGCTGCACGGGGTAGGGCACCGCGAGGCCGGCGGACCAGAACCGGGTGAGGTGCTGGAACTCGGCCGCCGCCCATTGGGTCGCCTCGACCGAGCGCCCCCAGCGGGTGCCTTTCGCCGCCGCCCGACGGTCGCGGCTGTTGCGCAGCCGGCGGCCTTCGGTGTAGCCGGCGTCCCGGTGGAACAGCCGGTGGTCCTGGCCGCGGTAGCGCTTCGCGGCCAGCACGACGGCTCGGCCGGGTGCGGAGGGGCTGTCGGGAAGCGCGCGTTCGAGCAGGTGGACGTCGGCTTCCTTGCCGGTCTTGAGGATGCCGAGCTCGGTGTCAATGGCGGCGCTCTCGGTGATCAGCCAGCTGGGCCAGGGCTGGGGGCCGGCGAGGACGCCGATGTCGTCCCAGGTGGACCAGCGCTGGTCGTCGTCGAGCTCGTCGACCGGGACGAACCCGAACGCGGGGTCGGGAGTGAGGTCAGAGCCGGCGTCGGGCGCCGGGTGGGGCAGGTGGGGCAGGGCAGTCATGAGAGGTAGGAGCTCCTGGGAAGAAGGTGTGGGTTGTGGGCAACCCGAAGGCCACGGTGAACACCTGGCGCCTCCTTCCGTCGCTCGTCGCCCCCTCGTGGAGCTCCGTGCACACCACCGTCGGCCAAAGAACTAGGACCCGCAACTTGTTTTCCTGGGCCTGTGACCTCGGCGGTACGTTGGAGCGCGCGGCAGCGGTGGGCCGGTCGGACACCTCGGAGAGTGTGGGGTCGCGCCGGAGGATGACCGCTCGCGGAGGAGAGGATGCCAGTGAGTGAGGCCGTAGGGCAGGCCGGCGACGTCGAGCTGGTGCAGCTGCTGACCCCCGAAGGTGAGCGGCACGAGCACCCGGGCTACGCCTTCACCGGCACCGACGACGACATCCGCGGTTTCTACCGCGACATGGTGCTCAGCCGCCGGGTGGACGCCGAGGCGACAGCGTTGCAGCGCCAGGGTGAGCTCGGCATCTGGGCCTCCTGCCTGGGTCAGGAGGCGGCGCAGATCGGCTCCGGCCGCGCGTTGCTCGCCCAGGACTTCGCCTTCCCGACCTACCGGGAGCACGGCGTCGCCTTCGTCCGCGGGGTCGACCCGCTGCGGCTGCTGGCGATGTTCCGTGGCGTCGACCACGGCAGCTGGAACCCGCGGGAGACCAACTTCGCGCCCTACGCGATCATCATCGGCGCCCAGACCCTGCACGCCACCGGGTACGCCATGGGCGTCGAACGTGACGGGCTGGTCGGCACCGGGGACCCGGGCCGCGACACGGCCGTCATCGGCTACTTCGGTGACGGCGCCACCAGCCAGGGCGACGTGAACGAGGCGTTCATCTTCGCCAGCTCCTACAACGCGCCGATCGTGTTCTTCTGCCAGAACAACCAGTGGGCAATTTCCGAGCCGATCGAGCGCCAGTCCCGCATTCCCCTCTACAAGCGGGCCAGCGGGTTCGGCTTCCCCGGCGTCCGCGTCGACGGCAACGACGTGCTCGCCGTGCACGCGGTCACCCAGGCGGCGCTCGAGCGCGCACGCTCCGGCAACGGCCCCACGTTGATCGAGGCCTACACCTACCGGATGGGGGCCCACACCACCTCCGACGACCCCACGAAGTACCGGCTGGCCGACGAGCTCGAGCACTGGCGGCTGAAGGACCCGATCGAACGGGTCCGGAGCTACCTGGTCCGCAACGGCCTCGCCGCGGACGACTTCTTCGCCGAGCTCCAGGAGGAGGCGGACGCTCTGGCGACGCAGCTGCGGGCGGACTGCCTGGCGCTGCCGGAGCCGAGCCTCACCGAGACCTTCGACTGGGTCTACAGCGAGCAGACTCCCTACCTGCGGGCGCAGCAGGCCGGCTACGCGGAGTACGCCGCGAGCTTCGACGACCAGCCCCTGGGAGGTGCCCGGTGACCGTCCTGACCATGGCGAAGGCGATCAACGCCGGCCTGCGGCGCGCTCTCGAGGCCGACGCGAAGGTG